>NC_015320.1:1200000-1901943 GCF_000194625.1 Archaeoglobus veneficus SNP6 | reverse complement strand
CTCCTGGATCTGTGGACAAACTTAAACATTAAACATTTAGCTTCAACAAACAGAGAGTTAAGTATGCGGATGCTCGTCATAGGGGACACGCACATACCTGAGAGAGCATCCAAGTTGCCAGATGTGGTGGAGGAGTTCATAACCTCGCAGACCTTCGACGTCGTCGCATGCACTGGAGACCTGACGGGCAGGAATGTCCTTGAACTCCTCAGCAGCCTCGCCAAGAAGATGTTCGTCGTGAGAGGTAACATGGATCACCTCCCACTTCCAGAGTATGAGGTGATAGACGCAGGAGAACTCAGAATCGGCCTGATTCACGGAAATCAGGTATATCCAAGGGGCAACAGGAATCAGCTCATAAGAATCGCGAAGAAAATGGGTGTAAACGTACTAATCTCCGGTCACACGCACTCACCGGACATCTATTTGAAGGATGTGCTTCTTCTGAATCCCGGTTCGGCAACTGGCGTCTGGGGAGGCGGGAACGCCTCTCTAACTCCGTCGTTCATGATTCTAAACATTGATGGGCCGAAAATCGACGTTGAGCTCTATGAGGACGTAGACGGGCTGAGATGTGTGAGAAAAGAGAACCTTATTCTTTAAAAAATCACAGCCTTGCTGATAATGGCTGATGGTGACAGCACAAAAAATAAAACCACCGGAGCGAATTGAGTATGATGTTGGCTTACGTCAAGCTTGCGGAGACATTTGGAGTGCCCCCTTCAATATCGGAAAGGGTGGCAGAAGTCCTGTCCGGCATGGATGAGAGCATGTGCGGGCCTGTACTCCTTGACGAGTTCGACGAACTCGTCGTTGACGCTGGAGAGACTATAGCTGCCCTCGTTGAGGAACTCGGAAACCTGAACGCCATTTGCACCGCGATAAATCTCTACGCCTTCTGCACAGGCCTTGAGAAAAAAATGAGGGAGATTGGCCTTGAAGAAGTGGAAGCGTGCCTCTCTGATGTTTTCAAGCTCAAGGAACTAATAAGTAGTGTTGAACTTCCTCATGCTCCCATCTATCACCACCCGTTCGTCAGAACGGTCTGGCAGAACATGGAACCCCTTGTGGTAATGAAGATGTCAGACATCGTTAGAGAAATCGCCGAGGAAATCTGGAGGGAACGGTTTTAAAGATACAATTTTTAAAGTTTGGAATCTACTTTCAGACGTGGATAAACTGTTCCGCTATCTCGAAATGGACGGAATTCTTGATAGGGCTGACGTAGCAATTAACAGTTTGGTTTACCTGTACATAGCTGGAGAAATCGTCGAGGCTGCTGTGGATAACAAGGGCTATTCTTTCTGCGATGCTGAAATAAAGTCTGTCGATATCGAGATGCTTCCCACGCTCAAGAGCTACGGCCTTGCCAGGAGCAGCTCGAGAACGTCTGATAAGTGGGCTCCCCGTTTCACTTCTCTGACCCTCGACGGCAGGAAAATAGCGAAGAAAGCTGTAAAAGAGAGGATTTCAGAGCATGTGGATGAGATGGAAGCATTTGCAGCGAAAAATCCCAAGCTCGTGCAGATTTTGCTGAGGGGCCTTAGAAAGTCAAAGAGAGGTAGAGGCATAGCGATTGAAGGAACAAATCCTACCGGGCTCGGTCTTGAAGACAGATTCGAGCTGTACGATGTCCTGCCTCATATGCAGTCTGCTGAACTCGATGTGCTGCCGAAGATCTGCTGCAAAAACCTCTTGGCCCCTCCGTCAGATATCGAGTGGGCTTTCTGTCACTTCTACACCCACACCATATTTCGAAAGGCTGCGTTCCAGCTCTTCGAATTTCTTGAGTCCATCGGCCTTGCTGCCAGAGTTTACGTCCACGACGCCTGGGGAAACTACCTCTGGGACGAATACCGGGCTCCAGAAGAGGTTGTTAAGGCCATGTTTTGCCCCCTCGAGCTTGAGAGGCAGCATCTCGAAAGGTTTGCTGCCCTTGCGGCAATTCTGTATACGGGCTTCTCTTTAGAGCTTGAGGAGCTTGCGATGTTCTACGGTATACCTGCAGAAGTTATAGAGGAGGAGCGAGAAGTCATGGAAAGACTCGGAATGGTTGATGGGAGAAAAATCCTCAGGCCGGAAAGACTTGAGAAGCACGCGAAGATAAGGTTTGCAGAAATCGTTTGCGGAGTTTTGGGATGATCACTCCAAAGGAACTTATTATTAATTTAAATAAAATCTAACAAAAACATAAAGGTAAAAAGAATTCACTTTCTATGGTCAGGAAACTTGTTTGGTTACTTAGATCATAGGGGTGGGAGAGTGAGAGCAAAGGTTCTACAAACTCTCTCGACAATTCTGTCAGTCCAGACCTGTCTTGCAAATCCAATTCCTCCAAACAAATCTCACAACCTGCCGCCTGCTCTCGGAACAGTATTCGCCCTCGATTACATATGCAACCTCGTAATTCTCGCGATACTGCTTACACTTTTCCAGAAGGACATAAGAAGCCTCAAGTTTCTCGCTTACGTCCTAGTGGTGACGGCTGGAGGCCTCATCATCGATTACTTGGCGATGTTATCGCAGAACTTCGTTGTAGCCCTCGTGCTTGCATTTCTTCTTCTCTTCAGTTACAACTCCGTGCTTGCAAGGCTTGTTTACGGGCTTTCTCGTGGAAAATCTGCTGTAATTGGGTTTTCCATCGGAATTCTGGCCAATCCAGCTCTCTTCGTCTGGATAACTATCATGTTTCTGTAATCCAGCAGCAAAATCAGCAAACTTAAAATATTGTTTTGCGAAGAGGCCTTGGGATTTACCATGTCAGCTACGATAGTGGTTGGAGGTTTCTGGGGCGACGAAGGTAAGGGGAAGATAATCGCCCACATTGCCCATTCTGACAGGCCAGTAATAATTGCCAGAGGTGGCGTTGGGCCAAATGCAGGCCACACGGTGGAAGTAGAGGGTAAGAAATTCGGCGTTAGAATGATACCATCGGGATTTGTTTATAAGGACGCGAGGCTGTTTATAGGGGCTGGTGTTCTCGTAGACCCCCGCGTGTTCCTGAAGGAGGTTGAGTTGCTCGATGTTGCCGATAGAGCGAGGCTCGACTACCGCTGCTCGATTATCGAGGAGAAACACATCGAGGAGGACAGAGGGAGCGAGCACCTGAAGGGAAAGATAGGTTCAACTGGAACGGGATGCGGGCCTGCAAATAGAGACAGGGTTATGAGGGTTGCGAGACAGGCAAAAGACGTTGAGGAGCTGCGCCCGTTCATAGCAGACGTACCGCTCGAGGTTAACGAGGCAATTGACAGGGGCGAGTTCGTTCTCATTGAGGGCAGTCAGGGCTTTGCACTCAGTCTGTACTACGGAACTTACCCCTACGTAACGTCCAAGGACACGACCGCTTCTGCCATAGCGTCGGACGTTGGTGTGGGACCGACGAAAATAGACGAGGTCGTTGTAGTTTTCAAGACCTTCCCAACGAGGGTTGGAGCCGGACCTTTCCCGACTGAGATGCCGCAGGAAGAGGCTGAGAAGCTCGGGATAATCGAGTACGGGACTGTGACTGGAAGGAGAAGGAGAATTGGCTACTGGGATGGAAAGCTTGCGCGCTACTCTGCGATGGTGAACGGAGCAACTCAGATTGCACTTACGGGTATTGACAAACTTGATAAGGAGTGCTACGGCGTTACGGAGTGGGAGAAGCTGACACCGAAGGCAAAGCAGTTCGTCGAGCAGGTTGAGGATGAGGTAAGGGTTCCCGTAACACTGATTTCCACAGGCCCGGAGTTGAGCCAGATTATAGACCTGAGAGCTGAGAAGCTCTGAACTTTTTTACTTTATCGTGGACTGAGGAACGGTAAATATCTAAACAACTGGGACGACAGGTTAGACATCGCATTAACGTCTGAGGTAAACCTGCATCCAAAATACTAATATGCTGAAGTCGTGAAGGTTATCCATGAAAAGGAGTTTGCTTGACATTTTAGCCTGCCCCATTTGTAAAGGAGACCTCGATCTCTTCGTTGAGAAGGAGAACGAGGAGGAGATTCTGCAAGGTAAGTTAATCTGCAAGCAGTGTAACATCGAATACCCCATTGAAGACGGGATTCCGAACATGCTTCCTCCAGAACTGAGGTGAGAGTATGGGCGACGGAGTCAGGACGAAGTACATTATGGTCACGGGCGGTGTCATGAGTGGACTCGGTAAGGGGATTACCGCAGCATCCATCGGCAGACTCCTCGTAGATATGGGCTACAGGGTAATCCCCATCAAGGTTGACCCATACCTCAACATCGATGCGGGGACAATGAATCCCTTTCAGCACGGTGAGGTTTACGTCCTGAAGGATGGCACGGAAGTCGATCTGGATTTGGGACACTATGAGCGTTTCATAGGCGTTGAAGTTACCGGAGATCACAACATAACGACGGGCAAGATATATCGCAATGTAATCGAGAAGGAGAGACGTGGAGACTACCTTGGTCAGACTGTTCAGATAATTCCCCACGTAACTGACGAGATAAAGTCGTGGATAAGAAGAGTCGCCAGAGAAACGAATGCAGAAATCTGTCTGGTTGAAATAGGTGGAACGGTCGGAGACATCGAAGGGATGCCGTTCTACGAGGCGATAAGGCAGATGCACAACGAAGAGAATGAGGAAGACTTCCTCCTCGTACACGTAACCCTCGTACCCCTCGACTCGAGCGGGGAGCAGAAGACGAAGCCCACGCAGCACAGCGTTAAGGAGTTGCGCAGCATAGGCCTGCAGCCGGACGTAATAGTCGGAAGGTGCAAGGAGAAGTTGCTGGACGGGACGAAGAGGAAGATAGCCCTGTTCTGCGATGTGCCCGTTGAAGCCGTTATAAGCGCGGAGGACGCCAGCGACATCTACGAGGTTCCGCTGATGTTCAGAGAGGAGAAGCTTGATGAGTACATAGTCAAAAAGCTGAAGCTCGAGAAGAGGAGGCAGAGCGACGAATGGGAGCAGATGGTTAGAAAGCTCAAAAGCCTCGAGAAAGAAGTGACTATTGCAGTTGTGGGCAAGTACATAAACGTAAAGGACTCGTACTTAAGCATTCGCGAGGCGTTAAAGCACGGAGGCATCGCAGCCGGCTGCAAGGTAAATGTACTCTGGGTCGATAGCGAAGAACTCGAGAAAGTTGATGAGGTTGCCATAGATGCCGATGGAATTCTCGTTCCTGGAGGCTTTGGCCAGAGAGGGAGTGCTGGAAAGATGAGGGCCATACAGTACGCGAGGGAGAACGACATACCCTTCCTCGGCATATGTTTCGGCTTCCAGCTTGCGGTTATCGAGTTTGCGAGGCACGTCATTGGATGGGAGGATGCGAACAGCAGCGAACTTGCTGAGACGGAGCACGCGGTAATCGACCTGCTGCCGGAGCAGCGCGAGGTTGACAAACTCGGTGGAACAATGAGACTCGGAGACATAGAGGTCACGATAAAGCCAGGAACTATCGCCCACAAGCTTTACGGCAGGGAGAAGGTGTACGAGAGGCACAGACACCGCTACGAAGTTAACCCTGAGTTCATTCCAGACTTTGAAAAGCATGGGCTCGTATTCTCTGGCTACTCTGACGGAGGAAGAAGAATGGAAATCATGGAGTATCCGAAAAACCGCTTCTTCTTCGGCACACAATTCCATCCAGAATTCAAGTCGAGACCGTACTCTCCTTCGCCACCCTTCGTTGGATTCGTCAGGGCTGCGCTTGAGTATTCCGAGTCCTGAACGCTTTTGTATTATTTTTCTTCTTCGTTTTCCCCTTTGGGCATGTAATGGTCGCATTCATCGGGATTTTTCAGACAGTTCCACTCGACGCACTGCTTGTAGTACCTGCAGTCCTCGCAGCGTCGCATGCATCTGCTTTTAACCTTGCGAGGATTTCAATTTCAGTGCATCCAGCGGAATCACAGGAAAAAGTAAAAGCAGCATGGGTAAGGCAACGGCATGGGGTTGTTTACACTCGACGTTGGAAGTGGTACGCAGGACTTTCTTCTCTTTAAAGACGAAAACATCAGAAACTGTCCGAAGATGATTCTACCGTCGCCAACGAGAATCGTTGCTGGAAAGATAAGGGAGGCGACAAGGCAGGGCAAAGACATCTACCTCACCGGCTATACCATGGGCGGTGGAGCGTGTGTAAAGGCCATTAAAGAGCACTTAAACGCTGGCCTGAAGGTTTACGCTGAAGAAAATCCAGCTCTAACGATTGCCGATGACCTCGAGAAAGTAAAGCAGATGGGCATTCTGCTTAGCAAGCCTGAAGGCGATGTGGCAGTCATAGAGATGAGAGATGTAGACATTGAATTTTTCAGGAATGTTCTTGAAGCGGTCGGAGAAAAGCTACCGCCAACGATGGTTGTGGCAGTGCAAGACCATGGCTTCTCGCCCCACGAAAGCAACAGGCGTTTCCGCTTTAAGATGTTCGAGAGAATGATAAAGCGGAGCGGATACCTTCACGACTTCCTGTTCCCTGCAGAAAAAATTCCCGGGGAATTCAACAGAATGATGAGTGTTGCCCAAAGTGTTAAAGATTTCTGTAACGATGAAGGCGTTGAACTGGAACTGTACGTGATCGATACAGTATTTGCAGCAATAGCCGGCTGTATGCTCGATGTAACGGACTTTCCCGCCCTTTTGCTCAACTTCGGCAACTCCCACGTCGTTGGAGCAGTCGCAGATAAGGATGGTCGCATATGCTCCCTTTTCGAGCACCACACCAGCGTAATGCGGAATAAAGGTACTAACGGCATTGAAGAGTTTATCGAGAGATTTGTGAAGGGGGAAATAAGCAACGAGGACGTCTTTAACGATATGGGACATGGAGCGTACGTTGGCGAAATCGTCGAGGTGAGGGACATTGTCGCTACGGGCCCGAATGTCCATCTGTGTAACTACAGGATTGCGAATCCAGCTGGCGACATCATGATAGTGGGCAACCTTGGCATGGCAGAACTTTTCGAAAGGCTTAAGGGGGCTGTGTAGGGGGCTGAGGTTATGCCTACCTACGTTTTTGACAAAGAGGGTTTTATGAAGTTCTTAGAAAAGAATCTTGGCGAAGACACGATGGTAATCGTTTCGAGTGATGTAACGGACATAGACGAGGCAAGCGGCAACTCCTACGGCTTGGGAAAGCGAGACTTTTACATGGTAACTATCGGAGTTGTCGCTGACGTTTTCAAGGAAAAGGATGTTGACGAGTTCGACGAGAAGCCCAAATACCTTGTTGTATTCACATCCAGCGATGAACTCACAAGTGAGGCAATCGAAAAAGCAAGAAGTAAGTAGCTGGCAGGAGTTCGAAGAAGCTACGAAGGAAATCCTGGAGGCGCACGAGTTTAAAACAGCTTTCAGGGTCGTCTTTAAGGATGAAAAAGGAAGGGCAGAGATAGATGTCGTTGCGGAGCGTTACGGTTTTATTCTTGCCATTGATGCGAAACGCTACACCCATACGTGGTACAGAGCATCGGCCTTGAGAAAAGAAGCTAAGAAGCACGCAGAGCGGTGCAAACGCTACGAGAAGATTGTTGGCAAAAAAGTTGTTCCCGTTATCGTTTCGCTAATAGACGACAGCATCGTGGAGCACGAGGGCTGCATAGTCGTGCCCTTCCACGCGTTCAACGACTTTTTGCTGAACCTTGAAGCATACATTGATGAGCTGATAGGCTAACAAGCTTCCCCTCCTTTTTAACGAACTCTATGAACCTCCTGTATGTTTCGTTAGTACTTAGCGTCTCGGTATCACCAATTGCGATTAGCTTTCTTCTTGCCCTCGTCAGCGAGACGTTTAGTCTTCTCAAATCATCTAAAAAGCCTACTTCCCCTCTTTCGTTGCTCCTTACAAAGGAGATTATTATGACGTCCTTCTCCCTTCCCTGATAGCCATCAACTGTCTTTACCTCAATTTCTTCGATTCCCTTTATGTACCTTTTAATTAAGTCCACCTGATCATCGTAGGGGGTTATCACACCTATTTGCCCAGCTTTAACACCAATCTTCAGCAACCTTTCCACGAGCTCCTTGATGATTCTCGCTTCGAGCTCGTTCTCCCTTGAAGGAGAACCTTTCCTCTGCCTCTCCCACCTGTCCGCGCACTTCGACGTATCGATGAACACGAGGGGTTCGCTGCCAAGGACTTCATTCCAAAAACCGAATTTCGGCTCCTTGACACCCAAGTCGGCGAGGGTGATGTTCCTAACACTATCGTCCGCTTTTAGCCTCCCACCATAGAATTCCCTGCTCGGAAATTCCATGAGCTTCTTGTTCATCCTGTACTGAACTTCGAGCATTTTTGAGTTCTCGGGATAAGCTTCGATGAGTTTTTCGAACAGCGTTTCGCTTAGCTCCGCAGCCTCCTGGCTTAAAACCGTTGGCGGTAGCTGCTTGTGATCTCCGGCAAGAACGAAGCGTCTCGTTTTTGAAATAGGAATCAGAACGCTCGGGATCGTCGCCTGCGAAGCTTCGTCGATGACTGCAACGTCAAACTCTACGTCTTTGATTAACTCCAGCGCTGCAGACGAGTTGGTTGCAAGGACTACTTGAGAACTGTTGATTATTTCTCTCGCTATCTCCTCTTCAATCTCCCGTGCCTCGTCGAGCAGCTTTTGGATTTCTCGATTGAGCTTTATCCACTTAGCCATTGACTTCAGAACTCTATACGGAATTCCTCTGAACCTCTTCCCTCTTTCAGCCGCTTTAACTATTTCCTCGTCGCTCAAACCCCTCCTCCAGTGGGGGGAAGGCTTCACTTCAGAATCTCTTTGCCTAATCAGCTTCTCAGCCTCATCTCTGAGCTTTTCTGCCTTTGCAAACCTTTCGTGCTTCTCCACCTGGAAGAAGATGGAAGATTCGATTAAATGCCTGGAAATTCTTGAAGGATGGCCCAGTCTGACGAGTCTGACTTTTCCCGCGAGCCTTTCGACGAGGTTGTCTACAGCCACATTGCTCTCAGCTGTAGCGAGAACCTTGTTGCCCCTCTTAACCTCCTGAAGAATTAGCTCTGTTAGGGTTCTCGTCTTTCCGGTTCCAAATGGGCCATGTATGAGAAAGAAGTCTCGACTTCCGAGAGCAAGGCTTACAGCTTCTCTCTGGCTTTCGTTAAGTTTATTGTCAAACGGTTCGAAGTTTACAGCCTTTGGCTTTCTTGGCCTTTCTATGCCGAGCAGAAACCTCAAAGTTCTCTTTCCGCTCTCACTTAGCTTTTCCAGATTCTCTATCATTCTTTTGAGCGTGATGTCGTTGGCGTAGAGGTCTATTCTGACGTTTTTGAGCGCCCATTCTGGAATTGAGTCGATTGAGACGACTATGTAGCGAGTCCCCTTCTCCACAACAGTTGCAATGAGGTCGCTCTTCAGCGGGTCGCCTTTGCTTATTACCACAAGGTCTCCAACGCTTATTTCCGTCTCTATTCTCTCTTTTCTGCCGTACTTGACGAGTTTGTAGCCGAATTCCCTGCCAATAACCTTGCCGTTGAGCCTCAGGATAGCCCTGCCTCGCCTTTCTCTTTCATAGCCCGAGAGCTTTCTCATCTCTTCCTTCATCGATTCGATTTCAGCTCTTCTTTCGAGCTCTACGAGCTTTCTGAGTCTGCTGATGTAGCTATCGACGTCCATAACTCCTCTGTCTTGGCTTTTCAAAAATTAACACTCCAAGCTTAAAAATAAAAGTGGCTGAAGTAGTAAAAATAGTTTAGCGCTAAATTATCCAGCGCTAAATCATCCCGTTCTTTGCCATAAGCTCTGCGTTGAGTATGCTCGCTCCAGCAGCTCCTCTAACTGTGTTGTGGCCCATTACAATGTACTTGAGGCCGTTGCTGTCCTTTCTTACCCTTCCAACGACGACGCTCATACCGTTACCTTCGTCTCTGTCCAGCCTCGGCTGGGGCCTGTCCGGCTCGCTTCTCACGATGATGACTTTCTCAGGCGACGTTGGCAGGTCAAGGGGCTTGAGGGACTCGAAGGCTGCAATTGCCTCCTCAACGCTCACGTCCCTGTCAAACTCAACCCAGACAGCCTCGGTGTGGCCGTCTATCACAGGGACGCGGTGGCAGGAAGCTGAAACCTTTATTGGGGCTGGATTTACCTTCTTGCCATCAAACTTTCCGAGGAGCTTAAGCGGCTCGGTCTCGACCTTCTCTTCCTCACCCTTTATGAATGGGATCACGTTATCCGTTATTGCCATGGATGGAACTCCCGGATAGCCTGCCCCGCTCAGAGCCTGCATGGACGCAACTCTTACTGTCTTCAAACCGAGGTCCATAAGCGGCTTCAGGCTAATCACAAGCATAATCGTCGTGCAGTTGGGGTTTGTGACTATGAATCCGTCCCATCCTCTCTTCTTCTTCTGAGTTTCAACAAGCTGCAAATGGTCGGGGTTGACTTCCGGAATGACGAGGGGCACATCCTCCTCCATTCTGAACGCTGAGGCGTTACTCGCAACGACGAAACCCTCCTTTGCAAACGCAGCCTCAACTTCCCTTGCCACGTTAGATGGCAGGGCGGAGAAGACGATGTCCGCATCAACATGCTTTGGATCCATGGGTACCATTTCCATGTCCCTAACACATTCGGGCACATTTGCGGAAACGAGCCAGTTGACTTCCTCGCCGTACGGCTTGCCAACCCTCTTTTCCGATGCAGCAAGAGCGGAAATCTCGAACCACGGATGATTCTCCAGAAGCTGGATGAACTTCTGACCGACCATGCCTGTTGCTCCGAGCACGGCAACCTTGAACCTCATGGCAGCCCCTCAAAGCCTATACATAAAAAGGTTGTCATAAGTTCACACGGATGGCATTTTTACAGCCTTCCAGTAGGTGATGGAAGAGAGCATCGCCAGCAGTGCTGCAAGCCCGAATACGTATTCGAAGCCGTAACCGAGCAGAAATCCATAAAATATGTTTGCGAACAGGGCAGAAGTGCCAAAAACAAAGTGAAACGCTCCAAGTCCGAATCCCATGGATTTGGAAAGTTCTGCAGCTATGCTGCGCTGAACTGCATCACTGAAGGCCATGAAGAGGCCAAAGAGTATGAATGCAACAATTGCAGAGCCAGTAAGCATGGAGAGGCAGGCGAAGGAGAGGAAGAGGTAGCCGAAAGAAGCGATCCTGTTCTTACCGACCATGTCGGAGATGGTTCCTGCGGGATATGAAACAGACGCGTAAACTACGTTGTACAGCAGGTATAGGAGCAGGGCAGTCATAACGCCCTCGCTTGATGCCGCGATGAGGAAGAACATGTAACTTATACTCGCCGCCCCGAAGATTGTGGAGAGCAAAACGAACCTCCTCATTCTCAGGCCGAGTTTTACTTTTTTTACGGCTTTTCCAGTCTCCTTTACAAGCCCAAGCGGCACAAGTGCTGCGAAGCCTATCAGCGCGGCGATGAGTATTACGCTCCTGTAGTCTGAAAAGCGGAAGTACAGCAGAGCAGCTATAGCAGAGCCGATAACGGCACCGAAAGTGTCCATTGCTCTATGGAATCCAAAGGCCTTTCCTCTTTTCGCGTATGACTCCGCAATAAGGGCATCACGAGGCGACGTTCTGATTCCTTTCCCGAGCCTGTCGAATGCTGTAAGCAGAGATGCGTGAGCTACGGATGGGGAGAATGCGAGGCCAAGCTTTGAAATCTGAGAAAGACCGTATCCTACAAAAACGAGTGGCTTTCTCCTCCCCCTTATATCGGAAAAGTAGCCAGATACGGCCTTCATTATATTGGACATGCCGTCCATAATACCCGCAACGATTCCTATCCCGAGAGGGGACGCGTTGAGGCTGAGGAGGAAGAATGGGAGGACTGGAAGTATGATTTCACTGCTCAGGTCGTTTAAGAAGCTAACGAGGCTCAGGAGTTTTACGTTTCTCCAGCCGCTGTTCTCATTCGTATCGCTTGAATCCATGTTCCTCATACGTTCTACGTGTCTTTTTATGTTTTTTCGTCATCCTGTATTTTTTGCCCAATTCTGGCCTTGCTTGCCTTTACTATTTTTCCTGCTCCTCTGCTCCAATCTGGTTTTTCAGTATACACGTTCTATTGCATTGCTGTTGTGCTTTACATCGCCTCGCAAAGTTAATATCTCGGATTAATTTTCCGGGGATTAGGAGGTATGGGATGAAGTGGCGGGCTGCGTTTTTGATAGCTTTGATGATTTTCTCTACTGGGCTTATGGGGTGTGCCAGCATACAAAATGCACAAAATACTCAAAACGTGCCCGTAAAAAGTCAGGCTGCAGAGCATAACGTTAGCTCAAATTCTTGTATGGAAGATGAAGCGTGGATCAAAAAAATCAGTTCTGAGATATCAAAGGCGATAGACTACACAAGCCCAACAACACGGGATTTTGCCGTAAAGGTTGCGGCTATCCATCCGGGCGAGTACAACATCGATCAAATCTGTTACATCTACGAATACGTTTTCAACCGATGGCGCTACGTTAGCGACCCTCATGGCTGTGATTACTTCTCGCCAGCAAGCCGTACGATTGAACTTGGCCTTGTGGGCGACTGCGACGACTATGCAATACTTATGTCTGCCCTCATCGAGGCAATAGGAGGCACGTCCAGAATAGTAATCATCGAAGACCATGCGTACGCTGAAGTTTACCTCGGGGAGTACAATAGTACGGACACGAATCAGATACTGAAATATCTTGAAGAGAAATACAACTCGACTATGCATTATCATATTGACGAAGAAGGTGGAGTGTGGTTAAATCTTGACTGGACTGCCAGACATCCTGGTGGAGAATATCAGGGAACTCCGCAGTACATCGTTTATCCAAATGGGTGGTACGAGGTTTGTGAAGGAAACGCACGGGAGTCAAAAGTTTCAGTGCGAGGGTAATGTTTTTGGAGTTTTATGTAATACGGTTCAGACTCAGAGTGTTGTGCGGTAGGGAAAAGCTTTAAAATAGCATGGTGTCTAACATTGCGAAGAGGGACAGGGTTGCACCTGCAACCTCCCGCAGTTGAAACCTGCATAGCAAAACGGGCCGGTAGCTCAGCGGTAGAGCGCCGCCTTGGCATGGCGGAGGCCTGGGGTTCAAATCCCCACCGGTCCACTTGTATTTGACTGTTGTTGACCATTATTTGTTTGATATAGGGGAGTATGAACACCAGAAGCTTTCCTTCTAAAGATTTGGGTAAATTAGGAGAGGATTTCTTATTAATTGTCTGAAAACTACTGGCCTTGATTGCGTATTGGTTGTTGGTGTCCTATTTGGACTTGTTACCTTAGCTTTGTTTTAGGAACCAAAATGGGAACAATCGAGACTGATGTAACCCACCTCAGTTATTACGAGGTCTTCACGTTCTTTGTTAATTCATCTACATATAGTAATTTCCTATCTGATTTGATTTCGAAAAGTTTTTAGATTTTGTTAATCATGTACAACAGGGGTTTAAATGAGTGCAGACCTCTACCAGTTGCCTCGAAGAAAGTACTGCTATTACTGTGGTAAGTATATTTTCAACGACAACATCTTCATCTGTTCTAAATGCGGGCTATCTTTTTGTGAAGATCACAGAAAACCGGAGGCTCATGAATGTAAAGGCTACGAGCAGGAGAAAGTTTTGCCTCCCGGGATTACAGAGGAAGACCTCCGTCGCATGTGCGAGTGGTGTGGGAAGATATCTTCTTTGAAAGAGTGCCGCTATTGCGGAGGTCGTTTCTGCGAAGAACACAGCCTCCCACACGACCACTGCTGCGAAAACTACGTCCCTGAGAAAATAGTGGTTGACAGGGGGACAGTGTCCTATGTAAGGATAGGGGGCTACAAAGTCCCTCCAGCAAAAAGAGGGCGTGAAAAACCGAAGATAAGGGTGGAGAAAGTAGATACTACAGAGGATGAGAAATTTGACGAGTTGTTCGAGGCTTGCCCTCCTTCCTCAACTTCTTCAACCCAAGTATCTGAGTTGTCTTATCCTAAACTTACAGTTAGGCCAGTAGAAGAGTTTCCCCACCAGGAAAATATTTCACATAGGAAAATTTCAGCGAAAGCAGTTGGCGCAATCGCGGCTATATTAGTCATCGCAGTTCTGTTTTTGGGTTTTAAATATGGCTATTTGCCCTCACCGAATTTTGAGACGGGAAACACTCCTCAGTTATCAAATCCACAGGCAGTGGTAGTAAACCCAACTCCTAATATTGCTGAAAAAGTAATAGTGTCCTTGGAAAATTACTATTTTATTGCAAGTCATGAAGCCAGCGGGATTGGATTAACTCTGAAGTTCGAAAACAAGAACAGTGCACCAGTCAGAGTAACCGTGATCTCTGGCAAAACAGCAAGTGGCATAGAGCTATTCAATGCCAATAGAGAACTAAAAGAACCGCTTGACGAATTCACAATTGCTTCTAATGGAGCAGTCTCCAAGAAGTACTTCATTCCCGGAGCTAAACTTGAAAAGATAACGGGAGATAAACTATCGATTGAGTTGGAGATCACCTCAAGTAAGGTTACTCAAACAAAAGATGTCGTAGTTTGGTTTTAGCAAGCCTTATAGGTGGATTAGATGTCAAAGTGCCAGTTCTGCGGCAAAAACGTTGCATATCCATTCAAGTGCAGGTACTGTGGTGGCTTGTTTTGCGAAGACCATAGGTTACCTCCCTCTCACAATTGTGTGAATATCGAGGCATGGAGATCAAAAACACCTCCATTCGTCTCTAGAGTAAAAGAGCCTTCTTTGCCTAAGAGTAAAATAAGACCGACACCATATTCTGTTCCAGTCAGAACCCAGAAAAAGAAAAAATCAAGTAAGATCAAGTATTTGATTCTGCTTTCTTTGTTAGTCCTATTTATGGGTTATTTCGACCAAGAAATTCTTCCGTTCTTCGATAAAATAAAAGAGGGAGGTATATTATCAGAAATTCCGTCGATCCCTCCAGTAAATATAGAGGCTGTAAAGAAGACCATTGAGCCTGATGTCTACAGAAATTGTATTCCTATTGCTAAGGCATCGGGAGAGAGGGTTTGCTTAGTGAACTATAAAAACGCAACCGACCCTACTTGGGATGAACTAATCTCTTTCCTCAAAAAGGATGATACCGACAAACTCTCTTACGACTATGCTTCGTTTGTCTGTGCCGACTTTGCCGAAATGCTTCACAACAACGCTGAAGCTGCTGGAATTAGAGCTGGATTTGTTGCAATAGACTTTGTTGATGGCATAGGACATGCTCTCAATGTCTTTAATACAACCGATAAAGGGCTAGTTTACGTTGATTGTACTGGAGGTGGCTTTATTACAGTTTATCAGTTTGTTGATGGTAAATTGGTGACGTTTTCCCCACCGCACTACGATAAGATTGCCTATGTGGTTGTGGGTAAGGAGTATGGTCTGATAAGTATAGATAAAGCAAAATCTCCAGAATACTGGTTTTACGAGGACTACAAACAGAAGTGGATAGAGTACAAGAAGGCATTAGAAGAGTACAATAAAGAAGCTGAAGAGTTTAATAAAAAGGTTGAAGAATACGAAAAAGAATTGAGAGGGAGAACAGTCATTCACGATCCTGTTGAATATGCAAAGCTCAAGAGAATGTATGATGAGTTAAAGGAGGAAAAGGAGAAGCTGGACAAGAAATACAAAGAACTAGAGGAGCAGAAAGAATTATTAGGGGGCTTTTACTGGGAGAGCTTGGGAATAGTCTCAAATATTGAAATCTATTGGTGATTTTGTTTAGCACCAAAACTTTAGCATGTTCTATGGTGTTGACGGGGAGGTAGAAAAAAGAGAGCCTCATCTCCACAGTGAAGTAGGTCAAACTCTTTCGAGTCGAAAGGTTGCGGGACTTATGGTTCAAACCTGGTTCCTGGGATCCACAGTTCCAGGATTGTGGGACACTTACTCCGTGGAATCCTTATGGAATTATAGGCCTGTTTCTATTTATCCGTTTGAATCCAACGGAAGTGTGGACACAAGCTTTAATTTTGCACCGTCAGGCTGGCGTGTTCTAAGGTGATAACAGGGGGTTAATGTGGAGAAGAGACTGCCAAGACCACAGTGTCGAAGAATCTTTCGACTCGCAAGGTTGTAGAATTTAGGATTTGAACCCGAGTCGCGGCTCGACAGGCCCACATGATAAACCGACTCGCAAGGTCGGAACGTTTTGCAGTCTATTGTGTTCACACACCTTGTTGCAGGATCTGCAACTGCATGCAGGTCCAGGATTGTGGACACAATAGGCTGGGACTATGTCCCGGACCACGGGATCGAGAGTCCCGTATGATCGCCGGCTCGAAAGGCCGGCGTGATTGTTTATCTAACAGTTCAAGTATAGCAATTAACTCTTGATTTACTCATCCTGCTTTGGATGTCCGTATAGCTTAATAAATGCCCTACCTTCATGGTTCTCAATTATCTTGACAGCTGCAGTTAGGTCAAACGTAATAGTGGTCGCATGAAATACAGAAAGCACGAGATCTTGAAATTTTTGATCATTTTCAAGCTCTTCTACTAAAAGTCCTAATTCTCTTGCTTCGTCTATGCTTATATGTCTGCTGTGGCTTTTGAAGTATCTATGATCTGAAAGCTTTTTGGAGATAGCCTCAGCAAGTTTTTCGCCATCTTCTATGTCTTTGAACATATACTCTCTTAGCCATTTATTAACAAGCTGTTGAGAGAGTTCTATAGCGTTATTTGCCTCTATAAGTAAAGCAGGACCGTATTGCTGTAGTATAGGAACCCAAATACCCAAACTTTCTTGATTACCCTCACATTCATACTTGGCCCATCCAAACTGATCAAGAATTGCCCCAGCTGGAACAGACCTCCTACCAAGAGGGGTGTCGAGGATCAACTGAGGGTCAACAGGGCCAAGTGAAGAATGCTTGCCCATTATTATCTTATTTGCCGCACAAGCCAGCATAGTAGCAGCAGACATTGCTGCCTGGGGAACTATAACTCGGATGTCATCAAATTTCTTTCTGAGATATGTCACAAGAGCTTCTGTTGCACTTGGCTGACCTCCGGGACTATGTAGGATCAGATCGAGTTCCTTTCCTTCCAGCCCGTAGATGGCCTCCATGAATCCCTGAATATCTTCCTCGGTGATTGTTATGTATTCCGGTGGAATCTGGTGTGCTTGAGTCCAGCTTGTAGCATAAACGATCGTGTTTCTTCCTGTATATTTGTGAAGTTTCATAAGATATTCTCTTCTTACAACGTCACACGGATGTGGTAGATTTTCACCTTGTTCAACTTTCTTTGCCCACACTATTTCCTTATTTGCGATTTCTCTAAGTATCTCGCCCCACGAGGGCAAAATTTACACCTCAGAAGGAGTGATCTGAGTTCGTAGCAAAATAGTATTCAACTCTGCCCGTACATCTCTTACTTACCCTGATACTCTTGTTAATATTCCCATATAACCTCATAAGCTCCGCTAAGCCAGGCTTGCTCATAGCCTTTTCAAGCATTTCATTATACTCTCTTTCGTAATCCACATTTGTCATAATTCGTCACCAATTTACGTATCTGCACCAGAGTATTTAAAAATTTATAGATTTGCAAATTTGATAAAATTGCCAGCCCACTAATCAGTTTGATTGGACAGTGGCTATGAGCCCCTCCAGCCTGACCTCCTCAGGTACAAGGTTGACCTTCCCCCACGCTGCCATGTACTGCTCATAGATCTCATTGGGAAGTTTCTCGTCATAGCTCTGCACGTCTCTGCACGTCAAGGCTACCAGTACTGTGAGCAATGAAGCGATCCATCCCAGCTAGCTAACCAAACGTTAATACCATATATCAAACCTCTTCTGCGCTTTATACTGGCAGCTTACGAAAGCTTAATAAAAAGCCAACCCGCCCGCCTTAGAGGTGACTGTAATGGCTCAGGATAAATCAGAAAGCCTGCCGCCAAAGGAGAATTTCTCCGAGTGGTATCACGAGATAATCCAGCAGGCGCAGATAATGGACATTCGCTACCCTGTCAAGGGGCTTTACGTCTGGTATCCCTTCGGATTCAAGATAAGGCAGCTTGTTTATGGAAAACTCAGGGAGATAATGGATAGAGACCATGACGAGGTTTACTTCCCTGCTTTGATTCCTGAAACAGAGCTTGGAAGGGAAGGAGAGCACATAAAGGGGTTCGAGGACGAGGTTTACTGGGTAACCCATGGCGGCCTAACGCCTTTAGATGTAAAACTCGCGTTAAGGCCCACGAGTGAGACTGCAATGTATCCCATGTTCAAGCTCTGGATAAGGAGTCATGCAGATTTACCGCTTAAGGTTTACCAGATTGTAAACACCTTCCGTTACGAAACCAAGCACACCCGCCCTCTGATAAGGCTTCGCGAGATAACGTCCTTCAAAGAGGCACACACAGTCCACAGAACGTTTGAAGAGGCAGAAGAGCAGGTTAGAAAGGCGGTGGGCTACTACAAGGAGTTTTACGACTTCCTTGCAATTCCGTACCTCGTCATAAGGAGGCCGGAGTGGGACAAGTTCCCTGGCGCTGCATACACCATCGCGTTCGACACGGTCATGCCTGATGGCAGGACAATGCAGATCGGAACCGTACATCACCTCGGAGATAATTTTGCCAGAACGTTTGGCATAACTTATGAGAAACCTGACGGAGAGCACGAATTTGCGCACCAGACCTGCTACGGTATCTCCGAACGCTGCATAGCTGCACTGATCAGCATACATGGAGACGATCTTGGTCTTATTCTCCCATTTGAGGTTTCGCCAACGCAGATAGTCATAATCCCGGTTCTGTACAAGGGGAAGGAGAAAGAGGTACTTGAGCTGTGCGAAAAAATCTTTGACAGGCTGAAGGGCTTTGGATATCGCGTTTTGCTGGACGACAGCGATGAGAGGCCGGGAGCGAAGTACTACAGGTGGGAGCTGAAGGGTGCAGCGATGAGGATAGAGGTTGGCCCGAAGGAGGTTGCAGAGAACGCAGTGGTCGTTTCGTTCAGGGATGAGAGGAAGAAGTTCAAGATTTCCGTCGAGGAGCTTACAAAGGAAAGAATAGAGAAATGGGCTGCGGAAATGAAGGAGCGCATGAGTAAAGCTGCTCTCGAAAGGATGAAGGAGAAAATAAAGTACTTCGATAACATTTCTGAAGTTGCAGGATGGGTTGGAAAGGGTGTTGCACTCGTACACCTTTGCTCGTCAACGGAGTGTGGAGATTCCATAGAAACTGAAGCGGGCGGCAGCGTACTTGGAAGGTTTGAAGAAAAGCCGGACTGGATTGATGTTGAATACGAAGGAAGCTGTATCGTCTGCGGTGGAAAGGGCTACCTGAACGCGATAGCGAAGACGTACTGATTTTTATTTTTGTAAATTTTATCTCTTGCCTAAATTTGTCGCGAAAATAACGTAGTGTGAAAAGTCCAATCTTCCCGAAGGTGTCAAAAAAGTAAAATGTTGCGCCCACCGGTACTTTCTTGCAGCAGTTCAGTGGTCAGCACATATACGAGGATAAAGTTTAAATTCACCTCAGCATGAGAATGGCAAGAGCCGCCGTAGCTTAGCTGGTAGAGCGTCGGCCTGTTAAGCCGATGGTCGCAGGTTCGAATCCTGCCGGCGGCGTCCCAAAAGTTGGGGTGCCGCTCATCTTTTGTTTTTTCCAACTTTTAACGTAAGATCGTTAAAATCCGGAGTTTCTGAAGATAAGTAAAAGCTGCCAGAGCAGCTTATTCTCTAAACAACCTGTCAGCAATAAGTCTGGAGGACACATAAACGAGCAAAACAGGCGCCGTCAGGTACACTACCACTGCATACACTTCGAATGGTGAGCCTGCAGCAATCCTCGTAACCAGACCAGCAGGCGTAAGGTGGGAGATGAAGAAGACTGGTATCAGGCCGATGACTAACAGGGAAAAGATTAGCTGCGCCCTCTCTCTATCTCCTGCGAGGCTTGCGATGCCTGCGATTGAGATAAATATGCAGGAGACGGCAACGGACAGCAGGGCAACGAGGGCAAAGCTGTGAATCTCTACGCCGTTGAGGATAAGAAGGAGCATCCATGTTGGTGCGAGGATGGCCGAAAGCACGATCGCTGCGAGAACTTTTCCGGCAATAAACTCGATGGGCGTTAGCGGTGTGGCGAGCAAGACGTGGGCTGTTTTTGACTCAATTTCCTCCGTAATGAGGTCTATAAACATGCCTGCTGCTGTTGCTGCCGTTGTCAGCATGAGCAGGGGTATAAGAACCACGTAAATCAGCTTGAACGGAACCGAGGAACCTTCTGGCACTTCAACCGACTCGAATTCTGGAGAATAGATCTTCAAATTCACTTCACCCGGAACTCCCCTGAGTTCTCTGAGCTTCTCCTCATATTCCACAAGCTTCTCTCTCAGGACTATAGATGCCTGTATTGCTTTAACCTCTTCTTTAGGCAGGTAAACACGCACAAAGTTCGTAGAACTCAGGTTCTCCTTCGGCAGCCACACGACCGCATCGATCTTGCCGGAATAGAAGTCCTCCAGTGCTTGCTGGATTGAGTCGTACTTTATGGCATTGAGGACACTCTCAAGGACAGGAGCATCACCAACAAGACCAATCTCGACATCACCGCCAATTCCAGCGTAAGATGGATTGTAGAGGACAAGGAGACCGAAGGTGAGAACGGAGGCGAACATCGCTACGAAGAGCTGGAGACCAACTGCCATGAGAAACGTTTTTTCTCTCCCGACACTCTTCAAATCTTTGGCGGCCAGCTCTACGATTCTTAAATTAAGCAAGGGTCATCACCACCGCGAGGTTGTAGAAGAAGTGCAGCGTTGCTGCGAGAGTAAAGGCGAGGGGGGGGTGGGAGCGGAAGAGGGCAAAGAGCAGCATGGTAGAGACGTGAAGAATTAGCGGGAGAACGAAGAACTGTGCAAGTAGGAGGGCGTTATACTGTGTGGCCACGTTAAGCAGCACTATCAGCTTCTCCCCGGCGAAGAAACCCAGACCGCAGGCAAGAGCAGAGGGGTAGGGAGAGAGCCCTTTTCTTATAGCAGCAAGCAAAACGGAGCCCTTAAACGCTTCCTCAACCACTGCAACGACGCCTACGAAGAGAGGAATTGAATACTCCATTGGAAGAACGAAAAGGACGGAGAGTAAGAGAAATTCAACCATAAAAACAAAGGGTATTGCTGCAATTGATGCAATGGCAGCGTGCCATTCTCTCTTCATGAGACCTGTTAGGGCCAAAACGACCTTTTCCGGAATACTCTTCGACGAATGGGCTATTTCGGGACTCATGGATTTCGCTGCCAGAACCATGAGCACAGCAGCCATGGCGTAGAACTGCAGAGTTGCGAAGACGTAATCTCTGAGCCCTATCTCTTCACCCTCGAAGTCCGCGAGCATTAGCGTTATTGGTGAGACCTTGCTTACGGGAATTGTTCCCGCGAAGACTGCCGGGATGAATATATAGGCCGTAACCAGCAGAGAAGTCGAAATTACGAAGAACGTCATCTCCTTGTAACTTCTCGCGTTTATTGCAAAGAAGGCTTGAAGGGCTGCGAAGAAGAGAATGACCGGCAGAACGTATGCGAGAGCTACCGGGCTTTTTCCCAGGATAAGTGAAGCTGCAAGGACTGAAAGAACCGCTGTTGCAAGGTATGGCAGGAGTTTTCCCATGAGAACTGTTAGGGGTGAGGTGGGTGTGGCGAGCAGCACATCAAGCCTCTTCGCGGTTCTGTCCTCGATGAGTGACGAAGAGAAAACCTGTACAGCAAAGTAGGACGGTAGAATAAAAAGAAACGCGTAAACGAGCTTTCCAAGGAGGTTTGGTGGTGAAAAGTTCTTTGGAGTTACATACTTCTCTTCTCCTCCGATAACCCTGCCCAAACCTTCTGTCTCCTCAAAAGGCTTAGGGAGCTCTTCTGGAGCTGGAGCAGGGGTTGGAGGTAGAGTTGGAGCCTGTCCAGGCGCAGACGAAGTTTCTTCTCTTCTGGACTTCTCTTCACCCTTAAAACCAATCTGGTAGGTCACATCCCTCTTAACGTACTCCACAGACACAAACACGGGAAACGCGTCGCTGCCGTACCTCCTGTAAAGCTCCTCTTCAAACAGTCGTTCAATTAATGCCTTCAGCTCGTCTGCAGCAGCAAGAGCCTTATCGGATTTGCCAACAATCAGGAAGAGTTGACCCAAAGCCACGTCAACCTCGCCGCTCCTTACGAGAGGTATAGCCTTCCCGGCGGACATCGGATACCAGACAAAGTGTCTTTCCTCAATCCTGTAGGGGCTTGCTACGACGTACAGCTTGCTATCAGATTTAACACCCTCTCCAGCAGAGAAGTACGCCGAAAGTCCAGCGAAAATTGATAGAATGACTATTACTGCTACGAGACCTCTGGAGTACTTCTTTCTTGACTTCTTGAGCTCGAGGCGTGAAATGTTGAAGAGCCGCATCATTATCACACCTTGGAAAAGGCTAATATATGCCTGTCGCTCACATTATAATAATGGTTGTGTTGAAGGCCAACGGGCTGAAGAAGAGATATGGGAATTTCGAAGCCCTCAAAGGAGTTAGCTTTGAGCTTGATTCTGGAGAAATTCTCGGACTGATAGGGGAAAACGGGGCCGGGAAGTCAACGATAATCAAGATCCTAACTGGGCTTATAGAACCCACTGATGGGAAAGTTGAATACTTCGGCAGGGATTTCGGGGAATTTAAGGAGGTGAAAAATGATATAGGTTACCTGCCGGAAGTCGATTCGCTCTATGAGAACATGAATGCGCTGGAATACCTGTCCTTTTTTGCATCAATTTACGGAGTTAAAGACAAAAGAAGAATAGACGAACTGCTCGAAATGCTGAAGATACCTGCAAACAAACCGCTTGGAGAGTTTTCAAAGGGCATGAAGAGGAAGGTCGCCATTGCGAGAACACTCATCCACGACCCGCAGATTCTGATATATGACGAGCCAACCGGAGGGCTTGATCCTTCAACGTCTCTGTTCATAGCAAACTTCATGAGAGAGCTCAAAAAGAAGGGCAAAGCCATACTCTTCTCTGCTCACAACATGTACTACGTTGAGTCTGTCTGCGACAAGGTTCTCATACTCAAGAGCGGTGAAGCATTGTACTACGGCCCGATAGACGAGCTGAAGGCCGGAAAGAAGTACGTTGTTCACTACAGAGAAAACGGCAGAGAAGACAGGTTTGTGACAGATGATATAAAAGAACTTAACGAGTTTATCCAGGGCCTCACAGCCTCGGGGGGCAGAATAGTAAATATTTACTCCGAAGCCATGAGGCTTGAAGACGTTTACTTTGCTCTCGTTTCCTGATCAGGTTTTTATTCTCTCCGGGTTGAAACCTTTTTTTGCGAGCAGTTCTTTAACGCGGCTCACGTGATTGCCCTGCAGTTCTATAATGCCATTTTTAACTGTTCCACCGCATGCAAGCTTTGATTTGAGAAACTTCGCAAGCTCCTCGAGGTTGATTTCGCTGCTGTTTATCCCCTCGATAATTGTTACCTCTTTTCCATAACGCCTTTTGCCCACCTTTATGATGATTTGCTGCTGCTCTTTTGCTACCTCCTCACAGACACAGAGGTCTTTTGGCAGCCCACAAATGCTGCAAATGTCTGGACTCATCCTCTGCTATTACCCCCCATTTTTTTACATCATGACATGCCATAGGATTTTAAACTTTCGGTGAAACTACAGGGGTGTTATCCTTCAAAATCACTCCATTGAACATTGGACAACATCGTTTGAAAAATATACCGGGCTATCAAATGCAGTTTCTGCAGTCCTGAGAGTGTATTTACGGCAGGGGTTTTCCACTATTCTGTTACACTCGCTCCTACCTTTCTCAAACAACATTCCAAGCTTGCTTGCGTTCTCTGCCTTTCTACTTTTCTCTATGGTGCCACTGCAATAAACAGAAAACAATTTAACATCCTCGCCTACCGGTTCGCGTGAGATACCTCCTCGATGCAGACTACGAGAAAGTCGTGAGGGCTGTAGAGCAGTACCTGCGCTGGAAGAAGGTTCCACATACTGTAAAGACGTACGAAAAGCCGAGGATGACGAAGTTCAGGCTGGGGTTTGCGAAGAGCATTGTGGTTGCCTCGTTCAGGGACAAGACCTATGTGAAAGTGCCCTCTGGAGAACTCGTGGATGTAATAGCCGAATTTACCACTGCGGCAACCCTTGGAAAGCACAGAGATGACGTGGACTTTGAAATTGAGCACGAAATTTTCAGACAGAAGATAGAAGGAGCAAAGAAAGCCCTCCTCCTCATCTGTGGACTCACGCTCATGGCAACACCGGTCTTCATTTCGAGAGGACAGCTTGCGTATCCATTCGTTCTCCTTGCATTCACCCTTGTTCCGATAAAACAGAGCTTTGAAGGCATGGAGTTTTACACTTTCCCCTTTTTATACCCCTACTACGTCTGGAGAGAACGAAGACTCAAGAAGAGATTGCAGAAAATGTAGCTACAAGATACTGGCAGAAATCTCGAGTATCTCCTCCCCATCTTTGTAAATGGTTATGTCTCCGCCACTCTCTGATACAACGACGGATATTGCGTTGGTTTCTCTCGTTATTGCCGCGCATGCAAGATGTCTTCCACCAAGACCGTGCTTTAACTTCATCTCTCTTGCCGAAACTTCAATATATCTGCCGGCAGCGACAATTAAGCCCTTTTCGTCGAGGATAAAAACTCCGTCAAGCTGTGCGAACTCCCTGACGCTCTCCCAGTTCGACGGGTCTTTGATGTCTCTAACAGCATCGGAATGCCCTTGGTATGGGTTGATTATGAGCTGCCTCGAACGCTTCATAACCTCGTCAACGTCCCCGATAACAAATGCCGTGCCAACGGGTTTACCTTCTCTACCTTTCTGGGCTATGCTGAGCGCTACGGAAAGAACGGCCCTCATGACCTTTAAATCGACTCGTTCTGAGCATTCGAGAAGAGCCTTCTGAATCCTGCTCTTTCCCAGATCTATTACAACAATCCCCTTAAGAGATTCAACGCTTATAACTCCAACTGCACTACCATCGAGGCCTATCCCCTTGAAGTAAAGCATTGTCGAAACGTAATCCTTCGCCTGGGTGAGCATCAGGAGCCTCTCGGAAAGCTCCTTCCCTATGAGGTTATCCTGGCTGACCTCTTCGAGGGAGCACATTGCGCTCTCAAGGAGGGTCGTGTAACTTTTCGGAGCAACGAAGACAATAATGTCCTCTACCACCTTCTCTCTAACTTCTTCGTCTGATATAACAACTATTGCCTTTGCGTCTACTTTCCTCGCCATCTCTATGGCCTTGTCCAGGAGAAAATCAAGCATCACATTATTCTTGAAGGTGGAGAATTTTAATCTTGCGTATATAATGTGGCAAAAACTTAAATATATAGCCGGAGGAATGAAACTATGGAAATGTTCAGGCGAGCGCTCTTACCAACGGATTTCTCAGACTGCGCGA
The DNA here is from genome assembly GCF_000194625.1 of Archaeoglobus veneficus SNP6. NCBI lineage: Archaea > Methanobacteriati > Methanobacteriota > Archaeoglobi > Archaeoglobales > Archaeoglobaceae > Archaeoglobus > Archaeoglobus veneficus. The sequence goes on along the minus strand of NC_015320.1, from coordinate 1,876,597 downwards.
ATAAAGTGCTGGTTTACCTGAAAGAGCTGAAGAATGCGGGGCTTGAGGAAGTTATCCTCATAAGGGTAATAAACCTTGCAAGGGTCGTTGGTGTCACGTCCGGCTTCGATATTGAAGCTTGGATAAAGGATGAAGAAAAAGAGAGCGCAAAAAGGCTCGAAGAGCTTGTGGATCAGATAAAGGGGATGGGAATTAAAGCGAGGTACGTTTCACCAATTCCAGCCGGCGATCCGGTCTCGGAGATAGTCAAAGCTGCCGAGAAGGAAGACGTATCGTTTATACTGATGGCCTCTCGCGGAAAAGGAATTTTGAAGGAAATACTCCTCGGCAGCGTGAGTGAGGGAGTTGTGAGGAGAGCAACGAGGCCGGTAATAGTTGTTAAGGTAAAGAAGAAAAAAGGCAACGCTGGATGCGAGCCGAGAGTCGAAAAGCTTTTTGACAGAATTCTTTACGCCCACGACTTGTCTGAACATTCGCAAAAGATACTCGACTACGTCAGACATGCAGCCCTCTCGGGCGGGAAGGACGTCATTCTTCTCCACGTCAGGGAAGAGGACGAGGATTACACAGTCAAGCTCGAAGAGGTTAAGAGAGAACTCGAAAAGGACGGAATAAACGTCAAAATCATGATTAAAGACGGAGTGCCCCACAAGCAGATAATACGCACGGCTAAAGAGGAGGGCGTTACTCTCATCATGATGTCATCCCGCGGCCTCGGTTTTGTGGAAGGCATGCTGCTTGGCAGCACGACCGATGCTGTCGTGAGACATTCGGACATCCCGGTCTTCATCCATCACTAAGCGGATATGATCCTCACAACCTCGAGAAAGCCTGGAAGGAAGACGAGGAGACTTGCGAAGGTTCTTGCGAGATTCATGGGCTGGAGGTACGTTCAGAGGGGGAAGCTGAGTCTGGATGAACTCTCAGAGTTCAGCGATTTCGCAATAGTTCAGGAAATAAAGGGAAACCCGGCGATACTAAGGGTGTTTAGGAGGGGGAGGGAGGTACTTTACCTCAGGTTCAACGCTGGAGAAGTCGAGAAGGTGAAGATGGAGCCAGGGCCGGTGGTATTCGTCGGAAAGCCACCCTTCGACCCGCTGGTTCTCGGTGCAATACCCCACACCAAAGCAGGTATGAAGTTCGCACAAAAAATCGACGCAAGGAAAAAGGTTTATGTCAGAAGGACGGGTAAGACAATAGTTCTCGATTTCACATATGGCGAGAAAACGATAATGAGGCTCAAGTGCTATGAGAGCGGAATTCAGTTTCGAAATTAGCGATGCTGAGATAGTATACCGGGCGTTAAAGGTTGAGGAGACGAAAACCAAGGCAAAAGTTTATTTAGAACGAGGTAGGCTCATGCTAAAGCTTGAAGCTGAAGACCTTACAAGCCTGAGAGCATCTGTAAACGCCTGGCTCAGGCTCATCAAGGTGTGTAAGGACGTTATAAAATCCGTTGAGAGGTGTTAAAATGGGTGAACTTCCACCGCAGGTTCAGAATATGGTTGCTCAGCTCCAGCAAATTCAGCAGCAACTCCAGGCTGTAATGGCTCAGAAGATGCAGGTTGAGGCTCTGCTGAAAGAGGCAAGTGAGGCTCTCGAGGAAGTCCAGAACGCTCCGGAGGATGCTCCAATCTTCAAGGTGGCTGGAAGCGTACTTGTAAAAGTGGACAAGGAGAAGATAATCAAGGAACTTCAGGAAAAGAAGGAGACCTACGATGTCAGAATCAAGACGCTCCAGAGACAGGAAGAAAGGCTCAAGGATCGCCTTAACGAACTGCAGAAGAAACTCCAGTCTATGCTGTCGCCGCAGGCTGGCTAATTTTATTTTTTATTAAGAAACAATGAGAAAAGAAGCCCAGATTCTGAAGGCGATGGCCGTTTTTCACGCTGGGGTTCTCCTTCTTTCAATCGGAGTTCTTGCATCTATTTTTGTGAGTCGCTTTGCTATGGCAGCAGTTCCCGTAGCGATCCTGCTGATGGTGAAGGGTTACAGGATGGGCAAAGAATAATCGATCAAACTCGAAGACTAAATCACTCAACAACAGAAACGCCGTTTTCCCTTCTGACCTTAATGGCGTTCTCCACCATCTCCTCAAACGTGTCGTCATGACTTATTACGAATATCTGCCTGAAGCCTTCTATCCTTGAAATCTGAGCTGCGAAGTTCTTCCTGCGATTTTCATCCATGTTCTGCGTTGGCTCGTCAAAGAAGACCATGCTGACATTCGAAAGAACTCTAAGAAGAGCCAGCCTCACGGCAAGGGCAGCGCACATCTGCTCTCCGCCACTCATCTGTGCGAGGTCTATTTCCCTGCCTAAATACCTCGCCTTTATGCCGAAATCCTCCGTCCACCTCAGCTCCCACGAGTAATCGTCCATCAGCTCGCAGAAAATGCGGTTTGCCTCGATGGAAACGGTCTCAACGTAGGCCCTCGTTATCTCTGGAATGGCAATCCTGAAAATTTCCCTGAGGTCTTTTATAAAGGCGTACTTCTTCTCAAGCTGCTCCTTTCTGGCTTTGAGTTCTTTATATTCCTCTTCCTTCTTTTCCAGCTCCTTAACGTCCCTCTCGACGCTGTTAATTTCCCTTTCAACCGACTCGAGTTCACCTCTCCTCATCGACGCTTTTCCCACGAGTTCGTTAAGATTCTCCCTGAGCTTCTCGTGTTCTTCCTTCGAGTACTCTGCTGCGATTCTTTCGAGTCGCTCCTTAACATCTCTGTACTTCCTGCCCAGCTCATCGAGTTCTTTTCTCCTTCTCTCAACATCTTCAACGAGTTTGCTCTTCCCGGCAACAGTTTCGGAGAGGCCGATGTACCTGACGTAGTCCTCCTTTTTCTCCTCCTTAACCGCCCTGAGTCGGGTAAGTTCGCGCCTGATTTCTTCCACATTCTTCTCTATCTCGGGCATTTTCTGCAGTTTTTCCTCAATTTTTTTCAGTGTTTCTCTTTTTTCTCTGAGTTCTTTGAGGAGCGGTTTCTTCTTTTCAACCTCAGCCTGTAGCGCTGCAAACATCTCAATGGAACCTTTTACTTCTTCGAACTCCTTTAAAATCGCATCCTTTTCTTTGAGTTTTTTGTCAAGAGACTCCCTTTCACTTCTGAGCGCTTTCACCAGCGCTTCCTTCTCTCCAAGTTCCTCTTTAAGTGAGTCAAAACCCCTCAGTTCTCCTCTGAGCCTGCTTATCGCGTCTTCTATCTGCTTCTTCTTTTCAAAAACCTTCTGAGCTTTTTCGAATTTTCTTTCCATCTCTATGAGCTTTTCCTGCTCCTTTTCTATCTCTGCAAGCTTTTCGTCCCTCGCTCCTGCGATTCTATCGCAGCCTTCGCGGAGTATGGGGCACACACCATCTTTCATCTGAGCGTACTGCTTCCTGGCAAGCTCGAGTTTTGCCCTCAACCCGCTTATCGCTTTCAGGAGCTTATCTCTCGCTTTATCTACATCTTCAAGTTTCTCAAGCTTTTCTTCGAGATCTTTGAGCTTTCTCCTCTTCTCTTCAAGATCTTCGATTTTTTTCCTCTTTTCCTCAATCTCTTTTTCCAGCGCGTCGAGCCTTTTATCGACTTCAGCCTTTTTTGCGGATATAACTTCAAACTCTCTGAGTCTTTCGTTGAGACTCTTTTCTTTCTCTGCTTTTCTACTAACCTCATCCAGAATTCTCTCTTTCTGCGAGATGTCATCCAGCAGCCGCTCTATAGACGAAATCTCTGCCTTGAGACTTTCGAGCTTGATTTTCCCATCCAGCAAAAACCTGTAAGCTTTGTTCAGCTCAGATTCCTGCTGTTCGAGCTCGGCTATCCTTTTCTCGGCCGAAAGGTATGCCTCCGCAGACTCCCTGAGCTTCTCAAACTCTTTTTCGAACTCCTCAATTCTCTTTATTTCCTTCTCTATCTCCTGAATTGCCTTCTCCTCTGCCTTTATTCTTTCAGCGAGGCGCGCCTCATCGAGGGCAAGTTTATCGAACTCCCTTGAAAGAGCATCCATTCGCTCTATCTTCTTTCTCAGGGGCTCGATTACCCTCTCGATCTCTTCGAGCTGTTTTCTGAGTTCATCTCTCCTCTTTCTCAACTCTTCGAGCTTGCTTTCAGCTCTCTGCTTAGCCTCGATGTCCTTGGACAGCGCTACGAGCTTCTTTTCGACATCCTGCAGTCTGTCTCTTACGTAGTTTTCGTATTCTCTACTTTTCTCGAAGGCCTTTCTGTAGCTCTCTACGCCTATAAGAGGTGAGAAAATCGAATCCCTCACACTTGGCGGTTCGAGAAAATGGGAAACCATCTTCCCCTGCTGCACCCCTATAGCGTTCTCGAAAACAGTCTTTGCGTCAACCTCAAAACCGAAGTTCTCTAAAATCCAATCCATCACCTCTGCGCTTCCCTCGGCAACCCTGCCGAGCTCGAGGTCGTTTACGTAGTAGGCTGTTGTTCTGCCTTCCTCTATCTTTCTAACAATCTCGTACTCTCTATCGTCCCTTCCAACAAGTCTAACCCTGATTTCGCCCCTTTTTTCACCCCTCCTGAGGAAATCGCCGATTTTATAGGGCAGACTGTCGAAGAGGGCGAAGCCTATTGCTTCCAGAATGGTAGTCTTGCCGGCCCCGTTTTCACCGATTATGGCATTAACCCCTTCGGTAAACCTGATCACAGAATCTGAGTAGCTTTTAACGTTTACGAGCCTTACTTCTTTTATCATAGGCCCTCCTCCAGTCCCAGATCTCCTCATCTCCTTCTTCATCTATTTCTGCCTTTCCTGTTTTTTCTGCCCTTCCAGCTTTCTGCATGTCAAAAGCGGTGGCGTCCTGCAATGTCGTGCGCTCTTCGGCCTTAGAGTCCAACTCGAAAACATCCCCAGAGCCGGCGCATGCAGAACTTGTTAATCCTGAAGCTGAGCATTTCATCATCATTTTCTCAGCTTTTTCAGCTTCTACTTCCACTTCCAGTTCCTCAGAAGCTTCATTCGTCCTGGACTCAAACAGTACGTGTTCGATGAACCTGTCCACTGAGTGAATGTCGAAGGAGGAGGAAAAGATAGATTTCAGTCTGAGCACCTCTTCGGCAATATTCCCGTAGCTGTAGCTCTGCAGGAGCTGCTCGATTACGCTCTTTTCTATGTTCTCTCTATCACCCAAAACAGGCCTGAATATATCGGTGGCTACATTCCACTGTATTCTAACGACGAGGGGGTCGAGAGATTCTTTGACTATTTCCCTTACTGCTTCTTCTCCAACAGACTTCCTTGTCTCTCTGCTACACGTTAAGCTAAGGTGAACGACGGGCTTTACAGCTCTATTACTTGCAAGCAACTTCTTCAGTCCGCTCAAGCCTTCATCGAGGTTGTAGCTGAGGATGATAAAATCCCTACCCTTAAACTGAACGAGTTCGTATTTCAGCTCTCCGTCGTATTCAACATAGAATATGCCCCTTTTAAGACCGTACTCACTAACCTCACATGTTTCAATACTACCGGGGTTGAAGATGAAGTCTCCTTCGACAAAGCTCTTGTGGATGTGGCCAAGAGCAACGTAATCGACCCTACTCTTCAGTTTGTGGAGCTTGCTCGCGGGTATGCAGCCGTATATGTTCATGTACCCCTCTACACCAACATGAGCTGTAAAAATCGTAAATTCGCTCTTTTTTATCTTTGCAGCGTATTCGTCGAGGACCTTCTCGGTCATGGAGCCGTAGTATTTCATCCCGTAAATTCTTACACCCTCGATGTCAACGTATGCACCACTCTGACCGTCCCACTCCTCAACGACTATTCCATCTTCGAAAGACGGCTTCAGGTTGATTACGAGGTCGTGGCCAGCAAGGTAGTCCATCCAGGAGTACGTTTCCCTGAAGTACGTAGAATCGTGATTACCCTCCACAGCTATAACCGGAATTCCGGCTTTTTTTGCCTTCTCAAGAACCTTTGACGCCTGGGTTAGCGTAACGGGATCCATTTCACTCTTTTTGTGGAATAAATCGCCTGCGATTATGATAAAATCGACTTTTCTCTCTACTGCGAAGTTTACAGCCCTTAGAAAAGCCTGGGCGAAGTCTATCGCCCTTTCTTCACTACCGTACTGCCTGTATCCAAGGTGTATATCTGCCATGTGGACGAACTTTAGCACGTTAAATCGTAGTCCTCGTGGGTTATCACATTTTCGACTGGTATGAAAGTTGATTGCCGAATCTTTCAGGATCTAGAAGAAGCTTGGGGTGGCATTTTTCGGGTAAAAAACACAGAGATTGCTTCCTTTCTTACTTACAACGCGGTGGTTTCTTCTGAGGTAACACTACCCCAAGATAGCTATTCAAAAATTAAGCTGATACATCTTTCGTAGCTTGCACCGGCAATAATCAATTATCACTTTTAGAAAGTTTTAAAATGGCAATATTCACCGCTTTAAGTCAATAATTTGTAGGAATATGCGTGACCTTCCTTTGAGGTTGTATACAGGGGGCAGAGAGATGCATGAAGACGTTGACGAGATATTTACAGAACTCATGAAGGAAATCAGAAAGCTTGAGAAGTCCAGAAGAATATCGGTCGAACACGAAGAGTTATTAAAAAAGGCTGTGGGGTGGCTAAAAGATCATCAGCATCCCGAGGGGTACTGGGGATATGAGTCCGTGGCAGACACGTGTTTAGTTCTTTTAGCACTTTCAATGTATGAAATAAGAAAAAACGAGGAGTGGCTCATAAAAGGCAAGTATCCCGGAGGAATTAAAAGGAGCGTTGAATGGCTTAAGAAGACTCAAAACATAGACAATTGGGAAAACAACCTTTGGGATACCTCTATTTGCTTACAGGCTCTGTACAGACTTGGAGTGCAGGATGAATGGGTCATCAAAAGTGCTGAATGGGTTAGAAACAAGTGCGAAAGGGAACCAAAAAAATTTCCCGTTCATCATTTAGCACAGGCGTTGAATGTCTTAAATCTTGCCGGGTATGACGAATGTGCCAAAAAAATAACAGAGATCGTGATATCGAAGGTGGAAGAGAGAATAGAGAATAAAAAAGGTGACGAGTACCTATACGACCCGTACGTGACGGGTCAGATACTTGATGCTCTCGTTCGTTCAGGAGTCCCCGTAACACATAAAGTCTTAAGAGCTTGTGAGAATGATCTAAGAAGATTTTTAGAAGAAAAGAAAGTGAAAGGAATAAGTGAGGGTGCGTTCCAAGACGTTACGATGGCGCTTTTAGGCTTGGCTAGTTTCCTCGGGGGCGGTGATGATGAACTTGTAAATGCAGTAGTAGCAGAAATTTTTAAATCTCCAGAAAGATATAAAAAAGATGGATGTTGGTATCACGATGCTAAAAAAACAGCCTTTGCACTTTTAGGGCTGAGTAGAATAAAAGAAGTCAGAAAAATCGATGAATTCCCCTATAAAATCTATACGCTCATTGCCCGCTATCACGAAAAAATCAGGGATTGCATAGCAGAGTTAGAAAAAACATATGAGAAAAGAATCAAAAGAGGGTATTTACTGCTTACATTGATTTACATTCTACTAATGGCTTCAGTTTTTGCTATAATCGAGTACGGAGTGGAGTCGCCAATCTCCCAGCTGCTTTTAGGAAGCCTGATAATACCCGTGCTTTTCCAGATTTCACCCTACTTTAAGAAGTACATCCTGCCATATCTCAAAAGAGGTGGTAAGAAATGAATCTGAAAAATAAATTGAAAGTGATCGTTTTCGATTTTGATGGGGTTCTTGTTGACAGCTACTCATGCTTAGGGCCAGTGTATGCATACATTGCAGAGCGCATTGGGTTAAAGGGTTCTGCAAGGGATGAATTCGTTAAAAAAGCTATAAAATACGAAGACGAGCAAGATGCTTTGGGAAATTACGACAGAAAGAAATGGTGGCCAAACCTCTTTAAAGAATTCAACATTCTCATCAACGAACAGAAACTTGATGAATTGCTCCAGATTTTTTGGGAAAAAAGAGCTGAAGAAAGCGGGATTGTAAAGGATTGTGAGAAGATTCTAAGATACCTGAAGGAAATAGACATCAAGCTTGCTATTATGGCGGGAGATGACGGGAGAAAAAGCTTAAAACGGAGGAGGATTGAAAAAAGTGGGCTCAGTAAATTTTTTGATAAAATTTTAATCGTAGGAGAAGATGTGAAAAATAGAATAGAGGGAATAGAACTAATAAAGAAAGAATACGAGCTTTCTGAGGGTGACAAAATTCTCCTAGTAGATGATAAACCATCGCCGATTAATGAGGTTGCAAATCTCAAAGATGTAGTAACTGTGAAAGTGGAGTTTGAAGGTCCTCTTAAGCTGGCATGGGCTGAGGAGTGCAATCCCAGATTTAGAATTAAAACAATTGGTGAACTAAAGGATATCGTGGAAATGCTGCTGCAATAGTTTAATTCCAAGAGCTTTTTGATCTTTTTTAATCAGGCGGCCCTTTGTCAACTCAATGAGATTCTTGAGGGTGCGAGACGAAAGTGTTCCACCCTGAGGAAAGACTGAAGAAAGGAGAGTGCAGACTTGAGTTTGAATAATTCTTAAAGATAGTTATAATTTTAAGTATAATGTAATATATAACAATACAAAATCAAAAATTTCTTATTGAAATTATCATAGAAGGTACTATCAATCTAAAATTCAGCTTCGGTTCTCAGCACTCTGATACCAAATTCTCTCTATTGCCTTTGCTATGAGCTTTACTCTCTCTTCTAAAAAGCTTTCATAATTGTCCACGCTCCACAGATCTTCATTCATAGGTATAAAGTGCTTTTCGACCTGCTGCAGGCAAAAACGTTGTATGTACGGGCCGGGAGGGATTTGAACCCCCGACCGGCGGATTAAGAGTCCGCTGCTCTTCCTGGCTGAGCTACCGGCCCTCACCGAAGACGGGGGGTGTGCGTCGTTCACAACCCCAGCCATAGACAGCAACCTCGCTATTTAAGTCTTATCCCCCCTACTTCGGACTGATATTTAAGTGGTAGAGTGAAGTTTCAGGGCGCAGCGAAGATTGGTCGGGCTTGTAAACCTTATGAGCGACCAACGGCAACGCTAAATAGCTGCAGAAAAATTTAGATGCGATGGTAAAGCAGTGGCGATTTGTTGGTTTTGACGACGGATTTTCGGGTTTCACGAGCAAAAATGCGTGCATCGTCGGCTGTGTTACCGCTGGAACGTACGTTGAGGGTTTTCTCTATGAGAGAATTGAAGTCGATGGATTTGACGTATCGGAGAAGATAATTTCGATGATAAATGACTCAAAGTTCAGGGAGCAGATAAGGTGCATCTTTCTGCCCGGTATAACCTTTGCAGGCATGAACATAGCGGACATTCAGGAAATACATCGTAACACGGGCATACCCGTTGTAGTTGTAATGAAGAAGCTCCCCGACTTCGATGGAATGGAAAGGGCGATTAGCAGAACCGAAAATCCAGATGAAAGAAGAAGAATACTTGAAAAAGCAGGAGAAATCAAACCTCTCTTCAGCCTTTTCGTCCAGCTTGCGGGATGCTCTGAAGAGGATGCGAAAAACTACATCAGGGCATCAACGCTCAAGGGAAACACGCCGGAGTGTCTGAGGATTGCACATCTTGTTGCCTCTGCAATAGTCTACGGGGAGTCGAGGAAGGCGTAGAAAAGGTATAGAAAACACGACAACTTTATCTGTGTTCATGGTTAAAGAGAAATGTATGAGTATTGATGTTATAGAGAGACTTGTTAGAAAAGGTGAAGAAACCGACAGAATTCTGCCGGTAGCGCTCATGTTTGTGCCGCCCGTTCTCACGTTTATCGGCGTGCTGCTGATGATAGCTAGCTCGAAAGAGCAGCAGTATTACCACCACTACTACCACGGTTACTACTACGAATATGCCAGCACAGAACCCGATTACACGCTTCTCGCTTTGGGCTTGCTTTTCATAGCTGTGGGGGCTGTCGTTGGAGTGTATATTGTGTACTCACTCATTTCAAGGCGGAACGCCCATATGGAGAGAACTCTTACTCTATATGATGCAATATCGAAACATGTTGAAGACCAAGACCTGTCAGCAAGGCTGAAAGAGTCCGTGCTCAGGATGAGGGCTGAGCAGGGTGAAAGCAAAAATCCCATCCTCTGGATTGTGATTTACCTTCTATCGAATGTCGTCCCGCTGCTCGGAGTCTTCGTGGTAGTTTACATATTCCACTTTCTGAACAAGGATTTTGTAAAACATGACAGAAACGAGAGAATCATCCTCGAGCAGCTCTCGTCAGTCCTGCCAATGGGAGACACACTACAGATGACCAAGATAGGCAAGTTTCCGGACAGAAATACCGTGATATACTTCGTTCTCACCCTGCTGACTTTCGGCCTCTTTGAAATATACTGGTTCTACACCTTAATCAGAGACCCTAACGAGCACTTCACGGAACACAGGATTGTTGAGGCGAGAATTCTTGACGCGCTGAAAAGCACCCAGTCAGGATAGCAGTCCTTTGCCCCTGATTACAACTTCTTTCTTCGCTTCATCAAATTCAACGACGTCTCCAAGGAACTGACGAATAACGTAGGCGTTACTCCTCTGATGCAGCGATATTTCCGAAGTCGTGTACCTCGTTTCTCCCCTCGCAACCGCTGCAAAGGGCATAATCTGGTCCGCAAGGTGCACATCGAAACAGGCTTTGCTCTCCATTTCCTTCAAAAGCATTTGTGCCGCTTCTTCTCCGACAATTTCTGCTCGTTTACCTCTCTCCCCGAGGGCGCTACCGCCTTTGTAGCCACACCACAGGGTTATGCCGCTTCCCGTTGAAAAGTCCCTTCTGACCTCACAGCTTATCTCTGCATTGTAGCCTCTCGATTCAAGAACTTCTTTGGCTGCCTTCGCCTGCCTTTCCGCAACGTGGGCCGGGAGGTTGGAGCAGTGGCTTATGCCTTTGATGATGTCGCAATCAAACTCGGAGAACTCAAATCCTTCAAGCTTTGACGGGGAAACCGAAACCCTTACGACTCCACCGCCCTTCGGGTAGTAGCCTCTGGCGAGAACGTCTATCTTAACTCCGGCTTTCAGTGCGGACAGCGCTTTTAACGTCACGTTGCTGACGTAGTCAACTGGGGGACTCCACTTCACGTCGGTTCCACCCTTTATCTCGAAAAAGCTCTCCTTCTCTGCAGCGAGGGATGGAAGAAGAACAGTCTGGAGAATGAGTGTTACGCTTCCAGCAGTGCCTATATCAATCCTGAATTTTCCTCCGTTCAACTTTCTAGGCCTGAATACCACGCGTGTAGAGCCGATTTTAAGCCCTTCGACGTCTGCATCGCTTATCAGCTTTGCAGCCTCTATGCCCTTCAGATGCTGCATCGCGAGTCCGGGTTTCGGCCTGTTAGCCCTTATGTTGTAAACTTCAACCGCCTCACCTGTCAGACACGAGAGGGCAACAGCAGTTCTCAGAATCTGTCCACCGCCTTCCCCATAACTGCCATCTATCCGAATCATTGTGCTGAGTTTGCTGGAGGGGATTAATAAGGCTTGGCAGAAGGGATTAAGTATTTATAAATGGCGCAGCGGTTCGAAAACGGTAAACTTAAAAGCATATGGTAAATCTTAAATTATTAATCGATACAGTTACGAGGTGGACACATGCCCGAATCCGAACCAAAGGTTGTGGCATTCCTCTGCAGGTGGTGTGCGTACGCCGGAGCCGACACTGCCGGAATTAGCAGGATGAAGTACCCAGCGAATGTCAGGCCGATCAGAGTCATGTGCTCCGGCAGAGTCGATACTATCCATGTTCTGTACGCGCTCAGGAAAGGAGCAGACTGCGTCCTCGTAGCGGGCTGTCATCCTGGCGACTGCTACTACATGAAGGGCAATCTCTACATGCGCAGAAGGATGGCTCTGCTCAGAAACCTTCTCGAATTCGTTGGTATAGAGCCAGAAAGGCTTCAGGTAAGCTGGGTCTCCGCAGGCGAGGCTAAGAAGTTTTCGGAAGTTGCAGAACACGTCGTTGATGTTGCAAAGCAGCTTGGAAAGAGCAGATTAAAGGCGGAGTGGGAGGAGGGGCAATGAATATTGCAGACGTTGCGCTAAAGGCTCTTGAAAACGTAGATGCGCTCATAGGATGGGAAAAGGGCGACGAGTTTTGCGCAAAGCCCGCGATTGTTAAAAGTGCAGATGACGTCAGTAGGCTGATAATTTCGGCAGCATGTTCTACAAACCTCGTGAGGTTTTTGAGTGAGCTTACGGGTGAGTATGACAAAATAGCGATCTTCGTTAAGGGATGCGACGCGAAGAGCCTTGAGAGGCTGGTAAAGGAGGGAAAAATCGAAAGAGACAGGCTTTATATCCTGGGCGTACCCTGTCGTGGAGTTGTAGATGCAAAGAAGGCGTACAGACTGATTGAAAGGGAGAAAATCAAAGCTTCTCTGGCAAAACTCGTTGAGGAGGAAGACAGCTTTACCATAAGCGATGGCGAAAAGAGTGTCAGGGTTAGCAGAAACGAGCTCCTTGCTGCATGTTGCCTGACGTGCAGAAACCATAATCCGGAGATATACGACGTTCTGATTGGTGAACCTGTTGAGCGGGCAGAAGACGACTTCAGCGATGTAAAGCAGATAGAGGCGATGAGCATTGAGGAGCGCTGGATATTCTGGAGTTCAGCGCTTTCGAGGTGTATAAGGTGTTTTGCATGCCGGGAAGTCTGCCCCCTCTGCTACTGCAAGGAGTGTCTTGTTGACCCAACGAACGTGGTTGTGACACCGGCAACGTCAGCGTACGAGAAGGCCTACAAGCCCATGTGGATTTCCCGCGCAGCAGAACTTCAGGAGAACATCATCTATCATCTCACGAGGGCCATGCACCTGGCTGGCAGGTGTGCTGACTGCGGGGAGTGCGAGAGGGCCTGCCCGATGGAAATACCAATCAGGCTCCTAATGAGGAAGGTCGAGAAGGACTCAATCGAGCTCTTTGGCACCTCAGAGGTCTTTGCAGAGGTAAAGGAAGATGACCCGGGAGAGTTCATAATCTGAGGTGGTTTAATGGAGTTCTTCGCTACGGCTGACGAAATAATTGACTGGCTCGTTTCAAAGCTTGAAAGCCACACGGTTTACGTCCCCAGGAGCTTTGGATTTGAAAGGGTAAGCTCATCCGAAGAAATAAAAGTTGATGTGCCCCTGACTGTAACACCTCCAAAGAACCTGTTTTTCCCCCACACTGAGAAGCTGATGATGTTTGGCAGAAGAAACGTTACAGAGATTCTGCCGGAGAAGGAGAAAAAAATCGTGTTCGGGATAAGGCCGTGCGACGTCCACGCACTGAAGGTGCTGGATACGGTCTTTTTATCAGACCCCGCCGACCCCTACTACGGAACGAGGAGGGGCGACACGATTCTTGTAACTCTCGCCTGCACGGAATTGTGCCCGGGAAGTTTCTGCGATAAAGCGGGCATAGAACTCGAAGGTGATGTGGTGATAACTCCTCTCGGCGAGGGTTACCACGTTGAAGTGAGGAATGAGGAACTCGCTGAAGAGTTCGGCAGCTTCAGAGCTGCAAGCGAGGAGGAAAAAGAGGAAGCAAGTAAAAGAAGAATCAGCTCAAAGCAAGCCTTCAAAGTGGAGTGGTTGAAGGATGCGTTCGAAGACGAGGTGTGGGAAAAAGTAGCGAGGTTCTGCATAGGGTGCGGAGTATGCACGTACCTCTGCCCCACATGCCACTGCTTCGACATCACGGACAGCGGAAACGTGAGAATCAGGACATGGGACTCCTGCCAGTTTCCCTATTTCACAATGCACACCTCTGGCCACAATCCCAGGCCGGAGAAGAAGCACAGGCTTAGGAACAGGATTTACCACAAGTTCTCCTACTTCCCCGAAAGACACGGTTTCTTCGCTTGCGTCGGCTGTGGGAGATGCGTTCGCATGTGCCCCTCGCGCATAGACATCAGGGAGCTTGTGCTCGGGAGGGATTAAGATGGTAGAAGCAGAAAACCCCTACATCCCGAAACCAGCGGTAATCGAGAAAGTCATCCCCGAAACGGAAGGGGAGAGAGCGATCAAGACCTTCAGAGTCAGGCCTATTGATGGCGAATTCAACTTCGTACCGGGTCAGACTCTCATGGTTTCGGCTTTTGGTAAAGGCGAGAGCATGTTTGCAATCTCCACATCTCCAACGAGGAATAGCATAGAGTTCACCGTTATGAGGGTTGGAAGGGTGACAACGGCCTTACATCAGATGAAAAAGGGAGATATTGTTGGTATAAGGGGTCCTCTCGGTAACGGATTTCCCGTGGAGGGGTGGGAGGGTAAGAACGTCGTGCTCATAGGCGGTGGAATAGGCTTTGCTCCTCTGCGTTCAATCCTTCACTACATTCTCGACAACAGGGAAAAATACGGAAAGCTGATTGTTATAAATGGAGCAAGAACTTCGCGGGACTTGGTCTATTTGAACGAGCTGGAAAGACTGATGGATTCCGAGGATGTGTGGCTTTCCGTTGATAGAGACGAAGAGGGCTGGTTCAAGCTCAACTGGGATAAGCCAGATGAAAGCGAAATACCGGAGGGTGTGAGAAAGCTCGTGGGCTTCGTTCCGATGGTTGTTGCAGCGGTTAAGCCTTCTCCAGACAACAGCGTTGCCGTGACGTGTGGCCCGCCAATCATGATTAAGTACGTCATCGAAAACCTCCTGAAGCTTGGATTCAGAGAAGAGCAGATTTACACGACGCTCGAGAACAAGATGAAGTGCGGGATAGGTAAGTGCGGGCGATGCAACATAGGCAGCGTTTACGTCTGCAAGGACGGCCCGGTGTTCAGGTACGACTTCATAAAACAGCTTCCGCCTGACTTCTGATTTTTTAATTTCCCCTCTAAATTTCCGTTTTGGCAGTTACTGATCTACCAAGATTTGGTAGGATGGGACGGTCGCACCTGCCAAGTTACAGTAGTCAATAAACTCAGGGCTCGAGTCCCCTGTCCGTAATCCTGAACGTGCAACTCTCACCTTCTGGCTTCGAGCGGTGCTTTACGAGCGTAGCTTTCCTTTCTGAATTGGATCTTTCAAGAGCTAATATAACCTTGGAGAGGTGGTCTATGCTCGGTCCTCCGAGTGGTTTGTCCTCCCCCGTTTTCACGTCTGTAAACATCTGGTTCGTGATCACTACCGCAAGACCGTACTTCCTCGCGAGGCCAAGCAGAAACGTGAGCTGGTGGACGAGTTCCCTCTTCATCTGAACCGCTCTCTCATCCTCGAGTTCGCTGCGGTAGAGGGCTGTGAAAGAGTCAACAATAACGAGCCTGACTTCCTCTTTCCTGCAGAGCTTTGCCAGCTCCTTTATTGCCACGCTCTGCTGTTTAAAGTCGAAAACGTCGTAGATGTACACGTTCTTGAGAACTTCGCCCTTCTCGAAAATCTGTTTGACTCTCTCGCCTGAGAGACCCTCGGTGTCTATGTACGCAACCTTTCCAAATCTCAGGGCGGTGTTGTAGGCCAGCATCAAACACAGTGAGGTTTTTCCGGTGGCACTCGCCCCATAAATCTGCGTAATCGTTCCAGTTTCAAATCCTCCGCCGAGAAGAGAGTCTATGCACCTGCTTCCCGATGGGAGCCTCAGGAACTCCATTTCAAGTCCTCCTCAGATATTCTTCATGACCTCTCTGTAAACCACCGGTAGAGGCTTTTTCAGCTCGCTGGCAATGGCCTTGACATCCTCAAACTCCGGCTTCACCACTGCAACGCCAGGATACGAAATCTTAACCCTCACTTTGAACTTCTTTCCGTCGATTTCCACTTCTCTGATCTCCTCCTTTCTCTCCGCTACGAGTCTGTGGTACACGGGAATTATCCTGACTCCTATTGAGCCCGTTTCTTCCATTATTAGCTTTGATAGCTCCTCACTCTTTTCCAGCTTCGTAATCGCCCTTATCAGCACCGCTGGCCTGCCCTTTTTGCCAATAACCTGAACGGCATTTACGTCGAGGGCAAGCTTTGAAATCTGCTCAATTGCATGGCCAAGCAGTTCCCCGCTTGCATCATCCACTGTCGTTTCGAGTATGGCAATTGAATCGTGGGAATGGCACTCCCCGAGAATCAGCCTGAGCAGGCTTCTTTTCCCTGCAGAATAGCTCACCGACCTGACCGTGAACGGCAGCTTTAGCGTACCCTCGCAGAAGTGCGACAGAATTGCTGCTGCAGTCGGTGTCAGGAGTTCGCCCTCGCCCCCAAATACAACTTCGAGTTTTGAATTCTTGAGGATTTCAAGGGTTGCAGGAGCGGGGACAGGGATTTTACCGTGGCTTATCTCTACGTGTCCACTACCCAGCCTTATGGGTGTGGCAAAGAACCTGTAGCCCTGCCTCCTGAGCCTTATCAGGCCTGTCACCGCAGATACCACGTCAAAAATCGCATCATCGCTGCCAACTTCGTGGAAAACCGCTTTTTTGTAATCTCTGCCGTGAACAACTCCTTCGGCCCGTGCAAGCCTCTCAAATATTGCTTTCGCCTCCTTTTTTACCTCTGCATCGAGGTTTGAAGATTCTATAATCTCGATAACTTCTGAAAACTCTCTATCTTTTTCTTCCCCACTTACTACAACCCTTTTTGCTACTATACCGCTTATAACCGTCTCTTCAACGCTAACTGAAACTCTCAAGCTGAGCGTGGACACGATCTCTGACAGATCATTCTCACTGAGCGAAACGCCGAGCAGAGAGGCTACAATCATATCTCCGCCAGCACCGCTGAAACCATCGAATATCGCAATCTTCATCCGACGGAAGTTTTTTTATACGATTTATTTAGATTGTTATCATGGCATCGGAAATAATCCTTAAAGTGAATCAGGCTTATCCGAGTGATTCGGGAAGAGGTATTGCGAGGCTTGATCCAGATGCAATGCTCAAGCTTCAGATTTCGCCAGGTGACATCATCGAAATTGAGGGTAAACGCAAGACCGTTGCAAAGGTGTGGAGGGCTCCAAAGCGTGACTGGGGACGGGGAATAATTCGTGTTGATCGTTTCATAAGAGAGAATGCAGGAGTTAGCGTCGGCGATACGGTTAAAGTCAGAAAAACCGCCTATCAGCCTGCGAAGGTTGTAATTATTGCTCCTCTCCGCAAAATGGACTTCAGGGTTTACGGAATGGATATTGGAGATTATCTTAAGCACCAGCTTCTCAAGAGGCCCGTTATAGAGGGTGACCTCATTCCTCTCATCGGCGCTCCAGCCCTTGCAGGCTTCGGCAAGTACGGGCAGAATCAGGCACTTCTCTTCGTTGCGGTCAAGACGGAGCCCAAGGGCGTCGTCATAATCGACGAGCTTACGAAGGTCGTGTACCGTGACAGGCCTGCCAAGGGATTTGAAAGGCTTGGCAGGGGTGGAGTTACCTACGAGGACATTGGTGGACTAAAAGAGGAACTCCAGAAGGTCAGGGAGATTATAGAGCTACCCCTCCGATATCCGGAGCTATTCCAGCGCCTTGGAATCGATCCGCCAAAGGGTGTGCTCCTCCACGGCCCGCCCGGAACTGGTAAGACGCTGATAGCGAAGGCTGTTGCCAACGAAATCGGGGCGAGCTTCTTCACGATAAACGGCCCTGAGATAATGAGCAAGTTCTACGGCGAGTCGGAGCAGAGGCTTCGTGAAATCTTCGAAGAGGCGAAGGAGAACGCACCATCGATTATATTCATCGATGAAATCGACTCAATTGCTCCAAAGAGAGAAGAAGTGACTGGAGAAGTTGAGAGGCGTGTCGTTGCACAGCTTCTTACCCTGATGGACGGACTGGAAGAAAGGGGCCAGGTGATAGTCATAGGTGCAACGAACCGCATTGATGCCGTCGATCCAGCACTGAGGAGGCCTGGTAGATTTGACAGAGAAATCGAAATTGGTGTGCCAGACAGAGAGGGCAGGTTCGAGATTCTGCAGATACACACCCGAAACATGCCCCTCGAGCCAGAATACAGCAGGGAGTTCGTCCTTCCAGCCCTCAAGAGTCTGAAGAAGGCTCTTGAGGAGGAAGGAGAGGATGCCAGCTTCGTCAGCATTGCCATCGAGGAAGTAGAAAAGTCTGAGAGGAAGGAGGAGATCAAGGAGATTGTGGAGAAGATAGTTCCTCCAGAGATGCTCCCAGAACTTGAGAGAGATATACTCAGAAGTATGCTGAGGGCAATAGCCGACCAGACCCACGGTTTCGTCGGAGCGGACATCGAGGCGCTGTGCAAGGAGGCTGCAATGAAAGCACTTCGGAGATATCTACCTCACATAGACCTGAACAGCGAGGAGATACCGGCAGAAGTCCTTGAATCGATAAGAGTCACGTTCGACGACTTCAGGGAAGCGATGAAGGGAATAGAGCCCTCAGCAATGAGAGAGGTTCTCGTGGAGATTCCAAAGGTGTCTTGGAAGGATGTTGGAGGGCTTGAGGACGTCAAGAGGGAAATTGTCGAGGCAGTGGAGTGGCCACTCCGCTATCCTGAGAAGTTCAGGAGGTTCGGAATTCGCCCTCCGAAGGGAGTTCTGCTATACGGCCCACCCGGAACTGGTAAGACGCTGATAGCGAAGGCCGTTGCCAACGAAACCAAGGCGAACTTCATAAGCGTCAAGGGCAGCGAACTGCTCAGCAAGTGGCTGGGTGAGAGCGAAAAAGCTGTGAGGAAAATATTCAGAAAGGCAAGGCAGGTGGCACCCTGTATAATCTTCTTTGACGAAATAGACGCCATAGCGCCAATGAGGGGAATCGAGGAGGGTAGCAGGGCTGTTGAGAGGGTCGTCAACCAGCTCCTGACAGAAATGGATGGTCTCGAAGACCTTGAGGGAGTCATAGTGATCGGGGCAACAAACAGACCCGACATCCTCGATCCTGCGCTGCTCAGACCAGGCAGGTTTGACAGGCTTGTGTACGTAAGGCCACCAGACAAGAGAAGCAGACTTGCCATCTTCAAGATTCATACCCGCAGCATGCCCCTCAGCGACGATGTGGATTTAGTGGAGCTTGCAGACATCACGGAGGGATACGTTGGAGCGGATATTGAGGCAGTGTGCAGAGAGGCAGTGATGCTCGCTCTGAGGGAGAACATGGACAGCGAGAGGATAGAGATGAGACATTTCCTCGAAGCGCTGAAGAAGATAAAGCCGAGCATAACGGAGTCGATGCTGAACTTTTACGAGAGATTCGAGGAGAAGTCGAAGCAGGACAGGGCAAAAGTTACTGCAAAGACTTTCGTCGGCTATGGATGACCCTTCCAAAATTTTATATACGTTCGTGTTAATTTTTGAAACGGTGATTGTATGATATTCGCAAGATCACTCGCAAAGAAAACGGTACTGCTTTCAGATGGAACTGTTGTCGGGACGGTGTACAATGTGACGGCAGACCTGAAAACGGGCACACTCATGGACATCCTTGTAAAGCCAAGAAACGACATACCCGAACTCGAAAAGCAGGATGGCCTGTATGTAATCCCCTTTGAAACTGTAAAGTCCATAGCTGACTATGTAGTTATAGACAGGAGGATGCTCAGGAAAGCATGAGAGATTACGTCTTTCCTCCCCTTTTACTGCCTTTCTTTCTCCTCCTGATTGTCCTTCCATTCTTTGCCTTCGTCTTCGTTTTTGCAACTTCAAATATCTTCCAGATAGTCTTCGGCCTGTCCTACGATGAAGCCGTTACCGTATTCGCTCTGATAGTCATAGGCAGCCTGATAAACATACCCATTTACGAAAAAGAAGGCAGAATCGTTGAGAAGCGATACAGGTTCTTCGGCTTCATATACACTATTAGGGAAAGGCGGAAAATCACCGTAGCTGTAAACATTGGAGGATGTGTAATTCCAGCAGTTCTCGCACTCAGGCTTGTTCCATCCCTACCCCTCGACGCGTGGCTGCTCAGCTTCGCAGTCTGTACAGCAGTCATATACAGGTTTGCGATGCCCATAGAGGGGCTTGGTATAGCAGTTCCGACTTTTCTGCCACCCCTCATCGCAGCGGCGAGCAGCTACCTGTTCCTGCTATTCTTTGGATACCCACTTTACTTCCTTCCTCAAATGGCGTTTTCTGCTGGGGTTCTTTCGGCCCTTTTTGGCGCTGATATTCTGCACCTTAAGGACATTGAGCGCATAGGGAGTGGTGTCGTGAGTATTGGCGGAGCCGGAACGTTCGACGGTATATTTTTAACAGGTATATTTGCTGTGGCATTTTCCCTATTCTTTATTTAAGCCTCTCCTAAGCTCTAAAAGCTTTTAAGGCCGCTGGATACTGTATCTTTATGCCAGCAGAGAAACACGAGCGCATGGGTGCAGTTTTGGTCCTTAACATATCACTCCTCCCTCTGATGACCTCAGCGGGCATGATGTATTCAGTTCTTCCTCTCTACTTATCCGAGCTTGGAGCAGGGAGAATTGCAATCGGTCTTCTCTTCACCGCGGGAGCAGCGACAGGAGCGGCCTCCTCGATATTTATTGGAAAACTTGCTGACAGATATGGCAGAGCACCGCTAATTCTCTTCGCACAGGTGTGCTTCGCAGCGGTGATGCTACTCTACTCGACTATAGTATACTACACGCAGGCTTTACCGCTGCACATACTGGAGGGTTTTGGCTGGGCGATGCTCGGCGTTGCAACGCCAGCGCTTATTACGGACATGACGGACAGAAGGAGGGGTGAGGCTCTCGGCATATACAACGCGATGTGGAACTTCGGATGGGTTGTAGGGCCGGCCCTTGGAGGTGTACTTGCAGAACTGTTCGGTTTCAAGGTTATGCTAAGGGTTGCTTTCCTGATGATAGCACTTGGAATAGCTGCAACGATTTACGTTTTCTCAAAGGAGGATGTTAAAATATAATTCAAAAATTATTCTTTCAAAAGGTGCTCCGGAATTACTTGTTTTCCAACCAGATCGGTGTAGCTCTCTCTTTCCCTTATGACGTAGTACTTATTGCCTTCAACGAGGACTTCAGCGCATCTTCGCCTTCCGTTGTACTGGCTGCTCATTGAGAAGCCGTAAGCTCCCGCGTCGAATATAGCTATAATGTCCCCTCTCTCAACCCTTGGCAGTTTTCTATCCTCAGCAAGAACATCTCCGCTCTCGCATATTGGGCCCACTATGGTGTATACTTCTTCCTCTTCGCGATCCATTTTATTGGCTATGGCTACTCTGTGATAGGCATTATACATTGCTGGCCTCATAAGCAGATTAAAACCTGCATCGACCGCAACGAAGTTCTTGTAGGCCTTCTTTACAGCATTCACTTTCGTCAGCAGTATTGTAGTGTTGCCTATTATGCTCCTCCCGGGTTCGAGCCACAGCTCCGGATTCGAGTTCAGCCTTTCTTTCCTCTCCTCGAAAACGGGTAGAATCTTTGCTGCGAAATCGGCTGGAGTTGGAGATCCTTTCCCCTCGTAGTCTATTCCCAGGCCACCGCCGAGATCGAGGAATTCTACATCTATTCCCATATCCTCGAGCACTTCTGCAACGTCGAAAAGGCGGTTTAACGCCTCCACGAAGGGCGAAATGTCGAGAATCTGGCTTCCTATGTGGCAGTGGATGCCTGCAGGCACAATGCCGGGCATTTCAACAGCAAGCCTGTAGGCGTTCGCAACTTCCTCCCACGGAATCCCAAACTTTGACGTTCTGAGGCCGGTAGATATTTTCGGATGTGTCTCCGGAGATATATCGGGGTTTATCCTGAACGCAATCTTAACCTCCTCGCCCTCCTCAACCGCCACTTCTGACAGAACGTGGAGTTCGTCGATGCTGTCAACGCTGAAGTACGTGCCTGCCCTGACGCCCATTCGGATTTCCTCTTCACTTTTCGAATTTCCGTTGAAGAGAATCTTTTCCGGCTTAAAGCCGGCAAGAAGTGCTAAATAAAGCTCTCCATCGCTGAAAACGTCCGCTCCAAATCCCGCTCTCGAAATTATCTTCATTATTGAGAGGTTGTTGTTGGCTTTAACAGCATACAGCAGCCTTGCGTCGGGAAACGCTTGCATGTATGCTTTCATGTTTTCCTCGAGCCTACCTCTCGAGGTGACGTATAGCGGCGAGCCAAGCTCCTTGACAAGATCGAGAACGCTAACCCCTTCGACGTGGAGGACTCCATCAACGCTTCTGAACATGCTACCACAGCCAGGCATTACAGACTCAGGCCCTTGAGCCTCTCAACTGCTTCCTGAATAACTCCAACATCTCTCGTAAGGGCGAACCTGACGAATCCCTCGCCGTGCTCACCGAAACCGATACCAGGTGTTACGAGGATGCCTGCATCGTTCAGCAACTTCTTTGTGAACTCCATGCTCGTATAGCCTTCAGGAACCTCGCACCAGACGTAAAACGTCGCCTTCGGCTTCTCGGCGTTGAGGCCTACTTCTTTCAACCCTTCGATGAGGGTATCTCTTCTCTCCTTGTAAATTCTGTTGTTTTCATCTATGACTTCGTCGCTTCCCGTAAGAGCAGCAATCGCAGCCTCCTGCACAGCCTGAAATACTCCACTGTCAACGTTGGTTTTCACCTTGAGCAGGCCGGCAAGGACCTCGGGGCAGCCTGCAGCAAATCCGATACGCCAGCCCGTCATGTTGTAGGTCTTGGAGAGGGAGTTGAATTCTATGACACCTTCAATACCAACTTCGAGGAAACTTCTTGCTCTGTAATCGAAGGTAATCTCGCTGTACGCTGCATCGTGGGCAAGTACGATTTTCCTGTCGTTGCAGAACTCGATGACTTCCTTTATGAAGTCCTTCTCCGCAACGCTTGCGGTGGGGTTGTTGGGGTAGTTCAGGAACATTATCTTCGCCTTCCTTGCAACGTCGTCGGGGATTGCCTGCAAGTCTGGAAGGAAGCCGTTTTCCTTCTTAAGTGGCATGAAATAAGGCTTTCCGTCGGCGAGGATGGCGGAGGATGGATAAACGGGATATCCCGGGTCGGGACAGAGAACGATATCTCCACTGTTGACGTATGCAAGCGGTAAGTGTGCTATACCTTCCTTCGAGCCGATGAGGGCTATGACTTCCTTCTCTGGGTCGAGGTCTACACCTTTTCTTCTCTTATAGAAGTCCGCTACAGCCTCCCTGAAGGACAGCATCCCTTCGTAGCTGGGGTACTTCTGGTTCTCCACCTTTTCAACTGCCTTCTTCATCGCCTCAACGATGTGTGGTGGCGTTGGTAAGTCTGGATCGCCAACACCGAAGTCTATTAGCTTCACGCCCTCCCTCAGTTTCTTCCTCTTCATTGCGTCTAATTCTGCAAACAGGTATGGTGGTAGCCTTTGAAGCCTCTCCGCCAGACCGAACATGTTGACCACCTTTATCTGCGCTAATCACCGCGCTGGTCTATCGGAACGTACTTTCTACCTGCCTCCCCAACGTAAAAGGCTCTCGGCCTGATTAATCTGTTGTTCTCATACTGCTCAATTATGTGGGCTGTCCATCCGGAGATTCTGCTTATTGCGAATATGTTAATGAACAGATCGTCAGGAATGCCTAAGTTGGCATAAACGCTTGCCGAATAGAAATCCACATTTGGGAACAGGCCCTTGTACTTGTAAACGGCTTCCTCAACAGCCCTGCTTATCTCGAACCACTTCGGCTCCTTTTCCTTCGCGAGCTTCTCTGCGAGGGCTCTAAGCTCTATGGTACGTGGGTCAACGACTCCTCTGTATACTCTGTGACCAAAGCCCATTATGCGCTCACCTCTCTCGAGCTTCATTTTCACGTACTCCTCAGCCCTCCAGGGAACAGCGATTTCCCTCAGCATTTCCATAACCTTCTGCGCTGCTCCTCCATGTAGCGGCCCCATTAACGTGCCAGTTGCAGCAACAACGCAGGCGTAGATGTCTGCAAGAGTCGAAGCGGCGATGCGTGCAGCAAACGTTGAGGCGTTTAACTCGTGGTCTGCGTGCAGAACAAGGTCGAGATCCATGGCCTTTGCTTCAGTCTTCGTGGGTTCGACGCCATGGAGCATGTACAGGAAGTTGGCCGCATGGCTCAACTCATCACTGGGATGTACGAGGTTCTGGCCGCTCCTTATGCGGTGGAAGTACGCGACTATAGTTGGAAACTTGGCTATGAGACTTTTCGCTTTCTGAAGACTTTTCTCATGGCTCTTATGATGGATATGCTTGTCCATCGTACCGAGATAAGATATTGCAGTTCTCAGAACAACCATTGGGTGAGAAAACGGGGACAGGTGCGTTAGAAGACCTATTATTTGCGGAGGTAACTCACGCAACTCCTTAAGCTCCTCACTGAAAGCCTCAAGCTCACTCTTCGTAGGCAACTCGCCGAAGAGGAGAAGGTATGCCACCTCTTCAAATGTGGAGTGCTGCGCAAGCTCGTGAATATCGTATCCTCTGTACTCGAGTATCGCCTTCCCGTCAATCATTTCAATTCTGCATATGCTTGACTTGCATGCAAGAACATCCTGAAGACCATCATGGATTTTCTTCTCACACAACTTCGGCACCTCCTCTTCTTCATATGTATCTGTAAGATGGGTACTTCTCGAGAACCATTCCTGATACAACCACGGGAGGTTCGCGCATCGCAAGCTCTACTGCCCTGTCGAGCTTCCACTCCTTCTCAGCGTAAATTGTAAACAGGGGGTCTCCAACCTTCACGTGCTGGCCACCCTTCTTGTGCAGCATAATACCTGCCCCCTTATCCTTCGGAGCTCCAGCAGCCCTTGCAACCTTAACTATTCTCTTGTTATCCACATGCGCAATAGCACCATCTATTGGAGACGTGAACTGGTATGTCTTGTCCCCTATAGGAACGTCGTCGGACTTTATGTTTGGGTCCCCTCCCTGGGCTTCCACTATCTCTCTGAACTTCTCAAGAGCTTTTCCAGACTCGAGTATCTTTCTTGCGTGTTCTATTCCATTAACAGTTATGCCCGCCATTTCGAGCAACGTGCCGGCAACACCGAGTGCCTTCTCAACCAGACTTCTTGGTGGTTTCGCATTTTCGAGAGCCTTTAAAGCTTCCCATGCTTCGAGCGCGGGCCCAACTGTCCTTCCAACGGGCTGACCGCCGTAGGTGAGAACGCACGTAACATTAAGGCCGAGTCTTCTTCCAAGTTCTACGAAATCATTGGCAAGCTCTCTTCCCTTCTCCACCGTCGGAACCTTCGAGCCCGCTCCGACAGGAATGTCGATTACCACGTGCTTGGCACCTATAGCCCCCTTCTTGGCCATAACACTCGCAAGAAGCTGGGGCTTAGGATCTATGGATAGAGGGTACTCGACCCTGATTATCTTGTCGTCCGCAGGGGCTATATTTGTTGCACCACCCCACGCGATCACTCCGCCAACTCTCTCGGTGATCTCCTTTATCTCGTCAACGCTGAGGCTGACGTTTGCAAGTACCTCCATTGTGTCGGCAGTACCGCTCGCAGAAGTGATGGCTCTGCTTGCAGTCTTTGGAATGAGCAATCCACTTGCCGCAATAATGGGAACGATGAGGAGAGAAATCTTGTTGCCGGGAACGCCGCCAATGCTGTGCTTGTCAACGACTATTCCCCTTTCAAACGTTAGCGTCTCACCGGTGTCTATCATCGCCCTTGTCGTCCACTCAATCTCATCGAAATCCATCCCGTGGAAGTAGTCTGAAAGAACAAAGGCCGAAAGCTCGATTTCGTTCAGAGCGTTGTTTACAATGTCCTTGATTATCGCGAATATCTCCTCCTTTGTCAGCTTGTGCCCGTCCATTTTCTTCCTTATGTACTCGACGCTGGCGGGCTTCGAAACTGGATAAAGTTCTACTTCCCCACCATCTTCAATTTCGAGATAGTCTGTTATCGTCCTGCATATTCCGATTTCACCCCTCTCAATGAGACCTGTTGCGATTTGCACATCAGCGATAACAGATTTTTTACCAAAAACGAGCTTGACTCTATCGCCTACGAGGACTCCGAGCTCCTCGGCATCCTCCTGACTCATTATTGCCGATGAGCGATCCATTCTGACTGGAATTAGCTTTACCCTGAACTTCATGTTCACAAGTACCAACAGATGTTTTTAAATGTTGCCAAATTCTGGAATAATTTGCAGAAGTTTTTGAGTGTTTTTCAGTGTAGGGTAAACTCCCTTTTTGCATTCTTGGATTTTATAACTGGCACTCCGGTAACGTCCGATACTTCCGCAACGAGCTTCTTTATCCGCGATGTCACAGATTTTTCGTCTATAAGTATATACTCTGCTTCACTGAGTTCGATGGCCTTAGCGAGAATTTCGGAGTTTAATCCGTCGAAGGTGTACTTTGCGAAGTTGTGACCGAACGTCAGAGTCGTTTCGAGTATTATCTCTGTCTGCCTCGGAGCGTAGTGAGTGCCACCAACGCCAACAGCAACCGGCCAGTCTCTTTTTTCTGCGTTGATGGCTTCGAGCATCGCCTCGGCAACGACCCTTGCAACTTCCTCATCCTTCCACGCTTCTTCGGTGGAGCCAATCTCGTAGAATGCAGACGGAGTCGAAATCTCCGAAGGGCCGTGGTGCGTCACTTCGAGGCTAAACGTGTAATCTGAGACTCTTTCGAGCTTTTCCTTCAGAGCGAGGACGTAGTTCTTTATCGTCTGCGGAGCGGGCTTTGCAAGAGAGTATGGCTTACCTCCAAAGTCTGCTGTTGCCACGTTTCCGGAAACGTGGACGGAGAGAAGCTTTCTTCCATCCTTGCTGCTGTGTCTTGACGCGAAGAGAATTTCATTGAAATCAAGCTCCTTTTTGAGTCTCTCGTCGAGGTAATCGGCGTAGATAAGTCTCTCCTCAACCTCGATTATCCCAATGTCGCCGGCATCATAAAAAACGCCGCTCTTTAGTACTTTTCTTTCTGCGTCAAGCATTTCGAGAAGTCTGTCCTTTATGTTCTGGGATGCTAAATCCACTTTGCTGCAGACGATGAGCTTCATGGACTTCCGACTTCAGGACTCTTTAAAATCTTTTGTTCGCAGCTCTATTGCAACGCATGAATACGTTTATAATAGGCCTCCACCAATTCAGAAATGGATGTTGCGGCCTGCGATGCTGCTACTGCTCTCCGTTCTACTTGCTGGCTGCACGGCAGTCGATAGTGACGGGGATGGATTAAGTGACATCGAGGAACTCAGCCTCCACACTGACGCGAAGAATCCCGATACCGACGGCGATGGGGTTAACGATGGGGATGAAGTCCGTCTCGGCTTAAACCCGCTTTTAGCAGATACCGATAGCGATGGGATTACAGATGGAAAAGAACTCGAAATGGGAACCGACCCGCTGAGTAAGGATTCAGATGGCGACGGCCTTCTGGACGGGGATGAGCTGAGACTCGGTACTAATCCGTTAGCGACCGACACCGATGGAGATGGGCTGGAAGATGGAATAGAAATCAAACACGGCACTTCTCCGCTCATTACAGATTCTGACGGAGATGGATTGCCCGATGGCGAGGAATTCAAACAGGGCTCGAGTCCCCTCAAGGTTGACACCGATGGCGACGGACTTGAGGATAGCTACGAAGTTCTCATAGGCTCAGATCCAGCGAAGAGCTGGAGACTTTCCTTCGACGAGGCAATCAAAAGTGCACTGTGCAAAAGATACCTCGAGCAGGTTGGATACGTAGCACAGAGCATAAAAGGAGACGACACACTCGAAATTGTGTGGAATGTCCTCGACTGGGTTGACGAATATATCGAGTACAACCAAAGCAAGGCTGCCATAGAGAATGCACAAATCCAAACACCCTACGAAACAATTGTACTTGGAAACGGGATATGCACGGACTACACGTTCCTGACAGCTGCAATCCTTTTGAACCTCGGGATAGGGCCATACATTCTGGAGATAAAGTACGAGGGTAGAGAAGTGGGCCATGCATGTGTTGCGGTTGAAGTGGGTGGAGAGCTGTTCGTGCTGGATCAAAACCTGCCGCTGAAACACCTTGCGTCCTACTGCTGTGAATCCGAGCTGAAGGGAGATAAAATAGATAAAATCCTTATTCACAAGGTCAGGCGAGCCGGAGAGGGTGTAGAAGTCGAGACTGAAGAAATCGACGAATTTGGAAAGCTGTACAGCGTAACCTCTGCAGACATTGAGGATTTCAGAGATGCAGTCTCAAAGTTCTTCAGGTCAAAGTACGGCTATAAAGAGAATGAAAGGCTGAAGAGCGTGTCAGACAAGGAACTCGAGTGCGTCATCAAAGGCTACGAGTGCACGATATATCTCCCCCGTGGTTTTACCAAGGGTATGACGTACTGGGTTGCCAAGCCATCGCTCTACTACCATCCCGCCCTGAAGGAACTGCTCGCAAACTGGGTTGTAGAATCTATAGACGATTTGAAGGGCTACACGAGCTTTTACGTGTCCGCTGGGCTGAAGGATTTGCACGAATTCGAGACTGATGACGGCAAAACTGTAAAAACGAAAGCGATCGTAGTTGTCATAGCCGTTGCGAGGTGATTGGATGAATAGCATTCCCGATTCTTGTCCCCGTTCCCGCCCCAATTCATCTTCCCACGACGATGGGCACGTTGCGAGAGTCCTCAAGCTCGCTCTGTACATAGCCGAAAAAGAAGGAGCGGACATCGAGGTAGTCAGAAAGGCTGCCGAACTCCACGATATAGCAAGAGATAGGCCGAACCACGCGATTGAGGGGGCGAAGATGGCGAGAGAATTACTCAAAAAAGAAGGCTACAGCGAAGAATTCATCGAGAAAGTCGCACACTGCATCGAGGCTCACTCCTTTTCATCGGGTGTAAAGCCAAGAACGCTTGAAGCGAGGGTTTTGAGCGATGCGGATAAGCTGGATGCCATTGGAGCGATAGGAGTCGCAAGAACGTTTCTTTACAGCGGCGAACATGGGAGAAGCATTGAGGACACTTTAAAGCATTTCGAGGAGAAGCTACTCAGGCTTAAAGACCTGATGGAGACAGAAACCGGCAGAAAGCTTGCCGAGAAAAGGCATGCATTTCTGGTTGAGTTTTACGGGAGGTTAAAGGAGGAACTCAGAGGAGACTTCTGATCATCTTTGTTTAGAGCTTAGAGTTTTATTGAATGCAAAGTCGAAGCGTTATTTAACAAGTAATGTGAGTTATCCTGACGACCCAAGATGTACGATGTTAGCCCTTTTACTTTAACAATTCCTCCTCAATTTCTTTCTTTAATAGATACCCGTCTTTGTTCTTTAGCTCCTCTACTATCCGAGCCACCTCTAAATTGCTGATCATACCGTTCTCCTTTAATGCGAACAACAGGACGGGGATGTTGAAAACTGCGATACCTTCACTTTCGGCGACCTTCTCAGCTCTTCTATCTTCGATGAACGCTATTCTGCCTCTGGCTGAAGCAATCACGCTTAGTTCACCTTTTCCAAGCTCCGGATATTTCTCCTTGAGTGCGGAAAAATCATTAGATTCGATCAGATCAATCTGATATTTATTCATGGCATCAATTAAAAGTTTTACAAGCTCTTTACATTTACTGAGCTCCTCATAAACTTAAAAAGTTATATGGATTCTGTCAACAATTCTAAAAACTAAGTCAAGACGGTCAATCTTCAGCAATGCGCTTAGAAACCCGGTATCAACTACAGCGTGCTTAGAAGCTTTGCCTTCTTCTTCAGCTCGTCCACTGATTCTGGCCCCCTCCTAACCGGGATGTTGTTTTTGAGCAGTAATGCTTTCATCTCTTCGTAACTCAATCCAGCGATTTCAGAAGCTTTTCCAAGACTTATTTTGTCTTCTTTATACAATTCTATGGCAATTCTCTCCCGCAGCTCTTTATTGGCGGCTAGGAACATGGTCAGGGCGTCACGTATTATGTCCTCCTTCTTATATCCAAGTTTAGTTATAGCGTCCAGAATGTAGTTAACTTCAGTACTCATTAAAATGGTCTTAACTAACCGAATATATTTAGTTAACTGCTGTTCTTTGGTTATCGTAATAAAATATTTTTCGGGAGTTCATTTTTCCAGTTAAGTCTCGGCGATTGGTTCTTGTTACCTGTTATTCTAAATTGCCAGAGAGTTAAACTATTTTGTAATTTTTCTCAAAGGTTTCCAGATATTCAAGCCCTTTCCTTGCATCTCTTAACAAACTCTCTTTGCTGTAAAATTCTTTGTATAATCTTTCCTTTTCTTCTTCGTACTTTTTCTTACCTAGAATCAGAGAATCCTCCCAATTGCCTTCACTATAACAATCACCAGAAACGCAAAACCGAGTATTGAAAGCGCTGCAAGAACGAAGAGACTTGCCCAGCCCCTTACAGTAAGCAGAATCAAAGCTATCGGTGCAAAAACTATGTACCAGTACTTTCTTCCCGTTCTCAAACTCATCAGCCTCGCGGGGATAAAAGATGCTGCAACCGCCCCGGCAACGGACGTGATTGTAAAGAGTGAAATCAGAACACCTCCGAAAACGTCTGTTCTGTCCAGAAACTTAACAAGCTGTACGAGTACAAGCCCGTCAAGCCATTTACATAATTTCTCGTAGAGTGTTGGGACGTGCACTTCATCCTTGGAAACGCTCAAATCTCTCAGACTGCTCAGATTGCCGTGATAAATTACGTACATGAAATAGGCTGAATCCATTATTGCAAGTTCGGGGCTTATCTCTTCCAGATCTCTTCTACCAAGCTCTATATAGTCTTCAAATCCTGCAATGGGATGCAGTCCAGTCCTATAGATTGCTTTTCTGTCAATAATGCCGTAGCACAGCAGATAGATGTTTACACTCGAAATGTCTTGGGAGTACGATGTTATCTCAAGCGGGTAGTACAGCTCGTCTGTTTCGAAGATGTATACTATCGGCTCGACGCTGTTGCTTCCGTTTACCTCAACGATATCAAAAACAAAGTAGTGGTATCCTCTTTCTATGTAGTTCTCAATCCCGTGAATGAACTTCTCTGGAATGTCAACGCTCAGATTCGCCGCTTTGACAGCCCACTCTCTGAACTCCTTTGCATCGCTGGCTTTAACGACCGTTATGTCGTGAGCGCCAATTTTCTCGTGCATTATAACCTCAACTCTTGTCTCTCTAATCCCCTTACCGAGTGGCCCCATACTCCTCGTTTTCTCCGCTACGATGCGAGCAATCTTGGTAAAGGATTCCATGTCACCTTTCTTAACATCTGGCTTTGATGGAAGAGGAATGACTTCGAGCAGTTTGGCGTTGCCTTCAAAATTGGTTGAGAGAATCAAAACCTCTTTCTCACCATTCCAGGCGATTATGGCATTCTGTGATTTCTCTTCAGCATATCCGTAAAGCGGAATAAATCCCCTATCTGATAGGGCGGGTGTCATCGATAAGAATAGAGCTATCAGAAGTGTTATCAGCAGGAGAATAATCTTTTTTGCCATAGTAAGTATGGTCTTCCATCCTTTTTAAGGCTATTTTATTTGTTACAATTCTTAAAAACTTAAAAATTTAATTGCATACTTAACGTTACGATAGGCGAATTGGTTTTAAGCATACCTGTCCAACACTACATTTGCAATGATAAAGGAGGGCAGAGCGTACAGCGACTCAGAGATACTTGAAACACTTCATCCTCTCGTCAGGGAGTGGTTTCTGTCAAAGTACTCTGCGTTCACACCTCCGCAGCGCTACGCAATAGTCGAAGCTTTTAAAGGCAACAACATTCTGATTTCTTCGCCAACAGGAAGCGGAAAAACCCTCGCAGCTTTCCTTACTGCCATAAGCATGCTTGTTGAGCTTGCTGAGAAGAAAGCACTTGAAGATAGGGTTTACGTCGTTTACGTTTCACCTCTTCGCGCTCTGAACAACGACATAAAGCGCAATCTCGAGGAGCCGCTAAGCGAAATCTACGAGCTTGCCAAGCAAAAGGATGTAAAGCTCCAGAAGATAAGAATTGCAGTAAGAACGGGTGACACGGAGCAGGCTGAGAGGCAGAAGCAGCTCAGAAAGCCGCCCCACATTTTCATCACCACACCCGAAACCCTCGCAATCGTGCTTTCGAGTCCTAAGTTCTCGAAGGCTCTGACGAGGGTTAGATTTCTCATAGTGGATGAAGTTCACGCCATTGCGGAGAACAAGCGTGGTAGCCATCTTGCACTTTCAATGGAGCGATTGCAGAGAATTCAGGAGGATAAAATGGTCAGAATTGGCCTTTCTGCAACCATAGCTCCACTCGATGAAGTGGCAAAATTCCTTGTTGGTTACAACAGTGATGGGAGCGAGAGAGACTGCATCGTTGCAGATGTAACGTTCGCAAAGCCCATGGATATAAAGGTAATCTCGCCAATAGATGACTTCTTTGCTGCAACGGCTGAGGAGATTAGCGAGAAACTCTACGATTTGCTTGCGAGACTCGTGAAAAAGTCGAGAACTACACTCATATTCACCAACACGAGGAGTGCAACTGAGAGAGTTGTTTATCACCTGAAGAAGAAGCTTGGAAAGGATTTTCCTGTTAAAGCTCATCACTCATCCCTTTCAAAGGAAGTTAGACTTGAGGTTGAAGAAGACTTGAAGCACGGCAGGCTCAGATGTGTCGTTTCTTCAACGAGTCTCGAGCTTGGAATAGATATCGGATACATAGATCTCGTAGTCCTGCTTGGCTCGCCGAAGAGCATAAACAGGGCTTTGCAGCGAATTGGGCGGAGTGGTCACCGCCTTCACGAAACAAGCGTTGGGAGGATCGTGGTTGTTGACCAGGACGACCTCATTGAATGTACGGTTTTAGCGAAGGAAGCAATTGAGCGCAGACTCGACAGGGTTGAGATTCCACAGAAACCTCTCGACGTCCTCTGCCAGCACGTTGTTGGGATGGCCATCGAGAAGAAGTGGAGCGTCGATGAGGCTTTGGCGGTGATAAGGTGTGCATATCCTTACAGAAACCTATCAAAGCTCGAGTTCATCGAAGTGCTGCGATACCTGTCAGGCAGCTATTCGGAGCTTGAGAAAAAGAAGGTCTACGGAAAGATATGGTTCGACGAGAACGAGGAGGTTTTTGGTAGAAGGGGCAAACTTGCAAGACCGATCTATTACCTCAACGTCGGAACGATCCCCGACGAGGTTGCCATATCGGTGGTAACGAAGGATGGCAAGCTGGTCGGCAAGGTTGAGGAGGAGTTTGCGGAAAGACTCATAAAAGGAGATATCTTCGTGCTCGCAGGCAGAACTTTCCGATTTCTCCATTCAAGGGGCATGAGAATAGTCGTTGAGGAGGTTGAAGGGGAAAAACCAACGGTTCCAAGCTGGTTCTCGGAGCAGTTGCCTTTGAGCTACGATTTGGCGCAGCGAATCCAGCAGTTCAGGGGAAGGCTGGAGGAACTGCTCGAAAGCTGGAGCGAAGAAGAAATCGTCGGGTGGCTCATGGAGGAGTACAACCTCGAAAGAAATGCAGCACAGGCCATCTACAGCTACTTCCTTGAGCAGAAGCTCTTCAGCGAAATACCTACGGACAAAAAGCTCGTAGTTGAGAAGTTCGAGGACGATGGTAGAAACTGTTATGTCTTCCACACCCTCGTTGGCAGGAAAGCCAACAGTGCAATTTCGAGAGTATCTGCTTACCGTGTTGGTTTAAAGAAGGACTGCAACGTCCAGATTGCTTTAAATGACAATGGATTCATGCTTATTCTGCCATCCAGCAAAGTTCTGCGGGATAGTGAAATTATGGAGCTATTCAGCGTGGAGGAATTCAGGGAACATCTGATGAAAGCCCTCGACAGAACTGAAATTTTAAGGCGGAGATTCAGGCATGTGGCTGTAAGGAGCATGATGATTCTCCGCAACTACCTTGGTAGAGAGAAGAGCGTCTGGAGGCAGCAGCTAAATGCAGACACGCTGCTCAGACTGCTGAAAAGAAATTTCCCGGAGTTTCCCGTACTAAAGGAGACTTATAGGGAGATTATGGAAGATTCTATGGACTTGAAGAACGCTCTCGATTATTTGGAAAAGGTGGGCAGCGAGGTTGAAGTAAGAATAGTGAGGACTCCGTATCCAAGCCCGTTTGCATTTAACATATATGTGCTTGGCGAGGAAGATGTTGTGCTGATGGAAGATCGCAGAAAGGTGCTGAAAGCTCTCCACGAGAAGATTCTGCAGATTATAGGGCAGGATATTGTTCAGGTAGGTCAGTAAACGTCTGAGTTACTATTATGTCCAGAAAATAGAAGAGGTGAGTTCTCCAGCTAAAAGTTTGGCAGTCTTCAGTCCTCGTCGGAAGACTGGCAATTCTACAGACTTCTGAATGTGAGTCGGAGGTATTGTGCAGAATGCGACCTGTCGATACAATATAAATACGTGGCCGAAACACTTAAATAACTCATTATAATTACAATCATTGGAGGGTTGAATATGGAAGTTTGTATGATTGAGCCTGTGGTTGTTGACTTCAACAAGCCCTGCGACGAGGAATGCAGGGGAAAGTACAGCTTTCCGTGCGTTTCTGGACTGTGCCCTTTTGGTATGGACTTCATGACCGAATGCTACCCATATCTCGAACCTGAACAAAAGATGCTGTTCGATGAGCTGTTCATGTTGAGAGCTGAGGTTGCGAGAAAGAGCCTTAGCTTGCAAGTACCGCTTGCAATGCACTAAAGGTCTTCTTCCATAATTTTTTTTGGAATAGACTGAATATGGGTTCCCACAACCCTCGTGTCTGCTAATACTACAGTAACTTTTTATCATTCCTTCGACAGAGTTTGGCTATGATTAGAAACGTAATTCATCTCATAAACCCTTACGACGCTGGAAAGTTCCCGGTAGACGTCAGCAGGTTGTATGGAATTCCTGAATCGCAGGTTATTCAGCTTGGTTCCAATGAAAATCCCTATCCACCGTCGGAAGAAGTTAAGAAGGCTTTTCATGATTCTATATCAGACATAAATCAGTATCCTCATCCAGAGTACCAGCGGCTTAAGGAAGCCATTGCCAGCTACACAGGAACGGATGTGGAGCGCATTGCTATCGGTAACGGCGCTTCGGAACTGCTCAGAACGATATGCGATATTGTTGTTGAACCTCTCGACAGAGTAGTTATTCCCGTTCCCGGCTACACCCTGTATGCTATATTCGCAATGGTGAGAGATGCAAGGATAGACTTTATCGAAGTTCCCGGTTACGCGGTAACCGCTGAATCCCTCGGGAATTTGAGTGATGCAAAGCTTGTCTTTCTCTGCTCCCCCAACAATCCGACCGGTAACACGATAGAGAAGAAAGAGGTGGAGAAGATTGTAGAAGGGTGCGGTGGAATCGTCGTGCTCGATGAAGCTTACGCTGAGTTTGCAGGAAAGAGTTGCATAGATCTGACGGGGAGGTACGACAACCTCGTGGTGGTTCGCTCGTTCTCCAAATTCTTTGGGCTTGCGGGACTCAGAGTAGGTTATGCTATAGGAAATCCCGAAATAATAGCCGCAATGGAGAAAATAAGGCTCCCCTTTGGTATATCTTCTGTAGCGTACAGGACGGCGATAGCTGCTGTTGAATCTGTAGAGTACTATGAAGGTGTGAAGGAGAAGATTATCATGGAACGAGAAAGGTTGGCGAAGGAGCTGAAAAAACTCGGTTTCTTCGTCTATCCGTCTGAAGCGAACTTCGTACTCGTGAGGGCCAAGAAAGATGTGAGCGAAGAGCTTGAGAAGAGCGGAATAATCGTCAGGAATGTCACGGGCCTACTTGGATTGGAGGGATTCCATATAAGAATAACCGTCGGACTGCCAGAAGAAAACGACAGGTTTCTGGAGGCAATTGCTACAGTTTCTCGATGCTGACGACGCTACTCCTCCCGCAGTGCACTTCGATTTCCCCGTCCCACCCTATCTTGGGAAAACAGTTGAAAGCTTCAATCAGATCACCAACGTCCGCCTGCCTGTAAACCGTAACGTTGTCGTCCCAGAGAAGTAGCCTGATCCTTCCAGTTTCGTCGGATATGTAAAGCTCTGCGAGCAATCTGTCCTTCACCTTTCTAAGCTCACCTATGCCGCTCACCCTCCCTCTGACATTCGCGTGCTGCAGCGGTTTAAGCTTGGAAATTGGGGTAAAGTTTACGCTGTAACCGCCTGTCTCGCAAGGAGAGATGGCTGAAACGAGGAATACACCCTCTCTCGAGTATCCTGTGACTTTTATCCCATCTCCTTTTTCGAATTTTGATAGCTGTTCTGCTTTCTCGCCGATTGCAACGCAGATGTGGATGCCACTTTCACATGCAACTGCAGCAACCACGCCATCTTTTCTCTTTCCCACTGCGAGAATAGTACCACTCAGAGACTTCCAACCTCTTTCGACAACCACGATATCTCCAGCGCTCCTCACTGAAAGCTCGGGCTGACCGTTTCTCAGCTTCGCAAAGCCCCTGATTCTGACCGAGTCTCCTTCGCCAATATCTCCAGTTCGAGCAAGGTATGCAGCTTCGTTCCAGAGCACGACTCTAATTCTCCCCGTATTATCCTTCAGTGATACAATTGCCATGTAATCGCCGTTTGGTAGGGTTCTGACGGATACGTTCTCCACGACGCCTTCGACCGTAACAACTCCTCTCTTTTCACCGATTTCTGCGATGGTGTTAGCAGGTGCATAACCAAAGCTGTAGGCTGCGAGCATCACCGCAGTTTCCTCGCTTATCAGGCCGGAAAAGTGCTCCTTGATCTCATTAACTCTTTTCTCGAACTCTTCCCGGGACACACCAACGCTTTTGATCACCTCATCGATGTCCATTTCATCCACCCAGTAAGAGATGGAGGAACAGGGTAACGAACACAGCCACGAAAAGGAGCAACAATCCAAAGCGTTCCATAACTCAGCGTATTCAAGCAGATATATGGGGGTTTCGGTACCCGTATCGTGCGGTTAGCAGTCGGCAATTGGCAATCAACATCAGCTTTATAAAGTTCCGATGCGTAGATACCGGATTAAGGGAGGTAAGTAGGGGATATGGCTGGAATGACGGCAGATATGCTGGACTGCATAGCAGAAGTGCTGGTCAGAGCGAAACACGCCGTGGTGTTTACGGGAGCAGGTATTTCGGCGGAAAGCGGAATCCCAACCTTCAGAGGAAAAGATGGACTCTGGGAGAAGTACAATGCTGAAGAAGTAGCTTCTATAGAGGGATTTATGAGAAATCCCCAGGCTTTCTGGGAGTTTGCGAGAGAACTCATCGTTAAAAGAAAGGCTGAGCCAAACCCCGCTCATTATGCAATCGCCGAACTCGAAAGGCTCGGGATTGTTAAGGCCGTAATAACCCAGAATATAGACATGCTCCACCAGAAAGCTGGAAGTGAGGAAGTTATAGAGCTTCACGGCAGTTTAAGCAGGGTTGAATGCCTTGAGTGCGGAATGATTTATGCATGGGAGGAGGTTGAGAAAAAGCTCGAGTTTACAGTTCCGAGATGCGAATGCGGCAGCAACTATTTAAAGCCGGCTATAGTCTTTTTTGGCGAGGCGTTGCCTGCAGAGGCTATGAGAAAGGCAGTAGAGCACGCATCGTTATGTGATGTGTTCATCGTCGTTGGCTCCTCCCTCGTCGTTTATCCTGCAGCCTATCTTCCCTTCATGGCTAAGGATGCGGGAGCAAGGCTAATACTGATAAATGCAGAACCCACTCACGTGGACGAACATTTCGACCATGTTGTGCACGGCAAAGCAGGAGAAGTGCTGCCGGAAGTCGTGAAGAGGCTGAATAAGTTTTTAAGTCCATGATGCGTATGCAGGGTGTGGACCTGCTCAGACTTGAATTCGACATCCACCACATTGCGGTGGTTTCGAGGAAAGTTCCGGAGGAGCACGCACTAATCAGGCTTATTCTCTCCACCCTTGCTACTGCTGATGAGCTCCAGAACCTTGTAAAGAGGGATTTAAGGCTTGTGAAGCGCAATGGGCTCAATTATTACTACGTGAAACTTACTTCCGCAGGGAAGAGCAGAATTTCTCCCATCGACAGCAGGACGTACCAGGTTCTATCAGAGATATCGGAAGATATGAGGGGAAAAGAGAGAATATTCAGCTATTCAAAGGAGGAGATGGACAGGATCGTGGAGAAGCACTCGCCTTCTGACAGGAAATATGACGTGGAGAAACTCAGAAACGCTGTCATATTGATACTCAGGGACTGCATGCTTTTCGGTGATGAAGGCTATATAGAAAACCTGATAGAGGGTGTTAACCTGGACAGAGTTACCGACTTCTTATACGACTTCCATCCTATATACGCCGGAATGTGGGACATGGACGACGATGAGGTTGCTGAGGATTTCATAAATACCTACGCGAGATTGACGGGAATATCCAACCCGAGGGACATAGCCGAGGCGATAGGGGAGAGTGTTGAAAGGGTAGAGAGGCTTATGAAAAAATAAAGTTTTTAAGTAATGTGTTCAGCCTCCCCACGTGTTCGTCGAATTCGTGGCGGGTCTCTTAATCGGCCTCATTACGGGTCTAACTCCGGGCATTCACGTGAACACAGCCGTAGCGGTTCTGCTACTTCTAAAAGATTCTCTTCCGTTCCCGGCGCATGGCCTTGCGACGGTCGTGGTTACTGCTGCAATAGCTCACACATTTCTCGATATCGTACCTGCGATATTCACAGGCATACCGGAAGAGGATACGGCTATAGCGATTTTTCCCACGCACGAAATGGTTCTCGAGGGTCGAGGAGTTGAGGCCGCATCGATTTCAGCATTCTCGAGTCTCTTCTCCATTCTGCTTAGTTTGCCCCTGTTCTTCACAATCCTTTTAGCCCTTCCGGCTTTCGTGTCTTCTGTATCTTGTCTAACTCCTTTCGTCCTTCTTGCAGTTTCTGCCCTTACAATCATGGGTGAAAAGGGTGAAGCTTTTGAAGGCAGTCTTTCGGCATGGAGAAAGAGGTTCTACGCCCTTCTCGTTTTTGCTTCTTCCGGTTTCCTCGGTTACGTTGCTTTGGATAATTCCGGGCTTGCCGAACTCACGCCTGCATCTTCCGTGCTTCTCCCACTCCTGTCTGGTCTTTTTGCTTCTCCCGCCCTTCTGTCGAGCGTAGCTTCTGGAGTGAGGATTCCACGCCAGGTAACGGCTGCATCTCTGCCTGAAGTGCGGGCTGTAGCTTCTGGAGTGGTGTCTGGCTTCGCTGTTTCCCTTTTCCGGGCGTAAGCTCGGGAGTTGCGACGGTAATGGCTGCCAGCAGGGTGAGGGAAAGAGAGACGTACATCGCAGCCCTGAGTTCGGCAAACACAGCAAACGGATTGCTTTGCTTTGCAGTTCTTTTTGCCACTGGAAAGGTGAGGAGCGGAGCAGCAAACGCGCTATCATCTCTCAGAATTTCTTTCAGCCCGGAACTCGTAGTAGTCTGCATTGCAGCGGCCCTCGCTTCAACACTGCTAACTCTGTGTTGCTCTTTTGCTGCAGCGAGGTTTGTAGAGGCCGTGGACTTCACAAAGTTCTCACTTGCAATTTTCCTCTTCCTTACAGTTCTGATCTACGTTCTTACAGGCGCTTTCGGTCTCATAGTATTCTCAATTGCATCATGCGTAGGTTTGTCTGCTCTGCTTCTTGGAGTGAGAAGAATAAATTGTATGGGTTGTCTTATAGTTCCGGTTCTGTTTCGCTACGTCTGAGAAAAGGAGCGGTACTTTCCGTTCTCTATGTATTCTTCTATCTTTCTTACGAACCTGTCTCCCGTCCTTATTACTGGCAGAATTGTCGTATCGCCTCTGATGTCCTTGATTTTGTCGGAATATTCGACGATGTCGTCGTTTCCGTAGTAGAGGACCCAGCTTCTGAACTCCCCGACGTTGCAGAAGGACGCGTAGGTTATAAGTTCGACAATGGCGAACTTGCCGTCTATTATACCGTGGAGGGTTTCATAGTCAACGAGGTAAAGCCGGCCGTTAGAGTAGAATAGTCTCTCCGCTTCGAGCGCTATAGCCTGCCTGACGAATTCGTCAAGAGAGAACTCCTCGGGTTCGTCGAGCATCACTGGGCCGATGTACATCACCTGATCCATAGCCACCCCCTCTGCGTATAGTTTATAGTTTTTACTGTGCTGGAGAACGAGAAGTAAGAACTCTGGACGATGGTGGCTGTGTTTTCATCAGTTTTACGATTGGTCGAAAGAACCAGAAGGAGTAACGATAGGTTTAGAAGACTCCAAAAATTTTTAAAAACTAAGAAAAGTAGATCAAGCATGAGCGACGACTTAAAAGCGAAGCTTATATCAATTCCTGTTAAGATACTTGCAGTGGTTATTATTTTTATGATTTTAATGAGATTCATCTATGTTTTCTACGACTTCCTTCAGAACCCTTTCCATGAACCTCCAACCCTTAGTGAAGAGGCTGTAAAACATGTGATGGCTGCACTGATACTGCTTGAACTTTTTGCGCTAACTTTAAGGTTTCTAGTTCATGAAATAATCGATCCGAATCTAATTCTTCTTACTGTTT
The DNA here is from genome assembly GCF_000194625.1 of Archaeoglobus veneficus SNP6. NCBI lineage: Archaea > Methanobacteriati > Methanobacteriota > Archaeoglobi > Archaeoglobales > Archaeoglobaceae > Archaeoglobus > Archaeoglobus veneficus. The sequence continues at coordinate 1,836,324 of NC_015320.1, read as the reverse complement.
TAACAGCTCTAGGAAGACACATTATTGTTATAAATCCTGTAGAAGTGGATTACGCTAGGCTAATAGCGACTGGTTTTGTATTAGCAATTACAATCTTCGGTCTGTATATCCTAAAATCACGCGATTCCTATGTTTGATTACTCCTTATTAACTCCTCTTTAGGAAAAATTCTCAAGACTTCTTTCGAACATCAAACTATTTCTACAAATTGGATCAATTACTAAATTTAATAGGAGGGATATAATTCTTCATTAGCAACGAATTTGTAACAACACTTACACTGCTTAATGCCATAGCAGCCCCAGCCCACTCCGGGCGAAAAATAATACCAGCTACTGGATAAAGCAAGCCTGCTGCAGCAGGAATTAACGCGGTGTTGTAAATCATAGCCCAGAAAATGTTTTGCTTTATCTTGTTTAAAGTTTTCTCACTCAACTGTATTGCTGCAACAACGTCTCTCAAATCGTCCCTTATCAGCACAATCTCACCGCTCTCAATTGCTATATCTGTACCACTACCAATTGCAATGCCCACGTCAGCCTGAGCTAAAGCTGGGGCATCGTTTATGCCGTCTCCAACGAAAGCAACGACTTCCCCTTTCTCTTGCAGTCTTTTAACTTCTTCTGCTTTCTCGTGTGGCAACACTTCAGCCAGTACTTCATCTATACCCAGTTCTCCCGCAATAGCTTCTGCAGTTCTCCTGTTGTCTCCAGTGATCATGACAACTTTCTTTCCCATTCTGTGGAGCCACTTGATGGCATCCTTTGCCGATTCCTTTATCGTATCGGCTACACCAATAACTCCAACTATTTTTCCATTCAATGCAACAAGAACTGCTGTTTTAGCCTCATTTTCAAGTTTTTCAATAATTTTCTCAACTTCACCTGGATTTGTACATTCAGCCATAAGCATTTTGTTGCCCACTAAAACTCTGTTTCCGTTTATTGTTGCTATAACGCCTTTCCCTGCCAGAATTTCGAATTTTTCAGGTTCTATGATCTCTACACCCTTACTTTCAGCTTTTCTAACAATTGCTTCGGCAATCGGATGTTCTGATCTCTTTTCAGCTGAAGCTGCAAGCTTTAGCACTTCACTCTCATCTATTTCATCAAAGGCAGCGATATCTGTAACCTCCGGCTTACCTTTTGTCAGCGTTCCAGTTTTGTCAAAAACAACTGTAGTTATCTTCCTTGCCACTTCCAAGGCCTCACTGTTTTTTATCAGTATCCCCAGCTCAGCACCCCTTCCCATTCCAACAGTTAAAGCTGTTGGAGTTGCCAAACCGAAGGCGCATGGGCAGGCAACAACAAGAACAGCTACAAGCGTTGTGAAAGCAAACACTACAGGCATGGCAGCGATGAAGTGCCAGTATACGAACGATGCAATTGCTATGATCAGTACAGCCGGAATGAAATATGCGACAATTTTATCTGCAATTCTCTGAATAGGTGGTTTTGTACTCTGGGCTTGTTCAACGAGTTTTACTATCTGCGAAAGTAGAGTGTCCTTCCCAACTCTTGTAGCCTCAATTTTAAGCACGCCATTTTTGTTTATTGTTGCCCCAACGACTGTATCGCCCCTCTTTTTTAGACTGGGAATGGGTTCTCCGCTTATCATTGACTCATCAACGTAGCTTTCTCCTTCTACAACGACCCCGTCAACTGGTATTTTTTCTCCTGGCTTAACAATAACGATGTCTCCCACTTTAACTTCTTCAATTGGAACTTCAATCTCCTCACCATCCCTGACAACCACTGCTGTTTTTGCCTGCAATCCAATAAGCTTTTTAATCGCCTCAGAAGTTTTTCCTTTGGCGATAGCCTCGAGAGTTCTGCCTAAAAGTAAAAATGCGAGCAGCAATACAGCAGTCTCATAAAAAAGGTAGTCGGATGGGAGCAAGCCGATAGTGCTGGCAATGCTTGCGAGGTAAGCTGAGCCAACACCCATTGAATACATAACATCCATGTTTAGCGTTTTATGCCTCAAAGCTCTAAAAGCTGCAGAGAACATACCTTTTCCTGAGTAGTACATCACTGGTGTAGATAGGGCAAACTCCATCCATGCCAAATTTGAAATTTTGGGCAGTCCGACATATTTACCATAAGTAAGGATGAGTAAAATACTGCCAACTATTGCAGCGACAAAGAATCTTTTCTTGAGCTGGACAATGTGCTCTTCTCTTGCAATCTTTTCCGTATCTATAAACCCTTCTCCTTCAACACCTATGAACTTGTAACCAGTCTCTTCAATGGCATTCTTGATGTCCTGAATGGATGTGAGCTGGGGGTCAAAAACTATTCTTGCCTTCTCCGTGGCAAGATTTACCGTAACATCTTTCACTCCCTTTAATTCTCTAATTACTGTCTCTATTGTCTTAGCACACATTGCACAAGTCATTCCACCAATTTTTACATCTACTTCCTTTTCTTCCCTAACAACTTTGTATCCGATATTCTCAATAGTCTCTATTATCTTCTCCAAAGTTATTCTAGACGGATCGTATTTCACAAAGGCTGTTTCGTTTGTGAGATTAACAGAGACATCAATAATACCAGATAAGCTTTTTAGATGGGTCTCTATAGTTTTTGTACACATCGCACATGTCATTCCGGCAATCTTAAGTACGATTTCTTCCATCAATTTAATTCTGTTATACGTCAAATATAAAAATATTTTCAGAGACTCCTAAAATTAAAAGAATGTAAAAAATAAAAAGTGAGACTTCAAGCTACCAGTAGTAACAAGGCAGACTCGAAGGAGTCGAATATTATCTCGTACTTTTCCCGGTAATCTCAACCTCCACCCAGCCCTCCCGGCGGCAGTATGGGCAATAAAAATAAATAAAAAACGATTACAGCTGCTTCAGATACTCTATCACGTCGTTCAGATCCTTTTCGCTCATCTGCCATCTCGGCATGCAGTAGTCCAGCTCCTCGCCGTCATCATCAATGCCCTGTGTTATCGCCTTCTTTATGTCCTCCTCGCTCATCCCGTGCTCTTCGGTAAGCGTCGAATATCTGATATCGGGCGTTTTTACCCCACACATCATTGGATAGACGCCACCTTTCCCATCAACCCCATGACAGCTCGCGCATCCGCCGCCGTGCATGTAGAGCCATTGAGGACCGCCCACGAAGGGTATTCTCTCCCCTTTCTCATTGACACCGGTCATGAAGATCAGCTCACCATTTGATTTGTACTGGGCGGGCTGTGGAGAATAACCCATCATGGGCTGCTGATATCCCTGCATTGGCCCCGTCATCGGCTGATATGAGGTCTGAGAAGGATATGACTGATATCTGCCCATCCAGAACATGTTACCTATGCTAAGACCTATGGCAAGAGCTGCAAGAACTGCGACTACCAGAATTACTGTATCTTTTCTTTCCATAACATATCACCATTATTACCTTAATAACCATTGGCATTTAAAGTTTCTGAAGGTTTTATAGGGCTCTTCCAAAATTACATCTCAGTCAACCTCTGCAAAGCCTTCTTTTCTATAAAACCAGGAGCTATGACGATCAGTCCCAGCTGAAAAATTTCATTGATACTTTGAGAAAGCGTCTTTTTGTCCACCAATCTCTCCAGCCGACTCCATCTTTTAGATCCTTCTACTAATCAGACTCTTCGAGCAGCTCTATTTGCCTCTGGAATCTGCTCGTAATTATGAATATCGATGGTGGCCATTAGAACACACTTCCAAAATCCAAAGTTAATAAGATAGAAGAGTACCGTGAAAGTGACGGGAACTGGACATAAAATTAAGCGCCGGGGCTGGGATTTGAACCCAGGAGCCCTTGCGGGCACCGGCTCTCAAGGCCTGTTGAGGAAATTGAAGAACGGCTGGAAAGAGGCTCTCTGGTAAAAATTAGAGAAAAATTATTTAATTTCTCTGAAGACAAAGAAGAGTTTTTCAAATGGCTGACAGAGTGGAGTGGAAAGGTAAGGATTTACGGAAAAGCTCTAAAGAAGAAGAAAATAGCCAGAGAGACGGCGAGAGACTACGTTAACAAGCTGGAGAAAGTTCTTAACGGTCATGACATTTACACAATAGCAGACCTTGAAGAATTGGTCGATGCTGCTATAGAATCCGGAGAACTTCAAAGAGGCTGGAACAACTGGGCAAAAGGTCTGAGGAATTACATGCAATTCCTGTTTACCAAAAAGAGGATAGATGAAAAGCTATACTATGAAATAATTGACGCTTTCGCTGAAATAAAGCCAACTGGCACAAGAGACATCGACTTGAAGGATGAGGAGATAAAGGAGGCGTATAAACACTTCAAGGAGGAAGGAAACAAATACGACCTGATACTCTTCAAGCTGTTGGTATTCTCTGGCCTAAGGCTTGCCCATGTCCTCGAGGCCCTTCAAACATGGAATCCGGACAATGTTAGAGTTTACGGCGATGTTGCAGCCTATGACATGGAGACTTTCATCGAAGGGAATAAGAAGGCCTTCATAATGCTGTTTCCGGCAAAGATGCTTAAGGAGATTGAAAGATTTCCGGAAAGCTACACCTACAACGTCGCCAGACACCACATCAACTATAAGAGAGTTTCAGCTATTACGATTAGACACTGGCATTACAACTTTATGATTCTGGACAACGGAATTCCTGAGGGTGTGGCAAACTTCATACAGGGCCGTTCACCTGAAAACATCGGTTCGGCCAACTATCTGGCAAAGAAAAGAGGAGCTATTCAGAAATACCAAGAAATAGTTAACAAATTCCCGATACCACCATGAAGAAATGAACAGCCGAAACTCCAGCAAAGAACTCAAACAAATCGCCTATGAAGTTTTCGACTTTCTCCTTTCTTTTTTCAGCCTTTAAGCAAAACTCAATAAGCTCGTAGAATAGAAAAACGATAAAGAAAGCTGGAAAGAAATAGGCAGCGATGCCGGCCGGCAGATGGATTAAGCTGAGCCTGTCGTCGAAGACCTTAACGTTCATTGTTTTGAAAGGATTTGATTTAATTTTAGTTTTATTTCCGAGATTTCTCGTTCTAATTTCTCAACTCGTTCACTTAACGGAGGATTCGGCGGGATTTTCTGCTCTTGCGTTTCGTGTTCTATCTGTATCGTTTCAATATCTTCGCATTCGATAACTTCAACATCATCCGGGAATTTGTGGACTCCTTTGGGCAGATGGAACTTTTCTATGACCTTTCCATCCTTTACCAGATATCCTTTTCCGATTTTTAACTCTACTTCCATAGTTCCACCTCCCACCACTTTCTTAATGAAACCGAAGAGCCATAAGACGCACCTGCTGCCACTTTGTAGTAATAATTAGGCGGCACAACCATTACAATAGTTCCCCCTCCTGTCCAAATGTATGAGTTATAGTCAATGTCCGCGAATCTCGCAAATGACATTTCTACATAGGTTACGTTATCAGAAGATATATATCCAATTGCTTGAGCATAATCTGATGAGGATTCCACATTGAAGCTTATTGTTGTGATGACGAGCAAATGTTTGCCAGAAGTATTCTGATAGACAGTATTCAATGCTCTATTCGCTGTTTGGTCAATTGGCGTCGGAGAGGGAATATTTGAGATTATAGACCAATCTGGCGGATAATTCGTATAATCTGGCGGAAATACTGACGGTCTGTTTACGATATCAGCCCAATCAATGCCTAATCTGTTCCAGGTTGCCGCTGCCTCATCGTAAACATTCATCACGTCATTAAGGCTGTCGTACCATAGCATTCCGTCCGTTGCCTCTGCCGGCTCAGTATCTCCCGTATAAAATGGAATCAGGATTTTCCATTCTCCGCCTGAATACATTTTCCAGAGTTTAGTAGCCGGATTGTACCAAATCAGCCCTTCAAACGGTGATGGTTCTGTTTCCGAAACTACTACAAACTGTTTAGGAATAAAATCAACTTCCGTCATTTCTTCCGCCTCCTACCCTTCTTCCTCCTAAACTTCCGGAGAGTCAGGGCCATGTTGATGGCATGAACAAGCGAAGTATTACCGGCCTGTTCGGCCTTCTTCTTCGCCTTCAACAGGTATTCACGCTTAATCGTTCCCTTCTTCGTGAAAGCTTTACTGCCAAATAAGCGTGAAACGTAACGTCTGACTCTCCCAGGTCTTTCAATCGCCTCCTGAATCCAGTCCGCCATTTCTACCACCGTTAAGCTGTCTCAGAATCATGCAAACCTTACCTTCGAGCCTTCCGATTTTGTAAATCGTCCATGTGAGAAGTCCTAACGTTGTTGCGTCCGTTGCCAGGCCGAGACCGTCCATCATATCCTCCCTCCTACTCCTGGAATTCCGAATTTCCTTACTGACAATAGTTCACTTGGCTTTGGTTCGATTCGTTTGCTCTTCTTCTTGCCGAAGCTCTTAACAAAACCGTCAAAGGCCTTACCGACGTAATTAGCAGCTCCCTGAAAAGCGTTCTTAATTGCTTTATCAACCGGATGGTTATGCAGGTCTTCTGGAGATTTTACTATCCTCACTGTCGGCCGCCAGGCGTTGAATACATCGAGCAGCTTCATGAAGCCTTCCGCCGTCCTCTTTCCGGCCTCCTCTGGCGGAGGAAAGTTAGGTATGAACGGGCCTATGAAACCCTCTCCGAACTTCTTAACGTACTCCGTCGGATTTGGCAGCGTCGTAGTTTTCGTGGTCAGCTTAGGCCCCTTAGCAATCTTATCCTGTAGCTCCTTAATCTGATTCTCATACTGCTGCCTGATAGAATTGACATAATCGAGTATTCCCCTTAACTGGAAGTTCTCCGGCGTTGTCGGAAAGCTGACCTCTGGAGTTATGTTAATCGCCGGCATCTCGAACTTAGGAAATTCAATTTTTGGGAACTGAATGTTTAAAGCCGGCATTCCTGGAACCTGAATAGGTACCGGCTTTTCAATCGGTATTGGAATGAGGCTACCTCCACCTCCTGATTTACCTTCGCTACTTTTAGCTACAACGTAGGCAGCCCCTCCGATAGCTAACGCCAAAACGGCAGCTTCGGCCAGTCTCATGGTATCATCATCCTTACAACGTCGTTCGTGGTGATTGGCTTCTTCTTTGCCCTTACAATCACCTTAGCTGCATTCGTAGAATCGAGATTGACGACCTTCAAGCTCCTAACTGACTTGTGCTCCTGTTTAATCACTCCTCCGGCAGGCACGTAGTCGGCATCGTATTCACTCTGATTGTAGAGAACCTTAACCGGAACGCTGCCGACGTTTATGGTTATTATCTCATTCAACGGAAGATAGCGTTTAGCTACCTCATGCTGTTCGTAATCAATTACTTCGAAGCCTCCGGCAGCTATGTTAAGCTCTATCGGTATGTCTTCGCTGCCCTCCTTGGCTACTCTCCGCTCTCTCTTAGTTCCGGCCATAACCCTAAGCATGGCTAACTCCTGGAGCATCCTTAGACCTCCTTGAGAAAAAAGAAGAAATTAGCGAGCTGGATAGACAGTTACCGGCAGCCTGATATCACAATCTGCCGCCGTTATCTGGCCGTCCTGGTCTGGCATGAACTCTATGATAAGCTTGTCATCCTCTCTGGCAATCGGCCCCTGTTCTGGCAGAGGCCTCTGCTTAGTTATGTCGGCAGCCGCAGCATGAAGAACCTCTTCTCTCTCCTCGAAAACAACATCCTTCTTAAGCTCATTGGCGTCGGCAACGCAAAGCCTGACTTTGCCCTTGACCTCAGTAACAGTCGTTCCATCGTTGTACTGCAGAAGCACGTACATATAACCCTGGTTATACGGCTGGTTGGGGTTTCCGTAGCCCCATCTGTATGCCTGCTGAGGCGGAACCTTGAGCTCTCCTATTTTGTTCCACACGCCAGCCTTAACGGCAGTGTCAGCGAGGCCGAAATCTTCCTTAGTTAGAGTCTTCGGGAAGCCCTTACCTCCTGCCCCTCCGAGTTTGCCGAGAAGTCCGGCCAGGTTAGGTGCAACAATCCCGACCATTACCATCCACCTCCGCCAAGGAACATTATGGCAACGGCATCCATGACGGCGTTCTTAGCAATCACTTCGTCGTTAAGTGCAGCTCCCGCCAGAATTCCGCCTGCTATCGGCCCGAGAACCGGCCCGAGAATGTTTGCACCAATGCCCACCGCTGCACCGCCTATTGCTCCGTTGATGAGGCTCTTTTTGGCCATGTTCGTTACGCCTCTAACCGTCGGAACTCTAATTGCCATACTCACCACCAAAAAGAGAGAGTAGGCCGTCAGGATATAAAGCATATAAAAAAGGGTCAGAATTGAGGAGTTTCGGGCAGTTCATAACAAGTAATATTATTCAAGCCCCTTATGCGTTATAGTATGAAAACATGGCAGAGATCCTGCAGGATCTCCGGGACAGCTCCGGATGTTGAGTAACACTCAGCTTAATGGAACTTTCATAACCTTAATCTCGCCGGTTTCCCTGTTGTAGAAAATGAAGGAATGAGGCGGCAGACTCTCTACGGCTTCGCTAAGGCCGGCGTGAAGGTAATCCAAATAGATTTTGTCGTTTTTGCCGACTAAACGGAAAATAAAAAGATAATGGGCCAGCTCTACTAAATCCGTGTGGAGTTGGGCCGGCCTTCTGGCTATGAATCCAATGGCAACGTTATCATGCCGGTGGAAATCGTTGAGATAACTAACCATTTCCGGCAGAGGCTTTTTAGGTGGGCAATAGCGGTTAGCCTCATCTATGACTAACAGTTTTGGATGGAACTTTTGAAGAATATAGGAAATGGCAGCGTTAAGCTCATCTCTGCCGGTTATTGTTCTATCCTGCATAACGTAACGGTTGAAGCCTGCATACTCATCAAGGACATCAATAACCCACCCTGAATCTCCGAACTGGCGAAGGATATACTTGGCTAACGTTGTTTTACCACTTCCCTGAAGTCCGAAAATGCAAAATCGTTTATTCGTCAGCTCTATCATACTTCAATCGTCTTATCCGGATTTCCTGAGCCTATGAACACCTTCTTAATCCCGTACTTCTCCAGAATGCGTTTCGGGATTCTCAGCGTTCCGTCATCCGTTATCTGGAGAAATTCACTCAAAAACCTCATTTCTTCGCTCCCCCCTTCTCCAAATTCTTTATCACCTCGACAAGCGTCTTATCTCCGTACTCCTCCTCTACCTTCCTCAGAAAGCTGATGACAGGCTCAATAACATCCTTAACCTTCTTTTTGCCCAGAATCAGCTCCAGCATCCTGACCACCCAAAATCTTGTTAGCAAACTCCTTTACCTCTTTCCAGGAAGCGTCATCCGGAATTGGCAGGCTGTTTAAAAGTTGAAGAATTTGCTTTTTGTCTATTGATGGACCTGCGTTTCTTGGTAAATTGCTGATAGGCTGGTTGGCCATGTTGCCTATAGCCTGAAACATCCTGAGCTTGTCGGCTATGCCAGGCGGAAGCATCAGCTTATCAGCGTTGGCTGCAAGATTGCTGATGAGTTCCTTTGAGTTCTCAACAAGTCTATTCAGGTTGTTTACGAAACCATTGAGTCTTTCCAGAAGAGTTAGTAAGTCCATGTCGCCGGCATCTTCCACAGGCTCGGCCGGAACTCTGATAACTCCTCCGGCCGGCTGTGCAACAGGAACTCTCATAAGGTCGTTGATTGTTAGGGTTTTGCCTGTCATGGTCAGCCTTACTCTTCCTCAACTGCCGACCAATCAAAACGTGCTCCGCAGTTCGGACAGTGCTTGTATTTCTTCGAAAACTTAAAACCGCAGTTTCCACACTCATAACGAGCCTCTTCTCCCTCCATTCTCCTCTCCCTCCTCTCCTCCTTTTTCTTTTCACCAGCAACCGGAACTTTGGCCGGCTTATCTGCCGGCTGAGAAAGTTCAGGTGGTTTTACCGTGAAAGGCTCTGGCTGCGAAGAACCGGCAGAACCGGTTAAATGCTCAAACGGTCTTTCAACGCCGTGCTTTTCCTTCATGTGTCTGGCAAAAGCTCCACGTTTCTGATACTGTCGTCCACAGTAGGGGCAGATGTACATGCAAGAATCCGAATTCTCTTCTTTTATAAAGTTAGTAAAAAAGGGTCAGTTTCGGGCAGTTTCAGCGTATTTCTCCCTGAGACAAAACTTCACGTAACCGGCGATAAATGGCCATTCTTAGCCGTTTATCTTTCGCAAGGTTTTCAGCGTTTATGCGGAATTTCGAATCAAAACCGTAAGTTTCGAGGAGTTTTGCCTTCTTTTGGTACGGTATCCTATGATTGAAAAGTTCCATTATGTCAGCAAGTTTAATGGTCAATCTGGCCGGAACTTTCATACCTTCCTCTTCCTCCTCTTGAAAAATCTACGGCCTAAAAGTTCTCCTGTTCGGTAGAGACAGATAAAATCTATGAGTTTTTGAATCGTCATAATTCCAGCTCCTCCAGAATCTTCACATCAGGATAAAGCTGCTTAACGTATTTCAAAACTTCAGAAACGGGCTTGTTCAAATCGTTGGCAAGGACTCTAATCCTCAGTTCCAGCATGTCTTTGTAGTACTTTAGTTTCTTCTCGTCAAGTTCATTCTCAGAATCGTAGATTCTATATGAGTTCATCAGGCTGTCGAGCCTTGATGTTATCTCTTCCTTGACAGCCATCAGTTTCTGGTGCTGGATTTCTTCGTAGAGTCTTTGTAGGTGTTGTAGGTGTTTTTTCGTTTCCTCTATCTCCTTGAGGAGCTTCTGTTCATAGTCGTCATCAACTGTTGCCAGCTTGTCTTCGATGGCTTGAACTACGAAATCAGACATATTATCTGCTGCAACTTCTTCGAGTTTTAACTTCAAACTCTTTGGAAGTGAGATTGTAAGCCTCGTCGTCTCTTCACCATACTTTCGTGGACGTCCTCGTCTTTTCGTCATACTAAATTCATTTTCGTATGAACAATATCCCATCAAAAACCCTCCTTCTTGATTTTTTTATGACATAATGTTATGTCATAATTAATTCCAAAGAGACACTCTCGAGCAGAATTTTGTACGGCAGAAATTGAATTTCGTATGACAAAAAATAAGCGAGTCATACTATCTGCATCCTCTTGATCTCGGGTCCTTCTCCATCGATGTCATTCTTTAGTCCCTTCTCCCTGGGCATCTCATCTACTCTGATAACGTTCCTTTCAACGTGGTTACCTGGATACCTTCTTTCTTCGATGTACTTTAGAACAACCCTACCGGGTTCTTCGTGTCTCTCAACGTAAGTCATTAGCTTGAAGGGTTGTTTTTTGACGGGCTTCCAGATTATACCCTCCTCGTTGTCTGCAATCTCGCTGCCCCATTTCTTTCCACACTTCGGGCATTCGTTGATGATGTTGCCCTTATTGTCTCTGCCTCTGACAAGGAGAATGTTACAGGTTGCACATGCGGGAAGCTTTGGCATTTTTACCACCCTATAGGCAACCCTCAGACCTGACCATGATAACAGAGTATCCAGCCTTCCTTATTCTCTCCATGAGCCTTCTGGCCTTCCCTTCGTCCTTGATGAATGCGATAACCTGATAGACTGTTTCCGTCGGCTGCTGTTGCCCAAACTTCTCCTCAAAGGTTTTAGGCTTCATGCTTCCACTCCTTCAGGAGTTTAACGAAATACTGAAACAGCTCATTATGCGTCATGAATCTGCCTTCTCCCTTCCCGAAAAAGACAAACCAGCCGTTCTTTGTATATCTGGCTTCCTTGACAGGGATTTTTCCGGCTTTGTAATGGCAAAGCCAATACTGCTCTTTCTCGAAGTCGAAGAACAGCAGAATCAAATCAGCGTTTAGTGTGTTGGCCGTTTCCCTCAATGTCTTATACTGAAATTCCGGCAAAGCGTAAAGTGTGAAATGGCGTTCCTTCTCCTTGAACTCCATGACGGCCCTAATCCGGCCGTTAACCGTTATGACGTTGTCAATGTCGGTAATCTTGAGCTTCCCGTTAAGACCGGCCTCTCTGGCAGCTTTCTTAAAAAAATGAATGCGATAATGGAGGTTTGACGTTATCATTCTCCGGCCTCCTGAACTCCCTTATACAGGTAGAACGTTGCATTGCAATTATGGCATGAGCACTTTCCTGGAACTTTGTACGACTTGCTGACCTTCGGACTTCCACATTCCGGACAGCAGATGTTCCGCCTGCTCTTCTTCTTTCTCTGCTGCATTACGGCCTCACCTCTGCCCAGTAGTGGTATCCGTCAGCCTCGATGCCGTAGTCGATTAGCTTGCCTTCCTTCTCCAGCCTTAGAATGTCCTCCCACCAGAGACCACCGAGAATCATTCGGCATCCTCCGGCGTTATGATTTCGAGAATTGCACGAACCTTTTTCTCGTCGTAGGCACTGAGAAAGCCAAAGACTTCGTCGCTAATTTTTGAAATCAGCGGCACGTTTTTCGTCAATGCGTAGTGATAGGTTACTCCATAACAGAGTGCCTTTATCGGCGTGCTTGCGATTGCTTTTTCGATGAATTCTTCAGGAGTGATTTCTCTACGCAAAAGCTTCACTGCATCGGCTATAACGTCGATTTCGTCTTCTCTGCTTAACCCGAAATCTCTAAACAGCATCATGGCTCAGCCCTCCATTTCGGCTTTTGCTTTATCTTCTAACTCCTCCAACCTTCTTCTAACAGAATCCTTGACGAATTCTGTAAGGCTGTTATATCCAAACTTCCTTCCGAGAACTCTGGCCTTCTCTGCCATCACTTTAGGAATTTCGACCAAAACACCTTTGGCCGTCATTGCGATATAGATATCGCATAAGAAATTTAAAGGTTACGCCCTTATCATGACTTTTTAGAAAGCCATATAAAAGCAAGGTGGCATAGATGTCGCTATGCCTAAGAAGAGAGGAGACAGAAAGCAAGAAACCGTTAGTATCCGGCTACCAGAGGAGCTTATTAGGGAAATAGAGAGAATTATAGACGAACATCCGGAACTTGGCTATGTTTCTGTTCCGGAGTTTGTTAGAGAGGCTGTAAGAGATTATATTCTCTATTTGAGGAGTCTTGAGCGTGAATCTGCCGAATCTTCCACCGAACAGCCTCAATAATAAGTTCTTCTAAGGTTTCTTTTGGAATTTTAACCTCCATGACCGTTATGCAATTTCAACACTAATACCGGTTTCGGCTGTTGTGAAAGTGAAAATTTAAACATTCGAGTTTAATATTTATCCGTTGGAATCCTATGGAAACCTTTCACTCCTGACCTCTTTTACCCATCCTTAAATACTGATAATGAAACCCTAACTTTATGCCTGATGACGTGTACGTACGTGTACGTACACCATCTAAAAAATGGAGGAAAAAGGAGCAAAGCCGGAAAAAGCCTCGTATCTACCTCACTTGGTCGCAAGACTTAATCGACGAATTACATGAGAGAACCGACAACATCAGCGGTTTCACGGAAAGAATCCTTCGAGCTGTCTTGTTTGGGGAGGACGTTGAGGTTTTGTGTGTAATTAGTCATAGGACGCCGGGGCTGGGATTTGAACCCAGGAGCCCTTGCGGGCACCGGCTCTCAAGGCCGGCGCAGTACCTCTCTGCAACCCCGGCTCTTTAAAGTTCTTGAGCTTGATTCTATTTTTGAACTGTGTTTAAGATATTTGTGGTTTGTAGAATGGTTGGATTAAGCGGGTTCGAAACTATTATATTACGGTCAGAGTAACAATAATGATAATGTACGCCAGAGATGTAGCGGAGATTTTAGGATTTTCCGTGCTGGTGGGATTTACACTCGTTGTGACTGTACTTGCAGTGCTTGCCCAGGGCGCTTTGATCCACTTTTACGAGCCTAATAAACTCGTCTGGGCTATTGAAGTCATCTTGGGGATATATGGTGTGACTATAGGAATAATCAAGATTAAGGAGACAGTTGAGAAGAAAGGTCAAAAAGTAACTGCTTGATCTTGTATTTAAATAAAAAATAAAAAATTATCTTTTGAAGGCATATACCGACACGGCAATGGCTGCTATACATACAACAGTCACGAGGATAACGTCGGTTCTCACGGTGGCGGTTGCCACTCCAGCACCACCAACCAAGTATGTTACCACGCCGCCTGCTGTGAGGAGACTTACAAAAGCGGCGGGTATGGCGAGAAGGGAAACAATGCATGCCACTACTAAGATGGCTACCAACTCTTTTGTTGCCCTCCACAGGTACGTCATGTGCGATAGCTGAACAAACTGCAATATTTATTTTATGGTTTAGTAATATATCACAATAATAATCCTAAGATAGCATATAGTTAAAATTTAGTTATTAATAATTTAAAATTTACGAAGCTGTAATTGTGAGGGTACGGACATCAAACCAAATAATTCTGGAAATAACAGGAATAGAACTTTTAAACTTCCAAAGAGAAAATTAGCGAAAAATTAAACGAATAAACCTTTAATATCCCACAGAAGGCGCGGGTTGTGCTTGATGAGCTCCATTACTATCTTGCGGACGCTCATTTCCTTCAGGTTGCAGCCGGCAATGCTCTTTGCAAGCTTGTTGAGGGTCTTGTCATCCATCTTGAGAAGCTTCTGCTGAAGTATCTTATTTCTGTGAAGAGTCTTTCCGAAGTCGTTCTTCCAGAGCTCGTCGTATTTCCTGAGGAACTTTGCGGAGTAATCACCTTTCTCAACTGCTTCAGCAGCAACGCAGCCGGCGAAGTAGCCACCTCTCATAGCATTCGCTATACCTCCGCCTGTTATTGGATCAGCATGTCGTGCAGCATCGCCGACGAGCATCACATTATCTGCAACTGCCGTTTCAACAGGCCCTTTAACAGGCACACCGCCCGCAACAACCTCTACAATCTCTCCACCATCAAAGTGCTCCTTAATGAAGCTGTCGAGATACTCCTTCGGGCTCTTCTTGGCGAGTGACGGCAGAACTCCTATGCCCACATTTGCAGCATCCTCGCCCTTGGGGAACAACCAGATGTATCCGCCGGGAGCAATCTCGTTGCCCAGCCAGAAGTAACAGTATTCTGGGTCGAAGTCTATACCAGTCATGAGGTACTGGACGCAGCTCTCTATCTCGCTGAGCTTCAGCGTTGTGTCGATTCCAGCCCACTTCCCAACCCTGCTTTCGACTCCGTCTGCACCAATGACTATTTTTGTATCAACGCTGTACTCCTCACCCATTCTGCGAAGAGAGACTTCTACGGTTCCGTCTTCTTTTCTCTTTATCCCCGTAGCTGTTGTTTTGACTATTACGTCTGCTCCTGCCTTTGCAGCGAGCCTTGCAAGATGGCGGTCGAAGACTTTTCTTTCGAGAACATAACCAACTTCATTTCCTGCCATCTCCTCCGCCATTACTATTTCTGTCCCGTCGGGAGAGTATATTCTCGCTCCAACGACCTCAGCAGCAATCCATTTTTTGTCTATATCTACAAACCTCGCAATTGCCTCCTTGCTGACGCCCTCCGCACACCTCACAGGAGTGCCGATTTCCTGCCTTTTCTCGACAAGAAGAACGCTGAGACCTTTTTCCGCTGCAGTCTTTGCTGCAATGCTGCCCCCTGGCCCTGCGCCAATTACAACGACGTCGTACATTACGCAACCTCCTTAACTGCGAGGGCACGCATCGGGCACGCTTTGATGCAGCTCATGCAGAGGGTGCATTCCTCCTCGTCTATTACGAGGAAAGTCTCTACGAGCTCGTTAGCGTTAAACTTGCAGACCGCAACGCACGCTCCGCAATAGGCACACCTGAATCTGTCAACCTCGATCTTCTTCTGCGGCTTCTTCCTGCGAGCCATGGTCATGGCTTTAGAAAGTCGCTTTTAAACTTTTCTCGATTACTCGTCCGGCACAAACTTCGTTCCGTAGTAGATAATGCCCGCTTCGCTCTCCTCGCCGTACTTCCTGAAGGCTTTTCTGACCTTCATCCCTATTTTCACTTCATCCGGTTCGCAAACGAGTTGGGCAGTTATGAGTGGTCCCTCCTCGAGTTTTATGAGAGCTATGATGTAGGGCTTCTGAGCTTTGAGGTCTTCAGGAGCATCGTGAACGACGGTGTAGCTTACAACCTCTCCCTTGCCGCTGAGCTTCACTTCCTTGATCTCGCTTTTTCTCCTGCACACCGGACAGAGGTTGCGGGGCGGGTAGTAGTAGTTCCCGCAGTTCTCGCACCTCGTTCCAACGAGATCGTACCTGTACTTTATCTTCCTCCAGAAGCGCGGAAGCATCCTATCACCTCGTGAAAATCGTAACAACTGCTGTAGCGCCGGTTCCGCCAACGTTTAACGCAAGACCGCGTTCAGCGTCAACCTGTCTCTTGTCTGCTTCTCCTCTCAACTGAAGCGTTATCTCGACAGCCTGCCTTATGCCAGTCGCTCCAACAGCATGCCCACATGCCTTGAGCCCACCAGATGGATTGACGGGAATGTCTCCGTCGAGACTCGTTACGCCTTCCCGTATCAGCTTTGCCCCTTCACCCTTCTTGGCAAAGCCCAGATCCTCGTACGCAAGAATCTCGGCAATCGTGAAGGAGTCGTGGACTTCCGCAACATCGATATCCTTCGCCTCGATTCCTGCCTGCTTGTAAGCCTGCTTTGCTGCATGCACAACAGCCTGCATTGTCAGCAAGTCCTTCCTGTTGTGCAAAGCTATGTAGTCGCTGGCCTGGCAGCATGCAGAGATATAGACGGGTGTGTCAGTGTACTTCTTTGCGACCTCCTCACTCGCGAGGATTACCGCTGCTGCTCCATCTGAAAGCGGTGCACAGTCGAAGAGGCGCAAAGGCTCGGCAACATATGGGGAGTTCAGAGCAACTTCAAGGCTGATTTCCCTTCTGAACTGGGCCTTTGGATTCAGCGTCGCATTCTTGTGGTTCTTTACACTGACCATAGCTAAATCTTCGGGCTTCGTACCGAACTCCTCCATGTGCAGCCTTGCAATCATCGCATAGAGGGAAGCAAGGGTCGCGCCAGCGAAAACCTCCCATTCCCTGTCTGCAGCGGAAGCGAGGATTTCCATTGCTGCCTCGCTACCCACATCTGTAACCTTCTCCGCTCCCGCGGCAATCACTATGTCGTGCATGCCAGAAGCAACTGCCATGTACGCCTGTCTCAACGCCAATCCTCCGCTTGCGTCCGCAGCTTCAACACGCGTCGATGGAATGTGTAACTCTGCTAAACCTGCGTAGTCTGCTATCAATGCTGCAATGTGCTCCTGAGCAAGATATCTGCCGCCGCTCATGTTGCCAACAAACATTGCCTCGATTTCCTTGCCTTCGAGTCCGGCATCTTCAAGAGCTTCAATTCCGGCTGAAAGAACTATGTCTCTAAAGCTTGAATCCCAGAGCTCGCCGAACTTGCTCTGGCCAACGCCTATAATCGCGACCTTCCTCATTGAAGCACCTCCTGCGTTATCTCACCTTGATCTTCTTCCTGAGTTTGAGGTAGAGCCCGTAGTCAACGTAAACACCGCTCTTTATCTTGTCCCAAACCTGCGGCGTTCTTTCGATACTTTCTATCGCGTCCGTTGCTCTGATAACGAACGCATCGCTTCCAGCTCCTGAACCAAAGGAAACGAGCAAAATGCGCTCATCGGGCTTTACAACATCAAGAACTGCTGCGAGGCCGAGAAGTGACGAACCGGAGTACGTGTTGCCTATGTACGGCACCACAAGCCCCTGCTTTACCTGCTCATTGCTGAATCCCAGCATCTTTGCCGCCCTTGTTGGAAACTTGCCGTTTGGCTGGTGGAGAACCACATACTTGAAATCAGACGGTTTCAGCCCGGTTCTCTCCATTATCATCTTCGCCGCTGAAGTTACGTGTCTGAAGTAAGCGGGTAAGCCAGTAAACCTCCCACCGTGGCTCGGGTAGGGCTGCCCCTCTCTCCTCCAGAAGTCGGGCGTGTCTGATGTGAAGGAGCAGGTAGCCTCAATCTCGGCTATAACATTCTTCCCGCCAACGATGTACGCTGCCCCGCCGGCTGAGGCAGAGTACTCCAGCGGGTCGCCCGGGGCACCCTGACTCGTGTCAGCTCCGATTGCAAGGCCGTAGTTAACCATTCCTGCCTTAACCATCGCCATGCAGATTTGCACGCCTGCAGTTCCTGCCTTGCACGCAAATTCCAAATCGGCAGCGAAGTATTCATTACCAATTCCGAGAGCTTCACCAACGATTGTTGCCGTGGGCTTGACGACGTAGGGGTGACTTTCGGAGCCGACGTAAACAGCTCCAATCTCGCTCGCATCTATTCCAGCTCTGCCAACGGCCTCCCTCGCAGCCTCAACGGCAATAGTTGCAGTGTCTTCGTCAAGGTAAGGGATTGACTTCTGCTGGATTCCAAGACCCTTGGAGATAACTTCGCCGTCTTCGCCCCATATCCTCGCGATTTCCTCAGCCTTGATCCTGTACTTTGGAATGTACGTTCCGTATGAGACTATACCGACTCCCACAACCGTCACCTCACGTATCTCCTCAGAGCCTTTACCATATCTTCCACGGGCATTTCCGTGGCAATCAGGTGTATCTTCTCAATATCCGCTATTTTTGCGGCAATCTTGTCAACCTGGCTGGCCTTAAGGCTGTGAAGCACCACTACTGCGGGCTTTAGATTTGCAACTCTAACCGCCACCATCGGCGACCTGCCGGTGGAAACCTTGGTGAATATAAGTGCTCTCTCCGTTGTGAATCCGTAAAGTCTGTAAAAGTCGTATGAATTGAGACTGACAATTGCTTTCAGGCTGTCAACGATTGTATGGCCGTTCACGAGCTTTTCGTAGTTTGTAACGTCTTCTCCGTCGATTATGTCCCTGAACTTCGACGAAATGACAGGCTCGTCGTACTCCTTCATGTCGAGTATCACGTCTATCTGAAATCCGTCAATGAGGTCTCTGTACTTGGAAACAGTTCTGTAGCCTCTCTCTCTATCTATATCCAGAAGGGCTTCTATTATCTTCCTGACGAAGGCGATGCCGGGCGACTTCCTCCTGTCACCCTCGTAGTCACTTATCACTGAAGGAGAAACGTTAAGCTTCGCGGCAAGCTCTTTCTGGGAGACCTCGAAAATCAGTCTCCACTTCTTGAGAGTTTTGCCTGGATTTTCGGCAAAAACGACCTCCCCACTAATTTTATCTGCGAGAGCTTTGGCAGCAGAATCCATGTCCGGCTTAATACGTGTCTCTTTATAAATTTATCGGATTATCGAATCTGATTTCGTCAATTGTAAATTATATAGGATTGAGTGGTAAAGGGGAAAATTTTTAAGTCCTCCTAACGGAACAGCTCCAAGCAGACATCGCGTTGCTTTATTACACTGGAAGATAGAGTTTTATAATCAAAAAACTCGCTGGAGGCGATACTCATGAAGGTGTGGCTTATTGGGGCATACGGTATAGTTTCAACCACGGCAATGGTCGGAGGTAAAGCTCTTGAGAAGAATATCATCGATAAGGTTGGTCTTGTTTCAGAACTCCCGTTCTTCAGTGGCATTGATAAATATGCCCCCCTCAGCTTTGAATTCGGTGGCCACGACGTCAGACCAATGGACAACGCCTACGCAGCCTCGCTTGACCACTGGGAGCAGAACAGACACTTTGAGAGGCACATTCTCGAAGAGGTAAGGGACTACCTCGAGGGTGTAAAAGCTGCGAAGGGCACAGCTTTAAACTGCGGAAGCGGCATTGAGGAACTCGGAAAAATTGAGACCCTCGAGCAGGAAGGACTTACACTCAGGGAGATTGCAGACAGGCTGACGGAGGACATGAAGAAGTTTGCCGACGACGAGACAGTCGTAATAAACACTGCTTCAACAGAACCGGTGCCAAAGTACAGCGAGGAGTACCACGGAAGCATCGACGGCTTTGAGAGGATGCTCGACGATGACGCAAAGGAGTATGCAACGGCAAGCATGCTCTACGCGTACGCAGCTTTGAAGCTCGGCCTGCCGTACGGAAACTTCACGCCGAGCGTTGGTTCCAACATTCCTGCGTTGAAGCAGCTCGCCATCGAAAAGAAGGTACCGCATGCTGGCAACGACGGCAAGACGGGCGAGACCCTTGTTAAAACAACGCTCGCGCCGATGTTCCTTTACCGCAACCTCGAGGTTATAGGCTGGATGAGCTACAACATTCTTGGCGATCTGGACGGCAAGGTGCTCAGCCACAGAGACAACAAGGAGAGTAAGGTCGTCAGCAAGGACAAGGTACTCGAAAAGGTACTCGGCTACTCGCCGTACAGCATAACCGAGATCAACTACTTCCCGAGCCTCGTTGACAACAAGACTGCCTTCGACTTCATACACTTCAAGGGCTTCCTCGGCACGAAGATGAAATTCTACTTCATCTGGGACGCCATCGATGCGATCGTTGCAGCTCCGCTGATCCTCGACATCGCAAGATTCCTGCTCGTTGCAAAGAAGAAGGGACTCTACGGCGTAATCAAGGAGCTAAGCTTCTTCTTCAAGAGTCCCATGGAGACAGATATCGTCAACACCCACCAGCAGTTCGAGATGCTGAAGGAGTGGTTTTCGGGACTTTTGTAATTTTATCTTTTATTGGCTAGTTCCAGATGACCTTAAAGACTTCAAAACATCCCCAATCTTTGGTTTCGTATAGGAAAGGGCGAAAAGCCCGAAAAGTTTTGAAGCAATTCTTACGGTGATAAACGCTGACGCAACGAGTGTCAGCACGCTAATGATGATTTCATAGCCCTCAACCTGGCCGACGGCAAAGCGTAAGGGCATCTCGATTGGAGACGTGAACGGCAAATACGAAAGCAGCATAGAAATTGGAGATGAAGGATTCACGGCAGCTATTTCACCAAACATCATCGAGAAGATTAGAGGAAGGATAACAAAGCCGAGCATCTGCTGCGCATCCTTCAGAGTTGGAGAAATGGCAGCTATGCAGGAAATCAGAGATGCGTAGAATGCATAACCGAGAATAAAATACGCCAAAGCAATAACAAAGACGGAAGGAGAGAGTATGGCAAAGCTTGCAGCAAGCGGGAATGCTATTGCAATCCAGAGGGAAATCTGCATCAGTCCCAGCAAGCCCAGACCGAGGAGCTTGCCAAAAAGCAACTCTTCTGCAGTTACAGACGATAGCAGAATTTCCATTATCCTGCTCTCCTTTTCCTCTGCAATTCCCTGTAAAAGGTAGCTTGAGGATGTCAGGATCGATGTCAGAAGAAGAACGGCGAAGCCAACGGGTATTATGAAACTCATAAAGTTTCTTTCCTCAACTTCTCCTTTAGCTCCCACTTTGTACTCTTCATAATTCGAACCCTCGACAACTCTCTTTACAACTCTATCATCAACCTTACCTGCAAGCATAGCTTTAACAAGCTTTTTCTCGAGAATTCTTGCGGGGTGCGGAGATGCCTTCTTTGTGTATCCGGTTATTTTCCCGTTATCGATGTAGTTTTCGTCTATGACGTAGTATCCATCTATCCGGCCTTTGATAAGGTCTTCTCTGGCTTTTTCTTCGGACGAGTATCTCACAAGGATTACTTTGAACGACTTTTTTGAAATGTCGCCGGCATTGACACTCTCAACTATTTTATCCATCTCGCCTATCTCATCCGAAGAAAGCAACCCGCTCTTATCCACAAAACCGGCTTTAACATCTCCGAAAGTTGAAAGGATAACTCCCATGCTTGACGAGAATACTATCAGTATGAAGAGTGGAAATGCAAGAGTAATAAGTACGAATTCTTTTCTCTTTGCGTTTGCTAAAAGCTCGTGTTTGGCTATGACTAAAACTGACATTCTCTCACCTTCTTCAGGAAGATTTCTTCAAGGCTCGGTTCTTTAATCCTGAAAGCTCTGATTCTAACTCTTTCTTCAATCAACCTTGCCATGATTTCTTCGATCTCCCCGGCCAGCTCAACGTAGCCCTTGCCGGAATCAACAACTTCAAAGGAGTGGGAGGGGAAAGAACCTTTGTACTCCACAATAATCCTTTTCTCAGTAAACTCAGCCTTTATTTCGTCCATGCTACCGTATGCAACAGCTTTTCCTTTGTTCAGAAGCAGAACTTTGTCGCAGAGTTCTTCTGCAAGATTGAGCATGTGGGTTGAGAGCACTATTGCCTTATCTTCGAGTTCCCTCAGCAGACGTTTCAGTACATCGATGTTTACAGCATCAAGCCCGGAAAATGGTCGTCAAGGATGAGGACATCCGGATTGTGGATGAGGGCTGCAATTATCTGAACTTTCTGCTGCATGCCCTTCGAGAGCTCTTCAACTCTATTTTCAGAGACTTTAAGGAGTTCAAAACCTTTCCAGCCAGTACTCAGCATTTCTTCTTGCTTTTACCGCATCAAGCCCTTTCAGAGATGCAAGATAGCACAGCATGTCTATAACCTTCAGCTTTCGGTAGAGCCCCCTTTCTTCCGGCAAATACCCTATTCTGCTTCGTACTTTGGAAGGATTTTGCCCGAGAATTCTGATTTTCCCTCTGTCCGGCCTGAGAATCCCGATGAGCATTCGAAGCGTAGTGGTTTTGCCAGCTCCATTTGGGCCGAGAAGCCCGAAAATATCGCCCTCCCCAACTTCAAAGCTCAGCGAATCAACTGCTGTTTTGCCGTTGAAGGACTTCGATATCTCTTCAGCTTGTATCATTTGGACACGCTTGAACCTTCATCAACATTTAAATCTTACGTTTTCATTCTGGTATCCAGATCACATACTTCTTAAATGCGGAAAATTTCAACCTCTATTTATCAATCCCAATGGTGGCTGCATAGATAGGCAAATGTTTTAAAATTGGAGTTCCATTGCCCGGCATGGAAAAAGGCTTGAGAAAAATACAGTGGGCAGAAAAACACATGAAGGTTCTTGGCAGAATAAGGGAGGAATTCCGCAAAGAGAAACCCCTCGAAGGCTACAAAATCGGAATGGCACTTCACGTAGAGGCCAAGACTGCTGTTCTTGTTTTAACTCTCAGAGATGCTGGGGCAGAAGTAGCCATCACAGGCTGCAACCCCATGAGCACACAGGATGATGTTGCCGACGCTTTGCGTGACTTGGGGATCGCGTGCTTTGCAAAGCGCGGAATGTCAAACGAGGAATACTATAAAGCCCTCGAAGCGGTTGCAGACACGAGGCCCGACATCGTGATTGATGATGGAGCTGACTTGATCTTCCTGCTTCACTCCCGCAAGCAGAAGGTTATTGGGGCGAGCGAGGAAACGACGACTGGAGTAATAAGGCTGAAAGCAATGGAGAGGGAGGGCGTTCTTGCATTTCCCGTCATAGCCGTAAACGATGCGTACACGAAATACCTCTTCGACAATCGCTATGGTACGGGCCAGTCGGCGATAGACGGCATACTTAGGGCTACAAACATGCTCCTTGCTGGCAAAACAATCGTCGTTGCTGGTTACGGCTGGTGTGGCAGGGGCATAGCAATGAGAGCGAGAGGCATGGGAGCTAAGGTCGTTGTTACGGAAGTGGATGAAATAAGGGCACTCGAAGCGCTGATGGACGGATTTGACGTGATGCCCATGGAGAAGGCAGCAAGGATTGGAGACATCTTCATAACCGCCACGGGCAACAGGGACGTTATAAGAAAGGAACACTTGGAGCTGATGAAGGACGGAGCTGTTCTTGCAAACGCCGGCCACTTCAACGTCGAGATAGCAATTCCAGAGCTGGAGAACATGAGCAGAGGTAAGAGGGAGATGAGAGACAACGTCGTTGAATACGACTTGGGAGACAAAAAGCTCTACCTGCTTGCAGAGGGCAGGCTTGTAAACCTCGTTGCAGCAGACGGCCACCCCATCGAGGTTATGGACATGAGCTTCTCCGACCAAGCCTTGGCTGCGAAATACATCGCTGAAAATGCAGACAAACTGGAGAACAAGGTTTACAGGTTGCCAGACGAGCTGGACAGAATTGTTGCAAGATTTAAGCTCGAGAGTATGGGTGTGGAAATAGACAGGCTAACCGAGGAGCAGATCAAGTATCTGACGGACTGGAGGTACGGGACATGATGTGGATGTACAGGGCGGTAAACAATCCCGTTGCGAGGCGTAAGTGGCTGATTTATTGTAGCTGCCTTTTAGTTGTTGCCCTTGCAACGATTGCCTACAGAATCTCAACCGGCTTAAGCCCGAAGAAAGGCATTATCGCCCTTACAAGTTTTATTCTCGTCATATTCCTGTACGCAATTATAATGCTTGGAAAGGAGAGATACTACTACATAAATGGCGAGATTCGCTACAAGCCATTCAGGACAAAGCTTGAGGACATTGAGGATTTTGAGGTGGACAAGACGAACAAAGTAATAAGGTTGAAACTCAGGAAGAAGTCTCTTTTCTCTGTGAAAACGCTTTACTTTGAAGACAGTGGAGAGATGGAAGAAGTCGTGAGGTTTCTCGAAAGGGCTGTTGGTAAGAAAGAATGATCTTTTTTACTTTTTTAGTAAATTAAAATAAATTTTAATTTAAATATTTTGGCCGTTAATTTATTTTAGAAACTCTTATATTATAGGTATGTGCAGTATGTTCTCATGGCCAAACGGATTGTTGTTGTCGCATGCAGGAAACTCCGACAGCAGAACCTTTGTCCTGGAGATGCAAAGTGCCTCGTTGCAATGATGAGAAAGGAGGGGGAGTTTGAGAGGTACAAGGGTGAAGATGCGACAATCGTCGGAATTGCAGATTGTGGAGAGTGCCCCGGTACAAGAGTACCGGCAAGTCTTGGACTTTTGAAGATGCAGCTCGCAGCTTTGAAGGAGACTGCTGACGTTATCCATGTAGGAACTTGTATAACGCTGATGTGCGCGTATAAGGACGACGTGGTGAATTTGATAAAAGAAAAGGCCGGAGTAGAGGTTGTCGAGGGCACGCACAAATACGTTATGCCAAAAGTGTTTCCCTGACGTTATTTTCTTCAAATTTAAGATTAAATTCTCCTGCCCCTAACTCTGTCGATGTCAAAACGGGCTTTTTCTGAAATCTCCATGACTGCAAGAGTTCCGGCCATAACGGGATCGCTGACGACCAGATCGGCAACGCTTGGCACGCTTCCAAACATGTTCAGCGAGATAACGGGTATGCCGTACTTGCGGAGCTTTTTGACTTCTTCGGTTATCTTTCCACCCATTATACCACCTGCAAGCACAAGGACTCCTGCCCTGTGGAGCCTCGCTACTGCTTTGACAGCTCCGGCAAGCTCCTCTTCACCAACTATTGGCATAGTATCTACACTGATGCGCTCTCCTCTGAGGTTGTGCCTGTCCGCTTCGCTTATGGCTCCGAGTGCAACCTGAGAGACGAGAGCTCCACCGCCAAAGATTATGACTCTTTTTCCAAAGATGTCTTCGAATGTCGGTTCTTCTGCAGCTTCTATAACTGTTGGCAACTTTTTGACCTCTTCGAGAATCTTCTCGAACTCGCCACCCTCAATCTCGAAGTAAATTAAAGCATTTCCGGCGTACTCTCCGTATCGAATTATAAATGTCTGGGCGTACGTTATGTTACCTCCCTTTTCTGCGACAATAGCTGTTATATCCCTGAGGACACCTACTTCGTTCCTGGCAATTATCTGCAGACCTCTCTGCCGACTCGTTTTACCTTTCTCGTTTTCTTCCATTATTATCCACCCGCAGTACGGGATTTCTTATCTATCAATTCACTTAGAATTTTGCTCCCGTAAGGGTCTTTGTTTCAATAACGCCCTTAATAGTTCTGATTTTGTTCACGACAACATCGCTTAGTTCCTCAAAGTCCTTAACAACAACCTTCGCTATGAGGTCGTACTCGCCGAAAAGGGGGTAGAGTTCCTCAACCTCTTTGAGTGACGCAAGCTTCTCATACACTTCTTTCTCCCGCATTGGGGACACTTTTATAAGGACAAAACCAAGCGCCATTGGTATTTGTTTATTTACAGATGTATTAAAGGTTTTGTATGTGCATGTACCAGGTTTAAAGGCTGCAGGGCTGGGTTGTTGCTGACGACGGCTCACCTGATGGCTGGCGGATTGTTGTATTTCATTTATATTATTGCTATATAATGCTCATTTAATTTTGCTGAGATATATATGACTTATCTCAACAAAAATGTTTAAATACACTCTGAGTGCTCATTCCCACAGATTGGGAATAATCTCAGGTGAAGCGAATGGTCGGCATGCTGAGCAGGGCGATAAAAAAGTGCGAGAAAAATCCGGTAATTGCAGAAGTTAAGGTTCATTCGCCGAAACACGGCGATTTGCTGAGAGGCAGGAATGAAATCGACATCCTGCGTGCGTACGAGAGAGCGGGAGCCGTTGGCATATCTTACATAACGGAATCGAAGAACTTCAAGGGGAGTTTTGAAGTTTTCAAGAAAATTTGCAGCTCCACGGAGCTTCCCGTGTTGAGAAAGGATTTCATAACGAGTAAGGAGGATGTGGAGAGGACTGCCCAGGCAGGCGGTTCAGCAGTTCTCCTAATCGCCCGCATCCTCAGGGACGACATTCCTGAATTTGCAGACTTCGCAGCGGAACACGGCCTGGATGCACTAATCGAAGTTCACAGCGAAGACGAGCTTGAATTCGCTCTGGAAGCGAGGAGGGCGATGATTGGGATAAACAACAGGGACATCGCAAAGCTTGAGCTTGACGATGGAAACGTAACAGTTACTGAGAAAATTGCTCCCCTCATCCCGGATGGGTTTTTGAAGGTTAGCGAGAGCGGAATTTCGAGTATAGATGATTTGCGCAAAGCTCTGCAGTACACCAACGCGGTTCTCATTGGAACTGCTTTCATGCGGGCCGAAGACCCTGAAAAGATTGTGAGGGTTTTTGTGGAGGCGAGAATATGAGCGCTTTAAACCAGATAATCGAGCAAAATGATCTCAGCTTCGATGAAGCTTATGCACTTTTCAACGAAATGCTCAACGAGAGCGAGATCAGAATTGCGGCAATTCTTGCAGCCCTTCAGACGAAGGGATACACTCCTGAAGAGATTGCAGGCTTCGCTAAGGCCATGAGGGACAACGCTATCAAAATCGAGGCTGGAAGTGTCGCAGATACGTGCGGAACTGGAGGAGATGGAAGCAATACCATCAACGTGAGCACGGCAGTAGCAATTCTGCTGTCATGCTTCACCAAGGTGGCGAAGCACGGAAATGTGTCCATAACGTCTAAGAGCGGCTCTGCAAACGTTCTGCAGGCCTTCGGGATCAGACTGGAGCTTACACCCGAGGAAGCGAAGAAAAGTATAGAGGAAAAGAACTTCGCATTCCTCTTTGCCCCTCTATACCACCCGGCGCTGAAGAAAATAATGCCAGTAAGGAAGCAGCTTGGCATAAAAACGATCTTTAACATTCTCGGTCCCCTCGCAAATCCCGCTCAGCCAGAGTATCAGCTCCTCGGCGTAAATTCCGCATCCCTACTTCCAAAAGTCGCACACGCTTTGAAACTTCTCGGAATAAGAAAGGCTCTCGTTGTGTATGGCGGAATGGACGAAGTCAGTCCGAAAGGCGAGACGATGGTTGCGGAGGTGGGCAGAGAAGTCGAATTCTACACGGTAACTCCTGAAGATTTTGGAATCGAGCCAGTGGACATACACCCATGCAATGGCGCAGATGAGAGCGCGGAGCGGATAAAGAAGGTCTTCAGCGGAGCTAAAAACGACGACACGAACTTCATACTGGTCAATGCGTCAGCAGCGCTGTACACCGCAGGCATAGCCAGTGATTTCAGAGAAGGCGTTGAGATCGCAAGAAATGCCATTGAGGATGGCATGGCTTTGAGAAAACTCGAGGAGCTCAGACAGATATGAGCGTTCTTATTAAAAAGCTGAGCTACGTGGATCCTCTCAAGCTCTACAACGTGCTTAGAGACGAGGCGATGCCGTTCATCCTTGAAAGTCTGACGAAGCACGAGCACAGAGCAAGGTTTACCTTTATCTCTTCCAGCCCCAAATACGTTGTTGAAGTTTGCGAGGACACAAGAGTTGATGGAAAGAAGGTGTCGAAGGAAAGAAACCCGTTCCAGGCTCTCAAACCATTCTTCGATGGAGAAACAGGAGGAACGAAGTTCTCCGGAGGGTTTGTTGGATACACAGCCTATGATTCGATTCACACGCTTATAGGTGGTGAGATAGAAGAGCCTTCGGTTTACGGCTACTACAGCAGGGTTTTCGTTTACGACCATATAGCCGGGAATTTCTACTTCCTTTCTCTGAACAGCTCAAGAGAAGAGGAGAAGTACGCTGAAAGAGTCGTAGGGAAGGCGAGAAGGACAAGAATCGAAGATGAAGATGGTGGAAGCAGCATTAAAGGATGCGACGCGGAAAAGGAAGAGTTCATGGAAATGGTGGAGAGGGCGAAGGAGTATATCTTTGCGGGAGATGCGTTCCAAATAGTGCTTTCGAGGGAGTACTGCATTGAGACAGACTACTCAGCTTTTCAGATATACAGGAAGCTGAGAGAGATCAATCCGAGCCCATATATGTTCCTGCTGGAGTTTGATAAGGTTGGAAAGGCTGTCGTTGGAGCCTCTCCGGAAACTATGGCTTCCGTAGAAAACAACATCGTGAAAATAAACCCCATTGCTGGAACGGCTCCACGTGGAAGCAGCGATGAAGAAGATGCAGAGATTGCAGCAAAGCTTCTTGCGGACGAGAAGGAGAGAGCCGAGCACGTAATGCTTGTAGATCTGGCAAGAAACGACGTCAGGAGGGTTTCAAAGCCGGGAAGCGTGAGGGTGACAAGGTTCTTCGACGTGGTGAAGTACAGCCACGTGCAGCACATAGAGAGTGAGGTCGAGGGAGAGCTTGCAGACGACATGACAATGTTTGATGCAATGGATGCAGCTTTTCCTGCCGGCACTCTTACTGGAGCGCCGAAGATAAGGGCAATGGAGATCATCGACGAGCTCGAGAAATCGAGGCGAAGAGTGTACGGCGGCAGCGTCGGTTACTTCTCCATCAACGGTTGCGCTGACATGGCTATAGCCATCAGGATGGTTGAAATCGACAAGGTTTGCAGGGTTAGGGCTGGAGCAGGCATTGTTGCCGATTCGAAGCCGGAGAAGGAGTTTTACGAGACGGAGAAGAAGATGGCTGCCGTTATGAAAGCTTTCGGGGTGGTAAGATGATTCTACTCATCGATAATCGAGACTCATTCGTGTGGAATTTGGCTGAATATGCGTCTATATTTGATCGTGTTAAAGTGGTTCCCAACACAGTCAGCGTTGATGAGGTGAAGAGGATAGACCCAGACGGGATAATCATCTCTCCTGGCCCTGGCTCTCCGGAGAATAGGAGAGACATCGGTAACTGTCCTGAAATCGTCGAGGAGGTCGATGTACCTACCCTCGGCGTTTGCCTTGGTCATCAGCTCATAGCTCACGTCTTCGGCGGAAAGGTTGGAAGGGTCAAGCCCGTACACGGTAAGGCTTCAATTGTGAAGCACGATGGAAAAACAATTTTCGAGGGGGTTAGAAATCCGCTAAAAGCCGGCAGGTATCACTCCCTTGCAGTTCTCGAGGTGCCAAAGGGCTTTGAACTGTCAGCAATTTCCGACGATGGCATCGTTATGGGGATAAGACACAAGAGCAGGCAGATCGAGGGCGTACAGTTCCACCCGGAGAGCGTTTTGACGGAATTCGAGAGCGGAGATGGGCTGAGAATAGTGAAGAACTTCGTGGACATGTGCAGGGGGAGACTGTAGCTCGGAGCGGGGCTGAGATAAAGATGTTCGTCAAGGTGTGCGGAATAAGAAGCGTTGAGGAGCTTGAAGTCGTTGAGGTTGCTGACGCTACTGGAGTCGTTGTCAGGGCGAAGTCGAAGCGAGCCGTCAGCCTTGACACTGCAAGGCAGATAATTTCACACGCAAGCATTCCCGTGTTTGCTGTTTCAACGGCAAAAACGTTTGAGGAGTGGATGGAGATAATCGATGGCTGCAAAGCCGAATACATTCAGGTTCACTCGGAAATGAGCGTCGAAGACTTTGAAAAGCTTCGCGATGAGTTTGGAGGAATTATAACGAAGGCGTTTATCGTGGCAAGAGAAAGTAGAAACCCTGTCGTTGAAGCTGCGAGGCTTGCGGAGAAGATGATGGACTACGATGCTGATTACTACCTGCTCGACACCGGAGCTGGTAGCGGAGCCATTCACGACCACAGAGTCAGCAAAGAAGTCGTGAAAATGTTAAGAATGTCTAAAAGGATAATTCTTGCTGGAGGTCTTAACCCCAATAACGTCGCTGAAATTGCCGATTATGTAAGACCTTTCGGCGTCGATGCTTCGAGTGGCGTCGAAAGAGGCGAGAGGAAAGATGCTGAGCTTGTTAAGGCCTTCGTTGAAAGGGCGAAGAGTGTAAAGATGTGAGAATATAAAAGGAGGGAAAAGAAAGCATGAAATTTGGCGAATTTGGAGGGCAGTTCATACCCGAAGTGCTCATGCCTCCGCTTAAGGAGCTCGAGAAAGCGTACGAAGAGCTTAAGGACAGCGAGGAGTTCAAAAAAGAGCTCGATTACTACTTGAGGGTTTACGCAGGCAGGCCGACACCCCTCTATTTTGCGAAAAATCTTACCGAGAAGGTCGGAGGGGCAAAAATCTATCTGAAACGAGAAGATCTACTTCATAGCGGGGCTCACAAGATAAACAATACCCTTGGTCAGGCTCTGCTTGCGAAGTACATGGGGAAAAACAGGCTTATAGCAGAAACTGGAGCGGGACAGCATGGCGTTGCTACTGCAATAGCCGGAGCACTCTTCGGGATGAAGACGGAGATATATATGGGTAGTGAGGATGTGGAGAGGCAGAAGCCAAACGTCTTTCGAATGAAGCTACTCGGAGCAGAAGTCCATCCCGTCGATAGCGGTTCGAAGACGCTCAAGGACGCAATAAACGAGGCTTTGAGGGATTGGGTTGCCACGTTTGAAAACACCCACTACCTCATCGGCTCCGTTGTTGGCCCACATCCCTACCCAACGATGGTCAGGGACTTCCAGTCCGTGATAGGGCAGGAGACAAAGAAACAGATTCTCGAGGTTGAGGGCTGCCTGCCTGACTGCATAGTTGCATGCGTTGGGGGAGGAAGCAACGCCATAGGCATATTCTACCCCTTCGTGAAAGATAAAGTCAGGCTGATAGGCGTTGAGGCTGCAGGCGAAGGAATCGAAACGGGAAAACACTCTGCATCACTCGGAGCGGGCAAGAAGGGTGTCCTGCACGGCATGCTATCCTACTTCCTGCAGGATGAAGATGGGCAGATTGCCACTACTCACAGCGTCGCTGCTGGTCTGGATTATCCTGGCGTTGGGCCAGAGCACGCGTATCTGAAGGAGAGCGGAAGAGCCGAGTACGTTGCCGTGACTGATGAGCAGGCGTTAAAGGCTTTTGCTGAGCTGTCAAAGGCTGAGGGAATAATTCCTGCCCTTGAATCTGCTCATGCTGTCGCATATGCAATGGAAATAGCTAAGGAAATGCAGAGGGACGAGATTATCGTGGTTAACCTCTCGGGTAGAGGGGACAAAGATTTAGGCATAGTTATGGAATTGCTTGGGGTGTGAGCAATGGTGTTCGAAATCGAAACTCCCTGGCTCGTTACGTTCATTACAGCTGGCGATCCTCATCCAAAGCTTACACTGGACTTCATGCTGGCTCTGGAGAAGTATTCGGACGTGATAGAACTGGGCATTCCATTCAGTGATCCCGTGGCCGACGGCCCAACAATTCAGAAAGCAAACTACAGAGCGCTGAAAGCCGGAACAAAGGTTTCAGACGTCTTCTCGATAGTCAGGCAGTTCAGGGAACACTCCGATAAGCCGGTCGTGCTGATGACGTACTACAACCCCGTTTATGCAAAGGGCGTTGACGAGTTCGTTAAGCTCGCAGCCGATGCTGGGGTAAGCGGAATGATCGTCGTGGATTTACCTCTTGAGGAAAGCGGTGAGTATCTTGCCGCA
Source organism: Archaeoglobus veneficus SNP6 (assembly GCF_000194625.1). Taxonomy (NCBI): domain Archaea; kingdom Methanobacteriati; phylum Methanobacteriota; class Archaeoglobi; order Archaeoglobales; family Archaeoglobaceae; genus Archaeoglobus; species Archaeoglobus veneficus. The sequence goes on along the minus strand of NC_015320.1, from coordinate 1,804,523 downwards.
TGTGAAAAGCACGGCATTGATACTGTATTTCTTGCGGCTCCGAACACGCCTGACGAGAGGCTGAGGGCGATAGACGAGGCAAGTTCGGCTTTCGTTTACCTGATATCTTTGTATGGCACAACGGGGGCGAGGGAGAAGATTCCTCCGCTGGCTTTTGACCTGTTAAAGAGGGCAAAGCGAATATGTACGAAGCCTGTCTGTGTCGGCTTTGGCGTTTCAAAGAGAGAGCACGTGGAGGAGCTCGTTAAGGCTGGAGCTGATGGCGTTGTGGTTGGGAGTGCCCTCGTTAAAATAATAGAGGAATATGGAGAAAACGCTGCGGAGAGACTTGAAGAGATTACAAGGGAGCTTAAGAGGGGTTGTAAGGGTTGATTTTTATTCATTTAGAGGGTGAGGTGGTGGAATGTGACACGATAGGATCTCCTCCTGCTTAAGGTGGCGAAAGATGCTAAGCTTACCAAGCCTTATACGACGAGTCCCTGCTAAGTAGTTATAGAAGCGAAAAATAAATCATTCTGGAGGATGAAAAACAGGTAATAGGAGTAAATGACAGCTGAGTCGGGGGATTTAGAGTGAATATCTTTTTTTGGAAGAAGGAGGATAAATATCCTTATCTTGTTGAAATAAGACCAATGTTAGAGAAATATAGAATTAAAAGAAAAATTTCTGAAGTTGTAGAATATTTTAAACTAAGACGCTGGCATAGAGTTCCTCACATTACGCTTGTGTATAATTTTAAATTGAAGAAAGATGTAGATAATTTCTACTTAGCTAAACTAATCCAGCACGTTGCATCTAAGTTTGATATTAAAAAGTTGAAATTTTATTATGATGGGTTTGAGCTCAAGAAGGGAGATAATGGCTACATTCTTGCATTTAGAATAGAGCCAAGTTCAGAATTAAAAAAATTCAGAATGAGTCTGTATGAGGCGATAAAAACCCACATAAAAGAAAGACCTGATGTAAAAAAATACAACAGAAAGAATGATGAGTTCTGGTTTCACGCAACAATAGGATACCGCTTATCGGAAAGGGAGTTTACGAAATTAAAAAATGCGGTAGAATTGCTCAGAGATGAATATATTCCTGCCTATCCTCTTCGGATACCTCTGCTAAAGGGAGGTAAAATAACTTATGAGTACGATGTCTTAACGGGCAGAATACTCCCAAGAAAATTGGCACTATCGAAGAAGGCCTATTCTGAGATGGTTCAGGCATATAGGAGGAAATTTAACGTAGAAATGACTGAAAAGATAAATGATAGGAGTATATGGCTCATATCCGACACACATTTTGACCACAAAAACATAATCAAATACTGCGGTCGTCCCTTTGTTGACGTTAGGGAGATGAACCAAGTCCTTCTAAGAAATTGGAATAATACAGTGAAAAACGAAGATACAGTGTACTTTTTAGGCGATGCAAGCTTTGGCAAGCACTCGAGAGATGCTCTTTACTGGATTAGTAAGTTGAATGGCAGGATCGTTTACATCAGGGGAAACCACGAGAAGGTACGACTGGGGGGCAGTGTCAAAATAACAAAAAATAAATAACTAAGATACAACTTATGCAGCCTGCGCTAAGCCAGTTGGTAGATTACGTCAAGTCTACAAAAGTCTTTCGAAGGAACAGGAAAGATGTGGAACTTAAAATACTTGCAGCATTATTATACTTCTTTGGCCTTTCTTTGAGAAAAACAAGTGATTTTCTATCTTTATTCGAAGAAATAAGTCACGAATCTGTTAGGATTTACTACCATAGACTCAAAACAGTCTTAAAACAACCAGAAAAGAAGAAAAGAAGACTTGTTGCGATAGATGAAACAAAAATAAAACTGGAAAAGAAACAAATCTTTGTTTGGGCTGCTATAGACGTTGATACCATGGAATGCCTAGCTATATGGGCTTCTGGAGGAAGAGGAAGCTTTGAAGCTTACGTTTTCCTTAGAGAAGTTCTCAAGCATTGCGAAAACAAGCCAGAGATCGTTGTTGATAGAGGTTTCTGGTATCTGTGGGCTTTGAAAAGGTTAGGGCTGAGATACAGGCATGAAACGTTTGGTAGAAGAAATGCTGTAGAAGGATTCTTTTCGAGGTTTAAAGAGAGAACGAAGAGGTTCTGGAACAGATTTCCATTCAGGAGTTCTTTTGTCTCTGTACAGAGCTGGTTGGAGAGCTTTATGGCCTTCTACAACTACTGGAGGTGTTAACTTGACACTACCCGACTGGGGAAAAAGTATCATATACTTGAATATAAGGGGTATAGATTCATGCTAGTTCACAGACCAGATGAAGTGAACTCTTTTGATGGATGGATAATACATGGACACACTCATAATGGCAAATTGAGGAAGTATCCTTTCATAAATGGAGAAAAACAAACGATTAATGTCAGTGTTGAGGTGGTAAACTACAAACCAGTTTCTTTAGATTATATAATCTCCTTAGGACTTGAGAAAATAAGCCGGATGGAAACAATTTTGGATGAGCCAGAGTACAAATAGTGGGTGGGATTGGAGGGGTGAACTTGAGAAACGAACTTCCGAACTCAGAGAAAATGAAATTTCTATTTTCCGAAGGAATAATTAGGGCAAAAAATGCTCCTTTTCTTTATTCAACCCCAGAGGTCACAAAAAATATTGATTGGGATAAGATCAAAGGTATGTTGCTGGGAGTAGCTATTGGCGATTCTTTAGGTTATCCCGTTGAAGGAATTCCTCCGAATTACAAACTAAAAAGGTATGGCGAGATTACCGATTACATTCCGACTAAGAGGTCGGACTGGAAACCGATAGGAGTACCAACTGACGATACCCAATTGACCTTTTGGACAGTTGAAGTGTTGCTGGAAAATAACGGTTACCTGAATGTTAAGGAGTTGGCAGATAGGTTCGTAAAAGAGAGAATCTTTGGGATAGGTTCTACAATTAAAGGCTTTATTAGAAACTACAAAGACGAAAGAAAACCTTGGTATTTGTCAGGCGTCCACTCAGCGGGCAATGGTGCTCTCATGAGAATTTCTCCAGTTCTTATTCCTCATGTGAAAAAGCCGAGTAATGAATTATGGGCCGATACCTTACTTTCCACATTACTGACCCACAACGATCCCCTCGCAATATCGTCCTCTGTAGCCTTCGTTAACATCTTATGGAAGCTCTTACAAATGGAAGACGCGCCTCCTCCAAATTGGTGGATTGACGAGTACGTTAAAGTAGCCTCCCAGATAGAGGGCGGAACACGCTACAAAACGAGAAGGAAAGGATTGATGTATTCCGGTTCTGGGTATGAGTTCATTAATACATATGTGAGAAAAGCAGTCGAAAACGAGGTAGATATCCTCAAATTTTCGAACAAAATTGGTTCTGGAGCATATTTGCTTGAAACACTTCCTTTTGTGATTTACGTTTTGTGCAATTATTCTTATGATCCTGAAGAATCAATAGTGAAAGCGGTAACGTACTCAAAGGACAGCGATACAATCGGTGCAATCGTTGGTTCGGCAGTAGGTGCACTACACGGAGCTGAAGAATTTCCTCACAGGTGGGTTAATAATTTGACTGGAAGATTATCCTACAGAGACGACGGCAGAATATTCAAGCTGTTAGATAAAATAAAAAGCCTTTTTAATTTTTAAATAATAAATTTCAAATGTCTGCTTTGATGCTTGCTTATATTCACCTAAACTAATAATTTATCTTGCCTTAGTTTCTGTAAAATAAAATCTAAAGGAAATTGACTCAAATGAGATAAAAAGTACTCAACTCAAAACTTCGACAGAGGAAAGTACTCTGTTATGTTTATCAGCACCTCTCCGCCGTGGATGATACTGTAGTTCCTGACGAGAACCGGCTCGTCTTCGCCAGTACCGAAAACTTCAGTGAGTTTGCCTGCTTTTTCAACCTTCCACCAGTTTATTTCCCTTCTCGCTTCTATTCTGTGCTTTCGCATTATCTTTCCTATGGGTATATCTGCCTTCATCAGGTCTTCCCTGAACTCGGGTCTAAGCCTCTTAAGTGGAGTGTACGAGACTGCGTGGGCGAGCACATCGCTTCCGGCTATGAGATTCACGACCCTGTAGTTGACCTCTTCGCCCTCATCGATTCCAAGTATTTCCGCGATGTCCTTGTTTGCTTTAACCACCCGCTGCTCGACAGTCTCCACCCTAACTTCTCTGCCCGAGATTGCTTCGAGTATTGCGGTAATTGAGCCGTCCGTCGTAGCCAGAATTCGATGGATTGGTTTTAACTCCATTAGAGCTCGATCTCCTTTACAGGTTTGCCATCTCTCGTTTCTGGAGCGAGCCAGTCAATGAAGCGCTCGAAAGGTATACCGTAAACCCTGAATGTTACGCGGAGGGGGGAGAGAATCGCATCCTCGTCGGCAAAATTTATGCGCGAAACAACTGCAGTCTGCTTGTTCAGGTAAACCGTTGCTTCGTTACCCCTCCAGTTTCTCAGGAGTTCCGAGCGGGTGGTGTCGAGGATTCTCTGCCTTCTCAGGAGCTCTCTGAACTTGCTCAAATCTGATGCTATGGCGTAGAGTTTTCCGTCTTCTATCTTAATGTCAGCGTCGGGGAAGAGGTTTTTTACGGCCTGTATGACTTTCTCTTCATCTTCCGTTGGATACACGTCGGTTTCTATCTCTACCTCAATTTGCCTTGCAAATTTCAGGAGAATATCCCTCACTTTTTCGAAGAACTCTTCAAGGCCTGATGTGTTCTCAATAGTGAAGTTGGCAACTTCTATGGCCTTTCCCATGTTCCATGAAAGTTCTCTTTCATCCCTTCGCTTGAGTTCTTCAATGCTCGTTATGTCGTCGCTCCTCTTCCTCTTCAACGCCCGCTCAAACCTCAGTTCGAGGGGAGAATCGATGTGGATGAGGATGAAATCATCTCCAAACTCCTGTTTGAAGCGATCAACCTCCGCAATACCTCTTATGCCGTCAACGACGACGATTCCGGAGTCTTTCGCTTTTTCTCTGATAATGGGGATGCACCGTTTCGCTATCGCATCCATCCCTTCCTTCTGCCTCAGCTCGTTGGCAACCTTTCCGGCGTTCTCGTCTGTAAGCTCAAGACCTCGCTTTCTTACCTCTTCCCTGACAACGTCGCCCATGACGACTACTGGGATACCAAGTTCCTCCGCTACCTTTGCGGCGGTACTCTTACCGCTAAGCGGTAAGCCGACGAAGGCAATGATTTTCATTACATCATCCTCCGTAGCCTGTTTGAGTGGTGTAGCATAAAAAGGTTGATGCAGCAAGTTCTACAAGGGTCAGTCTAAGGATGGAGTCATAACGAACACCGAAGTTAGCAAACCGCCGTACCTGATTGTTCTCTCCTCGAGAATCTCGTATTTTTCCGCGTGCTTTTTGAAAACTTCACTCTCTGCGGTTATAACAACAACCTTCGAACTCTCGTGAATTATGTCTATGAGAGCAGCTAAAAACCTGGAGTAAAGCTTCTCTATCACACCTTTTCTTCCTATTCTCAGTCCATAAGGTGGGTTAGTTATAACGACGTCGAAGGGCTCTCTGAATGGTGGCTTTGTAGCATCACCTTGAACAACATCGAAGCTCACGCCGGCAGCGCTTGCATTAAGCTTGCAACCTTTCAGGTGTTTTCTCGAGATTTCGAGGCCGAACACATAGGGGCAGCAGAGAGAAGTGGTGGATATTTCGGCATCGAAGCACTCTTGCCGGATGGGGATGTTGCAAGCCTGCATTGCCGCCTCGATAAGAATCGTTCCGCTTCCGCACATCGGGTCGAGGAGAGTTTTTCCATCCTCCCATCCAGAAAGTCTGACAAGAGCTGCAGCAATAGCTGCATTCAGTGGAGCAGGATGATTGTAAACTCTGTAGAACCTCCGGTGGAGACCCACATCGCCTGTAGTGTCGATTCCGACTATGACTGTATCGAAGACAACATCGACCCTGATTATCACGTCTGGCTCGTCGAGGTTTACTGCAAGCCTGACGTTTCTCGATGCCATGTAGCTGTCAATGACTGCCTGACCAGCAACTCTTGCAACGTCCATAGAAGTAAAGTTATGCTCTCCAGCCCTCATTGCTCTGATTGCGAAGCTCTGATGGGGTTTGATGAAGCTGAAGTCCAGGCTCCGAACGATTTTATATATGTCGTCGAGTGTAGAAAACTTCTCGCAGGCAAGAAGTGCCACTACTCTCTCGAGTGTTCTTCCGTAGCAATTCAGTTTTTCCACCGCATTACTGCTACCCCTGAAAAAATACCCGTCCTCTTCCCCTTCTGAGCTCGAAGACTTTAAACCCCAGCTCTTCTATTTCTTCCGCTGCAATATCTTCGAGGCCGGGAGGGAGCGTTGCATAAAATTCGCTAAAACCTTCCAAATGAAACATGATAAAAGTTATTGAATTAAGGTATTATTTATTCTTTATTCAATCAAAACAGCGTTTACAACGCCGTCCTGGTTGGGCCTGCTCGTAACCTTTGCCTTTCCGACGGAGGTTTCGATTATCGCTCCCTTGGTGATCACGTTCCTTCTTGCGTAGTGCACATGGGCCGGATTCTCCACGACTGTCTTTATCTCGGCCTTGACGACCTTGCCTTCGCTGGGAACGTAAACGTTGGCGAACATCTCTCTGAAGACCTTGATCTTGAAGTCTCCTCCTTTAACCCTGACCTTCTTTATCTTTCTCTCGCCGATAAGCGTCTCTACCTGATCTCTTCCCAGTTCGTATTTTCTCTTCTTTCTGAAAGGCTTGAGGAGCTTGCCAGTGTATGAGCGTCTGCTTCTGCCATGCCACTTCATTTACACCACCTCAACACAGCCAATCACTACTACTTAAATACTTTTTGTCAGCCTGACAGCGTGGAAGGCGAAGAGTGGAAGCTCGGTGTTGCGTTCATAAAGGGCATTAACATGTATTCTGCAAGACGGATAACTAAACAAGAAATGCTTGAAATTCTGAAAGAAATAGAGGACGAAAACCTGCAGATTCTCTGCCTTTTCAAGGCCGACAACGTCATTTTCCGAAAGAAAAACATGCACTATGCTGAGGTGGCGGTGAGGATTGAGAGAGTTCTGGGAAAAAGATTTGGAGATGTCTGCGTGACGGCAAGGTCTTTCAGGACGCTCGAGGGTATTTTGAGGTGTTTGAGGCTTGAAATGAAGTAGCCACGTTATAATTTAAATACTTTTGAAAATTTCATTTTATAATGCAATTCAATACCTTGTGCTTCCTTGTGTTGGTGACGTGTATTGTCCTTGCGGGTTGCCTCAGCGAGAAATCACTTGAAACTCCAGTGGAGCTACAGGAGTCACAATTAGAATCGAACGCTTCCTGTACTCCTGAAGACTACGCCCCTCTTGGGGGTATTATTGAAAACTACATTTGTCTGAGGCCTGGAGATAGTAAAGAAGCAATTTACGTCTTCTACTCCGGGAACTGGGAAGGAAAAGTAGAGTTGTCAGTTCATAGGGTTGATGGGGTGCTTAAAACCCAAACGCTGCCAACTCCGGAGGGTGTGAACATTAGTGTGGAACCTGACGAATTTTTTGTTAAACCAGAGGGGAAGTATATGTCGAGAATAACTGTAAGTGTAAGCCAGAATTTCTCGGAGTGCAGCTATGGCAACAATTCAATTAAGCTCGCAGCTTACGTCTTCCTCATACGTGCAGAAATTGGTAACGAGACGATAGACGACTGGCTTAGGGTCGATGTATACCCACTGACTGACAAGCCCGTATTCGTACCGGGCAGGTCACTTATGGACATGGCCACCCCACGCCTGAGCTACAGTGACCGCATAGCGTTGAAGAGAGGTGAAACTGCAGAACTCCAGTTCACACTCTACACAGGCGAAGCCGGGCCGGGAAATGCGAGTTTTACTGTTTTCAGAGTTGCCGAAGGACCCTTCAGTGCCAACATCTCGTCTATGGAACTACTGCCGATGCCTGAAGGATTGAGTGTTGGCGTTGAGCCGCAATGCTGCATGGTAAAACCCCATGCGAACTACGAGCTGAAGTTAGTTACAAAGGCGAACTCAAACGTTCCCGCTGGCAGGTACTTTTTCTGCATACACATCGAAATAGAGAACGGCGTGAGAGGATGTCACCCCCTTGTAATTGACGTTACAGATTGAGGCTTGATTTTGGATGCTTTTTTGGAAAACCTAAACTGAACTGCTGTTTTTGAGCCCGAAAAACCTATAATGCCGGTAAACAAAGTATAGAGCCATGCAAAAGGTTCTACTGCTGTACATCGTGGCGTTTGCCCTCAAGATTACCGGATACTTGCTGACCGGCTACCTGATACTGCTTGCCGACGCGATGCACAGCGTTACCGACATTGCGACGATACTCCTTCTCATGTACTCCGGTAGAGTCTCTAAAAAGCCAGCAGATTCATCTCACCCGTTCGGGCACGAACTCGCGAGAAACGTTGCATCGCTCGTGGCAGCAACGTCGTTCATAACGATTGTCTCCTTCGAGTTGCTCAGGGAGGGCTTTCTGAACACAATCAATCCACAGGCTGAATACGGTGACGCAACTACAGCAGTAGTCGTAGAACTGACTGTTCTTGCGATTCTTCTCGTAGCATCGGTAATCTCCTCGAGAAAATCTGGCGTGCTTGATAGAACCATGTTTGTCGAGAGCATAAACGACTCGCTGTCCACCGTAGCGGGTATAGCCGGGATTCTCCTTATCAGCCACGGCTACGGATTTTTCGATGGATTAGTTGTCATTTTAATCGCTCTGATGATTCTGTATAACTCTATAAGACTTTTCAAGCAAAATGCGAGGTTTTTACTGGGATTGTCTCCGCCAGACGAATTTTATCATAGGGTTGAGGAGGTCTCTCTTTCGTTTGACGAGATTAAGGGCGTCCACGACATGGTAGCCGTATATATCGGCGAGGGCAAAGTACATCTCGACATGCACATAACTGTGGATGGGCGTATGAGTGTTGAAGAGGCGGACAAGCTATCAGAACGGCTGGTACAAGAGCTAAGGAGGAAGATTCCGGAGATCGGTTACGTTAACATCCACGTGTGCCCGCATTTTGGTAAACACATCAGAAAAACTCTGTAGCCTTTTAAACGTAGACCATCCACCAGAGAAGAAAATTCTGGAAAAACTTTAAGCCTGATGGGGAAATGTAGGAGTAGATGCTCTTCGAACCAAGAAGCGTTGCCGTTGTTGGAGCAACGCCCAAAGAGGGGAAGGTAGGAAACGCAATTCTCAAAAATCTAAAAAAGTTCAGGGGCAAGGTTTATGCTGTAAATCCATCTTACAGCGAAATCCTCGGCTTTCCATGCTATCCTTCACTTCTCGATGCTCCCGATGTTGACCTTGCGGTAATAGCAATTCCTGCTGCGAGCGTTCTGGAAGTCGTCGAGCAGTGCGGTAAAAAAGGTGTAAAGAACGTCGTGGTAATCTCAGCTGGCTTTGAGGAGGCGGGAAGGGAGGGTGCAAAGCTTGAAGCAAGGCTCGTTGAGATATGCAGAAAATACGGGATAAAACTCGTCGGCCCCAACTGCCTTGGCATAATAAACTGCCACAATGGTCTCAACGCTACGTTCAGCAGCTCAACGCCAAAGCCGGGAAACATAGCCTTTCTTAGCCAGTCTGGAGCGTTCGTGCTGGCTGTGATAGAGTACTTCAACGCCGTTGGTTTGGGATTCAGCAAAATCGTTTCTCTCGGCAATAAGGCCGTTCTCGACGAATCGGACTTCATGGAAATGCTTGCTGATGACAGACATACTGACGTGATTATGCTTTACCTTGAGGGTATTGAAAATGGAAGAAAGTTCATGGAGGTTGCAAGGAAACTCAGCAAAGTAAAGCCAGTCATTGCGCTGAAGAGCGGGAAGACCGATGCAGGAGCAAGAGCGGCGAGCAGCCACACCGGAAGCATTGCCGGCAGCTATGAAGCCTGCGCTGCAGCGTTTCGTCAATCTGGCGTTATAAACGCCTCCTCGTCGGAAGAGCTCTTCGACTTCGCGAGACTCCTTGCAAAATATCAAGATGTTGACGGGGATGTTGCCATAGTTACAAACTCCGGAGGACCAGGCGTTATGGCCGCAGATGCAGTAGAGGAAGCAAATCTGAGACTTGCGTCGTTCTCGAAGGAAACAATTGACAGCTTGAAATCAACTCTACCGCCGGAGGCGAACTTTTACAACCCCGTTGACGTTTTGGGAGATGCGGATGCGGAGAGATTTATCAGGGCACTGGAGTGCGTTGCAGCAGACGAGCAAGTGGGAAGTATTATTGCAATCCTTGCCCCCACAGCCAGGATAGACTTCGAGAAAGCATCCCTCTTCAGGACCGAAAAGCCAGTGGTTACGTGCTTCATGGGCTGGAGCAGAAGCGACTTCTTTGATCCAGTGAGAGCGGTTAAAGCTTTGTCGGCACTCTACAGGTACGTCAGAATAAAGGAGAGGAAAGAGAGAAGCGGTAGAACATACGAATTTGACATAGAGGCAATACGGAAGGCGATGGAGAAGAGAATGCCCTTTGAAATCCTGAAGGCATGCGGCATCCCTGCCCCCCGCTACGGCGTGGTGAGGACTGCAGATGAGGCTGTGAAAATTGCCGATTCCATCGGTTACCCGGTAGCGATGAAAGTTCTCTCGCCGGAGATAGTCCACAAGACTGACGTTGGATGCGTGAAGCTCGACGTTGAGAGGGAGGAGGTGAGGAGGGCATTCATAGAAATAGTTACGAGGGCTGAAATGCTTGGGGATGTGAGGATAGATGGAGTTCTCATCCAGCAGATGATAAAGGGTGGAAAAGAAGTTATCGTCGGGATGAAGAGAGATCCAAGTTTTGGGCCGATGCTGATGTTTGGACTCGGCGGAATATATGTGGAGGTTTTCAGGGATGTTACCTTCAGAATTGCCCCCGTTACTGAAAATGATGCATACGAAATGATAAGGGAAGTCAAGTCTTACAGGCTGCTGAGGGGTGTGAGAGGCGAGAAGCCCTGCGACATAGACTCTATAGCCGATGTGATCCTGAAAATGTCTCAGTTAAGTATTGAAATCCCTCAGATAATGGAAATGGAGATTAACCCGCTTAAGGTTTTTGAGGATGGGTGTTACGCTCTTGATTTCAAAATTACCTGTAGAGGTGGTAAAATATGAGGAACCTTCTTGTTTCCTCCCTTGAGGAGTACTCTGGAAAGAGCGGAATAATTCTCGCCCTCGGTCTCATAATGAAGGAAAGGGGGTACGAAGTCGGATATTTCAAACCCTTTTCCACAAGAGACGATGTGGACAGCGAGGTGATGGCTGAAATTCTTGGCATCGAACTTGATAACGATATGTGCCCCGTCAGGGTTGAGAGCTATGTGGACTTCATGCTCTCGGCAGACAAGGAAGAGCTGAGAAAGAAGGTAATCGACGCATATGGTAGAATTTCTGAGGGGAAAGACGTCGTGCTCGTCGAAGGCTCCATGGGCTTTTCGGCGGGTGAGGCTATAGGCCTGAGCGATGTAGAAATAGTAAACTTGCTTTCTTCAAAGGCGCTGACCAAGGTGCTGATGGTCGCAAGGTACAACTGGGATTTCACCATCGACAGGCTGCTCTCTGCAAGAAGAGTCATGGGGGAGATGATGGCAATCTTCAACCAGATAACAGGCTACAAGCGGGCATATCTGAAAAGCATCGCATCTGTGGTTCTGCAGCCGGCAGGCATCGATCTTGTGGGTATGCTGCCGAAGGACGCGTTGCTTGCGGGCATGGACGTTGAGGAAATCAGGGAAATTCTTAACGGAGAGTACATCGTTGAGCCGAGGGGCGAGCTGCTGATTGAGCAGTACTTGATAGGGGCTATGTCGCCCCAGTTTGCTGTATCTTACTTCAGGGCTGCAAGGAACGCTGCAGTTATCACCGGCGGCGACCGTTCAGATTTGCATACGGTTGCCATAGATTCAGGTATGAAGTGTCTGATCCTGACAGGCAATTTAGAGCCTCCAAAGCCGGTTGTAGGGCTTGCAGAGGAGAGGGGTGTACCAATAATCCTCGTTAAGGAAGATACTCTTACCACTGCCGAGAGACTTGGAAGAGCGTTTGGGAAGGTAAGAATTAGAGGAGAGAAAAAAATCAAGCGTTTTAAAGAGCTCGTGGAGAGCTACGTTGACGTCGATGCCATCATGCGTGCTATTGACCTTTAAATTCCACGATTTCAGTTTTTACCCGAACTTTCCTTCTTCAGTATGCTCTCCGCTGCTATCAGCCCGGTGACAGCAGCGCCAACTATCCCCCTGCTTATTCCAGCTCCGTCGCCTATTGCATAGATGTCTTTGACATTTGTTTCCATTTCTGAGTTGACTTCAAGCTTCAGTGAGTAGAACTTGATTTCTGGAGCGTAGAGCAGCGTTGAGTCATCTGCGACTCCCGGTATGACCTTGTCGAGCTGTTCAAGGGCGTCGAGTATGTCATCTATAACTCTCCCCGGATACGCGAGGCTAATATCACCTGGAATTGCCGTCTTGAGTGTGGGCTGAACGAGCCTGTTGTTCTTTATTCTCGCCTCAGTGCTCCTCCTTCCAAGCCTCAGGTCTTTCAATCTCTGCACTATCGGATTTCCACCGCCCAGCTTCGTGGTTATCTTTGCCAAATCTCTGCCCCACTCGTTTGGATACTCGAAAGGTTCAGTGAAGCGGTAGTGTCCGAGCAGTGCGAAGTTGGTGTTATTTGTCTTCTCTTTTGCCTTGCTGTGCCCGTTGACCAGACAGAATTCTCCGTAGTCCTCTCTTATTACCCAGCCCCGCGGGCAGGTGCAGAATGTCCTGACGTAGTCGTCGTGCTTCTTCGTCGTAACTCTGAGCTTTGGATCGTAGATTATCGACGTTATCTCTTCCATTATCGACGCTGCAACTTCAACGCGAACTCCGACGTCGATGGCTTTGGGCTTGTTACTCGTTGCAAATCCATACTTCTCTGCCCACTTCTCAAGCCAGACAGAGCCACCTCTGCCAACGCCAATTATGAGGTAGTCGTAATTGTACTTTTTACCATCAGCCGTAACAACCCGTCTCTCCTCTGGGTTTATGTCAACGACAGTTGTGTTCGTGAATATCTCGATGCCGTTGCCCGTCAGGTAGTCCTTTATGCTTTTGATCACCTTCGGCAGTTCATCGCTTCCAACGTGCCTCTGCTTCAGTGGAACGAATTCTATCCCTGCTGCATTAGCCCTCCTGAGAAGTTCTTCGAGCCTTCCATTGTCCTCGCCGTAAACTTCGTCCGGAGCGCCGTGCTGGAGGAAAATCCTATCAACTTCATCCATTTTCTCGAGGAGATAATCCTCATCAACGAGCCCGAGAAAATCCCCGCCAACTGTGAAGCTTGAGGGGTATTCGGGCTTGACAAAGTTGAGCTTTCCATCGGATAATCCTCCAGCTCCGCCAACTCCGGAGGTTATGTTACACGGCGAGCACTTAAGACAGAAGCTCTCTGCTAAATCGCTGGGACACTTTCGCTTGTCGATATCCCTTCCCATCTCGAAAATAGCAACTTTCAGCTTTCCTGCAAGCTTGTAGGCTGCAAAAAGCCCACCTGGCCCTGCTCCGATTATTATCACGTCATATTTCATACATTTGTGGACTGCTCTGGATAAGTCTATTTATTATTTTCTATTGGATGTCATTTAGCATAGATGTTGTGGTGGTGGGTTGGCGTTTATTGGGCGCGTACGGGTGCATCCTTACTTCAACCCCCTCGCGTGACTGATTACGTGCTTCAACGAGTCCAGTATGAGCTCTGCCCCAAGCTTAACTGCCTTTGGTGAGCCGGGGAGGCAGAAGATTGCCTTTCCATCTCTAACGCCGGCCATTGCCCTCGAAAGAATGGCAGCACTTCTCACCTGTTGGTAGCTGAGCATTCTGAAAATCTCGCCAAATCCATCGAGTTTTTTCTTGATGAGGGGATCAACAGCTTCGATTGTCACATCCTTCGGAGTTATCCCCGTTCCACCTGTAGTGATGACAGCATCACTTACTTCGAGACATTCGAGGACGGCTTTTCTGATCGCCTCCATGTCATCGGGAACAAGCCTGTATTTTGAAATCAAAAATTTCTCACCGAGCATTTCCACAAGAATCTTCCCCGACTCGTCGTCGGTCTTTTTCAACTCATCGATGCCTATATTACCGTATTTCTGCCACTTAGATGTGGAAATCGTTACTATTGAAACTGCTATGTCTATATCCGCAACGTGGTTCAGGAAAACCACCTCTCAAGCGTTGATTGCGAGGCTTGCATTCCTGCTTTCAGCTTCTCAACGGCCTTCTCTACCCTATCCTTGCTAAAGTCGTGCTCTTCACACAGGAACTCGATAATCTTCTCATCGTCTGGCTTTCCGAAGTGGAGGCTGTAGTTGTTCGTAACAGGCGGGTTCAGGAAGAAGTTTCTTATCTCCTCTATGTTCTCCTGCTCTACCTTTAAGGCCTTGAGAGCTTTGAAAACATCTCCGTAGGTTTTTATGTACTTGTAGGCCTTCTTGACCCCAACGCCCTTCACTCCTTCGTTGTAGTCCGTTCCCACGAGCAACGCGATATCGACGAGCTGTTCCCTTGTTATTCCAAGCCTTCTCAGGTTGCCGTTTAAGTCTATTATCTCTGGTTTGACCTCAACGTAAACATTCTTTCCGGGCAGCTTCCTCTTTCCAGTAATCGCGAGATTTCTTGCAAGCTTTGGGCTGCCGAAGAGAAGCGAGTCGTAATCCTGCGAGCCAGTAAAATCTACATCGCCCTTCGCTGCCATGTATGCAGCCTGTGCCTCTCCCTCACTCGGCGCCTGAACCCATGGAACTCCCATATACTCAAGCAGCTTCTTTGACGACTCGACGATGTATTCATCAACCCTCGCCGCTGCCTGAGCGTACTTCTTTGCGTACTTCTCTCCTCTCTCTATCGCAGCGATCCACTTCTCCTCTGCTTCAGCTCTTCTTTCCTTTCGTTCCTCTATCTCCTTCTGCTTGAAAACAGGAGGCTCACCATCGAAAACGAAAATGGGTCTCATTCCAACCTCGATCATGTTTGACACGCGGTACAGGATGCCGGAGAGGTGTGAGGTCATTCTACCCTGAGAATCCTTCAAAGGAGTGCCGTCAGGTTGCCTTATGATAGATATGAACTGGTAAAGAGTGTTAAAAGCATCAATAGCTATTTTTCTCCCGGAGAAGTACTCAAGTTCAACTTCTTCTCTCTCGAGTAGTTCGCCTATGTCTGCACCCATAATTAGAAGTTGACTTTGGTGAACATAAGTTTACTGATGTGAGATGGATGCGTTTTGATCAATCGACCAGCAATCAGACATCGAAAATTACTTGAAACGCCCGTCACAGTGCCACCCATGGAACTCGAAGCTAAGAAGTACTATGCCCTTCTCGCAAGACCTGTTGTTGTGATAACTACAGTTTCAGCAGAAGGAAAGGTAAATGCAGCCCCATTCAGCTTCAACACACCAATCAGCTTCTCTCCTCCACTCTACGGCTTTTCCTGTAATCCAAAGCACGACACGTGGGCGAACATACAGGAGACCAAGGAATTTGTAGTGAACGTTGCGGGAATAGAACTTGGAGATGCGATGCACATCCTCGAGCAGAAGTTCCCACGCGGCGTAAACGAGCTGGAAAAAGCGGGACTGGAAGAAGTACAATCAAAGACTGTAAAGCCGCCGAGAGTTGCCAAAGCAATCGCATGGATAGAGTGCAAGCTCCACTCAAGCTACGAAATAGGCGACCACATCTGGGTCGTTGGAGAGGTAAGCTGTGCAGAGGTCAAAGACGAGTGCTGGGATGGCGTCATCGATGTTAGTAGAGTTTTGCTCCACATAAGTGGCGAGTTCTTTGCCCAGGAGGCAAAAGTAACTAAATACAGAAGGGCGAAGAAGTAGGCCATGAAGGCCGTAATCCTGGCTGCCGGAAGGGGGACGAGGTTAGGCGGTACTGTCAAACCCCTTCTCAAGGTTGCCGGGAGGAGGATTATAGACAGAACAATTATTCTCCTTTCACCCTATGTTGACGAGTTTGTAATCGTTGCCCACAGCAGGAAAATAGAGGAGTACCTGGAAAAGAACTGGAAGGGGAAAATAAGGTACAGAATTGTCTGGAATCCTGAGCCAGAGAAAGGCAACGGCTATTCATTCTATCTTGCCGGTGAGTGCCTGAAGCAAATTCTGAACCCGGACGAGAAATTCGTTCTCGTGATGGGCGACCACGTCTACTCGAAGGAGTTCGTCGAGAGGGCCATCGAAGGAGAAGGTCTCATATGTGACTGCAATCCTAAATACATAGACGTTGATGAGGCAACGAAGGTAAAGTGTTCTGGAGGTCGCATTGAGGACATAGGAAAGAACCTCAAAAGCTACGACTGCGTCGATACGGGCTTCTTCATATTAACACCCGAAATCTTCAGCGTTGCAGAGGAAGCGGTTAGAGAGAAAGAGGTGATTGGCCTTTCTGAGATAGTAGGAAGGGCTAAGCTGAAGGTAACGCATATTTCTGGCCTCTTCTGGATGGACGTTGATACGAAAGACGAGCTTAAGAAAGCGAGAAAGTGCCTCGTAAGGCTGGCGGGTGTTAAGAGCTACGGCGACGGCTTTATTTCAAGGAATCTCAACAGACGATTATCTTTGCTAATTTCAGAAAGAATAGTTGACTTTGCTACACCAAACCAGTTAACAATCCTCACGTTCCTGTTTGGGATTTTCTCCGCCCTCGTAGCCCTCGTAAACATCCCTCTCGGTGGAATCCTTTATCAGATAAACTCTATCCTTGACGGGATGGACGGAGAGGTAGCAAGGGCATCGCTCAGAACGAGCAAGTTTGGCGGATGGCTCGATTCAATCCTTGATCGCTACGTTGATTTTGCTTTTCTCGTCGCTCTTGCCATTGCGAGCAAAGCATGGCTCATATCGCTTTTTGCCCTCATCGGCTCTGTTATGGTTAGTTACTCGACGGAAAGATACAAGGCAGCGTATTTTGAAGATATATACAGGAAAATCCCGGTAATGAGGTATCTGCCGGGGAAGAGGGACGAAAGAATATTTGTGATTATGGTCTTCTGCCTGCTTGGCTATATAGTAGAGCTGCTCTGGCTGCTTGCAGTGCTTACAAATCTGAGAGTTTTGGTAACCATGCTGGCAGTGTGGAGGTATGGAAAAAGATAGTTAATAAGGAAACTATCGGTAAATCCTCTTCTCAATCCTCTCAATTTTCTCTTCGAGATAACCGAGGTACGCGTTCAGCTTTGCCTCAATTCTGTCCTCGAGGTCGTCGGCATTGAGTGCTATCGTTCGCTTCGTACTCTCGAATTCCTCCATCACTTTCTGCATTCTCAGTTCTATGCTTATTATCAGGGCTCCAAGGGAGAGGGTCAGTAGAAATGCGAAGAAAATAACGGCCATGTCAACCCTGTCGTAAAGAGAAAGCCACTTGTATGTCAGCATAACAGCAGAAAAGACCATTATTGCTGTAAGGGCTATATCTTCTTTCAGCATTCGTACCACCTGTGAATTAGTCGCTCTAATACTATATATGTTTTTTGAATAATATTCGAGTATTGCGTGTAAAATAGGAAATCAGGAGAGGTCGTAGGACTGCAGCAAGACATCTGCATTGAGTTTGCCGTGCACTCTCGTTTTGCCGGTTCTCATATCAGTTATTGCAACGTGGGCAGGAGCAAAGAGTTTCGGATCAATTTTGTAGAAGTCGTAATCTGCATCTTTGAATATCTCGTAGAACGGCCTTCCATAGTCCGATGATTCGCATGACGCTATAGCATCGAGTTCCTCGCTGTAGCCATCAACTGTTAGGTAAACACTTCCGTAGTAGAGCAGGCTGTCATTCGTTGCCCCCATTGCCTTCAGGTTATCTCCGAGTACGGGAGCAATGGGGCATCTGCCGGTAGCGCTGAGGGTTCTGTTAACGTCATATCCCAGTTCTGCCATTCTGTAGAGGGCCATTTCGATTATTCTGCCGGAAATCTGAACGCTGCCGACTATCGAGGCTGTTGGGGCGACGAGAACGTAGACATCTTCCGGTTCGACATCGCACTCCTTTGCAATGTACTCCACGACTTTTTCATCGGGCAGTCTGTCGGATTCGAGAGCTATAATTGCGTACTCTGCATCATCTTCATAGTCAAGAAGTTCGTAAGTTTTCTTTGGCTTTAGGGCAAGGGCTCTTGCAGGCCCGCTGCCCATGGCGAAGTAGTCACCGACTTTTATCTGCCATCCTGCCTTCTGACAGCCGAGGCAGGCGAGTGCGGGATGGTCTGTGTACTCCTTTATGAATGTAAGGGGAATGTTTTTGACCGTGTCGAGATACACGTCAACATCAGCAAGTCCACCCATGCATACTTGGGTGTAGAGAATGCCAGCTGTGTATCCACCGGGGACATTAACACCGCAGTCGATAATCGTGGCTCCGTTATCGAGAGTTTCGACGTTTATCCTGTACTCTTCCTCGTAATCCTCCTCGTAGTCTAGAATTTCTTCTATAAGGCTGAAGGCAAGCTCGTTTACACTTACCATTCCACCACCACCTGATGGGATGATGGGAGGTACTTCAATGTTGTGTTTTTGAGGGCATGGTATTTTAGGGAGGTATTGGGGTATGTACTGCCAAGCTGGTGCAGCAATTCGAAACTCTGCAAAATTGTGAAAAGTAAAAAAGACTAAAAATTACAGTATCTCCTCGTAGAACTTCTTTACCATCCTCTGGTCGAGCAGCAGCTCTTTTTGCTGCAGGACACTCCTCTCAAGCTTCTTGAGCGTCGCATGAAGTGCGTATTCTATGCCCCAGCTTTCACCAGTAACGAAGAATGTTCCCTTCTCGCTGGAAAGCTTTATTCTGACGTGTATCAGCGGAAGTCCTCTGAAGTTCTCCTTGTGCCTCTTTATGTAAACGAAGAGCACCGACTCGCCAAGGAAGTCCTTAAACTTCCTCATGAACTTCTCGAGGTCCTCTACAATCGCTTTCCTGTCGAAATCGTCGAGGACGATATCTTTCGTTATGAGCTGGACTTCGTATTCTGCCGGAGCTTTCTTCCTTATGAGGCTCTCCAGGATGTCCTTCTTTATCACTATACCTTCTGGAATGCTGTCCTTCGTTATAACTATACTCGAAATCTTGTTCTCTATCATCAGGTCAATAACTTTTGCAATGCTATCGTTACGGTCTGCAGTAACGATTGGATAGCTCATGATGCTCCCGACCATTACCGAAAGAGACCTGTCGGTTTCACCGCTCCCGCCTCCAAGCCTCGCTTCCCTCTTGGGTGAGATCACCCTATCTATTATGTCCTTACCCGTTATTATGCCGACCGCTCTGTGGGAGTCGTCAACGACTACAAGGCGATCGATCCCGTGGTTTCTCATGGTTGCAAGTGCTTTGGCTGCAGTTTCATACTCGTTAATCGTTATAACTTCCGGGTTCATAACCTCTCTGGCCTTTACTCCTTCAAATTCTGGTTTAACGAGCTCGAGAAAGTCGTTAATGTATATTACTCCGTGCTTTCCACTACTTCGAACGAGAACAAAGGGCGTTGAGTCCTCAACAAACCTCCTTGCAACCTTTTCAACGCTCAGTTCGCTGGCGTCGATAACACCAGTTCGAATTGCGAAGTTCTTTATCTTCGTTTCGTGGGGATTTACCATAAGACAGCCACGCATAAGGTCTCTCTCCCTAATAACTCCGATAATGTTCCCGTTTTCCTGGACGAGAATAGCGCTGGCCTTGTCTGGTTCGAGCTTTTCAATCATTGGGACTATTTTTGATATTGTCTCGTTTGCATCCACAACCTCGTAATCCTCCCGTATCAGAGACTTTAACATCTCAACTTCGCTCATTTAAGTCACCTCCCTGCGAAAAATGCATGAGCTTTAAAAACCTAATTGTCAGATTACCTGATCGAATTCAACGTAATCTTCGGGAAGCTCCTCCTGACACGCCTCATCAAGGACCTTCTCCTCCACGTATATCGGCACCGCAAGCCTCACGGCTATTGCGATACTGTCGCTTGGCCGCGCATCTATTTCAATCTGGTGATCGTTCTGGCTGAGTATGAGCCTCGCGTAGAATGTGTTGTCGATGAGGTCGTCTATAATCACTCTCTCAACCCTTGCGCTCAGTCTGTTTATTATTTCCACCAGCAAATCATGGGTCATGGGTCGAGGAGGGGTTTGATTTTTAAGAGCTGAATGAATTGCCATAGCTTCGGAGATGCCTATATATATTGGAAGGATTCTCCCATCCTCTGCTCTGAGTACCACTACAGGCGATAGTCCAAAAACGCTTGGGGCTGCGTAAACACCGAACACTTCCGCGACCAGCTCCATATATATGTGAAGTTGGGCGAGGCACTATTAATACTTTGCTGTGTTCGAAATTCTGCGGTTTTTTGGCACAAAATTCCGTATAAACTTCCCGTTCCCCCTTCCACAGCCGAGAAAGAAATTTTTCCATTTAAGGATGACGTAGCCTCTTACATCGGATGGTATGTCTTTTCCACTCATCCATTGCGCTGCAACTTCATCGTCAACTTCAATTACGTTTCTTCTTGCATGCGGGCCTATAAGGGCGCTACCTTCTATTGACAGCCTGAAGCCGTCTTTTTCGAACTTTCCGATGTATATGCCGGAGTGATGCTCCTTAACCTCTATGCTGCAAGGCTTTAGCGCGTAAACTCGTCCCTTGCCCATCTCTTTCAGCTCAAATTCTATTCTGTCAACGCCGAACTGCTCGGAAATATACTTCAGAACGATCTCTTCTATCTTCTCAGACTGCGAGTTCATTTCTACGCCTCCTTCACTATCTTTGCGACGAAGAACCCCTCGGTGTCGTTGTCCTGCGGGTGAATGCGGAGACATTTCTTCACTTCACTGCTGAACTCTTTTCCGTCGAAGCTCGTGAATGGTTTGTGCCTCTTGACAGGCAGATCTATTTCTTCCAGCCTTGCATCGGTATTCGCGAGCAGGTGATCCACAACATCCTCGTTCTCTGCGGGATCGAGTGTGCATGTGGAGTAAACGAGCACACCTCCCGGCTTGAGTGCGGCGTAAGCAGCCATAATAAGCTGTTTCTGGAGCCTCGATAGAGATTCAACGTCTTTTAGTCTCCATATCTTCAGGTATTTATAGTTCTTCCTTATCATTCCGGCGTTGCTGCACGGCGCATCGAGAAGAACTGCATCAAACGTGTTCTCGTATTTTCTGAAGCTTCTGCCATCCATCATTGTTACTCTCGCAATCAGGACGCCGCACCTCTGCAGGTTTGAAATAAGAATGTTGAGCCTGCCGACTTTGACGTCGTTTGCGATTATGCATCCCTCGTTTTGCATGTACTGGGCTATCTGCGTGGTTTTGGCTCCCGGCGCTGCAGCCATGTCGAGAACGAGCATTCCAGGCTTTACATCGAGAACGACAGGAGGGATCATGGAAGAAGCTTCCTGGGAAAATATCAGGCCGAGCTGGTGCTCTATGGACGTTCCTATCGACGAATCCTCGTCGATATCGATGAAGAATCCTTCTCTGCACCAGGGGACGGGTTCTATTTTGTACTTCTCCGAAAGCAGGCTAACTATATCCTCTAAGCTGCCCTTCAGGGTGTTGACACGTATACTCGGCCTGAGAGGTTTTGACATGAACTCGCTAAACTCATATGAATCGTCTATCAGCCTATAACGCCTTGCAAACTCAGGGTTAATTTCCTCGAAATCTATCATTGGCAGGAGTTGCGCGTTCCTTTATTTTGTTTTTTTGTCGGTTTTTTGTCGTAGGCTCCTGATTGTCGCCGCGAACTCTGACCGGATGGAGAAGCTTTAAGTACCAACAGTTAACTGCATTAAATTATGGTTAACAAAATTAAAATCCCTCGCACCATGAGTACACAACATCCGGATAACGTCGTAACACCTTTTTTCGCTGAGAGCTCCGTAATAAAGGGAGACGATGAGGTCAAGGAAGCTTACTACGTTTTCTCTCACCTGAACTGCCACGAACAGATGTGGGATTACGAAGGCAAAGAAGTTGACAACTTCGTGGTCAAAAAGCTGCTGTCGAGGTACTCTCACTTCTTCACAGAGAACATCCTTGGTGAGGATTATTTTTTAACTCTCCGCGTTCCCAATCCAAGTTGGGAGAAAGCTGAGGCTAAGGTACTACTTGAGACTCTTGAGAGCATTCCAAGGAGTTTCGACGCAGCAAAACTCTTCTATGGCAGAGATGTGGCGCCAATATTCGAGGTAATCCTTCCCATGACGACTTCGAGCGTTGAGCTCAACAGAGTGTATTATTACTACAGGAACTTCGTTGTCGGAAAGCAAAAAAGGCGGTTCTTTCAGAACGATGTAACCATCGCTGAGTGGATAGGCGAGTTCAAGCCAGACGAGATAAATGTGATCCCTCTCGTAGAGGATTTACCCTACGTTCTCAACTGCCACGAAATAGTCGAGAGGTATCTGGCAGACAAACTCGTGGAGTGGCAGCGGGTATTTCTTGCGAAGTCAGACCTTGCATTAAATTACGGCATGCTTGCATCGACTCTTGCCCTTAAACTCGCGCTCGCAAAGCTTGAAGAGGTTGAAGAGCGAACCTCAGTAGAGATCTATCCAATCGTGGGCTTCGGCTCCCCTCCATTCAGGGGAAATCTCAGACCTGGGACTGCAAAGATGGTGGTTGAAGAATGGTGCAATGTCCAGACCTTCACGATTCAATCGGCCTTCAAGTATGATTACCCCGGAAAGGACGTTTTGAAAGGGATCGAAGCGATAAACAGCCGGAGAAAGAAGAAGTGTGAACACATCGACGAGGAGAAAGCGAAGCAGGTTATCAAGAAATCGTCAGAAGAGTACAGAAAGACCGTTCTGCTGCTCGCGGACATAGTAAACAGAATAGCTCTCTACGTGCCGGGGAGGAGGGAGAGAAAGCTCCACGTTGGTCTTTTTGGATATTCGAGGGAGGTGGGCGGAAAAACTCTTCCGAGGGCGATTCCGTTCTGCTGCGCTCTCTACTCGATAGGTCTCCCGCCGGAGTTGATAGGGCTGAACTCGCTGAGCAGCGAAGAACTTGATTTCGCCTTTGAGGTGTGCAGCCTGGAGGAAGAACTGAACTTTGCCATGCGGTACTTCAATCCCAGGACTGCAGAGATGTTTGATCTGCGGGTTGATGTGGTGAACGAAATAGATGCAGAACGCAATGAGGAATACGTGAAGATTACCAACGAAATTCTCGACCTGCTTGGAAAGAACCGCGTTGAGTTGCTGGAGGAGAAAATTGTGCAGGCCGCACGCATGCGGAGGTTTTTGGGGTAGTACATGGGTAACCCTGTAAAAACTTGGCAAGAACCCAAGAAACTTGTCTAAAATAAATATAATGAAATAAATTAAAATTAAATTCCACTATTCCTCAACCTCTCCAGTCCTCACTCTCACAGCCTTCTCAACAGGAACGACGAATATCTTCCCATCTCCGTACTTCCCTGTCCTCGCAGCATCAACGATCGTACTGATCACTGCATCCACTGCCTTATCCTCAACGACAATCTCAACCTTCACCTTCGGCAGCAAGTCCACTTCCATCGTCCTTCCCCTGAACTGCAACGTAATACCCTTCTGCTCACCCCTGCCCTTCACTTCGCTAACTGTCATCGCAACGAATCCCTTCTCTTCCAGTGCCCTCTTCACGTGTTCAAGCCTTTCCGGCCTTATTATCGCTTCCACCTTCTTCATTCTATCACCCTCACGCGTATGCAGTCTCACCGTGCTGCGAGATGTCCAGTCCAACGTACTCCTCCTCTTCGCTGACTCTGAGGCCTATTGCTGCATCCACTATCTTTGCCAGGATGAAGGTTACTGCGAAGGCGTAGATGACGGATACCACCACTGCTATCACCTGAGACACGAAGAGGGATGTGTTTCCGGAAATCAGTCCGTTCTTTGCAAAGATGCCGAGTGCTATCGTGCCCCACAGCCCTCCAACACCGTGTATTGCCCACGCATCAAGGCTCTCATCGAGCCTCGCATTTATTCTGAACAGCATTGCCCTGTAGCATATCAGGCCAGCTACTATGCCTATCACTATCGCAGCGGGAATGCTGACGAAGCCAGCAGCGGGCGTTATTGCAGCAAGTCCGGCAATCGCTCCGGTCACTATGCTCAGGGAGCCCGGTCTGCCGCTCGTCCACGTCAGAATCATCCACACAAGTGCTCCGGTTGCAGCAGCGGTGTTTGTAACAATTATTGCCCTCACAGCAGTTTCGTTAGCAGCTAAAGCGCTTCCTCCGTTAAATCCGAACCAGCCGAACCAGAGCAGTGCAGCACCGAGTAGCGTCATCGGTATGTTGTGGGGCTCCATGCTGTACTCTCCGAGACCTTTTCTCGCTCCAAGGGCTATTGCGAGTGCGAGCGCTCCAAATCCGGAGCTTATGTGAACAACCACACCTCCAGCGAAGTCCAGAGCTCCAAGCTGCGCAAGCCATCCATTACCCCAGAGCCAGTGGGCGAAGGGGTCGTAAACCAGAGTAGTCCACAGCAGGCCAAAGACGACGAAGGCTGAAAGTTTCATTCGTTCCGCTGCTGCGCTCGTAATTATTGCGAGAGTTATCGCTGCGAATGTGAGCTGATAGATCGCAAAGATGTCGATGGGCATTATCCCACCGATACCGATGATGCCTGCAATATCATCGCCGAAGGAGAGACTGTATCCCGTGAGCACCCACTGGAGGCTGACGAGAATGTATGCAATGAAAGACAGTGTTATCATGTACACTGCGTTCTTCCTTCGCACCATCCCTGCATAGAAAAGGCCCACTCCTGGCGTCATCAGCATAACCAGAGCTGTTGAAGCAAGCAACCATGCCACAGCCACATCGTCCATGGTCTGCTGCGATTTTTAAGACAATTTAAAACTTTTTAAGAGTTACTCTTAAAAATTCATAAATTTTCACAAAATCAGGAGGAATGCTAAAAATACTTCATAGAAGAACCTTTTTAAATTTCACGCAAAAGCTTCTACATGCGTGGTTTTTTCATCGGCAGGTTTCAGCCCTATCACTTTGGCCACCACGAGGTACTGAGGAGAATCCTTGACGAGGTTGACGAGCTCATAATTGGCATAGGCAGCGCCCAGGAGAGTCACACGATGGACAATCCTTTCACGGCTGGAGAAAGAATTCTCATGATATCGAGGGCAATTGAGGATATGGATGTCAAGAAGAGGGTATACATAGTTCCCCTTGAGGATATATATCGCAACTCGCTCTGGGTCTCCCACGTTCGCTCAATGGTTCCACCCTTTGACGTAGTTTACTCCAACAACCCCCTCGTTATCAGGCTCTTCAAAGAGGCAGGCGTTAAAGTCGTGAGCACCAAACTGTACAGACGTTTTGAGTATCAGGGAACTGAGATAAGAAAAAGAATGCTGAACGGAGGGGACTGGGAAAGCCTCGTTCCAAAACCCGTCGTGGAGGTCATTAAGGAGATAGACGGGGTTGGAAGAATAAAAGACATTACGAACAAGGATGTCTGAGCGCTTCTCCATTCGATGGGCATACTTCGTAAACGTCGAGGTTGAGAATGGAGTAGTTAAGTCCGTCAGCTTTTCAGATGAGCCCATTGAGGAAGACATCCGTACGAACTTCGCGAGGAAGCTTAAGCGGGATGTAGAGCGTTACCTTTCTGGCCAGCCGGTTGATTTCTCTGCTTATCCCGTAGCTGTCCATGGGTTTACGGCGAGGGTTCTCGAGGAGGTCAGGAAGGTGGGCTTTGGAGAAACGACAACGTACGGCGAGATTGCGAGAAAACTCTCAACGAGTCCGAGGGCCGTTGGCCAGGCCTTGAAGAGAAATCCTGCCCCAATTATCATTCCATGCCACAGAGTCGTGGCAAAGAGTGGAATTGGTGGATACAGCAGCGGAGAAAAAATAAAAAGGATGCTTCTCGAGCTCGAAGGAGTCAAACTGCCCTAATCCCTGTTACTTCTATACCCTGAACATCGATGACTATTGTCTTCTTGCGGTGCTTCTCGAACATCTTTACTTCTAAAAAGCTGTCAAGGACGCTTGACTGCCACATCCCCTTCGAGAAAATCTTGACGACGTACTTATCTCCCACAGCCTTTGCCTTCACTATCTTGAAGTCACTGCAGAAGGGGCAGTAGTTGCCCTTGAGTATTCTGACGTAGTCGCTCCCATTCAGACTTTCATAGAACCCCTCGCTGACGAGGTATTCATACATTGTTTCCTCTCTGTAGTATGAGTCTATTGTCCTTTTGACATTCTCTACCCTGCCATATATCGTAATTCCGTTAAATTCTGCCCAGCATACGTCGTCAAGAATTTTCAGCTTAACACCCCTGTACTCTTCCTCCACGGCAAGGGGGGGCTCTATCTTTTTCCCGATTAACAGAACGTATCTTCCGTCGATCATGAAGAAAGCAAACGGACTATCTACGCCGAATTCAGAGGAGATGTATGACGAAATGTCTTCTGTTGAAGGGTTAAAGTAAACGAATTCGACGGCTCTGCCGTCGGCAAGTGAGAGAAAATCTTCGAGAGTGGGTTCGACTTGACTGCACTCTGTCTGCAATATTGCCGCGCTATTCAGTGCAATTGAAGCGAGTGCCACTATTGCAATCAGCCAGATCATGATTATAATAGTAATAACCAGTTACTTAAGTTTTTCTGCTGTAAATGTATTATAAAAGTTTAATTTTTCACAAATTGTTGAAAAAGTGATAAAAGAATAAAATACGGTCAAAGAAAACTGCAGTAAAGCTTTGTAGCTACTTCGTCAGGTCAAAGAGTACAACCCTCTCCCTCACGAGGAGGGGGAGCTTCTCGACTCCGGCAACTTCAAGTTCCTCATCTGTTATCCTGAAAAACTGCTTGAGGCGAACGATCTTTTCTTCATCCATCTTAAGGACATTTTCCTCCTTGAGCACGCTGCTAACCTTATCAATACAATCGCCAAGCACCACCACTACAACCCTGTTTGTTCCAGTTTTCAGTCCAAGCTCCATGGCTCTGTTTATCTGCCTCGTGGCAGCGGCGTACAGGATAACTTCGACAGGCAGAGTCTTTGCAACGTTTCTGCCATCATGCCATGCTCTCAGAGCCTTTCTCGCTGCAAGCTCAGCATGAGTTTCATCGGCAATGTAGTCGGCGTTTAAAAAGACGGCGCAATCTCTGAATGGTAGAAGAAACTCCTCAACATCCTCAACATCCAAAATACCCTGGAGAATGGATATCATAGTACCCTCATAACGGATTCCATTTTTATTCCCTTTTCCGTAATGTCGTACCTCAGGATCGCCTTTGGAACGAGGATTCTCTTTAGTTTCAGGAATTTAAGCCTGCGCTGCATTTCATTTTCTACTTCCTTGAGTGTCAGCTCTATAACACCGTCTGCCACGTGTTTCATTGCCGTTTCCGTCCGGGAATCAAACATCCCTTTGGTAAGCATGATCAGGTAAACGGAATTATCTCTCTTTGAGTACATTGAGAAATCCTCAATCAGCTTGAAAACCTCCTCTTTATCGTAGTGCAGAAGAAAGAACGTGAGGTTGTTTACGACGACTCTATCAAAGCTCTCGGTGTTAAGCAGAGTTCGCAGTCCATTGAGAGGGTCGTAACGCATCCGTCGCAGAAAATCTCTTGGTGTAGCGGACTGGAGCTTCGGTGAAACGAAATCGAGAATCTCTATTTTTTCAATAGTGTCTCCATCGAGGCATCGCATGCTCTCCCTGATATAATCTGCAGGATCGTCGGTTGAAACGTAGAGTACCTTATCTCCGCTTTTTGCTCCCTCAACGGCGAAATGGTAAGATAGAACGTCTCCTCCTGCTCCAGGATCTTCAAGAATTAAAATGACGCTACCCTCGGGAAAACCACCCCTAAGCTGTGCATCCAGGCTCAAAATACCTGTCTTGAACTGTCTCATGCTTATCGCGAAATTTTTGGTTCATAGAATTTATAAATCTTCCCGTAACAAGATAATTATGCTAAAGTTCGATGAAAGGGGCCTGATTCCTGTAGTTGTGCAGGACGCAGATACGAAGGAAGTACTTATGCTTGCATATGCAAACGAGGAGGCGTTAAAGAAAACTGTCGAGACGGGCTTTGCACACTACTGGAGCAGGAGCAGAAAGAAGCTATGGATGAAGGGTGAGACATCAGGAAACGTTCAGGAGGTTGTTGATGTTCGTGTTGACTGTGATTGTGATGCAATACTTTATATTGTCAGGCAGAAAGGAGTAGCATGTCACACTGGAAACTACTCATGTTTCTTCAGGAGGCTAAGCGATGAAGTATGTGATTGACACGAGCGTGCTGATAGAAGGTAGAGTATCTCAGATGCTCGAGAAGGGTGAAATTGAAGGGGACATTATTATCCCTGAGGCCGCGATGGCCGAACTCGAAGCTCAGGCCAATCGTGGCAAAATCAGTGGTTTTCAGGGTCTTGAGGAAGTAAAGAAGATAAGAGAAATAGCGGCGAGAAAAGGAATAAAGGTTGAGTTCAAGGGTATAAGGCCCACGATAGAGCACATACGGCTTGCGAGGGGCGGCGAGATTGATAACCTGATAAGGATGATTGCCGAGGAGGAAAATGCAGTTCTGATAACCAGCGACAGAGTTCAGTACAGTGTTGCTGTTGCGAGAGGAATTGAGGCGATGTATCTCAGGCACGAGCGCATCAGGCCCGAAGATACGACAATAACCAAGTTCTTCACTCCCGATACTGCAAGCGTCCACCTGCGTGAGGGTGTAAGGCCCTATGCCAAGAAAGGAAAAATAGGTGAACTCAAGCTCGTCGAGTTGAGTGACAAGCCAATGACACTCGAGGAACTTCAGCGGATCGCTCACGAGATTATCGAGGCGGCAAGGCAGGATGAAGAAAGCAGCATCGAAATAGAGCGCCAGGGTGCTACCGTTGTTCAGCTTCGCGATCTCAGAATTGCAATTGCAGAGAGACCGTTTGCAGACAGAATGGAGATAACTGCCGTAAGGCCTGTAGCGAAGCTCACAATAGAAGAGTATGGAATAAGTGAGGAATTAAAGCAGAGATTTATTGAAAAGCAGCGTGGAATACTTATTGCAGGCCCTCCAGGAGCAGGAAAATCTACGTTTGCTGCGAGCGTCGCCGACTTCCTCTTGTCCCACGGATTCATGGTTAAGACGATGGAGAGCCCGCGAGATTTAATGGTAAGAGATGAAATAACTCAGTACGCGCCGCTTGAGGGCGAGATGAGGCTGACCGCAGATATTCTTCTACTCGTCAGGCCAGACTACACGATATACGATGAAGTGAGGAAGTCAGAGGACTTTCAGGTCTTTGCGGACATGCGTCTCGCGGGCGTTGGAATGATTGGAGTTACACATGCTACGAGGGCGATAGATGCTGTGCAGCGAATGATCGGCAGAGTTGAACTCGGTGTTATTCCTCAGGTCGTCGATACTGTAATCTTCATCGACGCGGGCAGAATAGCAAAGGTCTACGAACTGAAGTTCACGGTCAAGGTTCCACATGGAATGTTTGAAGCAGATCTGGCAAGGCCAGTCATAGAGGTCATAGACTTCGAAACGAAGGAAGTTGAGTACGAGATGTACACCTACGGCGAGCAGGTAGTCGTAATGCCTGTAAAGGTTGACAGAGAGGAGCTTGAAGCCGTCAGAGCCAAGGTGGAGAGAGTAATCAGCAACTACGTTTCTCGCTTTGACGTAGAGGTGCTGAGCGATAGAAGGGCAATCGTTAGGGTTCCGGAAGAAGAAATTCCGGCAATCGTCGGCAGGAAAGGCAAGAGGATAAAGAAGATAGAGGAAACCCTCGGAATGAGTATAGACGTCCAGCCTCTAAGCGAGAGAATAGCCGTCGAAGTCGAAGAGGGAAACAAACACTGGATACTGCACGCAGAGGGGCTTGAAGGAAAGAGAGTCAGCGTTTATGCAGGAGACGAGTACCTCTTTACAGCATCTGTCGGCAGAAAGGGTGTGATAAAGGTCAGAAAGGACAAGGATGCGGGTAAGGCGATAAGGTTTGCGCTCATGAGGGGAGACAAGATCTATCTCGCGTATTAACGAAATATGAAGGCAAGGTACGCGATACTTGCAATCTATTTTTTTGCCGCACTTGTAGCCATAGCTGTAACGCCGGAGTATGAGGCTGCAGGAGTGCAGGCCTTCGAGAATCCGGGGGACATCTCCAACTCCATTCTGTACTTTGTGGCTATACTCGCCTTCACAGCATTTATCCTTGTGGTTTCCCGCTATAAGGCCGTTCTACAGCTCGTAATGTACGGTCTTATTTTAATTTCAGTTTATTACGTCATCTATCCATTTGCAGGATTGCTTTCTGCCATTCCTGCTGTGATTATCGTTCTGTTCCTCGTTAAAAAGCCGAACTGGATTGTAATAGACGTTTCTGCTTTTCTGCTGTCGGTAGGTATAATTTCTATATTTGGCATAAGCCTCGAACCTCTTCCGGCTATAGTGTTGCTGCTGATACTCGCCATATACGATGCAATTTCCGTGTATAGGACGAAACACATGATAAGCCTGGCAGAATCGGTGACGAGGCTAAGACTCCCTCTGCTTTTTGTGATACCTCTCACGAGGGATTTCAGCTTCGAGGCCATTGGTAGCAAAGAAGGGGAAGAGAAAAAGGCAATCTACATAGGTGTTGGAGACATAGTCGTTCCGAACATACTCGTCGTGTCCGCCCAGCACTTCACGTCTTCGCCAGCGATAGGCTTCATAAAGCTCTCGGCCCTGATGAGTCTATCTGGTGGACTTATCGGACTTGCCATCCTTCTCAGAATGGTCGGGAAACCTCAGGCCGGTTTACCCTTCCTCAACATCCCCACTATCGCAGGCTACCTGCTCTCCCAGCTCCTCTGACCTCCTTGACTTCAAAACTTCTCTTATGAGTTCCACGACTTCCTCGATGCCCTCACCAGTTACGCTGGAGAACGCTGGCAAGTCTCGCCTGTCGTGCATGTCTGCCTTACTGTAAACGGCTATTACTGGCTTTTCAAGCGTTTTTACCTCCTCGAGTAGTGAAAGCTGGCTTTCGATGCGGTAGCCGCACGTTTCTGTCGGATCGATTATGAACAGAATGCAGTCGGCAAGGTGCTTCAGGCAGAGGATTGCTCTCCGCTCGATGGGGTTCCTTTTGTGTATCGGCCTGTCGAGCAGCCCGGGAGTATCGACCACCTGGACCCTTCCATCGATGTCGGCGATGCCCACATATATCTCCTTCGTTGTGAAGGGGTACGTTGCAATCTCGGGTTGTACAGTAGAAATCCTTGCGACGAAGCTTGACTTCCCCACATTCGGATAGCCGGCAACGACTACTACTGGTTCGTCGCCAAAAACTGGGATCTGACGCATCTTCTGTTTTGCTTCATTGAGAAAACGAAGCTCGTCGTCAATTTGATTCACAATCGAGGCAATTCTGCCGTAGGCCGCTTTTATAACGACCTCCGGGTTTTTCCCGCCCTTCACCTCTCTAACACTCTTGGTTATAATTTTCTGAATCATTCCGTCCGCCCACTTAAGAGCGGCAAGGCTCTTCCTTAACCTGCCGAGCCCAATGACTACATCGATCATCTCTCTGTAGAAGTCTGGAAGGGCGGAGTAATTGGGATGGGATGTGATTATGCGATCAAAGTAACTGGAAAGGACATTGGATACAGTGGCGAGCTTGTTGAGTGTCTTTTCCTTCTTGTTTCTGCCCGATACTTTCGAGGCCTTTCTGAAGGCCTTGTCGAGTAGTTCGTCGGCTGTAAGCACGGTTGGTAGTTTTCTTGGTTCAAATTTCATCAAGGTGCAGTTGTAGGCAGCTATAAAAAACCTTGCCCGGAAGTTAAAAATCAGCCTAAAATTAATTTGAAAGAATTTTAATCTGAGAGATATCTCAAGAAAAATATTTATAGTCGCACAAATTAGGATAAGCCAAAGGAGGAGGGTACATGCTCGAGCTTACCCAGATTCAGAAGGACATACTCTATGCGCTAATCACACTTTACAAAAAGAAGGGTGGCGCTTCGATAAAAGGCGAAGAAATCGCCGAACTCATTAACAGAAATCCTGGAACTGTCAGAAACCAGATGCAGGCTTTGCGTGCTTTGGGCCTTGTTGAGGGCGTCCCTGGACCAAAAGGTGGATACAGGCCAACGGCAAAGGCGTACGAGCTTCTCGCAATAACCAAGCCAGAAGAAGCAGTTAGAGTGCCGATCACCGTCAACGGTGAGGTTATAGATGCGAGTGCTGAGGAGATAGACCTCCCGTCGCTGAGCCATCCTAAGGTTTGTGGTGCAAGAATAAGGGTTCTTGGAGATATAAGAAAGATTAATCCTGGAGACAGAGTGGTTATAGGGCCAACTCCCGTTAACGAACTCATGGTTTGGGGGACAGTAACGGGAAGGGACGACACAACGAACTCCATAGTAATAGATATTGAAAAAATCTTTGCGCTCCCCAAAGATACAGTCGGAGAGCACATGTCTTCGCCGATTATAACAGTCGATGCAGATCAAACCGTGAGAGAGGCAGCAAAAGTGCTGGCAGAGCACACGATTCACTGCGCTCCCGTTAAGGAAGGAGAGGCTTTCGTCGGTCTTTTGGGTCTCATACAGGTTGCAAAAGCTCTCGCAAACAACATACTTGACAGACCCGTTAAGGAAGTAATGGTTCCAAAAGTCGTTCTTGTGGAAAAGAACACCAAGATCAGAGAGGCGCTGCGTATAATGAGAGACGAAAGTGTGAGAATTCTCATAGTTACGGACTCAGGAGAGCCCGTTGGAGTCATAACTGCCCACAAGATACTCCTTGAACTCGCACCGGAGCAAGTCAAGTGATATCTGGCAGAAACAATAAATGAGTTTCTCTCTAATTTTTGAGGCTGGAAGAATTGCTGCCGGACTTACCGATTGCGTAATGTACAATCCCTTTCCTGAGATTTCTGCAGGAGCACAACTTCCACTGCACAGGTTGCTTTCTGGATACAGACAGGGGATTTGCAGCTTGAACGAGCTTTACGATTACGTGGAAAGGCTTGAGAGGTGGGCTGAGGAGGAGGCGAGAGTTTTCAGAACGCCAGACGTGTTGCGGGAGTACTGTGAAATAAAGCCTGTCCCGTTCTGTTTTATTATTAACAGAATAATCAGCTCACCCAGGCTCGAATTCGCTCCGGAGATGCAGTTTTACCTTGTAAGAGCAGGTAGGGAGCGAGCAATTGCGAAGATGTTATCAAAGATCAGAAACGCTGAGAAATCTGCGATAAAAAAGTCGGATGCAAGGAAAATAGCGAGAATTAATGAAATCGAAGGGAGAATGCTTGGTTATCCCGACTGCTGCGTGAATGCCTTCGTCGAACTGAAGAAAGGGAGGATGGAGGGCAAAGATCTACCCTCTCCGGAAAGAGTTATTGCAGAGGAGTTTGTCGAGCGAGGTCTTGCGGAGCTTACAGTCAGAATTCTGGAAGGTGAAGAAGACCTGCCGGACGAGAGCTACTCTCTCTTTGCAACAAACTTCTACCCGTGCTCGCTGCTCTGCCCCAAAGCTCTGGAGGCTGGGCGCAGATACAGGGAATTCCTCGACAAAACTATGCACGGGCTGTTTATCGCAGGCATTGCTGCTAATCTCGCGTCAATTCTTGTGGTCTGCTTCAACATGCACCTCAAGGGCTATTTTGCCTCACTATCACCTCTTTTTTCCGCCAGAAGTGTGCGAAATCTCGCGGAAGAGTACTCGAAGAATCCGTCGGCATTTCACAGCACTATCACGCGTAGATTTTACCAGACTTACGAGCGTGTTTGAGGTATAGTTAGGTTGAGCAGGATTTAAGACTGGTTTTAACTGCCAATACTTGAAATCAAGAACCCAAAGCCAACGCTTAAATCAGTTGAACGACTAAAGTTTTAGGGATGATAGTTGAATCGTACCTTTACGAGAAACTCGATGGAGATGTGCAATGTAAAACGTGCAACCACTACTGCAAGCTCAAGGCAGAGAAGTGGGGAATCTGCAGGGTAAGGAAGAATGAGAAGGGAAATTTGATGGTTTACAACTACGGCCTCGTGTCGTCAATGGCCGTTGATCCTATCGAGAAGAAACCCTTCCACAATTTCAAGCCCGGGACGGATGTCCTGTCTTTTGGCAGCATAAGCTGCAATTTCCGCTGTCTCCACTGCCAGAACTACTCAATAGCGTTTGCAGACCTGACGTATCCATACGTCAGAGAACTGAAGCCAGAAGACGTTGCAGAGCTTGTGGTAGAGAAAAGAGCCGATGGAGTTGCGTGGACGTACAACGAGCCGGGAATCTGGCACGAGTTCGCGCTTGACGCGAGCAAGGAGGTTAAGAAGCGTGGAGATTACTACGTCGTTTACGTAACCAATGGCTACATGAGCAAAGAGGCAATAGACCAGCTCGATGTGCTTGATGCGGCCAACGTTGACGTTAAGGCTTTCAGCGAGGAATTTTACCGAAGAATATGCAAGGCGAAGCTTGAGAGAGTCCTCGATACCGTGGAGTATATGCACAGAAAGGGCATCTTCCTCGAAATTACGTACCTCGTAATACCGGGAGAGAACGACAGCGAGGAGGAGATAAAGGAATTTGCAGAATGGGTTTGCAGCATGGACAAGCGCATACCGGTACACTTCTCCCGCTTCCACCCTGACTTCCAGATGACTGACAAGCCCTCGACACCCCTCTACACGCTGGAGATGGCAGTAAGGGTAGCGAAGGACGTGGGGCTGGAGTACGTTTACATAGGAAACGTGTGGGGACATGAGTACGAGGACACATACTGCCCGAACTGTGGTACAAAGCTGATAGACAGGGAAGGGTTCTACATAGTTAAGAACGAGCTCGACGGGGATAGATGTCCGGAGTGCGGGTACAGACAAAATATAGTACTGTAACTAAAGCTCTCCCTTTAGCAACTTCAACGAGAACTTCCTGTTGTCGGCAAGCCCTATGGAGAAGTTATCCCAGAAAACGCACGTTCCGAGGACGAAAAGGTTGCCATCCCTCGTTCCAAAGACAGCTCCAGATGCACTCGTGACGAAGGGTTCTCCACCGCTGACGGAGGCGGAGCAGGGCATTACGAGTTCCATGCCTCTGCACACGGCCTTCGGATACATACTGTCGCCGTGGTTGTTTGAATCGTCAACGATGACGTCGTAGTTTACCCTGACATCGCTAACCTTCGCGAGAACTCTGTTTACGTTCTCCGCAACCCCGTCGAGGTTCGAATAGTAGGCCGCGAAGATTATCCGCTTGCCCCGTTTCAGCCACGCCTTTATTCTGCCAATCTCCCACTTCCTGAATCTGATCTCTGGATAGTTGAAGACGATTGTATCGTAGCTTGCAAGCCTCGAGAAGCTCTTGATCTCTACGATCTCTACTCCCTCCTGCCCCGCATACCTCTTAAGCTTCGAAAAGTAGTAGTAATCTTCAATGGTGAATTCGCCGTGGCTCGCGTCCCAGGCCACCTTCATGTGATTCGCCAGACATATACCAATAAAATAAACTTTCGGAGTGACTGGGCACCCCATTGTCACACCCTCCCAAAAACAATAAATACAAAGAGACCCTGCCAATCTGTAGAAGCCTGCCAGAGCGCGGGTAGTCTAGCGGTAGGACAACGCCCTTCCGAGGCGTTAGCCCGGGTTCAAATCCCGGCCCGCGCATGTGGTTATTTTTAAAGTTTTTCCACAAAAGTCTTCACGGCTTTTATTACCTCATCTTTAAGCTTGTCAGGGAACCTCTCGCAGTGCTCTCTTGCTAACCTTATCACTTCATGTTTTGATAGTTCATCATTTACATCTAATCCGCTGTTATGTCTACTCCCGCACAGTCTGTAAAGCTCCCTGTCAACTCTTAACAATTCTGCAAGATTCTCTACATCTCTAACCTTCCTGTAAAGGTTTCCTTCTTCGTCGTAGTTGATTGACAGCGCCGAGATGAAACCGGACGCAACTTTCTCAAATCCAGCAAGTTCAGGACTCAGAAAGCGGGTTATAGGACATTCTCTTTCCAGATAGAACCCGCCATTCACGACGAAATCCAGCATTCTGGCCAAGACTTCTGGAGAAACGAGGGAACCAACTCTCTCCTCCTTAGGCAGCGGAACCTTGACGAAGTAGACGGAACAGCCGTCTTTCAGCTCTTCTGGCATGAATTCATCGCCTATTTTCGTTGCATCTTCAGCATAGTATGTGAGGTTAATGTCGCATCCATTCAGCCTGAAGTTTATCACATGTCTTCCGCCCTTTCCGAGCACACCCTCTCTTCTCTCCTCGACTATCTCTCCTCCAATCCTGTCAATTCCG
Source organism: Archaeoglobus veneficus SNP6 (assembly GCF_000194625.1). Taxonomy (NCBI): domain Archaea; kingdom Methanobacteriati; phylum Methanobacteriota; class Archaeoglobi; order Archaeoglobales; family Archaeoglobaceae; genus Archaeoglobus; species Archaeoglobus veneficus. The sequence continues at coordinate 1,768,205 of NC_015320.1, read as the reverse complement.
TGCCTGATTTCCATAAGTGTCACTTCAGGAAGGTGGGAATCGACGAAAACGAGGTTGTCACCCAGAATGACGGCATGTTCCACATCTCCGCCCGAGCCTGCATACAGCACGGGCAACTCTCTATCAACGCTGCTCTTCTCGATTTCCTCGCAGACCCTCATTAAAAAGGCTTTCTCTTCTGGGAGCAGATTTGGTATTATTTTAACCCTCGAGACCAGACTTTTCTCACATAGCGGGCTCACGACCGGAGATGTCTCCATATTATTTTCTACTTTTCTATTTCTTAACGCTTTTTTTCTTAGGTCTGAGGACTCAAGCAATTCTAAATATCTATTCTGCTCTCTTCATAGCTCTTCTCGAGGGCATCAGGGCCACTATACCTCCAGCTATTATCAGCATGGAGCCGAGCCAGACGAAGGAGACGAGAGGAACGACGTAGAACTCGAAGTACGCTCTGCTTCCGTCTTTAGAAACGCCGCCCATAGCAATATATAGATCTCTGAACGGCTGCGATATAATTTCCACCGACGAAACAACTCTGTCCTGTCGCATAAGCTTGTAGAATATGAGCTTTGGATAGGTTACTCCCTGAAGTTCACCGTTTTCGTATATTTCCACCTTCGAAATTATGCAGAATTTTTCCTCGTCCTCTTTTACGTCGAAGCCTACGAGTCTGAGCTCAAAGCTTCCAACTTGTGCGGACTTCCCGTATTCTATCGTCACAGGCTTGTAGCTCTCTTCGTAGAGCCACGCACCCATAACCCCAATAAAGAGGAATATTAACCCAATGTGAGCTACGTAGCCACCGATCTTTCTCCTGTTGGCAATATCTACTATCCTCAGGTCCTGAACGTGGTTCAGAAGTGAAAAGAAGAAGATCGCAATACCTATGGCCGCAATCGTCGCCTTGAAAGATAGGTAAACTGCAACGCCAGCAATCAGCCCGACTACGGCAGAATACTTGCTGTACCTGATAAACTTCTCCCTATCTGCTCGCCAGTCTATAGCGGCGCAAATGCCGAGGAGGACTACGAGAGCAGTTCCAAGAGGAATTTCGAGCCGGTCATAGTAGTGGCGATCGACGGACGCGTTTGGAATGAAGAGCGGGGCAAGGGTGCCCAGCAGGACTGTCGCCATGGAGAGGAGTAGAATAACCATATTTCCGAGAATCAGCTTCTCTCTGACACCTTCGAGGCTTCCGCTGAAGAAATCCCTTCTAAGTGCCCATACAGTGATTCCAACAGCAGTAGCGAGGGCTATGAGCGCAAGATACGCATGTGCTTCTGGATTCTGGCCAAAAGCGTGAACGGAGCTTATTATCCCGCTTCTCGTTACGAACGTTGCAAGAATAACGAGATCGAAGGTTATAATTGCAAGAGCGTAGTTCAGAAGCTTTAACCCCCTTTTTCTCTCCTCCACAATCATTCCGTGAAGCAGAGCCGATGCGGTAAGCCAGGGCAGCAGACTCGCGTTCTCAACGGGGTCCCAGCCCCAGAATCCGCCCCAGCCAAGGGTTTTGTACGCCCACCACGCACCCAGAAGTATGCCAATGCTCAGAAACGCCCAGGAAACTATGAGGTACTTCCGCGAGAGTTTTATCCAGTTCTCCCTGAAGAATGTGGCTGCTATCGCAAGGGCGAATGGAATTGTCATGCCGGCGTAGCCGAGGAATATCGTGGGCGGATGGAATGCCATTTCCGGAGTTCTCAGGAGTGGGTTGAGGCCTATTCCATTTGGCGGCCTGAAATCGAGGCGGACAAAGGGGTTTGAGGATGTCAGGAGGAGGACGTTAAAGAATATAACAACGAGCGTTGAGATTGCGAGGGCGAGGGCAACAACTCTATCTTTATGATTTTTCTGACTGAAAAGGAGGACGGTGTTGAAAATTACAAGGTACCACGCCCAGAGAAGGAGTGAGCCTTCCCTGCCCGCCCACAGGGCGCTGATGGTGTAAAGCGTGGACAGATGTATATCGGAGTACTCAAAAACGTACTGAACGCTGAAGTCTCTTGCAAAGAAGTAGTACAGTAAGGTCAGGAGCGCTGCGGTCAGGAAGGTAAGAGAAGACAGAAGAGCTATTCTCGCGGGCTTCCACCTGTCCTCCTCTACACACCTGAGAAAAATAAAGGAGGCAGCTATCGACGATAACAAAGAACAGAGCAGAAAAACCTCGCCTACATCCATTATTTCACCTTTCCAGAGTAGTTCTCCTCCATCGCTTTGTACTTGCTCGGGCACTTGAGGAGGACTTTGGTTGCATGGAAATATCCGTCATAGTAATCTCCAACAACGACAGCGGGGATGCCCTCCTGATAGTTGGAGAGTATGCCTGTGTAGATGACCTTCATTTTTGTCTTTCCGTCGGTCAGCTCAAATATCCTCGTGTTGTTCTCGAGGAATATCGTCGAATTCGGGACAATTGTTCCGTTAACCTGCACATTTCTTGCTTCTCCTTTCTCCACAACGTAGCTTACTGTAACGTAGGGTGAGAGACCACTCTTGAATGAGAAGGCCATAGCGATAGCGAATACGATTATTACTGCCCCGAGCGCGACCTTAAGCTTCTCCATGTTCGTCAAGCTTTTCGACATACACTATTTAAGTGTTTTTAACTGGCATGGTATTGAGGTTAGAGACAAAACGCCCCTAAGTATTAATACAACGGAAGGCAAATCCCTACTCATGGAGTACGACGTTGCTATTATAGGTGCTGGGCCTGCTGGACTGACAGCAGCCATATACGCGGGTAGGTATGGCCTCAGAACAGTATTCTTCGAAAGTATGCCCTCCCAGCTCGCAGTTGTTCCGTTTATAGAAAACTACCCGGGATTTGAAGGCAGCGGCTACGAGTTGCTGGAGAAGATGAAGGAACAGGCGACGAAGTTTGCAGAACACAGGTTCGAAAGCGTGGAGGAGTTGAAGAAAGACGGCGACATATTCGTAGTTAAAACCGATTCGGGGGAGTATAGGGTTAAGGCTGTGATAGTTGCGACAGGTGGCAAACATAAAGAGCTCGGAGTTCCGGGTGAGAAGGAGTTCGTCGGTAGAGGAGTTAGTTACTGTGCCACCTGTGACGGCCACTTTTTCAGGGGAAAGCGCGTTCTCGTGATTGGAGGCGGCAATACCGCGGTGACGGATGCAGTATATCTCAAAGAAATTGGCTGCGACGTTACGCTCGTCCACAGAAGGGATGCGCTCAGGGCAGACAGGGCATTGCAGGACGAACTTTTCAAGAGAAACATACCGGTGATATGGAACTCAGTCGTCGAGAGAATAGAGGGCAGCAATAGAGTGGAGAGGGTTGTACTCCTCGACAGAGTCAAGAACGAGAAGTTCGTCGTCGAGGCTGATGGCGTGTTTATAGCTGTGGGCATCAGGCCTCAAACAGAAATCGTCGTAAACCTTGGGGTTGAAAGAGATTCAAAAGGATACATAAAGGTTGATAGGCGTCAGGCTACCAGTGTTCCGGGGGTTTTTGCTGCCGGTGACTGCTGTGACAACCCTCTGAAGCAGGTTGTGACCGCTTGCAGTGATGGGGCCATAGCAGCCAATTCAGCGTTCGAGTACATCATGTCGAAATCCTGACGTACAGCCTGTAAAGCTCGTCAGCGATGTGTAAGAGCTCCTCTGCAAATGTCCCCCACCTTTCGGGGATCGCTGAGTGGCCAAGCTTTGCCCCCTTGAGCCCGCCTGCGATGGCTGCTATGGTGTCCGTATCACCTCCAGCCCTCACGGCCATCAGAACGCACTCCTCGTAGCTTTCGGAGTTCAGATAGCAGTGAAGAGCTGAGGGCACGACATCGGTGGCGAGGATCGTAGTGCCGAGTTCCTCAATACTGCTATCTCTGGCCATCTCTATTTTTTCCGCCATCAAGTCGTCGTACTGTCTGCATCTCGCGCAAACTTCGTCGAGAATCTCATCGTCGGAATAATCCATGCAGATACACGCAAATGCTATGGCAACGGCTACGCTTCCCGCAATCGCTGCCTTCCCCTTGTGAGTAACCATTGCCTGCATGACGGCATAGCTTTCAACGAGGTCAAGGCTAAAGCTGTAAACGATACCAAGAGGCATGACGCGCATCGCCGCTCCGCATGTGTTCGAATCCACACCAGCTTCACGCCATGGTACGCCAGACCTGAGCTTTCTCAGCGCCTCTGCCGTTGTTGGCCCTATTTTCGGAGAGGTTATCTTGCAAAGCCTGAAGGCAAAGTCCTCCGGGTCGAAGTACGTTGTAGAGAGTAAAGACTCTGCAAGAATCAGCATCTGCTCGGTATCATCCGTCCATTCAACGGGTTCAACTTCAGAGCTTTCAATCTCGATATCCTCCTTTGGTAATCCTTCATAGGGCATCCCTATCGCGTCGCCTACTGCGAAGCCAGCAATCGCCCCTCTGAACCTGTCCACCATATCGTTAGGCCCCACGTAAAATCTACTTTCGTTACTTTTTTACACTTTACTACAGCAGAGCTGTTATGAGAACTGTTACCCTTCTGCTTGCAGCGTTCATGATCTCCGCTATTCTCGCTCCTCCTGAAGAACGGCTGGGAAACAGCTACAAGCTGATATACCTTCACCTGCCCCTTACGTTTTTCTCCTTTCTCACCATTGTCCTGCTACCAGTTCTCTCACTCATGGAAGTTTTCGGCAGAAAAATCAGATCTGAAAAATTTGCAATCGCTGGCGTTATGTTTGCGTTTGCAAATCTCGCAGTCTCGGCTCTTTTCATGAAGCTCGCCTGGGGAGGTGTGGCCTTTTCAGAACCACGCTTCGCTCTGAGCGCCCTCCTAATTATCTTACTTATTCTATTCATTGCGGCAAAGCATGTTTCACCGTATGTAGCCTTCGTTCACTCGGTTTTGACACCATTCCTCATCATGTATGCTTACTCTGATTCCTCTACTACCTTCCAGCTCCATCCGTCGTCTCTCGTAGGACTCGAACCACTTATGGTAATCCCCATGTTTTTCTCTTTCCCTCTTGTAGCCCTTCTTTATTTTTGGATTAGTACCCGGAGATAAATTTATATGTTCGAAAACACTAAAAAATAACTTACGATTTGGGTAGGAGGTGATGGTAAATGATAAGAAAAGTGCTGTTTCCGGTGGACTTCTCAATAGTCTCTGAATACGCGTTCGGAAACTGTATACCAAGGTTCTTTGCTTCAGGAGCGGCTAACGAACTAATTCTGTTTCATGCGCTTGATGTGGTTCCAACTACCGGACAGGCTCTCGAAGCTGTCGAAGAAATGGTGAGGAGGTATCAAAAGAGAATTGAGGAAATCTCTAAGGAATTCGAGGAGATGGGTATAAAGGCGAGAGGAATTGTTAGACTTGGAACTCCCGCCATCGAAATTGCGAAAGTGGCAGAAGAAGAGGACGTAGACCTGATATATATGCCAATGAAGGGTGAGAACATATTCAGGGAGATGCTGATAGGTTCAACGGCCGCCAACGTCGCAAGGGCTGCCAAGAAGCCAGTACTCTTCGTCAGGTACGAGTGGGACAGAGGAAAAAAGGCAATCAAGTGCTACTGGGACGCAAAGAGAGTTTTTGAGAAGCCCCTGATAGCTGTTGACTTCTCACCCTGCTCAGAGAAGGTAATTGGCGCAACAGAAGTGTTCAAGGAGTTTATCAAGGAGGCCGTTCTGATGCACGTCGTTGACTACGGAAGGGCTGAGGAAGTGGAAGAGAATGCAAAAAAGGCAATGGAGGAGCTGAAGAAGTATGAGGAAAAACTTGACTTCCCGGTAGAAGTAGAGGTACACAGCGGAGTTGCGTCAAAGGAAATTCTCATGACAGCTCCGGTGAACGGTGCCACACTGATAGTAATCGGAAAGAAGGGTAAGAGCATAATCAAGGAGCTTCTTCTCGGCAGTACGGCTGAGAACGTAATACGGAACTCGGTACTTCCTGTCCTCGTCGTTCCGTGCGAGTAATTTTATTTTAATTTTTAGTTTTATTATGTTTTCTTCGATCTCTGCATACTCTTTCAACTCCATTTACTTCAGGGACGACAGTATGTCTACAGCAAAATCAATCTCTTCTCTACCCGCTATCAGTGGCGGCACGAACCTGAGAGCATTTTCTGACGTTGCGTTGACGAGCAAACCCTTTTCAAGACTCCTCGACACCATGCCCGGAGCATTTTCAACTTTTGCACCAATCATCAGTCCCATGCCTCTGACTTCCTTGATGCCATCAAGTTCTTCGAGCCTTTTACGTAGATATTTACCTGTTTTTTCTGAGTTCTCAACGAGCTTTTCCTCTTCTATTATTTCTATCGTAGCAAGCGATGCAACGCATGCGAGTGGATTGCCGCCGAAGGTTGAAGCGTGCTCTCCAGCTTCGAGCTTCTCCGCTACTTCCTCGCTAACGCCGACACCTCCAATGGGGAAACCTGAGCCCATAGCCTTCGCCATTGCCATGATGTCAGGCTTTACGCCGTAGTGCTCCTTTGCGAACCACCTGCCAGTCCTTCCAAATCCCGTCTGAACTTCGTCGAATATAACGAGAAAGTTATACTCGTCGCGGAGCCTGAAAAGCTCATTGATAAATTCCTTGGTTGCCGGATATACTCCCGCCTCTCCCTGCACTGGCTCGAGAATAACTGCGGCAGTCTCTTCATCAACTTTCTTTTCAAGGTCCTCAACGCTGTTGAATTCTGCAAACTCTACCGGCTGAACGAGAGGCTCAAAGGGCCTTCTAAACTTCTCCTTCCATGTTACTGAGAGAGCACCCATCGTACGGCCATGGAATGAGCCGCTGAATGCGACGAACTTCTTTCTGCCAGTTGCTTTCCTCGCAATCTTGAGCGATGCTTCAACTGCCTCAGCCCCGCTGTTGCAGAAGAAGAACCTGTCCATCCCTGTAATCTCCCTCAGCTTCTCTGCAAGCTCTATCTGCGGGGTTGTGTAGTAGAGGTTGGAGACGTGAACGAGCTTTTTTAACTGTTCTGAAACTCTTGCAATGAATTTCGGGTGACAGTGCCCTAACGTAGCAGCGGCTATGCCAGCAACCATGTCGAGATACTTCTTTCCTTCAACATCGTAAAGGTAGCAACCTTCGCCTTTTACAAATACCACGGGCTGACGGCGGTAAAACTGAATGTGAACGGCTCTTTCCCTTTCAAACCATTCTTTCATGGGCTGACATTCGTCGGGATGTATTTAACCTTTGTCGGCAACGATTCATTCTTATGCCTACCTGCCACTCTGAAACCCATGCGAGCCCTGATATCCGTAAGCAACAAAGAAGGCGTTGCAGAATTCACAGCGAAGCTCGAGGAAATGGGAATTGAGATATTCGCAACTGAAGGGACGGCAAGGTCCCTCGAAGAAAGGGGAGTAAGAGTCAGACGTCTATCCGAATTAACCGGATTAAAGGAGACGCACCAGCTCAAGACTCTCCATCCCGCAATTTACGAAGCGATTTTTTCTGGTGAAATTGGCATGGTTGTAGTCAATCTGTATCCATTTGAGGAGGAGCCGTGCATTGAGAACATAGACATCGGCGGTGTGACACTCCTGAGGGCTGCTGCAAAAAACTACAGGCGGTGCTTAGCAGTCTCGAAACCAGAGCAGTACGATGATGTTATAAAAAACCTGAAGGAGGGTCTTACGGAAGAATTCAGGCTGAAACTTGCAAGTGAAGCTTTTGAATATGTCGCAGCTTACGACAAAGCCATTGCTGAGTGGTTCCGGACGAAGAGTTCTGTTGCATAGGGTTTTTTATAATATATGCGTACGAGTGTGCGCATAGCTTGCACATCGCTCACTATTATTTAAATTAATTAATCTTTAACAATTTTATTTTTGGAAAGTTTTATCAACATCCCATAACCATCATCAACCGGAGGTGCAGTTATGAAACTGAAAGATGGCATACTGAAAGTGTTGCTGCTGGCTGCAATAATAGCGATTGTCGTTGCTGCAAGCGGCTGTGCACAGAAGGAAGCTCCAGCAGAAACCGCCACCCCAGCAGAAACTGTTGAAACCGAGGCAGCGAAAGAGATAGTAATCGGTGTAACTGACAAGGTTACGGATCTCGATCCAAGCAACGCCTACGACTTCTACACCTGGGAAGTTATGAACAACGTCATGGGCGGTTTGATGCGCTACAAGCCAGGCACAACCGAAATTGAGCCTTACTTGGCAGAATCGTACGAAGTGCAGGACAATGGAAAGGTGTACATCTTCAAGCTGAGGAAGGATCTCAAGTTTGCTGACGGCACGCCGTGCACAGCACAGGATGTGGTAAGGTCGATAAAGAGAGTTATGGAAATTAACGGAGACCCAGCGTGGCTCGTTACAGACTTCGTTGAAGATGTTGAGGCTGTTGATGACTACACAGTCAAGTTCACCCTGAAGACACCTGTGTCCTACTTCCTCGCTCTGCTCGCAACCCCGCCGTACTTCCCCGTACACCCAGCATACAAGGCTAACGAAATCGATCCCGATCAGACGGCTGGTGGCGTAGGACCGTACAGGATCGTTAAGTGGGTTAGAGATCAGGAGCTTATACTCGAAGCCAACCCGTACTTCTTCGGCGAGAAGCCGAAGACTGAGAGAATAATCGTCAGGTTCTACCAGGACGCAACGACGCTCAGGCTTGCAGTTGAGAGGGGAGATGTTGACATTGCGTGGAGAACGCTAACACCGGTCGATCTCGAGTCCCTCAAGCAGAACCCGAAGCTTAAGGTCATCGAAGCGCCTGGAGCATACATAAGGTACATCGTCGTAAACGTGGCAATGGAGCCGACGAACGAGAAGCTTGTAAGGAAGGCCATCGCCGCTGCGGTTGACCGCAACGACATTGCTCAGAGAGTGTACATGGGCACCGTTGAACCGCTCTACACGCTTATACCCATGGGAATGTGGGGCCACAAGTCGGTGTTCGACAAGTACGGTGATGGAAACATCGAGCTTGCCAAGGAACTGCTCGCACAGGCTGGCTATGACGAGAACAACAAGCTGAAGGTAGAACTCTGGTGGACACCAACCCACTACGGCGACACCGAGAAGGATCTTGCGCAGGTTCTCAAGGAGCAGCTTGAGGCTACAGGCGTCATCGAAGTCGAGTTGAAGAGCGCCGAGTGGTCAACGTACGTTGACTATCTCAGAAAGGGAGCAATGATGCTCAGCCTGCTTGGCTGGTATCCAGACTACCTCGACCCAGATGACTATACAACGCCGTTCCTGAAGAGCGGCAGCAACAAGTGGCTGGGTAACGGCTATTCGAACCCGGAGATGGACGAACTTCTCGACAAGGCTGCTGCATCTACTGATATCAACGAGAGAACGAAGTACTACGAACAGGCCCAGGACATCCTTGCGGAAGACGTGCCAATAATACCGCTCATCCAGGGTAAGCTGTACGTAGTGGCAAACAAGGACATCAGCGGTATTACACTTGATCCAACGATGATCTTCAGGTACTGGCTGCTCGAGTGGGAGACCTAAATTTTTAAATTATTTTTATTAATTTTATCCATTATAGGGGATAAACTTATAAACTCAATGTCGTAGGTGAGGCGATGCCGTCTCTGAAGACGTACATAATAACAAGGGCCCTGACGGTACTCCCAACAGTCCTGATTCTGCTCACTGTAGTCTTCTTCATCCTGAGGGTCCTGCCTGGCGACCCCATTGCCGCAATGGTTGGACAGAAAGTCCCACCCGAAGTCCTTGAGAAGATGAGGGAAGAAGCAGGACTCAACAAACCGCTGATAGTGCAGTACGTGGACTATTTATCAAGCGTCTTTAGAGGAGACCTCGGTAAATCAATGATATGGGGCAAAAGGCCGGTTATAGACGAGATCATGGACAGATTTCCCGCAACCCTCGAGCTCACAATATTCGGATTTGCCCTAAGCGTGCTAATTGGCCTTATTACTGGCTCCATTGCAGCCTTCAGGCGAGGCAGCGCCATCGATACCTCCATGAGAATATACAGCATCGTAGCCTACACGCTGTTCATTCCATGGTTTGGTATGCTCCTTCAGATGGTCTTTGGTATCTATCTTGGTATGTTCCCGATAGGCGGTAGAATCGATCCAGGCTTGGAGCCAGCCAGAATTACAGGACTTTATGTGGTTGATAGTTTGCTAACTCTTAATTTCGACTCGCTCAGCAGCGCGTTGCTGCACCTCTTCCTGCCATCCCTAACTCTTGGTATCGTTCTTTCTGGAGCATACACGAGGCTTGTGAGAAACAACCTGATAGATGTTCTCAGCCAGGACTTTATACTGGCCTACAGGGCGAGAGGGATTAGAAGCTCGAAGATTGCATTTCACGCGATGAAGAACGCGTTTATCCCCGTGATAACACTTATGGGGTTACAGTTTGCGATACTGCTTGCAGGAGCTGTGCTTACTGAAACAACGTTCTCCTGGCCTGGAATGGGTACGTTCCTGCTTGAAAGGATACAGTACAGAGATTACACATCAGTGCAGGGCGCAATAGTGTTCTACGCGCTGTTTGTAGCGTTGATAAGTCTGATCGTGGACGTAATTTACGCATTAGTGGATCCAAGGATAAGGTATTGAGGTGTAAGCATGAACGCTGAAGTGAACAATCTGGCAACGAGGTTCCTTAAATTCCTGATACCAGAAGCGGAAGGCAGATGGATGGTGTTAGCCGGGATGGCTATAGTCTTCGCTGTCGTGTTTATGGCAGCTTTTCCGCAGTTCATCGCTCCATATGATCCTACCAAGTCCACCGGAGACATTCTGAAGCCACCTTCTTCTAAGCACCTCATGGGCACCGATAACCTCGGCAGAGATATATTCTCCAGAGTCATTTACGGTTCAAGGGTTGTGCTACTCGTCGTGTTCTCAGCATCGCTTGCTTCGATGAGCATAGGCATCCCCCTTGGGCTAATTTCCGGATACTTCGGAGGGAAGCTTGACAGGTTTCTCTCCATGCTGATGGATAGCATGTATGCCTTCCCCAGCCTTATACTGGCCATAGCAATTGCTGCAGTTCTCGGCCCGAGCATCCTGAACGCCATGGTTGCAATATCTGTTGTGTATGTGCCAACTTACTTCAGAATGATTCGTGGACAGACACTATCGGTAAAATCAAGGCTCTTCGTTGAAGCTGCAAGGGCTGTGGGGGCAAGCAATGCAAAGATAATGCTGAGGTACATACTTCCAAACCTTGTGCCGACGGTAGTTGTGGTGTTCTCGCTCAGCGTTGCAGATGCAATTCTGACTGAGGCGGGCTTAAGCTTTCTTGGCTTCATAGTTACTGCCCCAACACCTGACTGGGGTTACGATCTGAGCGCTGGGAAGCCATATCTGCCAGCAGGCTACTGGTGGATGATCACGTTTCCGGGTATGATGGTTATGCTCCTTGCATTGGGCTTTGCTCTTATTGGTGAAGGGCTGAGCGAAGTCTACGCCCCGAGGAGGGAGAGGTAACATGGAAGCAGCAGCAATAAATCGGCCAATGAGTACAGCAATGAACGACACAGCAAAAGACACTCTACTCAAGATAGAAAACCTCGTAACGCAGTATTCGTCGAGGAGGGGAATACTGAAAGCTGTTGACAATGTCTCGCTCGACGTTAAGAGAGGTGAGTTCGTAAGTATTGTTGGCGAGAGTGGATGTGGCAAGTCTACCCTCGCATTTTCAGTAATGAGGCTAATCCTTCCGCCCGGAAAAATCGTTGGTGGAAAGATAATTTTCGATGGGATCGATTTGCTGGAGCTGTCTGAGGAAGAGATGAGAAAAGTAAGAGGGAAAGACATAGGGATGATTTTCCAGGATCCAATGACGAGTCTCGACCCCCTCGAAAAAATAGGTGAACAGATTGCAGAAACAATAATCGAGCACGAGAAGATGAGTAAAAAAGAGGCGCTCGAAAAGGCTTCCAAGCTGCTTGAGTCGGTAGGACTGCCAGGGGATAGAATAGACTACTACCCCCACCAGTTAAGCGGTGGACAGAGGCAGAGGATCATGATAGCACTTGCAGTATCTATGAACCCGAAGCTGCTTATTGCCGACGAACCAACGACAGCACTCGATGTTATCGTGCAGGAGAAGATCATGGATCTGCTCGATGAACTGAAAAAGCAGGGAAGAGCAATAATGCTGATCACCCACGATTTCTCCCTCGCTGCAACCAGAAGCGACAGAATTGCGGTGATGTATGCTGGCTGGCTCGTTGAGTATGGCAATGCAAGAAGCGTCGTGGACGAGCCGCTTCATCCGTACACAAGAGGGTTGATAGAATCCGTTCCGGATGTGTGGATTGACAGGGAGATCAAGCCAATGCCCGGATTTCCACCAGATTTAGTAAATCCGCCAGAAGGCTGCAGGTTCAGGCCAAGATGCCCACATGCCATGGATAAATGCAGCAGAGAGCCGCCGACAGTTGAAGTAGACGGAAGAAAAGTAAAGTGCTGGCTTTACGTCTGAGGTGTTAGCAATGGAACTCGTTAAGGTTGAGAACCTCAAGAAGTACTACCCCGTCCAGAAATCCTTTCTGGAAGTTCTCCTCTCAAGGAAACTGGAGTTTATAAAAGCTGTTGACAACGTTTCGTTTGACGTTAAAAAGGGAGAGACCCTCGCCTTCGTTGGAGAGAGTGGATGTGGCAAAACCACCACTGGCAGATTGATGGTAAAGCTCGAAGAACCAACAGACGGCAAGATATGGTTCAAGGGCAAGGACATTACAAACGTTAAAGGCGAGGAGCTCAGAAAAATACGCAGGCTTTTGCAGATAATCTTTCAGGATCCTTACGCATCCCTCAACCCGAAGATGAAAATCGGCGAGCACCTCGAAGACCCTCTGCTGATTCATGACCTTGCAACCAAGAAGGAGGCAAAGGAGCAGGCTTTGGACATGCTCGAAAGAGTTGGTTTGGTACCAGCGGAGCAGTTCTACAACCGATATCCGTATCAGTTGAGCGGCGGGCAGAGGCAGCGCGTGGCAATAGCGAGAGCAATGATACTGAAGCCAGAGTTCGTTGTTGCGGACGAGCCCGTTTCGATGATAGATGTTTCACTCAGGGCGTCGATACTGAACCTCCTGATGTCGTTTAAGAGGGACTACAACCTGTCAATGATCTTCATCACCCACGATCTTTCCGTTGCAAAGCTGATTGGCGATAGAATTGCAGTGATGTACCTCGGCAAGATAGTCGAGATTGGTAAAGTCAGGGATGTTATACACAGCCCTGCACATCCATACACTGCTGCGCTGCTTTCTGCGGTACCATCGCTTGCAGGAAAGGCTCTCAAGATTGAAATCAAGGGAGAAATTGCGAATCCAAGGTATCCGCCGCCTGGATGCAAATACCATCCAAGATGTCCCTACATGGAAAAGATTTGTGCGGAAAAAGAGCCAGAGCTTGTTAAGGTTGGCGAAGACCACTACGTTGCATGCCACAAGCCTCTTTCTTTAAGTCTTTGAAATGAGAGCTTCGTATTTATTTCTCTTTACAGCTTTTCAGTAGTAGTTATTGTTGCTGTACTTTGCGACATCTAATGCTAAGAATTAATGAATTAATGCTAAGACCTACAAGTACCGTCTCGCAGTTTTCAAAGCCAGAGTAGTAACACTGGAAAATTTAAAAAATTCATGCTAAAGCTTGCTCGCAAAGCGTTTGAGTGCGTTGCTGCCTACGACGAAAGCCATAACGAAGTTGTTTTGTCATCAGATCCGTTAGCAGTCAGGGTTCTAATGACTTTAATCTCCTCGTGATTCTCCTGCCCCTTTCGATTGCCTCCAGTTTCTCTTTATAGTTGTCATGGTAACTTATTCTGTGTTTTATGTCTTCCCAGAACTTCCTCCAGAAGTAGAAGTACTCGGAGATTTCCAGTTCATCACCAAAGACTACTATGTAATCTTCGATTATTGATGCCTTGACCTTCAACGGCAGTAGCTCGAAAATTCTGATGTCATATACAGGCTTTACCTTTCCGATGAGTTTCTTGAGTATTGCAAAGTTCTGCTTTTCGTCTCTGATTCTCGTAATAACTGCAACATCTATGTCTGATCCTTTTCTAAATTCTCCCGTAACGTAGGAACCAAAGATAACAACTTCGTACTTTGATAGGGGTTGAAGATCTTTTTTAATCTGGTCAAGACTCAATCTCATCGAGGACACGTTCCACCTTTTCGATGTATTTTGTCAGGGTTTCTCTTACTTCTTCAACAGATTCAAGCACAAGCCTCGTGTCTATCCTGTTGTACCTGTGAACTAACCAGTTCCTCAATCCGTTGCACATTTTCAGCATTTCTGCAAGCTTGTTGTCTATAACGCCAATTTCCGCCAAAATGTCAATATTGCTATAGTCGTCCTCAACCCTCTTTCCCAAATCCTTAACAAGCATCGCGGCTATGTCCATGGCTGCCTCAATGGCCGTAAGCAGATTGTAAAAAGTTCCACTAATTTCGATAGGCTTTTCAGGTTCTGGAGGTATTTCGTTTAGAGCTTCGAGAATGTACTCGATTTTTTCTTTGTATCTGTTGATTCTCATTTGGAGATTACTTTGAGTGGGATGCTTTATATTTTTCTCTGGACAATAAACTTTCAGCCTTCAAGCTCCTCCATCGTTTCAGAGAACCCGCAAGTAGAAGTAGCAAATACCTTTGCGCATGCTGTGTGGATGCTTCATTCTGGTGGCCCCACAATCCTGCAGTTGAGAACATGAAGTAACTAGCTGTATTTTCTCACAAGCTCGATAACCCTTTCTATGTCTCTGTAAACAATGTCCTTGTTTTCTCTGCACCATGTCTCAAAATCCTGCTCTCTCTTTTCTCTTCTTTCATAATCCATTTCTAAAGCTTTCTGTCCTATATACATCTGGGCTCCAGCTCCAGCCAGAATTGCTATTGATAAAGGTAACACATGCGGTGCCCAATCTGGGAGTGGGTATGGATTGTTGAGGAGATATTTGGTTAACTCTATGCTGGCATCTCTCAATTGAGGTACATTATCCAGAATCGCGGCACCGATGACCATTACAGGCAGACCTATATATTTATTGACTGCGTGAGCCCATCCGGAAGTCAGGCTTGGAATTCCGTCACTACCCACTATGGAGTGCCATCTGGCATAGTTGCTCTTCTCCTTGATTTTTAGGGCTGTAACACCACGCTCACGAACTATACCCCAATAAGTTCTAAGTAAAACTTCCAGTTCTATGATCCCATTCTTGACCATCTCATAGCATTTTTCAAGGATTTCCTCATAGCCTGCTTCTTCTGGCATGAGCCACACACCACTTCCGAGCCTATCGGGATTGTGAAATGTGTTGTATTTATACTTCTCTATTTGAAGTTTTAAGGGCATGATTCTGAGTTCCTCTTCATCCATATTCCTGTACTTTTCCTTCAATTCCTTCGCAAGTTGCTTTCTTTTTTTCACATCACCGCGTAACTCATTCCATATTTCTTCCTCGAACATATCGTTTGCTCTGAGATGCATGTATAAAAATTTATCAGTAGAGTCTGTAGTGCCTTCCATATGCGGTAAACCAAGAATCGGCCACTTTGTTATGGCATACCTCAACCTTTTTTCATCTCCGTACAGACCCACTAGACCTGTGGCGAGAATTTCCTCCGCACTCACTGGTGTTACATATGGCTCTCCTTTTTGAAGAGACTCTATAGCATCCTGAACTCTATAACCTGGAGATTCATCAAATTCACGATTTTTTTCTGCTTTTTTAATAAATTCCAGCAATTCCGGTGTTAGATAACCT
The DNA here is from genome assembly GCF_000194625.1 of Archaeoglobus veneficus SNP6. Lineage (NCBI taxonomy): Archaea > Methanobacteriati > Methanobacteriota > Archaeoglobi > Archaeoglobales > Archaeoglobaceae > Archaeoglobus > Archaeoglobus veneficus. The sequence continues at coordinate 1,752,489 of NC_015320.1, read as the reverse complement.
TCAAACCGTACGTTGGCATAGATGGAATCTGCAGGATCTGGTAAAGCGTTTTTGGAACTCATACATCCTCACCAAGTTGCGGGCTTAGTGTGGATAGATAATTGAAATTGAAAATAAAAAATTTTCGAAAGATAAAGTTTTGTTGTTGGAGATTGCATAAAAGCGAAATAAATATTATATAATTATAAAAGTTCATAAAATCTCTAATCCAGCTCGTACAGAATCAAAAGAACTCCTAAAAGGAAATCTGTTCCCAGAACCTCTCCTCAAACCTTGAAAACTTCTACGGCATTTCTACCAAACATTCCATGATAACCGGCAGAATGAGTTAGAACAAGTAGCATCCTACTAAAAACATTTAAAACATTACTCACCAAAAATTTAAACATGGCAAAAACAATAACGCTAACCCTTGAAATCCCTGAATGGATTGATGAAATTAAACTTAAGGAAGAGCTGCTAAACTTAGTAAGAAATCTATCGGATAAGTACTACAAGGCTAAAAGGCTTAGGGAATTAGTATCAGAGCTCGATTTTGATGAAAAAGAGCTTGAAAGATTTGAAAAGTCGAGAGATGAAGTATGGAAGGAGAGGAAGAAAGAATACGGGCTGTTGTAGATTCAAGCATCGTATTTTCACTCGTAATCAAGGGTAAACAGAGCGCATATCTTGATTTCTTTCTCAATGATAGACTAGAGCTTTACGCTCCAGAAGAAATAATTTACGAGTTCAGAAGGCACAGCAAAAAGCTCAGAGACAAATCTGACACGTTTGAAGAAGCTATGTTCCTCGCCTTTTCTTTCATAAAGATTATGCCGAGGGAGTTTTACATCGATGTCATGCAAAAAGCTTATAACATATGCAAGTTCGACGAGAAAGACTCACCATTCATTGCTTTGGCATTAAAGCTTGGGATTCTATCTGGACAAACGATAGGGGAATCATCGAAAACAGGGGAGAAACAGCTGAACTGAGAGAGCTATTAAAATGATCTCGTGATAAGCTTTTTTGTTTGCACTTCTCCTCTAACTTCTTCTATACCGATGTCTCAGAACTGAATGAAGCTCAGAGAATCCTTGCATCCCCTCTCACTGATGATGTCTGGATGTGTATCGTTAAGTATTTTTGACTTTTAAATACTTTGACAGATAAAGAAGAACTGTAGAACTGTTTATTATCCACTCCTTTTACCCCTAATTTCCATTATAACGCCCTCAATAATCTTATCAACGAATTCTTTTTTGCGTTGTTGACAATCTCACGGCCTCATCTTCCATACGAAACAGAATTCCGTAATCTACAACTTCTCTCTTTTCCTCGCCGTAAGTTAGAACTCTTGCATATGTATCTCTATTAGAAGGAAAGTTTTTAGAAGATTTTTCCCTCTAATAGGGAAAGTTCAAGACCAAAAAATGTTAGCTTATTATCTAAATATATGTCCAAATTTTTACAATAATCTCTGCGTCGGCTATATACTCAGGCTGGAACTTCCTTACTTGACAAATAAAAAATAGATCCAAGTTACTTTTTCTCTGAACATTTCTGAGCTTTAAGCTAACTTTCAGACTCTTTTGGGTTTTGACATTCAATTTCCATTTTCTCAATTATGGTTAGGTGCAAAACATCTTAAACTTATCTCCCAAGAACTTCTCAATCCAAGCCGTTGCAAAGGAGATTGATTCAGTTAACTTTCTGAAAGCCTTGGAAATCGTTTCCTTCAGCTCCTCTATATTCAGCGGAGATACTTCAGAAACAAACCTTTTAACGCTCTTCCAAACGTTCTCAATCGGATTCAAGTCGGGAGAGTAGGGAGGGAGATAAACCAGTGCAATATCAAGCTTTTCAGCTTCCTCTCTCACTTTCTTTGCATGATGCGTCCTGAAATTATCGAGAACGATCACGATTCTTTTCCCAGGATTTGTTTCTCTAATCTTTTTTAGAAATGCTATGAATTCTTCAGTCCTGTTTCTTTCTGGAAACTCTATTACGCTCTCTCCGTTCAAGCTATAGAATCCTGAAACCTTAGCTTTGACGTACGTGGCAACTCTTTTAACCGGCTTTCCGAAACTCCACAGCCTTGCAGTATTTGCATTCGCTTCGACTGCCATCTCATCAATGAATCCTAGGATGTCTTGATCAATCTCAGCTTCATCCAGGTTTTTTTAAAGTGTCCTCAGCGTTATCGGGCTTTCTGTAATCCTTCTGATAAGGTTTAGCGTATTTCATGCCAAAAGATCTGAGAATTCTCCTGACCTGCCACGAAGAATACTTAACTCCAAACTCAGCTTCAATTAGCTCCTGAACTTCTTTCGTCGTCCACGAATCCCCTTCTTTTAGCATCTCTCTGAGTTTCTCTTTCTGCTCCTTCGTGAGTTTTGCTGGCCTTCCCCCTCCAAATTCCGGAATTAAGCCTTCGTAGCCTTTTGAGTTCCACCTTTTTAGCCATGCGTAGCCTGTTGCTTTGGTAATTCCTACGAGTTCGGCGGCTTCTTCAACGTTCATTCCTTTATAGAGGTATCTTATGAAGTAAAGTCTCTTAAGAACTCTCGTGTCTTTTTCAAGCCTTTTGATTCTTCTATCGAGTTCTTCTGCTGGCAGATGCTTCACTACTTCGTAGACGCGTTTTCTACCCATGGTTTTGGTTGTTATTTTTAGTATAAATAGTTTTGCTCAAGACCATAAATCACTCAAATTCAATCGTAGCAGGAGGCTTCGGCGTTATGTCATATACGACCCTCGAAACTTCCGGTATTTCGCCGGTAATCCTGAGGGCAATCTTCCTCAGCTTCTCGTAGTCTATTTTTATTGGGTCTGCTGTCATCCCATCTCTTGACTCGACGGCTCTTATTGCTATAATGTAACCGTAAACTCTGATATCTCCCTTAACGCCCGTTGCCTGCCCTATCAGTGCAGCGAAAGCCTGCCACTTCTCATACTCTTCGAGTTCCTCCTCTACTATTGCATTGGCCTTCCTGACGACTTCAACTTTCTCCGGCGTTACCTCGCCGCACACCCTCACAGCGAGTCCTGGCCCCGGGAAGGGCATTCTCTCAGATATCTCCTTGGGCAGGCCGAGATACCTTGCTACTTCCCTCACTTCGTCCTTGTAGAGTTCTCTTAATGGCTCAATCACGTCTTTGAACTTGTAGTGAAGCGGAAAGCCTCCAACGTTGTGGTGGCTCTTTATCCCACCCATGCTCTCAATGATGTCAGGATAAATCGTGCCCTGAATCAGGTATTCTGCTTTGTACTCCTCAGCAACCCTCTCGAAAACTCTTACGAATAGTTCTCCCACGATCTTGCGCTTCTCTTCAGGATCTGTAACGCCCTTGAGAGCTTCAAAGAACTCATCTTTAGCGTCAACAAAAACGAGGTTCATGTGACCAAAGATCTCCTTAACTCTCTCCGGTTCACCTTCCCTCATTAAGCCGGTATCGACAAAAACTGGAATCAGGCGATCGCCAATAGCTTTGTACGCAAGAACCGTACAGACGGAGCTATCAACACCTCCGGATAAGGCAATAATCGCTTTACCGTCCTTAACTTTCTCTCTTATTTCCTGTATTGCCTGTTCCACGAACTTTTCAACATCCATGACCATGCGTCAGGCTGCGAGGCTTTAAGCTTTTCTCATGGATTCACGACAGGCAAACACCTTCCAACTCTCAAAGCTCTCTTGGCTGCGCTGGCAACGAACTCCCTTGCCTTAATCGCTGCCTCCTCAAAACTGAAATCAACGAGGTAACATGCGAGGGCTGTCGAGTAAACACATCCGGTACCGTGCACCTCCATGCCCGTATGCTCTCCTGCAACGAGGTGGAATGTATCGTTGCTGCTATCGTAGGCGACATCCACCCCATCCACTCCCGTTACCACCACACTGCAACCAAACTTTCCAGCAATGATCTTTGCTGCAAGCTTCGCATCTTCAATCGATTTAACACCGATTCCGGAAAGCTGCTCTGCCTCGTATGCGTTCGGCGTTATAACATCGCATTGTTCTGCAAGCTTTTCGCAATCCTTTTTGCTGCCGAGCTCGTAGCCCACAGTAGCCTTCAGTACCGGATCGAGAACCTTCACTTCGGCTTCCGGGACTTCAAAGGCCTTTGAAACTCCGATCTTCACCGCTGATAGCTCGACATCTTCGACAACGGAGTCTATCTGCCTTCTCAGAACATCGTCTGGCATCTGGAAAACCCCTGTAATTCTGCACGTGTTCTGATACGTAATGGCCGTTAACGCAACGCAGGGATAAAAGCCGAGAACCTTGGCTGCTTTCACGTCCGCAATAACTCCAGCCCCTCCGACGGGATCGAGGGCTGCAATAATTAGTATCGTTCGCATTGCCGATATATGCACTGCAATCTTAAAATTTGTTCTGCAGTGTTAAATCAGAACTCTCCTCGCTATCTCGTACGCCTTTTTAACGTGCTTTCCATCCTCCACAACATCCTCGTGGCCGGGATACAGCCTTTTTACTTCGAGTTCCGAGAGTTTTTTGAGGGATTCGATGAGACTCCTTGCATCTCCCCCCGGGAAGTCTACTCTTCCAAACCCTCCGTAAGCGAAGACTGTATCTCCGCTGAAGAGCCACTTTCGGTCAGGTTCGTAAAGGCATATGCTGCCGGGAGTGTGGCCGGGAGTGTGTATTACCTCCAGCCTGACGTTATCGAACTCGAAAACCTCTCCACCTTCGACGGTAACATCGGGCTTTACGGGTACGTAGAGCGGAGAAGCATTCAGTGAGGCAAATTCGTACTCCTTCGAGTGCATCACAACTTTGGCGCCAATCCTCTGCACAACGTCCGCAGCCTTTGCATGGTCGAAGTGGGAATGTGTTAAAAATACGTAATTCAGATCTTTTGGATCCATGTACTTCTCAATGGCCTTAAGCAGAAATGCGGCATCCCCGCCCGCATCAATCAGAATACCGTCTTCCTTAAGGAGGAATGCGTTCGCCGCAATGGGCGGGGTGACGAATTTTATAGGAGTCATTATAAATTTTAAAGCAGTTCTACCGACTCAATTTCAACGCTCTCAACGCCCTCAATCTGCTGGATTTTTTCTGCAAACTCGTCGCCCACGTTACCCTCGTCGGGCATAACCGCAGCAACGACCAGGGCCTTCAAACCGAAGGCTATAGGCTGGATGCCGACGTCCCTTATTTCAACATTTTCTGGAGCAGCAGCCTGTATTTTCTCCTTGATCGCTTCGAGGTCGACATCTACGCCTGTTGGCATAACTTTGAGCTTCATTACTACGTTTCCCATTTTACCACCTCTATGGTCCTATGAATCCACAGTTTTCGCACTTGTACGGGTTTGCAAGCTTTCTGCACCTTTTACACCTGTATATCATCTCACCGCATGTCGGACATGGAAATACGACGTAGTTCGTTCCAAACAGATTATTTCCGCATGTGACACAGTGATGCATGTCCATTACCATCCCCCTCCTCATACTTTTCCTTCTATTTACCTTCAATCAGCGTGCCTTTGGCTCTTCCTCCCAATATATAATTTTTTACCCTCCCCTCAACAAGCCCGTTGCAGACGAACATGTCAATGCCTGTCTCAACCATTAGTTTTGGGGCAAAGCTGTCCACACACGTTTTCTTTCCAATCAGCGCTGAAGCTTCAACGCGCTCGACGAACTCACCATCAACGTAAACACCATCAACGTTCGTTATCTTGATAACCTCTTCAACGCCGAGCTTTGAGGCAACCCAGACTGCTATGCTGTCAGAAGTAACGTCCCACGAGTGAGGCAACTCGTCTGCAAGGCGGAGGGTCTTATAGGGGAGAAGAACGCACAGCCCTTTGATCTCTTCTTCCTTGAGGTCTTCAACGGCGTTAACACCGAAGGACGAAATGTAGTGGGCATACATCTCCATCCCGGCTATGCACATCCAGTGTGCCGCTGAAGGCGGAAGTCTGCGCTGTTCGTCCAGTTCCCTTACAGAGTCGGCAAATATCCATCCTCCAGGAACGATGAGCACGTCTCCTCCGGCTTTGAGTTCGTCCAGTATTCCAGAAAGTCTCGAGGCCACGCTCCCCCCGAGCTTGGCGACCCTCATGGCTCGAACTCCTCGACAAGACGGGCCATTGCGTAGGCGGGGAAGTAGTGTGAACGTTCTCCGTACATCTCCCTTAGTGATATGTAATCCAGCCCGGCAGTTTTTGCCGCATGCTGGAGGATAAACTCCCCTATACCGCATCCCACAACGGTGTTGAGGCCGTGGATGGATGCAAGCCCGCTCATGGCATTTGCGATTTTTTCAATTATTGCCTTCTTTGCTTCTGCGGCAAGTTCGGTAACAAAATCTTCTCCAATCTCCTCGAGGTCGCAGCAAAGCTGTCTTGCGAGGCGCTGCATGCAGTTTTTAACTTCCTTTCCCCTCCCATCGGGAGTTTCGCATGTGTAATCATCAGCAGCGATGTCGCCGGTAACGACGAAAACATCGCCTGTTATGGCAAAAAACTCTGGGACGAGAGGGACAGTAAAGTGGGGCAGGACATGAAACACGGGAGTTCTGAGCACACCCATGTATATGAGCTCGCCCCTCTTCAACCTCTCATAATCCGTCTTTGCAGCGAGGATTTTTCCCTTCACCGGTATGAGGTCTGTTGTGGTTGAGCCCATGTCGGCAAAGAGGAAATCCTCGAAGGTTTTTGCGAGAAAAAGAACCGACGCAACCCAGTTGCTTGCTGCAAAGTCTGAAGGAGGGTTTGCTTCCCTGCTCAGCACACCATCGACGCTGAGAAAATAAACTTCGGAGTCTGGGAAGGCTTTGAGGACTGAAGACTCGACGAACTTAACACCTTCAGATTTGCTGCTGAAGACATCAGAAAGTTCTGCAGTTATTACCACGCCGACCTTCTCCGGCTCTAAGGTGTCGTTCAGTTCAGCAAGCCTGTTAGCAAGCCTGTCAGCATTTTTCCAGATAGGGAAGTAGATTATACCCCCCATACCTCCTTTCTCACCCTTTCCTTCCACGAGCGAGAACTTCAGGTTTGCCCCGCCGACGTCAAGGCCCAAAGAACTCATCGAGCCTCTCCTCTTCGCCGAAAGTGAACGTCTGAAAATCGTAGCCGACGGGATATTTCTTCACTGCCTGGCTGTGGGGAGGAAAGAAGTGTCCGAGGTGTGTCAGCACGGTTCTTTTCGCCCCTATGTTCTTCGCAAGCGATAGCGCTTCCACTGCATTCATGTGCTTTCTGAAGCGGTAGCCTTCAGGAGCGAGAGCCTCCACTATAAACAGATCTGCATTGTACATCTCCGCGAGGCTTTTTGAGGGCACTTCTCTGTTTGTGTCTCCACTGATGGCAACCTTGTAGCCATCGCATTCAACTACGACGCCGTGGCTTCTTCGCAGCGGTGGATGGTTGACATCAATGAGCGTGACCTTCATGCCAAAGAGGTCAAGAGGTTCGTAGCTTTCAACTTCAACCGGTTTGTACTTAATGAACTCCATGTACTTGCCTATGTCCTCGTGAACCTCGGGCGATGAGTAAACGACAACGTTGCTCTGAACTCTGTAAAAATCGCCAAAGCCAGAGAAGTGGTCGTAATGGCAGTGCGTCCAGATTACGGCATCGACCCTCTCAACGTCTGCGCGCAGAAGCTGGGCCCGCATGTCGGGTGAGGTATCTATTAGGAGAGTCTTGCCCTTGTTCTGAATCATTACTGAAAAGCGTTTTCTCTCCCAGCCATGCTTTCTCGCGTTCTCGCACGTTTTGCAGTGGCAGCCTATGACCGGCGTGCCTGGGGAATCACCTGTGCCGAGCAGTACGACCCTCATTTCAGTAGGATGTCTTCAGGCAGAGCCTTCCCTTGACTTCTTCCACCGCTTCAAGCAAATCCTGCTGGGTTATCTTCTTCTCTCCTCTCAGTAATGCTTTAAGCACTGCTTCTCTCACAACGAGCTTTATTTCTGCTCCGGTGAAGCCATCCGTTAGCTTGACGAGCTCGTCTATGTCGTAGCTGCCTTCAACCTTCGAAAGTGCAAGTTCGAAGATTTTCTTTCTCACACTTTCCGGAGGTTCTGGAAATTCAACAATTTTGTCGAATCTTCGCCATACTGCCGGATCGAGCAGGCTTGGGTGGTTTGTTGCTGCAATGAGTATCACTCCGTCTTCTATAAGGTTTATCTCGTCGATAGACTTCAGGAGGGTGTTTACCGCTCTCTTTACCGCTGCGTGCTCGTCGCTCGTTCTCGTTTTAGCAACGTAATCGAATTCGTCGATGAATAGAATGCAGGGGTTGAGTTTCTTTGCGATCTCGAAAACCTTCTCTATGTTCTTCGAAGTCTCGCCGAGGTACTGGCTCGTTATCATCGAAAGCTTTACCTCGACGAGCGGTACGCAGAGCTTCCTGCTGAGGGCTCTTGCAGTCGTCGTCTTGCCCGTTCCGGGTGGGCCTATGAACAGGAGCTTGCCGATGTCCGTTAGGCCTATACGCTTCAGGTAGCTCCTTTCTTCCATCGCCACTTCTATTTTCCTGATTTCTTCTATCTGCTCGGAATCAAGGGCCACGTCGCTGAAATCGACCTTTATGTCTTCCGGCGAGTAAATGCGAACGAGGCCAAGCATCTCTGCGGTGTCAGGACTCTTTTCGAGTTCTGCTATTACGCTTCTGAGCCACTCCCTATCGCTGTGCTTGGGTTCATTCCTTTTCTTTGCCTCTTCGTACGAGACGTTGAGGGAGTCGTAATTCTGGTAGAAGTAGGCAAGAACTGGATTGTTTCTTATATGCTCCACAGCTTCAGCCTTTGAGGCGAACCACTTTACGGCAGCATCGAATGACGTTACGACGAACTGCTTTGTGAATGTGTTCAGGTCTATGAACGGCAACTTGAGGACTTCATCGACGTTTCCAATCCGCTTTGCAGCGTCGAGCTTCACAACGAGAGGCCTCGATATGCCGTTTCTACCGTAGAATATCTTCCTGATTTCTTTGGGTATGTCGTCCTCTGTCAGCTCACTGAATCTGTTGTAGATTTCTGCGGTCAGGATTAACTCGACCAGCTTTAGCATGCTTTCCACCTGCAATCCAGAACAATCAGATTTGCGTTTTTTAAATTTTTTGTTCCTGCAAGTGGGGCGATTTTAGGAATTAAGTGTAGTTCCACTACCAAGGTTCACTCATACACCTCTGCAGCTTCTACTACGACATTGTATTTACCCGTCTTCTCGTAAATTTCATGCCTAAGCCAATCCCAATAGTCTTTGGAAACAGGAACACCGAACGTTCGAGTGTCGAAACATCTCATGCATTTATAATGCATGTATATCCTCCATCTATGTGCTTTGGGATTGCTATATTCCCTGTCAAAAGCGGTGGCAGATTTCCAGTACATTTCAAATTCATCAATTTTGCTAAGTAGTTCTCCAAGACTTTTTCCCCAGAGAAGTTCATTGAGAAAGCACGTTAGACAGATAACTTTGAATTTCGGCTTGAGTGGAGGTTGCAACTCGTATGTATATTCCCATTTTTCTTTAGTTCTCTCTTCGATGTCTGGGATTATAGCCTGCAGTGTGTCTTGCATTACATAACACCTCCCACTCTCATGACTCCAACTTCCCTAATTCCACCATTACAAGTCTGTTTCATAAATGGAAGGTAGTAGCCCGAGGATTTAACTTTTTGGATAGTGGAGCGATATCTTAAACCATGATATGTTACCTATGTTATTGGTTGATACTCCGTCTCATTGGGACAAATTGTTCGAGACTATGAACTCAGCATGTGAACTCCTTTACTTCAAAGCTGAGCTCTTCGTCTATCAGCTTCCTCAGCAGATCGTTCAGCATGCTCTCCGTGCACGCAACTATGACACCGCTGCCCTGATGGGCTGCTTCGACACACACGTCTTTTGCTCCAAAGAAAATAGGCTCCACACCAGCTTTTCTGCATGTAACAAGCGCCTCGACCCCTATAGCAACGACTATGCTCCTTGGTCTACTCTTTATTAGCTGTCTGAAAGCCTCGATTTCAACCTTCCTGCTTCCCCCCTCACCCACGTCCGGAACCTTCACGACAATTATCTCGCCTTTCTTCGGAGGCTCGAAACCGCTCGTAGCCTTGATAAGTATATCCTCTCCATCTGATGCTGACATGAGTGCAACACCGTTGCCCCCTTTCTCGGGCTTTGCGTAGATGTATCCGTCCTGAAACCAGTACAGTACTTCATCGCCCTCTTTTATGTCTCCGACTGATAGAGCAACGATGGAACGGGAGAATAGCTTTTTTACGAGTTCTTCGCTAAACAGATACAGGTCAAGAAGATTTTTAGTAAGCCAGTCCACACCCTTCTCTGTGACCTCATAGTATCCTTTATGTACGACAGAAACAAAACCTTCCGCAATCAAATCCTTGAAGTGCTCGGATATAGCCTGAGGTGTAAGACCGAACTTTCGCGCTATATCTCTCTGACTGCTCTGCTTATTCAAAACGAGCTCCGAAAGAATCAGAAGGCGCATGGTGTCCTTTCGACTGAGCAGCAGCTTCATTAGGATGTATAGGGGGTTCAGGAATACTTTAACTTTTCTCCCTTCAATATGTATGTCACTGTATGTACTTGTATAGGTTTTAAGGAAAATTATTTCTACTCCTTTGATTATGACGGACTTAGCCAAGTGAACAGTTGGGTGGTCAACATGCACAAGGAGGAGCTTGTACTTCTGCATTTGACGTTGTTCCACATGAAGAGGTTTTTTGAGGAGGCCGGAATTGCAAACGGCCACTTTAGACTCTATGAAGAGCTTGGTGTACAGCCTGTACACATCCATAAGAGCAAAGCAGAGCATAAAAAAGCGATTCTGACGCTGTGCAAAGGTATATCTGATATCTTTAAAGAAACACCGCCTGAAGAGGTTCTCCGAAACCCTAAGATACGGGAACTGCTTGAGATCATTGCCCCGCAAGGTTGAGGGCCATTACATAGGCGTCTTCCCCGTCGTTGTAGTAGTTTGGAATGATATCAACGATTTCAAACCCCTTTTTTTTATACAGATGCTGGGCAACGTAATTAGACACTCTAACTTCAAGGAACAGCCTTATTTTTCCCCTCTCTTTGCACTTCTTTATTGCCTCATCGAGTAGCTTTCCACCTATACCCATATTTCTAAACGCCTTTTTGACTGCTATGGACATTATCTTGGCCTCGAGCCCGACCTCCATAAGTGCTACGTAGCCAACTATTTTCCCTCCAATGTCTGCTACAAGCATGTCGCTGCCGTACGTCAGGTAGATGTATAGATCGTACGCCGGGTTTTTCGGAGAGAATGCTTCGTTATCTATCTCGAGCACATCTGTGTAGTCCGAAGCACAGTACTCTCTCACCACTACTGAGATCACGTTTTTATGCTGGGTGCTGTGAAAATATAAACTGTGCGGCCAGAGGCAATAGCGGACTACATATCCCGGAACTACAGCACAGCCGTGGAGGTATGTGTGGGAAACTACTGGGAAATCGCGAAGCTGATAGGCGACAAGCTCGTAGCTGCCGTTGACGTGAGACACGTTAAGGCTCCGCCTGGCGTGAGGTTCATCGTCGATGATGTTATGAATCCTTCAGACCTTCTGCTGGAGCTGTGCAGGCAGGTGGAGCTTGTATATGCGATTCGGCCACCTCCCGAGTTATGGAGATACATTCTTGCTCTATCAAAGCTTTCAAACTCAGATTGCCTAATCAGGCCCTTTGGTAATGAGTTTGCAGCTTCGCCTTTCAGACTCGTTAATTACATGGGGGAGCGGTTCTATGTGGCTTTGTTACGTCAGAATGTAACGGAAGCCGATTGAAATATATTTGTTTATATCCGAATATAATACATGGAAATTCCGGACTTTTTGCTGCAGGTTGAGGAAAATCTTGTGGAGAAGCCCTGGGCGGGCAACAATCTTTCACTGTTTAAGGGAGTGAACGGTAGAATAGGCGAGTCGTGGGAGTTCTCACCCCACCCGAAAAGACCATCTTTCGTTGGGATTGGGGAAAAAGTCGTTGCTCTCAGCGAGCTTGTTGGCGTTAAGGAGATTTTTGGTAAGTATAGGCCTATCCTCGTCAAGTTCATAGATGCTGCTTCTCAGCTCAGCGTTCAGGTTCATCCATCCGACAGGGATGCTAAAAAGCTTGGGGAGAAAGATGGAGGGAAGGAGGAAGCCTGGTTCACTCTTTCAGACTCTTTACTCATGATTGGTTTTAAACGCAGTGTAACGCCGGAAGAGTTCGTAAAAGCAGTGGAGAGCGAAGAAATAGTCGAATGCCTGAACGTTGTTCAGACTGAAGAAGGGGAAGCCTTCTATGTGCCATCTGGCACGATACACGCCATCGGCTACGGGTTTGTATTCGAGGTTTCGACTTGCTCGGATTTGACCTACAGGGTTTACGATTTTGGCAGAGGTAGGGAACTCCATCTGGAAAAGGCGTTAAAAGTGATGAATTTTGAGGCCTGCGACATCGAAGCGTTGAGGCAGAGAAAAAAGGATGGCCGAGTTATCGATACGCCCTTTTTTGCAGTTGACTGTGTCGAAGTCAGATCTGGAAGGGATGTTGAAGTTGAAAATGAAGCATACAGCATAGTAACGTGTATCGATGGCGGAGTGAAGCTTTCAAGCAGTGGCATGGTGGTAGAGTTATTGAAAGGGCGCTCGATATTCGTTACGGCGAAAACTAAGAAATATATTGTGTCTGGTAAAGGGCGAATTCTGGTGAGTTATCCGCGGTAGTGTTTTTTTGGATCGATTGAGTTCTTAGAGTAGTTCTACAGTATTATGGCAGCAAAAAGCCTCTTTTGCCCTCTTTAATCGAAACTACTATATTCGAGCAGGGGCGAACACGTATTTGAATACTGTAACTGTATTATTCTAATATAAAATATAAACACACAGAAAAGAATAAATATGGTAAAAGATAAACCAAAAAAGATGAAAAAACGATTCGAAGCGACAGTAGATAGGAAAATAGTACTATTTCTGATCATCGTTGCGCTTTTGGTCTCTCTAAGCATCGCCTTACATCTTTACACGGAACTTCTATGGTTTGAGTCCCTCAATCTTGATTCCGTCTTTATGGCCATGCTGTATTACAAAGTTGTTCTGTTTGCAGTCTTTTTTGTTGTTGCATTTGCCCTGCTCAGCCTCAACCGTTTTGCCCTTCAAAAAGCGAGCTATGAGTTTGGCGAACCCCTTAAATTGCCATTCTGGGTGGATCTATCACTGGCCCTACTTGTAGCCCTGCTCTTTTCTCGCTTGTGGCTGCAGTACGTTTACTTCACGAACTCGGTTGACTTCAACCTTAAAGATCCGATTTTTGGACTCGATGTCTCATTCTATGTTTTCAAACTTCCATTCATCCAGACTGTACTTTCCTTTTCCCTCTCACTGCTCATACTTGCCATCTTAATCTCGGCAGCGTACTACGCTTTCATATTCAGGTGGGTGAAAAGTTTTGATGAGCTCAAGGATGTATTCCCTCAAACGGGGTATGTTCATATCTCTCTGCTTCTATCTGGCATTTTCATCCTCATAGCAGCATACTTCTACTTCGCGAGGTTCGATCTGCTAACTTCTCCACATGGAGCGGTTATGGGTGCTGGCTATACAGATGTACACGTAAGACTTCCTGCAATGGGGTTAATCGCAGCATTATCGCTTCTTTTTGCTGGAATAAGTGTTTATTTTGGATTCCGAAGAAACATCGATGCTATATCTGCGCTCTTTATTGTTCTGGCAGTAGTGATAGTACTCTCCATTGTTGCAGTGCCCGCTGCTGTCCAGAAGCTTAAAGTTGAACCAAATGAGCTTGTTAAGGAGGAAGAATACATACGGTACGGCATAGACTTCACGAGGTTTGCCTACGGCCTAGACGTTAAGAAAATGTACTATTCTGCCGAGAACAATCTCAGCGTCGATACAATTGAAAGAAATCGTGGCACCATTGATAACATCAGAATCTGGGATCACCGCCCCCTGCTCAGCGTTTACAGGCAGATGCAGCAGATAAGGACTTATTACTTTATAAACGATGTTGATGTGGATCGTTACTACATTGATGGCAGGTACACACAGCTTATGATCACTGCAAGGGAGCTTTCAACCGATCTACTTTCGCCGAGAGCACAAACATGGCTTAACAAGCATCTGATATTTACTCACGGTTACGGTGTTGTTGCCTCGCCGGTAAATTCTATAACTAGGGAAGGTCTGCCAGATCTGATAGTTGAGGACATACCTCCAAAGGGAAAAATAGCTATTGAACGCCCTGAAATCTACTATGGCGAGCTGACAACAGATTACGTGATCGTTAAAACCAAGCAGAAGGAATTTGACTATCCTTTGGGGGAGGGAAATATTCTAACGACTTACAATGGTTCTGGTGGGGTTAAGCTCGATTCGTACTTTAAAAAGCTTATGTACTCGATAAAATTTGGCGACGTCAAGTTTCTACTGAGCGATTATATCACAACGGAAAGCAGTTTGATGTATCACAGGAATATAATAGACAGGGTATCCACGATAGCACCCTTCCTCGTGTACGACAAAGACCCCTATATAGCTGTAATAGATGGAAAGCAGTACTGGATAATCGATTCGTATACAACACTCGACAAGTTCCCGTACTCCGCAAAATATCCGACATTCAACTACGTTCGAAATCCAGTTAAGGTTTTTGTCGACACGTACAACGGAACACTCAAATTCTACGTTATTCAGGAAGAACCCGTTATTAAGGTTTTGATGAAAGCGTTTCCAGATCTTTTTATTTCAGCAGATAAAATGAGTGAAGAAGAGAGAGCCCACATAAGGTATCCAGTTGACCTGTTTGAAGTTCAAGCACATATTTACGCAACTTTCCACATGGATGATGCCAAGACGTTCTACAACCGTGAGGATGTATGGGTAATCCCGCAGGAGATTTTAGAGGATGAAAGAATAGAGATGGAACCCTATTACGTTATACTAACTCTGCCCGAAAGTAGCGAGCCAGAGTTCCTGTTAATGCTTCCGTTCACGCCGAAAGGAAGGGATAACATCATTGCCTGGTTGGCGGCAAGATGTGATGAGGAATACGGCGAATTAAGGCTGTATGAATTTCCGAAAGGTCAGCTGATTTATGGCCCTATGCAGATAGAGGCGAAGATCGATCAGGATCCCGACATCTCAAAGTTATTCACTCTCTGGGGGCAGGTTGGATCGAAGGTTATCAGGGGTAACTTGCTTGTTATCCCTATAGAGAACTCCATACTGTACATTGAGCCCATTTATCTGAGAGCTGTAAATGCCCAGATTCCAGAGCTCAGAGGCGTTATAGTTGTTTACAAAGATATGCTGGCGATGAGACCAACACTTGACGAAGCTCTGATAGCAGTATTTGGTGAGGAAGAGGTCAAGCCCGAAGTCATTGAGGATGAAAGCGTGCAGGATCTTGCGAGGTTATCGATAGATCTTTACAATCTGGCGATGGAGGAAGCGAAGGCTGGTAACTGGAGTGGATTTGGTGAAGCTATTGAAAGGCTTGGAGATGTGCTTACCAAGCTAAACCAGACTGCAGGGGTTAGTTAAAGTATTTGCTTTACAGTTCTGCCATCATCAACCCAACTCCCTCAAACAAATTCAGAAATAGTAGTAGTATTCACCCTTCGCCTTCTGCTCCCTGTCGAGCCTCGAGCCGAGCTTGTTAACTCTCGGCCTCTTCGTTTCTTCGTCACGCCTGAACGTTATACCGAGATTCGAGAGGAAGAGGTTCATTCCTTCTCTCATTCCTCTTGGTTTTCTTGCTACGCCCTTCCTCCCTGGTTCCCCTTCGAAAACAAGCAGACGGTCGCTTATCATGTCGATTAAGTATATGTCATGGTCTACGACGAGAACACTCTTCTCCATATTCAAAGCAAAGCGTCTTATGAGCCTTGCAACCTCTGTTCGCTGCTCTACATCGAGGTGTGCTGAGGGCTCGTCAAGCAGGTAGAGGTCAGCATCCCTCAGCAAACATGCTATTATTGCAACACGCTGTAATTCTCCACCGCTCAGGTCGTCGAGATTTCTGTCCAGCAGGTTCTCTATGCCAAGGGGTTTCAGGAACTCGGTTCTGTAGTAGGACGAATCAACGGCTGGATTTATGCCCCTCAAAAATGTTCCTACGGGCACGCTCACGTCAGCTTTAACGTACTGGGGCTTATAGGATACCTTTAGATCGAGCTTGATCTTCTTCTCATCGTCCTCAATCACTCCGGCGAGAACCTTGACGAAGGTGGATTTTCCAGTCGCGTTTGCTCCAACGACGCCGAGGACTTCCCCGTTCTTTATGTCTCCGCCTTCAGCATAGAGTGTGAACCCGGGATACGACTTCCTGAAGGATGGATACTCGAGAAGAATCTTCTCCGACTCGCCCTCTCTTGGCTGGAAAACTTCAAACTCGATTGGTTTGTCCCTTATTCTTACGTTCTCTTCGGGCAGGTATCCCCTAAGATACTGGTTAATTCCAACCCTGACGCCTTTTGGATTCGTTATAACTCCGTAAACGCCCGGTTCGCCGTAGCTTATGTGGACGAAGTCAGCGAGCATGTCGAGGATGGCTATGTCGTGTTCAACGATAAGCACGGGCTTCTCCTCTGCCTTCTCCCTTATAACCTTCGCAGCGGTGGTTCGCTGGTAGATATCGAGGTAGGACGTTATCTCGTCGAGAAAGTAGAAGTCCGCGTCTTTCGCGAGGCACGCTGCAATTGCGAGCCTTTGAAGCTCTCCACCGCTGAGCTCCGAAACGTCTCTTTTAATGGAGTTTTCAAGGTCCAGTTTCTGGATCAGCTCATCAGCAATCCCAAGCTCGTCTGCCTTTTTGAGGAGGTCGATGGCCTTGCCTTTGTAAACCTTCGGTATCGCTTCGATGTACTGGGGTTTTACAGCCGTCCTGACATTTCCGTCTGCGAGGGCCTTGAGGTAGTCGAGAAGCTCAGTTCCCGCAAACCTATCGAATATTTCTTCCCAGCTAGCCTCCTCCTTTCCGAGGTTTGGCTTTAGCTGGCCGGAAAGTATTTTCACAGCCGTGCTTTTTCCCGTGCCGTTTGCTCCAAGCAAACCAACGACGTAACCCTTCTTTGGAATGGGCAGGTTATAGAGGACAAAACCGTTAACGCCGTACCTGTGAACTTCTCTACCTTCGAGTTTTTCAGGCAGGTTTACTATAGATATTGCTTTGAAGGGACACTTCTTGACACATATTCCGCATCCAACGCAGAGTTCCTCTGATATGACTGCTTTATCGTTGACTACGACGGCCTCGGCTCCAGTCCTTACCTTCGGGCAGTACTTCACGCACTCGAGGCTGCATCGCTTCGGCTTGCATCGCTTTGCGTCAACGACCGCGATGCGCATGGCCACCACTTACAGGTTAAGCAGAAAAGTCCAGACGACGTACCAGGCTGCGAGGGATAGAAAACTTATTGCGAGCCAGTCCTTTCCCTCCGGATTGATGCCAAACTTTGGAAGAAGAAACTTGTGCAGATATATCAGAAAAACGAGTATTATTATACCTACAGGGTCTCTGTTGCCCCCTCCACTCGTTACTATATATGAGAGTACTCCCGCAATCCCTCCAAGGGCCAGTGGCATCAGGGTTTTGATCGTGTCAGTCAAGCCTATCACCATCCTGATTTATTCTTTTAACCTCAATTTCACCTGAAGGTGGGTCTTGATGAGAGAAGCATTGGGAGGGGAAGTGGTTTAAATGGTTTACCCTCACACTCCATTCTTATTCTCTCCACAAGTTCTTCAACGCTCATCTTCACACGCTTCTGCTCCTTCTGCGTCGATTCGGATCTTATTGTGACTGTAAGGTAGCCCTCATTTACCTCGTTCTCTCCCACAACAGCAATGTACGGAATCCATTCCATCGACGCATCTCTAATCTTCTTTCCGAGAGTCTCGTCTCTGTCGTCAACATCTACCCTAACGCCGTTCATCTTCTTTGCTACTTCTATGGCGTAGTCTACGTACTTTTCAGATACGGGAATTATCCTGACCTGTGTTGGCGAGAGCCAGACAGGGAGCATGGGGAGTTTGCCCTTCTCCTTCTCCATGTATGCCTTTTCGAGCAGCGCGTAGATGCACCGCTCAATCGCACCGCTTGCGGAACAGTGAAGGATAAACGGATGTTCCTTCTCTCCCTTCTCGTTCACGTACGTTATGTCGTACCTCTCCGCATTCTCGACATCGATCTGCACGGTTGAAAGAGCCGAGGCTTTTTCGAGAGCATCAACAAAGTTGAATTCGAACTTCAAAACGAAGTAGAAGAAGCGCTGGTCCCACATCTCAACGAGAATGGGCTTCTTGAGCACATCAACGAGAGAGTGTACGAACTCCTTGTTCTCGTTGTAGAAGTCCTTTGTAACTCTTATGGCAACCTCGTAATCTTCTGGTTCGAGCCCTATCTCCTTAAGGGTTTCGACACTGAGCTTGTACTGATTGAAGAACTCCTGCTTGGCCTGCTCCATGTCCTTGGTCAGCGTGTGCATATCTGGCATCGTGAAGGCTCTGAGCCTCCTAAGTCCAACGAGTTCACCGCGCTGCTCTTTCCTGAAGGAGTATCTCGTCAGCTCGTACATCCGAAGCGGGAGGTTCTTGTATGTAATCGTTGCGTCGCTGCACATCAGGAACTGACCAAAGCAGGCGGCAAACCTCAGGAAGAATTCTCTCTTGTCACCCTTTATTATATACTGTCTTGCAGGAAATCGCTCTAAATAACGGCGGAGCGTTGGGTGCTCCCTGCTGTACATTATTGGCGTTTCAACCTCCATCGCTCCGTATTCAATGCACTTCTGGGTTACGAAAGTTTCAAGAAGGCTCTTTATCAGCCTGCCCTTCGGATAGTAGCGCATGTGGCCAGAATCGCTCGCCTCCTCGTAGTCCGCAAGCTGCAGCTTTTTCATGTACTCGACGTGCGGTGGAATTGCATCAACGGCCCTTCTCTTTGCTATCTCATAGTTCGCAAACTTTTTCAGATTATCATAACCTGTGAAGTCGAACTTGTCGATTTCTACAAGCTTTTTATCAGGTGTCAGGATGTACCAGTAGCTCTTTACCTTTTCTTCGGCCTTTAAAGCCTGAGTGACCTCGCTGTCCTCGCCTTTGATCTCCCTTGACAGCTCGCTGAGCGGGTGCCCTTTGCAGGAGATCTTGAAGGCCTTGTACCAGCCGAAGGGAGCTCTGTGAACCTCAAAGCCTTCAATGCTACTCTCTATTGTCTTGAGAAGCTCTACCGCAAGGTCGGGGCTTGAAAGATTCGATGATAAGTGAGCATATGGATATATCATTATTCTCTCAGCACCAACCTTCCTTGCAACCTCCTCAATTTCCCTTGCAGCAGCCTTTGCCACTTCAGCATTGTCTCCCTTTTCAACGGCGGTGAAGGCAACGAGAACTTCTTCGACTCTCTCACCCTTCCCTTCGAAGGGTTCGGCTACCTTGGTAGCCTTTTTTGTCTCATACTCGATGTAATCAGCGTGAATGAGTAAAAGTTTCATGGAGAGCGGGAAGCGAGAAGATACTTAAATTTTTTGCAGTTTCAGGGTTTTCTGTGATTTAAAACAGCGGAGAGTCTCACAACTTCGCCGACGACTATCAAAGCTGGCCCGCATACCTTCGCCTTTCTTGCTTTCTCGGTGATGTCAGCAAGATTGCCGACGATAACTTTCTGCTCCTTCGTTGTACCCTTTTCTATAACTGCGACCGGCGTAGAAGGATCTCTTCCTGCCTCTATGAGATGGGCACATATGCTGGCGAGTGTATCCCGGCCCATCAGAATTACTATGGTTCCCATCAGCGGCGTTTGTTTCCACGCCTCTATATCATCTCTCCCTGTGACTATCAAAACAGAAGAGGAGAGTGTGGGGTGTGTGAGCGGTATCCCCGCGTATGCAGGCACAGAGTTTATGGAGCTTACGCCGGGTATAATCTCAAAGGGTATGCCTTCCTTCGCAAGGAACTCAGCCTCAATTCCGCCTCTACCAAAAACGAAGGGATCTCCACCCTTTAATCTGACGACAACTTTACCTTCCTTTGCATACTTTTTCATCAGTTCATTTATTTCCTTCTGCCTAATTGCACCCTTTTCATTACTCCGCTTTCCTGCGTATACGAGTTTTTTATTCATGCCTTTTAACATTTCAATTATTTCATTTCCGACGAGTTTATCGTATAAAATAACATCAGCTTCCTCAATGGCTTTAACGGCCTTCAGAGTTAGCAGACCTGGATCTCCGGGGCCTGCTCCTACGATATAAACTTTTCCGGCCATGTCAACACCTTTTTAAAGCGAGAAAAGGCCAGTGCATAATAAATTTTCTCATTGAATTTTCTTTAGCGGCTTTTTAACAATCAGGAGTGATAAAAACAAACTTCGAAAGACTTATATATTCTAAAACAATGTTAAAAACCAAACGGAGGTGAGTTAATGTCAGAAACGCCCTTGCTTGACCAGATACCTGATGGCCCATGGCCCAGTTTTGTTAAAGAGATTAAAAAGACAGCAGAGATGCAGGAAAAACTTGTTGCAGAGGGCAAGGACATTAAAATGCCCGGTTCTGCAAAGGGCCTTCTCAAGCAGCTTGAGGTAAGCTACAAGGACAAAATGACCCACTGGAAGCACGGTGGTATCGTTTCGGTTGTAGGATATGGTGGTGGAGTTATCGGAAGGTATTCTGACCTTGGTGAGGAAATACCAGAGGTACACCACTTCCACACGATTCGTATCAACCAGCCGTCGGGCTGGTTCTATACGAGCAAAGCATTGAGGCAGCTCTGTGACGTATGGGAGAAGTGGGGAAGCGGAATTACGAACTTCCACGGTTCAACTGGAGACATAATTCTACTCGGAACAAGGAGCGAATACCTGCAGCCCTGTTTCGAGGACATGATGAAACTTGACCCGCCATTTGACATTGGTGGTTCAGGTTCAGACCTGAGAACTCCGAGCTGCTGCATGGGCCCTGCACTCTGTGAATTCGCCTGCTACGACACTCTTGATGTCTGCTACGACCTGACCATGGAGTACCAGAACGAGCTTCACAGGCCGATGTGGCCATACAAGTTCAAGATCAAGTGCTCTGGATGCCCGAACGACTGTGTTGCCGCTAAGGCAAGGTCTGACTTCGCGATTATCGGTACCTGGAAGGACGAGATCCAGATCGACCAGGAGGCTGTTAAGGAGTATGCGAAGTGGATGGACATCGAGAACGAGGTTGTAAAGCTCTGTCCAACCGGTGCGGTTAAGTGGGACGGCAAGGAGCTCACCATTGACAACAAGAACTGTGTCCGCTGTATGCACTGTATAAACAAGATGCCCAAGGCACTCAAGCCGGGCAAGGAGAGAGGAGCAACGATTCTTATTGGTGCAAAGGCACCGGTTGTAGAGGGAGCAATTATTGGATGGGTGGCCGTACCGTTCGTCGAGATGAAGAAGCCGTACACTGAGATAAAGGAGATTCTGGAGGCACTCTGGGACTGGTGGGACGAGGAAGGCAAATTCAGAGAGAGAGTCGGAGAGATGATCTGGAGAAAGGGAATGGGCGAGTTCCTGAGAGTCATCGGCCAGGAAGCAGATGTCAGGATGATCAAGCACCCGAGGACCAACCCGTTCATGTTCTTCGAGAGGGAAGAGCTCGTGCAGTCCAAGGTTGTTGACGCCCTTGTGAAGAAGGGTGCGAAGTGGAGATCATTTAAGTTTGGTGAGGAGGAGGAGTGATTCAAATGCAGGCTGAAAAACCAGAATGGTGGAAGACTGATTTTGGTCCTCCGCACTATGAGCAGATGATGCACCCGGTACTTAAGAAGAACTACGGCAAGTGGGCATACCATGAGGTAATCAGACCGGGTGTGATAAAGAGGGTTGCAGAGAGCGGAGATACTGTTTACGTCGTGAGGTTTGGTACTCCGAGGCTTATAAGCATCTATACAATAAAGGAGCTCTGTGACATTGCCGACAAGTACTCTGACGGTTACCTGAGATGGACAAGCAGGCACAACGTTGAGTTCATCCTCACGGATGAGAGCAAGATTGACGACCTCATCAAGGAGGTTCAGGAGACCACTGGCTTCCCGTGCGGTGGTACGTGGGACACCCCAAGTGGTAAGTATGCTCTCTCAAACATCATCCACACCCAGGGCTGGATACACTGCCACACGCCCGCTATCGACGCTTCGGGTATTGTGAAGGCTATCATGGACGAACTCTATGAGTACTTTGTTGACATGAAACTGCCGGCAATGTGCAGAATCAGCCTTGCATGCTGTGCTAACATGTGTGGAGCAGTTCACGCTTCGGACATATCCATTGTCGGTATCCACAGGACTCCTCCGCTCGTTGATGACGACGCAGTGAAGAGGATGTGTGAGCTGCCAACTACTGCTGCATCATGTCCAACTGCTGCAATTAGAATCAAGGCCAAGGAGAAGACTGTCGAGGTTGACGGCGAGAAGTGCATGTACTGTGGTAACTGTTACACAATGTGTCCGGGTATGCCACTCTTTGACCCGGAGAACGACGGATCAGCAATCCTTGTAGCCGGTAAGGTGTCGGATGCAAGACACATGCCTGAGCTCTCGAAGGTGGTTGTACCGTGGGTGCCCAACGAGCCTCCGAACTGGCCAACACTCGTGCAGTACATCAAGAAGATCTTCCTCGCATGGGCAGAGAACGCCAAGAAGCACGAGAGAATGGTCGAATTCATTGACAGAATTGGCTGGGAGCGCTTCTTCGAGCTTGCTGACCTCGAGTTCTCATGGCACCTCATCGACGACTTCAGAGTACCGCCGTTCATGTACGCGTCCTACAGGACGTCCACCCAGTTCAGGTGGTAAAGTTAAATAATATTAAAGTGCAAGTGTAAAGAAGGTGACCAGTAAATGGCTGATATAACATACACGGAGGAGGACAAGCAGAAAGTCCTCGAAAAGCTGGGTCAGAAGACCTGGAAGATAAAGGACCTTGCAAAGATCCTCAAAATGGACAAGAAAGTTGTCCAGAAAATCGTAATGGACCTGATTGACGAGGGCAAGGCTGCATACTGGTCTTCTGGCTCTACGACATACTACTCGACTCCCGAGTACATCGAGGAGTACGAGAGAAAGAGGGCCGGGGGCTAAAGCCCTTAGTTTTTTTCTTCTTTCCCTTTTTTGTTTTTTTGTCCTTCGAATTTGCTCCAAATTTGAAATGTTAAATCAAAAAGTTTAAATTATGATTGCTGGGCGAATAGCTAAAGCGGAGGTGGTACGATATGGTAAACATAGTTGTTGACCACGACAAGTGTGATGGATGTGGTGAGTGCATTTCTGTCTGCCCTGAAGATGTTTTTGACCTGAACGATGAGGGGAAGTCTGAGCCTGTGAACATGGACAACTGTTCGGTTTGCTGTTCTTGTGTTGAAAGCTGTCCTAATGAGGCGATAACCAACGACGAGTGTGAGTAAATTTCTCTTTTTTATTAATATTTAAAGGTTTATATCTGATTTTCGATAGTCTTAAATAGCAGTTTGACCAATATTCGATAGTCCAGGAGGTGATCGATTTGGTAAACATAGTTGTTGACCACGACAAGTGTGATGGATGTGGTGAGTGCATTTCTGTCTGCCCGGCTGAGGTTTATGAACTCAACGACGAAGGAAAATCTGTTCCGGTTAGGGCAGACGACTGCGAACAGTGTTGTTCGTGTGTTGAGAGCTGCCCTAACGGTGCTATCACTGTTGAGGGCTGCGAGTAGTTCAGTATATCAGCCTCTGGACGGGCATAATCAGAATGTCTCGTGCCCCAATTTTTTTTAGTTTTTCTACGACCTCGAAAAGCTCCTCTTCTGCAACAACGACATGAACTGCGAGCATACCTTCAGCCTCTACCTTCATTACAGTGGGCCCTTTTAGGCCCGGAACAATTCGTTTAACTTCTTCGAGCGCCTCTTCTGGCACGTTCATCATGAGGTACATCCTGCCTCTTGCGTTGATAACACTCTGAAGGGCTGTTGTTAGCGCCCTGACTTCGAAGCTCTCGACTGCATTTCTGTTGGCTATCAGCACGGCCTCACTTTCGATTACAACGTCGAGGACTTCAAGCCCGTTCATTCGCAGCGTTATTCCCGTCGATACAAGATCAACGATCGCATCTGCAATACCTATTGCCGGAGCATTCTCGCACGCACCACTGACCTCAACCACCTCTACATTTATCCCACGCTTCGTGAAGTATTCTCTCGTGATCCGTCCAAACTCCGTGGCAACCCTTTTACCTTCCAGCTCATCTACTGACGAGAAAGCACCGGATGGGGCGGCAACAACGAGTTTGGCATTTCCAAAGCCGAGCTTCAGCAGAACCTCAACGTCTGCGTTACTTTCCAGAACCATATCGTATCCTGTAATACCAACTTCAGCCGAACCTCTCGCCACGAACTCCGGAATGTCTCTTGCTCTCGCGAAGAGCAGATTAATCCGAGGATTATTCGTTGGCGAGATGAGTCTGCGCTCCTCTATCTCTGGCCTTATTCCTGCCTGAGTTAGCAGGTTGATACACGGCTCCTTAAGTCTCCCTTTGTTGGGTATCGCGATGATCATTACTCTTCTGCTGTTCGGGCAGATAAAAAGCCTTTCACTTTATTGGTGATTCCCTCCGGGGCCTTCAGAATCAGCACGATAAGGAGCGCGTAGAGCAGGATATCGTCAGAAACCGGAAACACGGGTGATATAGTTTCTGCTATCTGTCTGAAAATCCAGTTCTTTGCGATGTAGATGGCGAAACCTCCAAAAACAGCTCCGTAGAACGTTCCGATTCCTCCGATGATTACGCCGAGAATTATGGCGAGCATGAGGGGTATGTCAAACAAATCGACACCGACTGTCAGCCTGTAGTGCACCGTCACGGCTCCTGCAAGACCAGCAAAGAACGCACTAACGCAAAAGGCGAGGAGCTTGTACTTTACGACGTCAATGCCCACAGCTTCGGCAAGTTCTTCGTCATCCCTCACCGCCCGCAACTTTACACCGATTCTGCTGTTCACGAGTACATACATTGCAGCTATGCTGATGAACATGAAGGCGAGGGCTATGTAGTATCTCAGCCTGACGTCTGAAGCGAGAGCCTTTCCGAAACCAACGGAAAAACCCTCGTATCCACCAAACACTCCCGAGTATATGTTTGCGAGCTGGATGAAGATGAGTGGCAGAATTGCGGTAACAAGAGCGAGGTAGTATCCTTTCAGCCTCAGGCACACCGCCCCGATTCCAAGGCCAAAAAGGAGTGCTGCAATTCCTCCGGCAGGGATCGTAAGCCATATGGGCGCTGATATGTCTAACCCAAGCCTGTGGGAGTTCTGGAGAAGGGCTGTTGTGTACGCGCCAATGCCTATGAAAACTGTGTGGCCGAGGTTTGTCTGGCCTGTGTAACCGGCAACGACGTCCCAGCTTACCGCGTAGACGACGAATATAAAGGCAAGGCCAAGCATGTAAATCACTGAACTCGAAGAGAAGAACGGAAGAACAGCAAGGATTGCAATTATCGCCGCAATTGCCATGACAGCCCTGAACGACACTTTTGACTTCACACTGGACATCACTCCACCCCCATCAATCCCTTCGGCCTTACGATCAGAATGGCTATGATCGCAACCATTGCGACGATTTCAGACCATCTCGCTTCGAGAGCTATCGAAACGGCAACCTGCATGAAGCCGATGATAAAAGCGGCAATTATACTTCCCCTAACGCTTCCGAGGCCACCGAGAATAACTATGGCGAAAGCGTAAATAAGGACCCTCAGTGCGGTCTGGGGATTGACAGCATAAATCTGAGCATAAAGCACCCCCGCAAGAGCTGCGAGCATGGCTGAGATAAACATAACAATCCTGTAAACTCTCTCGACATCTATCCCAACGAGCATCGCAGCTTCGACATCCTGCGATGTTGCGAGAATTTCTTTACCTGTCCTCGTTGTCGAAATGAACCTGTCGAGGAGGAGTATAACCACTACGGCTACAACCAGTGCGAGAATTCTTGTGTATGGTATAGGAATTCCGGCAACGTTCACGACTCCTGAAACAAGTGATGGAACAGAAACTGAAACGTCACGAAAAATCGCTAACAGAATCTCCTCGAAAAGGAGAGCAATTGCAAGAGTTACGAGGATTACCATGACCTCGTAGTCCCTTACGGGCCTTATGCAAACGTGGTAGATCGCTACCCCAGCAAGCCCAACAACAAAAATTGAGAAGAGTATTGAAAAAATAAGGGAAAGCCATTCAGGCATAACGTTTTGCAACGCCGCATTCGCGACGATTGCAACGTACGCTCCGAGGGCAAAGTAGGTCCCGTGGGCGAAGTTCAGGATTCTGGCGACACCAAAGACTAAACTGAAACCAGATGCGACGAGAGCCCAGATCCCTCCAATTATGCTTCCAAGTACCACCACTTCTACTAAGCTCATTCAGCCCACGGCGTTATTAGTTCTCCTGTAGCTATGTTCTCGGGATAGACTACTACCTGCTTTCCGTCCTGCCACTGACATATATAGTTTCTCACAAATCCGTCGCCCCACGTCAGGTCGTGGTTCGAAGTGAAGGCGACGTTACCTCTTATGCCTTTGAACGGATTTTCTGCGTTAAAGCTCTCGAGATACGGTATTAATGTGTCCGCGTTGAATGGGTCGCTCTCTCCCGCCTGGGCGGCTTTTTCAACGGCTGCCTTGTAGATGTAGACTGCATCGTATACACCGTATGCGCTGTACGCTTCAGGTAGCTTTCCGTATTTCTCCTTGTAGGCGTTGAGGAAGTGTTCCATCTTCTCGTTCAGTGGAGTCGGCACTCCACCACCGTCTGCCGTGTAGATCTCTCCGTAGCACTTGCCTTCAGTAGCATCCCAGAAGTCAGGGTCTATTGCCGAAAGGTCGTGACCTGCGATGGGTATCTTCATTCCCATCTCTGCCCACTGCTTGACAAGGGCGACACCCTTAACGTGGGCGATTATGGGCATTATAACGTCTGCCTTCTCCTGAGCCTCCAGCAGAAGCGTCGTGAAGTCCTCCGTGCCCTTCTGGACCTTTGCGTCCATAACTATCTCGTAGCCCTTCTCCTCCAGCAGCGGCTTAAGAACGGCCATGACATCGTCGGTCCACAGTGCATCATCTCTAATGATGGCGACCTTCTTGATGTTCATGCCCTTGCTGTTGAGGAAGTCGAGCATGTCGGCCATGTCGAGGGGGAACGTTGATGCGTTGGTAACGAGTGGGCGGAAGAAGTACTTGTAGTGCTCATAGTCCTCAGCAACCTTGTCAGTGAGTCTGGGCGACGAAGCGTCTCCAAGCCACAGCGTCTTCGTCTCGGCCATGACTTCCAGCATAGAGAGTGCAACTCCACTCGAGAATCCACCGATTACGACGTCACATTCGCTGGCTAATCTTCTGAACTCAGATGTGGCGGTGTCGGGGTTAAACTTTGTGTCAGCAGTAATGACTTCAACCTTCTTGCCGAGGATGCCTCCTTCAGCGTTGATTTCTTCTGCAGCTATCCTTGCAGCCCTCTCCATTGCAATTCCGTACTTCGTGTCCATGGGACCTATGATGCCGATTTTAACGACTTCTTTTCCTGCAGCCTGCTCAGCACCTTCGGTGGTCTTTTCCTTCGCTTCTTCCTGCCCTGCGCACCCCAGCAGGAGAACGGCGCAGAGCAGCAGCACTATCAGCGCTCGCATGTATCCAGCCACTTAGGACAATATTTAAATATTGTGTTATTTAGTGACAGGTTATCATGTTGAAGGTTGATGGTGTGGTGAAGAAGTTTGGGGAACTTGCCGCACTGAACGGCGTTAGTTTTGAAGTTGGTGGTGATGAGTGTCTTGGTATAATAGGGCCCAATGGGGCTGGTAAGACTACACTCTTCAACGTCATCACTGGTTTCATCAAACCTGACAGAGGGGATGTGAGGTTCAGGGGGGCAAGCGTAGTCGGGAAAAAGCCGAACAGCCTCGTTAAAATGGGCCTCGTTAGGACGTTTCAGCTCATCAAAGTATTCAGGCACATGAGTGTTGAGGAGAACATACTTGCAGCAGACGGCGATGGAGACATTCTGAAGAAGGTGGGGCTGTGGGAAAAGAGAAGCATGGTAGCGAGCAAGCTATCTCAGGGTGAACTCAGAAGATTGAGCATAGGGCTTGCACTTGCAGCAAAGCCCAGACTGCTCATGCTCGACGAACCATTCTCTGGACTCAGTCCCGCGGAATCAAGAGACCTCGACAGAATAATAAGAGACCTGAAAGAAGATGGCATCCCACTCGTTATTATAGAGCACAAGCTGAAGGAACTTTTCAACCTTGCAGATAGAGTCCTCGTTCTGAACTTCGGAGAAGTTATCTTTGAGGGTTTGCCGGGTGAGGCTGTGAGAAACAAGAGGGTGATCGAGGCATATCTCGGCAAGAACGGTGCACACGGTGTAGTGCATGCTGAAAGTTAAGGGACTGAAAGCTTACTACGACGAAGCAGAAATACTGAGAGGAATAGACCTCGAAATTGAGAAAGGTGAGGCTGTTGCAGTTCTTGGCCCGAATGGAGCAGGCAAGACTACGCTAATCAGGGCAATCTGCGGGCTTGTGAGGAGCGAGGGCGAAATAGTCTTCGATGGAAGAAAAATAAACGGGCTTAAGACCCACGAGAGGATAAGGCTCGGAATGGCTGTATGTCCCGAGGGCAGGAGACTGTTTCCCAACCTGACAGTTGAGGATAACCTTCTTCTTGCCGGAGATGCTGATGAACTCGAGACTGTCTATTCTCTCTTTCCGAGACTTAAAGAGAGGAGAAAGCAGCTTGTAAAGACGATGAGCGGTGGAGAGCAGCAGATGGTGGCCATTGGCAGAGCCCTCATGCTCAAACCGAAGCTTCTCATGCTCGACGAACCGTCTATAGGCCTCGCACCGATTGTTGTGGACGCGATAGGAGAAGCAATATCGAAGATAAGAGACGAAATGGACATCTCAATACTCATTGTCGAGCAGAATATACACCTCGCCTTCAGAATCTCTCAGAGAGCGTATGTCCTTGTAAAGGGAGAAATCGTGAAGGAAGGCGGGATAGAAGAGCTACACGACCTTGAAAAGCAGTATTTCGAAGCTTAACCTGCAGCTTTCCCTAGTGGCGTAACACTCTGCCAACTCTGACAAAGCGAGGCATAGCACAAGCCAAGAGCGGAAAGTCTTAAATAAGCAACCACTCACGTTCAGATGCTTAAAATACGTTAAAAGTGGGGTGGTGTGAATGGGTACGGTAAAACCTGCATATATCAAAGTTATCGCGAGAGAGCTGCTGAGAAAGTATCCGGACAAGTTTACGGGAGACTTTGACGAGAACAAGAAGCTCGTAGCAGAGCTTACAAACATCACGAGTAAGGGCGTCAGGAACAGGGTTGCTGGCTACATAACGAGGAGAGTGAACAGAGGGTTGATAAATGTTTGAGGGCGTAATTCCAGCTCTTGTCACGCCCTTCAAGGAAAACTTCGAGGTAGATTACGAGGGCATCGCGAAGAACCTCGACTTCCTTGAGAAGCACGTTGATGCAGTTGTTCCAGCAGGAACGACAGGTGAGGCGGCAACGCTGAGCTACGAGGAGCACATCGAAGTGGTTCGCTACGTTGCCGAAGTCTCGAATGTTCCGGTTATTGGTGGAGCTGGCTCAAACTCGACAAAGGAGGCGATATTTCTCGCAAAGGAAGTTGAGAAGGCCGGAGCCAACGCAGCAATGCTTGTAACGCCATACTACAACAAGCCGAATCCGGAAGGGCTGTATGAGCACTATAAAACTGTTGCAAGCGAGGTTTCCATCCCGATAATCGTCTACAACGTTCCAAGCAGGACTGCCTGCAACATAACGCCTGAAGTGGCGGAAAAGCTCTCGCAGATTGAGAACATAATTGGGATAAAAGAGGCGAGTGGAAACCTCAAGCAGATAGCGGAAATAATAAGGCGAACGCCGGATGATTTTGTTTTACTCTCAGGAGACGATTTTCTGACGCTACCCGTACTGCTTCTTGGCGGGAAGGGCGTGATAAGTGTTGCCGCAAACGTTGCTCCTCAGCTAATGAAGGAGATGTACCTCGCTTTTAAGAACGGAGATGTTGCGAAGGCGAGGGAGCTTCATTACAAGCTCATGCCCCTTTTCAGCGCTCTATTCATCGATACCAATCCTATACCCGTAAAGAAGGCCATGGAACTCATGGGGCTTGCTGCCGGAAAGCCGAGGCTGCCCTTAGTGGAACTGAATGAAGAGAAAACAGCAAAGCTTAAGGACGTTCTCGTTTCCCTTGGGTTGCTATGATACGGGTTGCAGTTGCCGGGGCTGCCGGCAGGATGGGCAGGCTGATAATTAAGAACGTTGTTGAAGACAAGGAGCTTGAGCTGGCTCAAGCCTTCGACGTGCGCGAAGTAGGAAAAGATGCTGGCGAGCTTGCAGGAGTTGGGAAGACAGGCGTTTCCGTAATCCACGCATCTGAAATGGAGGAAAAGCTTGACGCAGATGTGCTCGTTGACTTCACAACTGCAAGCGCTGCAGTGGAGAACATAAGAATTGCATCTCAGAAGGGTGTAAAGCTCGTAGTTGGTACTACTGGATTCACCGAGGAGCAGAAGAAGCAGATCGAAGAGTACTGCAAGGCCGTGCCTGCAGTAGTTTCGCCGAACTTCAGCGTGGGTGTGAACGTTTTCTGGAAACTCCTCGAAGCTGCAGCATCGTATCTTTCGAACTACGATGTTGAAATAGTCGAAATCCACCACCGCTTCAAGCGCGATGCTCCCAGCGGGACTGCAGTAAAGGCTGCAGAAGTAATAAAAAGTGTCATCGGCGAAAGGGAAGTCGTTACTGGAAGGAGCGGCGAGTGTCCACGTAGCGACGAGATAGGTGTCTTTGCAGTCAGAGGTGGCGATGTGGTCGGAGAGCACACGGTATTCTTTATAGGCATGGGTGAAAGGGTTGAGATCACTCATAGAGCGTGGAGCAGGCAGGCGTTTGCTGGAGGAGCGATAAAGGCCGTTAAGTGGATAGCCGGCATCAACAAACCCGGAATCTACGGAATGGCCGATGTTCTTGGTCTATGAAGATACGCGATGCCATTAAGGCTGCGAGCAATGGCGTGTACATCAGCATAGAGGTAACGCCGAACTCCAAGCAGAGCTGTGTTTACGGATATAACGAGTGGAGAAAGAGTATTGCTGTTAGAGTGAAAGCTCCACCAAAGGGTGGAAAGGCGAATGCAGAGATTGTGGAACTTTTCAGCAAAATTTTCAGGAAAAAAGTGGAGATTGTGAAAGGTCACACCTCGAGCCAGAAGGTTATATTTGTGCATAGCGCCTCGCCACAAGAAGTTGAATCATTGCTTGTAAAATCGCTGGAGAAATGAATCTTGAAGAGTTCTTCGAATTCGTGGAGATTATAGACGAGCTCAGGGTCAGGGCAGAAGAGGGAGCTGTTATAATCGTTGAAGGCTCGAAGGACGTTGAGGCGTTGAGAGAGCTTGGTGTACAGGGAGAGATTCTTAAAGCTTCGGCCCTCCCCACTCCGCTGATAGTTGACGAAGTTGGTGCGAGGGAAGTCATAATCCTCACGGACTGGGACAGGCGAGGCGAGATTTTGGAGAAAGACCTCGTCAGAAAGTTCTCTTCTTGGGGGATTACTCCCGACGTTAGAATTAGAAAGAGGCTTTTCGCCCTGATAAGCAAGGAAATCACGTCTATTGAGAACCTTTCTGCCTACTACTTCCGAGTTAGGGATGAGCTGGGCAGGAAAAGGATTTAAAACCCGCAGTTAAACAATAATTGTGAAAGCTTCTGCAAGGGCCTACGCAGCGGGAACTGTGATCAACGCCCTCGCAACCGGAATAGGCTCTGCCTTTGGCATAGAACTGGAAACGAGGGTGAGTGTCAGCTTTGAGGAGGACTTGAAGCACTCTGTTCTCTACTTAAATGGAGTAGAGATTGACGCATCGGTTGTAGAGAAAGCTCTCAGACACTTTGGGAAGGCTGTGGTTGAGGTTGAAAGCGAAATTCCGAGGAGGAGCGGCCTCGGAAGCAGCAGCGCCTTCATGAATGCCCTTATCACTGCAGCGTTCAAAGCCTTCAACCAGGAACTCGACGCCTACAAGATTCTGACGGCTAATGCAAGAACGTCTCTCGAATGCGGGATAAGCTATACCGGAGCGTTTGACGACGCTTCAGCATCTCTCCTTGGTGGGCTTGTAATCTCCAACAACACCCGAATGAAGCTGATACGGTGGGAAAAGATTTCAGGAGATGTGCTCATTCTGATACCACCCTGGAACAGGGGTGAAATCTCCTTGGAGAGGATAAGGAGCGACGTCACCCTTATCGGCCAGGCGATACGTGAGGCGATAGACGGAAAGTACTGCAGAGCTATGCTGAGCAACTCCACGCATTACTGCAGTGCAATAGGGTATCCCACGGAGCCCGTAGAGGAGGCTATTAAGCTGGGTGTTTGTGCTGGACTTTCCGGTAACGGGCCAACGTACGTGGCGTTTGGTAGTTCCGAGGATATAGACGAGCTTGAAAATGTCTGGGACAAGTACGGCAGGGTTATCAGGACAAGACTATCAGAAAGACCGGCTGAGAACGTGAAAGTTCCAGACCACATGTTTCTGGAGTTTTCCGGACTCGTTTAGCAGATTTTAGAATTACTCGTAGCGCAGCGCTTCAATGGGTTCAAGTCTGCTCGCCTTCCACGCTGGGTAGAGGCCGCTGATAAGGGCAGTAATTATCCCGAAAGTTATGCCCTCGAGCATGTAGAACGCTGTCGATGGTGTCAGGACATACTTCGCGGAGCCGAGAACGAGCATGTCTATTGCATATCCGCCCGCAATACTCAGCAAACCTCCAATAATACTCCCTATCAGTCCGAGAATTAATGCCTCTAAGAGAAATATTCGCAGAATGGACTCTCTGTACGCTCCTATCGCCCTCATTACGCCAATTTCCTTCGTCCTCTCCAGTGTGGACATCAGCATTATGTTCAGGATGCTCACACCGGCGACGAGGAGTGAAACACCTGCAATTGCCATCAGGAACACAGTTACCTGCTTGAATGTCTCGTCTATCTTTTCGAGTATCATTTTCAGCTCAAAAACCGAGACCTTCTTTTCTCTTGAGTTGATTGTCTTCTCAATGGCGCTTTTGAAAGCTTCGATCTCGTTTATGTCCCTGACTTTCACGATGATCATGGAATACTTTGCATCGAAGATTTTATCGAAGTCACTGACCGACAGGATAAGGGCTCTGTTCGGGTTTATATCGAACCTCGCCCCCTCCTCTTTAAGAACGGCTGAAACCCTGTATTCTCTGCCTTCCACAATGATTTTACTTCCTGCTCTGAGCTTGAATCTCTCTGCAAGACTTTTTCCAACGATGCAGTAGCCTTTCAGCTTTATACTTCCATCTTCAGCCTCGAACAGGTCTTTGACGGCTTTTTCATCCATACCGTATACGTTTGCCGCTCCACTCTTTCCTTTGACTTCAAGCGTCGCCCACCCACTCTTTACAGCAATTGTCTCTTTGACATAAGACATCTTCTCTATCTTTCTGGCAATCTTCTCGTCTATCTCGAAGTGCCCCGTGGAGTACGCTGGGGTTATGATTACCTCATTGGCGACGTTTTGGAAATTCTCGAGGACAGTTGCTTTCAGACTCTCGCCGAAGACACCTATCGAAGCTACAGCCATGACTCCTATGATTATACCAACGATGGCCAGCAGACTCCTCGCCTTATTTCGCATCAGGTTTCGCCTTGCGAGCTGGAAGTACATGCTGTCACACCTGCTGCACACTCTCGACAAGCACACCATCAACGATTCTAACGACCCTTTCAGCAAATCCAGCAACTGCAGGGTCGTGGGTTACGAGCACGACTGTAACGCCTTCCTCGTTCAGCCCTTTAATAATCTCCATGATTGCCCTTCCGCTTTTCGTGTCGAGGTTGCCTGTCGGCTCGTCACACAACAGGATTGAGGGTTTGTTGGCTAATGCTCTTGCTATGGCAACTCTCTGCTGCTGCCCACCGCTTAGTTCTTTTGGTTTTCTGTGCATTTCTCTTTCGAGTCCTACGAGCTTCAGAAGTTCTCTTGCTCGCTCCTCTCGCTCTGCTTTGGGTACACCTTTGAATATCATCGGCAGCTCAACGTTCTCAAATGCCGTAAGCGTTGGAATCAGGTTGTAGTGCTGGAAGATAAAGCCTATCGTGTCTCTCCTGAGTTCCGTAAGCTGCTTGTCTGTTAGGTTCGATGTATCAACGCCGTTTATGATTACTCTACCCTCTGTAGGTTTGTCCAGGCAGCCGATGAGGTTGAGGAGCGTCGACTTCCCGCTTCCTGATGGGCCCATGATGGCTATGAAGTCTCCTCGTTCCACGCTCATGCTCACTCCGTTGAGGGCGTAAACCTCTGCGGCTCCGGTTTTGTAGACTTTTTTTACGTTCTGGAGCTCGATAACCACGTCTTTCATCTTCGCCTTACCCATGCGATGGCTACGATGGCAACAACGATTACAAGGACAACGACACTCACCACAATAACAGCCGGACTGGACTGTGTCCTGAATTCGGGTTTGGAGGGAATTTCAAGGGGTAGAACTTCCTCAACCTTTTCTCCCAGCTCGTTATTCCATGTAACGAGTAATTTTGCAGATGTCACGTTCTCGGCGGTGAACTCAAATGTGTCAAAGTCCGATGGATCTATCGTACCGAGGTAGTAGGTCTTTACAGCCCTGTCGGCCAGCAGTGCGAGCATGACGTTGTAGACTTTACTCTTCCCGCTGTTGCTCACATCTCCCGAAATTTTGAGGCCGTTGTCCCACTCCACATCTATGTTGCTGACGACAACAGCCTTCTCGTTGAGTATCTGAACTGAAACGTGCTTTTCTGTGCTGTATTCGTTGTTGAGGCAATCTCTGTAACTGACGCAGATTAGTATGGTCTGTTCGCCAGGTTTTTCAGCAGGACAGAGAAAACTGATCTGGCTGCTGCCCATGCTGTTCAGCGACGCTATTTGGGTCGTTTTTGTGAAGTTATCAGTCTTTACAGTAACCTGAATTGAGTAAATTGCGTCGTTTCTGAGGTTCGTTATCTCAACTTTGACCGGAACGACATCCTTTAGTGGAACCACGTTGTATGGCAGCGACACGTTTAGGAGGACACCCTTGCTTTCCCTGTATTCCGGCGTGATAGTCTGGACTATTTCGTGGTAATTTTCACCGTTGTAGAAACTTATCTTGAAGCTTAGTTCCTTCTTCTCGGAGGCATAGTACGTAAACACTCCTTCCGAATCACTCAGATAG
Source organism: Archaeoglobus veneficus SNP6 (assembly GCF_000194625.1). NCBI lineage: Archaea > Methanobacteriati > Methanobacteriota > Archaeoglobi > Archaeoglobales > Archaeoglobaceae > Archaeoglobus > Archaeoglobus veneficus. The sequence continues at coordinate 1,717,149 of NC_015320.1, read as the reverse complement.
ATAACCTTCGGCTCAGCATCGAAGAGGGGCTCTATTTTGACGTTGCTAACACCTATAGGGTCGGAAAGAGTGAATTGGACTGTATTAACCTCGTTTAGCGTTATGGCTGATGTTAATACAATCTCGGGCATCAGATCTCTGACGTCGATCAGGATTATCTGCTTTAGCGTACCGTTGGTGGTGTATATGTGAGCTTCAACAGTGTACAGGCCCACCTTCTCGGCATTAATCCTGAATGGCAACTCGTAGCTTCCTGCTGGTGGGATGTAACCTATCGAGGAGATGCTCTTTGGCTCAACCTTTAGATCGGAGAAGAACGTGACACCCGTTACCTTGATGCTTGTCGTTCCCTTGTTCGTGAGTGTGAGGGTGCCGTATGCGGTGTCGCCCGGCAGCAGAACACTTGGTCTGAGTTCTACGCTTGCGACTATGTGGGCTGAAGCCGGTGTGGTGAGGGTTAGGAGTACAAGTAGCGTTAGTAAGGCCAGCAAAAGTCTTTTCATACTCCTGCACCTCTTTAGCTGGTTAAAAGTTTTTCTTCTGGTCTGATTTTGACTTTTTGAGTTTTCCACCAGCATTTCATCCTCACTACCTACTGGATTTAATCATCTCTTCGGCGATTTTTAGAGTTACATTTGCCTCTATCCATGCTGCTATTACTATTAAAATGATGGAGATTAAAGCCATTGTGGAGTATTCTTTGATGTCTTCTTTTGTCAGAATTTGCTCTTTTCTACCCGCTAAATATCTTATGATTTCATAGGGAATTTTGAAACCTGCTGCTCCTGCTATGATTATGGCGGGGATTTCGAATATGCCGTGTGGGGTTGTTAAAAGGATAATCTCACCAGCTGTTGCACCATTTTGAATACTTGTTGCGATGAGAATACCAAGAGAAGCGCCATTTATAGTTAAATTTAGTAAAGTTGTCAAACCCATTGAAAGTGAACCTAATAACAATAATGCTATAAGAGAAGTATTAGTCTTAACTATTTTATTAAAATTCGTATCGGATATATCTTTTATGTCATTTGAAAACGTTTGGATATTTGCAGAACTCATATGGGCTGGCGGGTGGATGTGAGTAATTATTGCAAAAAACCCAGAAAAATAACATATAGCCGAAAGTAAGATTACAATACCATTGCTTTTAATGCGGTTCAGTTTTCTACTTTCCATGGTTGCTCCTTGCGCAAGCTTATTGAAGTAACAGTTAAAAGAACTACTAACGCTCCGAGGTAGATAAATACATCTGTAGTTCTTGTCAGTAATTTAACTTCGAAAACGACCTTCAATACTGCGACTACAATAATACCTATCTTAAATAACAGCCAGAGGACTGATAAAGCTAGTAGTCTATTGGACAAATCACTATTTACATTTTTTTGTCTTTTAGATAGGTTGTATATCCACGCCTCTGGGAAAAAGAGTATGTTTATTATTGGTTTAATCATTGTCTTTCACCTTTTTTGGCTAATAAAAAAATTATGATTAGAGGCCAAGTGCTAAAGCTACGGCGAAGGGCACACCAGCCCAAAACAATCCCGCTGCTGCTACGCCAACGAACCAGCCACTGGTTGCACCGCCAAGTATTGCGCTTATCTGGTCCGGAGCTGTATAGCCTGCATATGCACCGGCTAATGCGGCTCCGACATCCCCGACGACTACAGGCATCACTGCCATCCCAACCATCGCCAGCAACCCCATCAAAGCAAGCACTTTCACAACCCTCTCGTCCTCAACCCTCGCAAACCCGTACATTTCCATACCTCCTTACGCCATGCTTCGGCATATCTTGTTAACTTCTGATATATAAAAATTTATCCAACAATACTTTTTTACATTTTCCATACTATGAAACTTTACTCAAAGTTTAAAAAATTTAAAAATTAATTTTATGCTCATAACGTAATTAATGTGTGTTTCAACCCGTGAGAATTTTCCAAACCTGTGAGAATTATCCAAAAGTATGAAACTTACAAATTTTTATTTTTCATTTAATTAACCTAAATGTTTAAATATCCGTTAGTATTCCGGTTTGCCATGAAGCTGATAACGAACCCTGACAGGTTTTTTGAAGATCTGAAGGAGGGAGAAGTTAGAATAAGGAAACCGATGATAATCGTAATTGTTTTGGCAATTCTGGTTTCAGCGTATCAGTATTTGCTTGTAACTAAGATTTCTCAGGCTTTTCCTACTGAAATAGCTAAATTTTTCACAGTAGGAGCGTACATCGGCATAGTCAGCTCTTTTATCGGCATCTTTGCGGTCTGGTTGATATTAGCGGTAATTATGCACGGACTGTCAGCATTATTTGACGGCAAAGGCTCATTCAGAAGAACCTTCGAGTTTACTGGTTACGGCTTCCTACCTTCGCTTGTCGGCTCTCTTGTGACTATTCCCATGTCAGCCTACTACATATCAAATGCAGAAGTTCCGAAGATTAGCATGGAACAGTTACAGCAGAACCCGGAAATTATGAAGTCCATTTTGCTATCTATCCTCCCGCAGGATTTAATTTACTCCAACCTAATCATAAATCTGGCAATAACCGTATGGTCTTTAACACTGTGGACATTTGCAATAAAGCATGCCCGAAATCTGACGACTAAGAATGCTTTTGTCTCGGCACTTATTCCCACAGTTGCGTTCGGACTTTACCAAGTTTACTCGATTACTATACTTCTATGATTCTTTAATCAATAACTTCAAGGAAATCGACTCTCTTGAAATCACCATCGAAGGTTGCTATCCTCTTTATTCCGTGATATTTGCATGTAGCAGCAATTAAAGCATCGTTTGGAAGCATGCCATAGGCTTCGATAACATCAAACATATCTGTATGTTTTGCAGGAGGTAAGACTGTAATTTCTAGGAAATCAAGGACGCTTGAGATATCAGAAATAACTTCTTTTGCAATTTCTGCCGTAATTTTTGGATTCTCCCTTAAATACGTTAGCAGATCATAGTGTTTTTCGATTCCCGTTACTTCTTTTGCTTTCTCCTTTATCAGGACGTATGCTACCTCCTCAACAACATTTATCGAGGTAACAAACCTACCTTTAAGTTTTTCAAAAATATCCACACCATCTACAAAAAACGCTAGAAATACAGAGCTATCTACAAATATGGCTTCTTCTGTCATAAATTTCGTCCTTTAATTTTAATAATTCGGTCTTCTTGACTTTTCCGTACTTTCCTCTCAGGTGATTTATGTTCCTTTTTATTTCTATTTTTATTTTCTCTCCTTCTTTCAGATCGATCTTTTCAAGGGGTTTGAGAACCCCTTTTTCATATATCACCTCAATTACTTTTGTCATGCTTTTTAAATCACCTCAAATCTTCAAATACCTTTCGTCTTCAGCATCGCTTGAGCAATCTTCAACGTTACATTTGCCTCAATCCATGCTGCTATGATTATTAATACGATGGAGATTAAAGCTAAAGATTAGATATTCCTTGATATCTTGTTTTGTCAGGATTTTTTCCTTCTTGCCAGCTAAATATCGGATGATTTCGTAGGGTATCTTGAAGCCAGCAGCTCCCGCTATGATTATAGCTGGAATTTCGAATATGCCGTGGGGTAAGATTAGGTATATGGTTTTGAGGCCTATTTTGTCTACGGCACTATTTACCATAGTTCCAAGATACATTCCGTTAATGTAGAGGTTTAAAAATGTCAGAAAACCAAAGACGAATCCCCCAGTTACTATCAAACAAATTAAACGAAGATTATTTTTAAGAAATATCATAAACAAATCTGGAGACTTATTTTTCTCGTTCTGTGTTTATTAACTGCTTAGATAAACTATAGCATTGGAGTTCATCTTGGCGGTGATGAATACTCCGACAAAAAAAGAAATTATATAAATTAAGCAAGAAATTAACAAGCACACTTTAGACACATTCATGGCGTTCTTCCCTTGAAATCTTCTTTAATTTATTATAAGTTGTAATCAATCCAATGAAAAATAAAATAATTAGCCCAGAAAGAAACAGTGAAATTGGATCACTGGACTCGATCACAAAATTTGATGCAACTATAATCGATATAGCGTATATAACAAACCCGGCACAAGCTAATAGATATCTAATGTGTTTATTTTTATATTTGGTAGCTATCTTGCCCTGTGTAGAACTATAAACTAAAGCCATGCCAACCACTCCAAAAGACAATATACTTACGAAATAAACAACATTCATAATATCTTTAGGTCGGTAATTCGTCAATATTATAATACCTGCAAGAATACTCAATGATAGCAGAGTTAAACTCAACCACATCAGTACCTTCTCATCTTCCACCGCAAACCTGTACATTTAACCACCTCTATGTTGTGCTCCGACTTAATTCTCTACATTCTCTCATTTAAAATTTAACTCTTTTTTGTTATTATCAAGGCATGATGAAACTTAAAATTGTTAGAATAGCAAATTATATAGCTACAAAATCAAAAAAGTTAAATATAGATCCAAGACATCGCAATTTGACGACGAGGAAAGCATTCATATCTGCGTAGATCCCCACGGTAGTTTTCGGGCTGTACCAAGTATATTCGGTTGTAAGACTATTGTAGCGGTTCCTTGGTCTTTTCCATAGCCTCGTCAAACCCTTCAAGGGCTAAAATTATGGTTAGGTGCAAAACATCTTAAACTTATCTCCCAAGAACTTCTCAATCCAAGCCGTTGCAAAGGAGATTGATTCAGTTAACTTTCTGAAAGCCTTGGAAATCGTTTCCTTCAGCTCCTCTATATTCAGCGGAGATACTTCAGAAACAAACCTTTTAACGCTCTTCCAAACGTTCTCAATCGGATTCAAGTCGGGAGAGTAGGGAGGGAGATAAACCAGTGCAATATCAAGCTTTTCAGCTTCCTCTCTCACTTTCTTTGCATGATGCGTCCTGAAATTATCGAGAACGATCACGATTCTTTTCCCAGGATTTGCTTCTCTAATCTTTTTTAGAAATGCTATGAATTCTTCAGTCCTGTTTCTTTCTGGAAACTCTATTACGCTCTCTCCGTTCAAGCTATAGAATCCTGAAACCTTAGCTTTGACGTACGTGGCAACTCTTTTAACCGGCTTTCCGAAACTCCACAGCCTTGCAGTATTTGCATTCGCTTCGACTGCCATCTCATCAATGAATCCTAGGATGTCTTGATCAATCTCAGCTTCATCCAGGTTTTTTTAAAGTGTCCTCAGCGTTATCGGGCTTTCTGTAATCCTTCTGATAAGGTTTAGCGTATTTCATGCCAAAAGATCTGAGAATTCTCCTGACCTGCCACGAAGAATACTTAACTCCAAACTCAGCTTCAATTAGCTCCTGAACTTCTTTCGTCGTCCACGAATCCCCTTCTTTTAGCATCTCTCTGAGTTTCTCTTTCTGCTCCTTCGTGAGTTTTGCTGGCCTTCCTCCTCCAAATTCCGGAATTAAGCCTTCGTAGCCTTTTGAGTTCCACCTTTTTAGCCATGCGTAGCCTGTTGCTTTGGTAATTCCTACGAGTTCGGCGGCTTCTTCAACGTTCATTCCTTTATAGAGGTATCTTATGAAGTAAAGTCTCTTAAGAACTCTCGTGTCTTTTTCAAGCCTTTTGATTCTTCTATCGAGTTCTTCTGCTGGCAGATGCTTCACTACTTCGTAGACGCGTTTTCTACCCATGGTTTTGGTTGTTATTTTTAGTATAAATAGTTTTGCTCAAGACCATAACTTAGAACTTTATTGGAATTTTTTTGTCATTAGATTGTTTCAAGGATCGTCTTTTTCAAATCGTACCTTGCCATTACTAACACCGCTAACAACATCTATCTTCATCAGAAATTTTGAGACGCGTATCTTTAATTTACATTTAAATGGAAGCCATTTTAAATACTTCCTGCCTTGGTAGATGAATGCTCGGTACGCTGATTAACGCAGCGACGGTTCTTGCAGCGAGTGCTGCAGGAATACTCATAGGCTCAAGGATGCCGGAAAGGATGCGGGAGTCTTTGATGAATGCCCTTGGCCTTCCAGTCATGCTTATCGGCTTAAGTCTTGCTTTGAAAATGGAAAACTTCCTCGTAATTACAGCGAGCATGCTTCTCGGTACGGCTGCTGGAGAGGCAATGGGAATAGAGGCAAGGCTCGAGGCTTTTGGAAGACGCGTAGAGGAGAAATTCAAAGGCTCGAAGTTTGCTGAAGGATTCGTTGCTTCAACACTCCTCTACTGCGTTGGCCCAATGGCAATAATTGGCCCCATACAGGAGGGGCTGACGGGAGACATGTCAGTGCTTCTCGCGAAGTCCATGCTCGACGGCATCGCATCTATTGCACTTGCATCAACCCTCGGCGTTGGTGTGGCCTTCTCAAGCCTTAGCGTTCTTGCTTATCAGGGTTTCTTCAGTGTAATTGCCTCTTTCATCTCCCCTTACATGACCGAGCACGTGGTGAACGAAATTTCTGCAACTGGTGGTCTGCTAATCGTTGCCATAGGAATGAACCTTCTTGAGATAAGAAAACTTAGAGTGGGGAATATGTTGCCTGCCCTTCTGTTTGCGGGGATTATTGCATGGTTCTTTTAGATAATGTGGATGCCTGTGTGTGGTTTTAGGAGGTAAGCTGATTGGGGCTAAGTTGCTGAAAAATTCGAAGGCATATACACGGACAGTGTCCAGGTACAACCCATAAAGCTGCGTAGAATTAGCAATTGAATTACTTCAAAACCTTCCCCGTTTTCATGTACCACAGATATAAATCGAGTTCTCCCGGCCTCAAAGAGACTTTTCTGGCGAGTTCTTTGAATACTTCTTCGATTTCTATGTATCTTTTTCTGCTGAGACTCTTCGGTATCTCTATCAGCCCATATTCGCTCATAATTCGCAGAATGTGCCTGTCGAGGATGGCGAAGTCGAGATATCCAACGTTTCGCAAGAAATGGCTTGCTTCCTTATAACCAATTCCTTTTATAGTGTCCACAAGCCACTCTCTCGCCTCGAAAGGATCCATGATGGTTACGATTTCCTTGATTCTTTCGAACTTTCTTGCACTGACTATGTACTTTGCTCTTACGTTGTAAAATCGATGGCCAAGCAGTTTAAGCTTTGCTGCGAGTTCTTCCTCGCTCAAGGTCAGAAAGCCTTCCCCAATCTCATTCTGAATTTTTATTCCGAGTTCAGCCGATGAATTTGCCGTTAAAATGCAGAAGCACAGCTCTAAAAACCACTCTCTGTTTCCTTTCCTGTGAAGCTCCATGAATTCGGCTATTCTTCTATCAACGACGTCGCTTATTCTGTGCTTTAGCTCCTCCACTTTTTCGATCAGTTCCACGCCGGTAGATTTTCGCCAAGCTAAAAAATTCACCGCTGTACCGTTATGTTTAGCCATTCTTAACGAGATATTTATATCTTGAAGTTATCAATACCATCATGAGCAATGGATATACGGGTAAGGTTCTAGAAGTGAATCTTAGCGACGGAACAATCAAAACAGTGCCCACCGACATGGAGATTGCGAAGAAATACCTCGGTGGAAAGGGCTACGCGACGTATCTCCTGTACAAAATTTTGAAGGAATATGAGAAGAAGGGAATCGCCCCTAAGGACATCAATCCGCTTGGCGAGGAAAACGTGCTGATATTCGCCACGGGCCCCGCGACGGGTGTCGTAAGGTTTCCCACTCCTGGTAGATACCACGTGATGGCATTACGCAGCCCACTCACCGGCTCTGTTGCAAGTGCAAATTCTGGAGGTAAGTGGGGCCCCTATCTGAAATTTGCCGGATTTGATGCCATTATTATCAAAGGTAAGGCTGAGGAACCTGTTTATTTAGAAGTAGTTGATGGAACCGCAGAACTCAAGTGTGCAGCGGATCTGTGGGGCAGAACGACCTTTGACACCACAAAGATTCTGAGCGGGAGGGTTGGGAAGAGGTGCAGTGTTGCGTGCATCGGGCCTGCCGGAGAGAACCAGGTTCTCTTTGCCAGCATCATGAATGATGATCACAGAGCTGCTGGTAGAACGGGTGTTGGAGCCATAATGGGTTCAAAGAACCTCAAGGCAATAGTTGTTGCTGGAGATCAGAAGGTTGAAGTTGCCAAGCCCGATGAGTTCAAGGAACTCGCAAAAACGGCACTCGAGAAGATGAGAAAGAACCCCGTTACCGGCGAAGGGCTGCCAACATACGGTACGGCCGTTCTTGTGAACGTTATAAACAATGCTGGCATATTCCCCACCAAGAACTGGCAGACGGGTGTAAACGAGAAGGCCGACGACATCAGCGGTGAGACGCTGGCTAAGGAATACCTGATCAGAAACGGCGCCTGCTGGGGATGCCAGATTGGATGTGCGAGAATCACCAAGGTCGAGACCGGCCCGTTCCAGATACTGTACTCTGAAGGGCCGGAGTACGAGTCAATCTGGTCTCTTGGTGGATCAACAAACGTAACTGATCTTGCGGCGATAATCAAGGCAAACCACCTCTGTGATGAACTCGGTATGGATACAATCTCCATGGGTTCAACAATCGCGGCAGCGATGGAGCTCAGGGAGAAGGGATACATTCCGGACGAGGACCTTGAGGGCGTCGATCTGAGATTTGGAAATGCTGCGGCAATGGTTGAAATGGTCTGGAGAACAGCGTACAAGAGCGGATTTGGTAAGTATCTTGCTCTCGGTTCAAAGAGGCTTGCCGAAATATACGGCAACCCCGAGCTCTCAATGAGCGTAAAGGGTCTTGAGCTGCCAGCATACGACCCAAGGGGTGCCAAGGGTATTGGATTGAACTACGCAACTGCAAACAGAGGAGGTTGCCACGTAACGGGATACACAATCTCGCCAGAGATTCTCGGACTGCCAGAGAAAATTGACCCACTTACCACAGAGGGCAAGGCCCAATGGGTCAAGGCTTTCCAGGACTTCACGTGCGTCGTAAATTCTGCGGTGAATTGCCTCTTCGCAACATTCGCACTGGGTGCGGAGGACTACGCGACTCTCCTTTCAGCGGTCACAGGCTGGGATATGAGCAGCGAAGACATAATGAAAATTGGAGAGAGAATCTACAACCTCGAGAGAGTTATAATAAACAAGTATGGCTTCGACGGAAAGGACGACACACTGCCAAAGAGGCTGCTTGCAGAACCCATGCCGGAAGGAGCAGCACAGGGACAGGTCGTTGACCTCGAAAAGATGAAGGAAGAGTACTACAAACTCAGGGGCTGGGTTAACGGAGTGCCCACTGAGGAGAAGCTCAAGGAGCTTGAAATTGAGCTGTAAATCTCTTTTAATTTTTAATTTCTTTTGTGATAAGCCATATTGTGCTGTCGGTAATGTGGTTGTATATTGTGCCGGTTTTTAGCTCCAAAAATTGTAGCCCGGGTAGAATCAGCAGAAGGAATTAAATAGCCTTTAGGAGGATGATAGATTAATGAAAGTCAAAATCGAATTGTTTGCAACATTTAGAGATAAATACGGGACTAAGGCCCTGGAAGTGGAGTGCGACGGCAACTTGGAGAGTGCATTCAGGTCGGCAGCCGAAATCCTTGGAAAGGAGTTTCTTGAAGATGTTTTTGATGAAAATGGAAAAATAAGGCAGGACAGGATAATCACTGTAAACGGGAGGAACATAAAAGACATTGGAGATAATGTCGAAATTAGAGATGGAGATGTTATAGCAATTTTTCCGCCCATTGCGGGAGGATAAGCCTCACTGCGTCTATATCTGGTAATATTTTCGGAAAACTCGAAAAAATTATATAGTTTTGAAATCTATTATGTTTTATGAAGGATGAAAGCACATTTGTGTATAAAGGTGTTGAGGTGACATACCTCAAGCATGCCGGTTTTAGAATAAAGGGGAGTGTGACTGTTTACATCGACCCCTTCGAAGTGCCAAAAGGTATGGAGAAAGCGGACCTAATTCTGGTGACTCACGATCATTTTGACCATAAGGACGTCAAGTCTATAATGAACATCGCTGACGAGGAGACTGTTGTCGTTTATCCTAAGGGTTGCATTGTGGAGGGGTACAAGAGCTGTGAGGTTTCCGCGGGAGAGAAATTGGAGGTTAAAGGCGTTAAAATCGAGACAGTTCCGGCCTATAACATAAACAAACCCTACCACAAGGAGGGTGGCGTCGGATACATAGTGGAAGTGGATAAGGTTAGAATTTACCACGCAGGCGATACTGACAGAATCCCGGAGATGAAGAACATAAGGGTTGACATAGCCCTGCTGCCGATAGGGGGTACATACACCATGGATGTAAAAGAGGCTGTTGAAGCAGCCGGAGATATACAGGCGAGTTATTACATTCCCATGCACTATGGAGCAATTCCGGGAACTGAGGCAAATCCAGAGGAGTTTAAAGTCGAGGGGGCTGTAATATTGAAACTTCTTCTTTCCTGATTTTTAAAGAGTGCTTTATCGATTATCTCAACTAAACTTGTGCTGTCGGCGGTATATAGGCTTTAAAATTTAAGTTCATAAAAAAGTTTAAAATCTTAACAAAGTTACTCAAGAACCTCAACAACTTCCGCCTTTATCTTTCCTCTTCCGCCTGTTGGTTCTGCAAGCGTCCTGCCGCAGACGAGGCATTTAACTACGGTTGAGGGGTGGTCAAAGATCGTCTGAACGCTCTCGCAGTCGGGACACTTGACGCGAACGAACTTGCTCTTCTTGATCCCCACAACAACCACCCCCTTACTGCTCAACGAGTTCAAACTTCTTCGCCCTCCATGTAGGCCTGTGGTGAGCTTTCTTACACTCCGTGCAGCGGAACCTTATGTTCACTCTTTTTGTCGGCTTGTCTCCACCAGGTACCTTGCTGAACTTGCCGAGGTTACCAACCTTACCTCTTCTCCTCTTCTGCCTGTTGATCCATCTCAGAGAGCTCTGTCTGCCTTTGCTGACTTTCTCTACTTCGTGAATCGTATGCTTTCCACAGTGTTTGCAGTAAGTTTTGACCTTCTTCGGATACTTCATCTTTTCACCTCGATTATCTCGACCGCATCTCCTTTTATGAGAGCTTTAGCGTTAAGGGCCGGAAGCGTGACAACATCTTCCTTCCTCAATTTATATGTTTTTCCATCGACACCTTCAAATTCCGGTATATCGCTCTTAACTCTCACCAAAATGTAGCCACTATCTTTTTTCTCCTCTTCCTCTTTTACGCTCAGGATTTCCAGTACCTCCTGCTTAAACTCTTTTATTAGCTCTACGAGTCTCCTGAAAAACTTCTTCTCTTTATCTGTGAGGTTCTCGAAGCCCTCTATTCCGCTGGCTGTCCCGCATACCTCTGCCCATGCTGCTCTCACTATCTTGCTCGTTCTAACTTCGAAAAGCCTTCTCTGAATTCTTCTCAGAGTTCTGAGCTCGTCGTCAATTCTCAGGATTTCATCATCTCCAGCCCTCTTTTTCTCCTCCTCGAGCTCCCTTATTCTGTTCTTCAGCTCGTCGTAGAGAGTCTCGTCTATGGGCTGAATCTTGCTTTTACTCTTCTCGAGTATTATGAGGAGTTCTTCAATGTCCATAGAGGGCCATCCCCCTGCAGAGAAGGAAGACTGCAGCGTACTCCGGCACAACCGCTTTTTCGCCTGCAGCGAGCTTTATCTCCTCTCCTGCCATCTTCAACCTCACTTTCGTCAGACTTCTGATTTTAACCTTTTCATCTCCGAAGGCAAGCGCATCTACGAGAGGATCGAAATCCTCTATGTCGTCGATGCTAACTGGCGTTACCTTCAGCCCCGTTTTCCCGTGTAAAGAACCCGGGAACCTTATCAACCTCCTTGTGTCCGCAGTAACCGGCGCATCCACATGTACAGCAAGCCTGTTTATGCACTCCTCCACGAATGTTTCGAGCATTCTTTCAGCTCTCTTACCCTTAAACACGCTGAAGTCTCCTTCGGCTATTCTCTCGAGAGTCTCTCTGTTAAACGCTGCCTGAAAACGCTCCAGCTGTTTTCCTGATATTCCGTACTTCGGCAGGTTGCCTTTCTTGACTTCAATGGCAAGCCTTTTCGCCACGCACCTTGCTATCCTCAGCCACTGGGTCGAGGTACATCTTGCGGGCTGGTTGAGCAGGAGGTAGTCAACGATTTCTCTTCTCTCTGCAGAGCCCAAGCCGGTGAATTCGTCACTGTAAACGTGGAGGTGGTAGCCTCTTCCACCAGAAAAAACTATTTTCATGTCCTTCTCATCTATACCAAAATCCTCTTCGAGTATTTTCACGAGGCGGATTATTTCCTTCTTTGCAACTTTCAAAGCTGCTTCCATAGATTTCACTTTTATGGGAAGGTGGTCGGCATCTATGTCGAAGATTAGATCAGCTTTCATCCAGCCCTTGTCCTCCATTTTTTCCGCATCGGGTTGGAGATAATAAGCGGATGAGTAGTAAATGTGGGCGGGAATCGTGTTGAGGATGTAGGTCTTAAGCTGCTCCTCGCTCTCAAAGGCTATGTGGCGGTGCATTACGAAAGCTGGAAGAGCATCAAGGGGAACGAAAGCCCACTCCCTCCTTTTGAATTCTCTCGGTAATTTCAGCGTAGCTCTGGCGTAATATTCGGAGAACTTTCTCGTGAGATATATCTTCGTTCTCTCCATGGCTATCTTCTCCGCCGACATCTACTGCCCGCGGTATTCGAGTAAACCGAGTTCAAGGCCTATTTCGAGCCACGCCCACGCCCAGACAACACACTCAAAGGCCCTTACGAGATCTCCAGTGCTGAGAAAGTGCATTGTATCTGAGATATATGCCTCTATGTTCCTTATGAACTCATCTCCCTTGTCGTTTCTTGCCCTGACGTCTTTCATTTTTGTTTTTAGTCTCTCAAACCACTTCTTCGTCTCAGATTCGAGCTCCAGAGCCACGTCCCTCATTTCTTCTCGAACCTCTTCACTCTGAGTATTAATCCGTCCCTTCCGACCACGACGATTTTGTCGCCTGGCTTTAGCTCGTCTTCACTCTCAAACGTCCATATTTCTCCCCTGACCTTTGCAAAACCCTTTCCGTTTTGGAAGGATATAACTTCGCCTCTTTCCCCCACGAGGGCTTCTCCGCCTACCTTTTTCCTCACCTTCCTGAGCTGAGCTATCTTAATCAGGAAGAACGTAACTATTCCTGCAAGACCGAGCACTATTCCAGCGATGAGTGTCGGGAAGGTTGTATAGAAATCCTTAGGCATCAGGGGCTCATTGAAGAGTGTGATCGCACCGAGAGTAACGCAGAGAATCGAAGCTATACCGAGTATTCCATATGTCGGAGTCATTAGCTCGGCTATCAGGAAGAGGATGCCGAGGAGAATCAGAACGATGCCCAGGAGGTTGACGCTGAGCACACCAAGCCCTATAAGAGAGAGGATCAGGCATATCGCTCCAATCGTTTCTGGTAGCACTCCCGGAGATGTAAGACCGAATATGAGACCATAAAGGCCGATAAGGAACAGTATCGATGCCGTCTGCGGGTTTGAAAGAATCTCGAAAATGCTTGCTTTGAGAGGTTTTTCTGCCTTAACTATCTCGACGGTTTCAAAGTGTAGTACGATCTTCCTGCCGTTTACATCCACTTCCTTCCCGTTTATTTTGGAAAACAGCTCGCCCTTTGAGTCTGCAATAACATCAACTACTCCCTTCTCGTACGCCTCTCTTGCGGTAAGGCTCAGTCCCTCCGTGACGAATCGCTCTGCGATGTCAACTGGCCTGCCTCTGACTTCGGCAATGCTTTTCGCGTAATTTGCGAGATAGTTAATCGTTTTGTTCTCAGCAGCGCCAATGGGGGTGATGGGGGTTGCAGCTCCAACGGATGTTCCATTGGACATCGCAGCGATATGGCCGGAGATTAGGATGAATGATCCGGCTGATGCGGAAAAGGCTCCGGGAGGATGGACGTAGGTTATTACTGGAATGTCGCTCTGGAGAATCTCTGTGACTATGCTTTTCATTGAGGTAACGAGACCGCCGGGCGTGTCTATTACTATCAGAACTGCATCTGCGTTAACTTCTTCTGCGAGTTTGAAGGCGTTACTGACCTGGATGGCCGTACCCTCGTTGATGTCTCCTTTGATGTCCACCTCAACAACCTTGGCAGCTTCTACGGCTTCTGCGGATAACAAAGATAACAAAAGGAACATGACGAGTGAGACGGGTAGCATTCGGGCCATGGAAAACTTCTCTTTTATGTCGATATTAGCTTTTCTGCCATGGATGGCAGGAATTTACCGCAAACCTTATATCCCGATTTTCTAAGAAGAGGGTGAAGTTGGAAGGAAGGGGCTCGTAGTCTAGCGGTTATGACGTCGCCTTGACGAGGCGAAGGTCCCCGGTTCGAATCCGGGCGAGCCCACTTTTACTTCTTAAAGGCTTGATTCTCCGAGAGCTAAAATCATAAAGAATAAATCGTTTCAAGATTTTCCTAATTTAATGACTCTTGCCAACTACATTGATATTGAAACCACAAGAGATGAGCTCATTAGGGCATGCAAGCAGGCTGCTGATCTTATCAGAACCAGAGTTGATTACAAGTATATACTCGTGCTGCTTTTCCTTAAAAGACTGAGCGATGAATGGAAGAGAGAGTACAATGAGGCTCTCAAATACCTGATTGAAAAGGAAGGTTTGAGCAGAGAAGAGGCTGAGGAACTTGCAAAAGATATATCGTTCCACCGCTTCATGTATCCTGAGAAATACACTTGGGAGGAGCTCAGGAAGAACGTTAATGAGTTGCCTGTTAAGCTTTCTGAGGCGCTGAAGCTTTTGGCTGAGAAGAATCCTGAATTGCAGGGAGTTGTTGATAGACTCGACTTCCTCGAATTCACAAGACACAGAGACAACTTTGACATTCTCGTCCAGCTTTTCGAGCTTTTTAGCGGGCTTAATTTGGGAAGGACAAGCGACAGTATACTTGGTGATGCTTACGAGTGGATAGTCGGTTACTTTGCTCCTCAGAAGGCTAAGGAGGGTGAGGTTTTCACTCCCTCGGAAGTTGTGGAACTGATCGTTAAAATCGTGGCTCCTAAACCGCTCGAAAGCGTTTATGATCCTGCAGCAGGCTATGCGAGGATGCTGATAAGGGCTTACGATTACGTCAAGGAGAAGTATGGTGAGGAGGAGGCAAAGAAGCTCTTTCTATATGGCCAAGAAGTAAACCCTACAACCTATGCGATAGCGAAGATGAACGCGATTGTCCATGGAATCAAGGATATAAATCTCGTTGTCGGCGATACACTGAAGAACCCGAGGTTTAAAGATGGGGAGAGCTTTCGCAGGTTTGACGTTGTTATAGCCAACCCTCCGTGGAATCAGGACGGATATGGTGAGGTTGAGCTTAAAAAAGCTGAATTCTATGAGGAGAGGTTTAAATACGGCTATCCTCCCAATAATTCAGCAGACTGGGCATGGATTCAGCACATGCTTGCATCTGCAAAGAGATGTGTTGGAGTGGTAATCGATAATGGCTGCCTGTTCAGAGGTGGCAAGGAGAAGACAATAAGGAAAGCTATTTTGATGGATGATTTGCTCGAATGTGTTATTTTGCTGCCTGAGAAATTGTTTTACAACACTGGAGCGCCGGGAGCCATTCTGATTTTCAACAAGCAGAAGCCTGAAGAGAGAAAGAGCAAGGTTCTGTTTATCAACGCAAGCAATGAATATGAAAAGCATCCTGAGGTCAGAAAGCTGAACAGGCTTGGGGATGAACATATTGAGAAAATAGTGAATGCTTACAGGGAGTTTAAGGATGTAGAGGGTTTCTGCAGAGTTGTCTCGCTTGATGAGATAAAGGAGAATGATTACAACCTGAATGTTACGCTTTACGTATTTCCGAAAGAGGAAGTTGAGGAGATCGATGTTGCGAGGGAGTGGGAGGAGCTGAAGGCCATTGAGGAGGAGATAAGGGGGGTTGAGGGGAAGATTGAGGAGTTTCTGGCTGAACTTAATTATAGAGTATCATAGAAGGATTTAGCAAATATTTTAAGGGTGGTTAACCAATAAACTCTATAGGAGTGTGTAGCAATATGGCAGAAGCAAAAAAGAAAACAAGAAAGAGAATCTACAACCCAGTAACCGGGAGGTATTATGAACTCAGGCAAAGAACTACGGAATCAGGAAGGAAGGGGCAAATAAAGGGACTCTGGCGACCACCGAAAAAGAGGAGGAAAAAATCGCTGCTGGATATAATTTTCGAAAAATAGTATGGAAGCAATTTTTTTGGATTCCAATGTTATTGCAAACTGGATTCTAATAAAGGACTTCGCCCAAAAATTTGAGGAGTTAAAGGATGACAAAATACTAAATCAAAGATTAGAGAATATTAGTTATTCCTACACTTTGGTTGAGGCCTTGCTGGAAACAGACGACTATCAGGCTAAAGTTTCCAATTTAACGCTGGCAGAAGTTTCTCACGTTTTATACAATGAAATACTGTCTCTCAAGATGTATCGTCTGGGTATTCCACTGACGTTATGGTCAAAGTTGCGGGGAAAACATGATTTAACAAAAGAAGAGAAATTTCTCGTCAAAGAAACTATCGCAAAATACCTTGGAGAGTTAAAAAGTAAGGTAAGAGTCGTTAACGACACCATTGACGATGAAATTTATCCCAAGCTTATTCTAGAATACAAGCTAAGAACACATGATGCAATTTTATTAACTACAGCAATTTTTAATGAGTGCTCGTGGTTTATAACCAACGATAGAGAGATCGTCGAATTAAACAGAGGTAAAAGAAAGACTAAGTTCTCCAAAATCTTTGGAATAGTCCCTGATTTGCCCCAGAACTTCCTAAGGGCTGTAAGGTGAGATTATGCTATTGGGATTCAAAGAAACACCAATCGGCAAGATTCCAGAGGATTGGGAGGTTGTAAGGCTTGGGGATGTTACTAAAGTTAATCCTGAATCTATAAACCCTGCTAAAGAGGCTCCTGACGAAGAATTTTATTACATCGAAATAGATTCGATTCAAAATAGCAAAATTAAATCAGTTAAAAAAATTATTGGAAAAAACGCCCCTTCAAGAGCGAGAAGAGTAGTACGTGAGAATGACGTCATCATGTCAACTGTAAGACCTTATTTGAAAGCATTTGTGATAGTACCTAAAAAGTATGATGGACAAATTTGTTCTACAGGTTTTGCAGTATTACGATGTAAAAATGAGTTAATAGAACCCAAGTACTTGCTTTACAATCTCTTTATGGACAGAACAATTGAACAATGTAACAGATTAATGGTTGGTGGACAATATCCTGCTTTGAATCAATCTCATGTTGAGCAGCTAAAAATCCCACTCCCACCACTCCCAGAACAACGCAAAATCGCCGAAATTTTAAGCACAGTTGATGAAGCAATCCAGAAAGTCGACGAAGCGATAGTGAAGACTGAAAGGCTGAAGAAAGGTCTGATGCAGGAGCTTTTGACGAAGGGCATAGGGCACACGGAGTTTAAGGATACGGAGATTGGCAGGATTCCGAAGGAGTGGGAGGTTGTTAGGCTTGGAGATGTTGCATACGAATTCATAAGTGGTGGTACCCCCTCTACCAAAGTGGCAAAATACTGGAATGGAGACATTCCATGGATTAGAAGTGTTCATATCACCAAATTCTATATTGATGAACGCTCCATTGGGCAATATATAACAAAAGAGGGTTTAGAAAACAGTGCAGCAAAAATTATTCCTAAAAATAACCTAATAATTGCAACAAGAGTGGGGATTGGAAAATCTGCTGTTAACTTAATAGATGTAGCAATTAATCAAGATTTAACAGGAATTATGCTCAACAAATCGAAAGCTGAACCCTTCTTTCTTGTATGGTATCTCAATTCTCCCAAAATCGTTAGCTTACTTGAATCATTCTCAAGAGGGACAACAATAAAGGGTATTCCACAAGATTACATTAAAAAGCTACTAATTCCACTCCCACCACTCCCAGAACAGCAAAAAATCGCCGAAATTCTTTCAACTGTGGATAAAAAACTCGAACTCGAAAGGAAAAGAAAGGAGAAGCTTGAAAGAATTAAGAAGGGCTTGATGAATGATTTGTTGACTGGGAGAAGGAGAGTTAAGGTATGAAATTAGCCAAAATTCTTTTGGATATCTCTAAGCAAGATTTAGCAGCTGCAAAATGTTTGTATGAAAATGAATTATACTCTCAGGCAGTATTCTATCTCCAGCAGAGTGTGGAGAAAGCAGCGAAGGCTTTTGGTTTATTAATGGGAATTATAAGTGAGAATGAATTAAAAGGGAGAAAAGGCATTGGACATAACCCGCTTAAAATTCATAAAAAGGTTGCAGATAAACAGTTGGAACAAATAGGGAAGCTCAAAGATGGATTTGAGATACTTCCAGAGTTAAAAAAGACTGAATTAATCAGAACGATTAACATTGAGGAGATGCATAAGACTTTAGAGAAGTTTATAATGTTCTACGAAACCATTACTAAAGAAAAGCCAGTTTCTATTTCTAAAGATGAAATTGAACAAATCATTGAAGAGTTAGAAGATTTTGAGATGGAAATACAAGAGCTAAAAAGAAATATCCATGCTCTCACCATTTCTGAGAGTGAAATCAGCAAGCTAAAAAGCGATTTGCTAGAATTTTTTAATACCCTGTACATCTATGATTCTGAAAAAATTGAGAAAGTAAAGGAGGATTTAGAACAAGTATTAAATCCAAAATTAATTGAGGACGCACTTAGAAAATTGATTCTGGTGCTTTCAGATGTCATATATATACATTTTTCTTTATTTTATTTTTCAATAATTACCTTTCCACACGCAGTGAATACTAGATATCCCGAAGTGGAACTTAATCCCCTTGAAATTTACAATAAGGAGCACCCTTTGGTTCAGTTATTCGAAGAATGTTTCGAAATAGTTAACAAAACCTTAAAGAGAATTGAAGGAATTATGAAAAGTCTTAATGAACAATGAAGATGTCTGGGGTGAATAAATGAATGACCTCAGCGATGTAATCGGGTTTATAATTGCGCTCATATTCTTAATTGTATTTATCCCTGTAATCTTTTTGCTCGTTGCCAATTTGACTGAATATCAATGCCAACCATACATCCAGCAAATACAACAAAAAGACGCTGAAATTAGTGCTTTAAAACAACAAGTAGCTCAGCTAAATCAGCAGCTTGAAGAATACAAACAGAGATACGAGCAATTAAAAAATGAGACCATAACAAAAGAAGACATCGAGGAAATGAAGCATTATTTCAACACTACACAAACACAGATCAATTTACTCAACCAGAAATTCGATATCGTTAACAACAATTTCATAACGGCCTACAACACCTACTTTTATGTCTTTAAGTTCTCAGTAATCCTTAATGTCGTTCTGGCCGCTTACATAGCCTTAGATTTGATTAATTTGGCGTTGTTTAATACAAGCCTTAACATGAGGATCATAAACAGGCTGAGAATTGTGTTCAGACAAAAGAAGTAGGCATTACCCAAAGAAAGATGAACAATTTTCTGAATGGAGTAGCCAGACCGATATATTAGTGATTAGTAACTTCCGATGATAAAAAGAGTTAAAAATTTTCTGAGGTAAGAATCTAAGCAATGGAAGAAAATCTAAATCAGATAATCAGATCAAACGTAGCAATAAAAGCAATCAAACACGTAGTTCAAAGGGCTGAACAGTTTAACAACGAATATTTTCCGGTAAAAATAGAAGAGATAGGAATCGGTGGTAGCAGCATCAGAATTGACAAACCCAAGGATATAGACGTATTTGTAAAAGCCAGAGCAATAAATAGCATCTGGAAAGAATTTTTTGATTTCAGGACGAAAACAATGGAGTCGTTTCACATATTCGCAAATGCTGTGCTCGAATTAACTGAAGAAAAAGGCAAGTCCAACATTTTCGATTTGATTGAACTAATTCGTGATGACTTGGCTGAAAAAGGCTTTAAAGAAGATTGGATCGAAAACTGGTTACCTTGGGTGAGAGTTTCTGATATACGTAGGGGTATGGAGTCAATAATCCATATGGTGCTTCTTGATGTCGAAAAATTGCTTGAGAGATACCTAAAAAAGGATTGGCGGGGAAAAAGAATTGAGATCCACTCAACGATTATTGATCCCGAAGGGCATATTTACGGATGGGACATTAAAGTACCTTTCTTAACTATTTGGACAATAAATGGTGGCTGGAGATTGCCAGATGAGGATGAAATATTTGAATTCTTCAAAAAAGAACGTCTGGCACTTTTAGAAATATTTGAGAAAGTAATCGCGCTAAGCAAAGAAGTGCCGGACATATACAATCAAACCATCCGTATGCTTGAGGATTCGGACGGGAAATTTGCTAACACCCGTAAAGCCCTGTCAGTGCTGGCGGTGAATGTACTAAAAGAGTCTCTAGACTTTGCAGTTAAGAAGGACATTCCAGAATCTATTACCATACTAAGACAAGGACTTAAGCGATTTGCATTGTATGGCAATCTCTATTACAGCATACGATACCTTGAGTTATATAAGCTGTTGAACGCTCTTTTAGATTCCAACCCAAAGAAAAAATTGGTAGATGTGTTGCACGGCAAGTTAAAACGTGATGGTTACTGGAGAACAGATGTTCAAGCGGCAATTGAAAATCTTGAACTCAAGAACATCTATTTAGACTTAAAAGAGCTTGCAAAGGAGTTTCCTGCAAATAGTATGTACCTCCGCAAATTGGATTTAATCGGAAGAATTCATGGGTGGCATTAGATTTTCCACTTCCGAATTAAGAGTAAGTAAATATTGTGCCAATAGAAATTAACCCAGAAATCAGCGTTGGCAAACCAGTAATTAAAATTAGGTTAATACTTGAGTTTATTGCCAATAGAGTTACAATAGAAATCCTAGAAAATTGCCCAAACTCAAGAAAGAGAGCATATTTGAGGCGATAAGCGCCGCTGCAAGCCCCCAATATAGAGATTGCCATAATCAGTTATACATCCTAATTTCAGATTTTCAGACAACTGGGAAAAACTCCTGCAAAACCTTTATAACCTCTCAAACCAATGGGAAATGTGGGAAAATGCCAGTGACAAAGGTTGATGAAAAGGGTAGAATTCTGCTGCCAAAGGAAATAAGAGACAGGATGAATATCAAGCCGGGGGAAGAATTCTTAGTTGCTGATGTAGACAGAGATGCAGTCATATTAAAGAGGATAGACGTTAAAAAGATGCTCGAAGACTTAATTGAGAAAGCCAAAGGTGTTGATCTGGAAAAGCTTGAACAAGAGGTAGAAGAGGAAGGTAATAGAATTGCAAGGAAAAAGTACAAGGTTCTTGATTGATACTAACGTCTTTATTGCAGCCGTTAAAAAAGGATGGACTAAAACAACTGATTTAGTTCTTCACCTTCTTGCTAATCCAGACTTTGAGATCGTAGCAAATGATGTTCTGATTGCAGAGTATGAGAAATATGCCAAAGGACTAAATGCTGAAGAATTTCTTGAGTTTATAAAACTGAGGATTGTTATATTAAATCCTTCAGAGGATGAGATAGAAAAGTGTGAGCCTTATTTTCCAGAAAATGAGGCTGCTGATATTGTCCATGCCGCAACCTGCCTGAAAGCAAAGGCAGTTTTGATAACAAACGATAGGCACTTTGATAAAATTAAAGAGACAGGTTTAATAGAAGTCTGGAGTATTTCTAAAGCAATAACCAAGATTCTCGGGAATTAGAATAAAAATCTTTAAAGCGAAATCATTTTAACTATTTAATCTCTAAATCCAAGCAGTGAGAAAGGAGAAAATTCAATCTGAAGACTATCTTTCGGAAATTCTGGGGTCGTTTGGCTGGGAGTATAGATCTCTAAAACCAGACGATGTTCTGGCAATAGAAGAATTCAGGAGCTCTTTAAAAAGGATTAATGACGTTAGCGATGAGGAAATTGACGAAGTGATAAATTATCTCACTACACGCTCATTCGATGCTGAAGGCTGCATTCAGATCCTTGAAGCGATAAAGAGGGGAGTAACTATAAAAGACAAGGATGGCAATCTCAAAACTGTAAAACTCGTTGATTTTGTAGATTTGAAGGCTAACAGCCTCATATACTCGAGGCAGGTTAGTTTTAGGAACGTCATCATACCTGACATCGTCCTCTTCGTGAATGGCATCCCTCTCGCTGTTATAGAATGTAAAAAGATGGCTAAAGACTGGAAGGAAGGGTATGAACAAATCAAAAGGTACGAAAAGCAGGTGCCTGAGCTTTTCAAGTACGCTCAGATAGGGATGAGCTTTGCAGACAGGCTTGTTTACTTCCCCATTGTGAGGTGGGCTGAGAATGTTGCTGTTTACGAATGGAAGCCCGAATTTGATATTCTAAAACCTGAGATTCTGCTTGACGTAGTCAAATATTTCACGTACTACAGGGAGCAGGGAGGAGAGATCACAAAGGTTCTGCCGAGGTACATGCAGTACAGAGCGGCGAATGCAATAGCAGACAGAGCCGTAAAATATGCCAGAGGAATAGAAGACAGAAATAAAGGGCTGGTATGGCACTGGCAGGGAACGGGCAAAACACTGACGATGGTTTTTGCCGCTGAGAAGATTAGAGATTTGCTTGGCAACCCTACAATCTTTTTCATCGTCGATAGGGTTGAGCTTCAAAAGCAGATTTCCGACGAACTCAAGAATCTAAAGATTCACTGTGAGGTTATAGAGAGTATTGGTCATCTAAAGCGAGTTTTAAGCCATGCCGATGGCAAGAGGGGATTTTTCATTACTCTCATTCACAAATTCAGAGAGGAAGACCTTGCCGAGTTAAGAGAGCAGATAAAAAGCCAGGAATGGAGCATAATGGCAAGAAAAGACGTTGTTTGCCTGATAGATGAAGGGCATCGAACACAGTATGGGGAGCTCGCTGCAAGCATGCGAAGTATCCTGAAGAATGCAAGCTTCTTCGCATTCACGGGCACACCAGTAGCGAAGAAGGGCAGAGATACCTATGCCAGCTTTGGTTATCCAGACGAACCGTACCTTGACAGGTACTTTATAACCGACTCAATCAGCGATGGCTTCACGGTCAAAATAGCGTATCAATCGAGGCTCGATGACGTTCACCTTGATAGAGAGAACCTCGAGGTTTTTCTGTCATCCAGACTTGAGGAGATTCCTGAGGAGTACCGGGAGCGGGTTGAGGAAGACCTGAAGAGAAGACTGAACAGAGTAAAGGTAATTCTTGAGGATGAAAGAAGGATTGAGAGGATTGCGAGAGACATTGCGAGCCACTACATCAAGAACGTTAAGCCCTTCAAGGCGATGGTTGTTGCGGTGAGCAGAAAAGCCTGTTTATCCTACAAGAAAGCCCTGGATAAGTTCCTGAAGCCGGAGGAAACTGAAATCGTGATGACCTTTTCACAAAACGACTCCAGAGAGATGCTCGAGTACATGAACTGGCAGATGAAAAAGTATGGTAAGGACGATTTAAAGCTTGTTCACGAGGAGATAGTTACGAGATTTAAGAAGAAGGAGAATCCCAAGATCCTCATTGTTACAGATATGCTGCTTACCGGCTTCGATGCTCCCATTTTGCAAACGATGTACCTCGATAAGCCTTTGAAAGAACATCGATTGCTTCAAGCCATAGCAAGAACAAACAGGCCATTCATAAAAGATGGTCAGAACCTCAAGGGAGCAGGTTTAATCATAGATTATGTCGGCATCTTCAAGTTCCTCAAGAAGGCATTTGAAATGTATGAAGAAGAGGACATCAGAGGAGCGGCTTACAACATTGAGGAGATTAAAGAGGAGCTAAGGAAAAAGATAGATGAAGCTTTCAGTCTCTTCGATTTCGAGCTTTCTTACGATAGAGATGTAATGGATAGGGCAGTCCTCGTCCTTGAAGAGAAAATAGAGGACTTCAGAAAGCTGTACTTCGAGATCAGAAATCTATACAGGTTACTGCTTGAGGAGAGACTTGAATTCAAAGATAAGTTCGATCTGCTTTCTGAGCTCTACCACACTTATTTGCAGAGACAAAACAGGCTTGATGCTGAGATTGAGCAGAAGAGGGATCAGTTTTATCGCGAGGCTTTGAAATTCATCCACGAAACGATTGATATTGAGAGGATAAAGAAGGATTACCCGGTTGTTGTAATCGATGATGAATTCCTGAAAAGGATCAGAGAGGGCAAGGAGAGAAGAAACTTCTACGATTTGCTTTTCGCAGTCAAAAACTACACGAGGGAGATGAACGATGAAACGATTGTTGAGAAGGTCGATAGGATAGTCAGGGACTGGAACGAAAGAAAGAGAGAAATGGATGAACTCTACGAAGAGCTGAAAACGATAGCCGAGATTATAAACGAAGAAAGAAAAGAGAAGGAAAAGCTTGGGCTAAACGAGAAAGAATACCGAGTTCTGAAACTTCTAAGGAGCCATTTAAGTGAGAAGATTGAGGACGATGAACTCGTTGATTGCCTGAAAGAGATGCTGAAAGAAGTTGAAAGTGTAACTTTTCCGAGATGGTACGAGAAGAGTGAAGTTGTTGGTGAGATTTCCAGAAGAGTATTGCTCTTCCTAATAAAGAACTTTAAGGGCAAGGTTGATAGTCCCACAAAGACGAGAGATGATATTGTTA
Source organism: Archaeoglobus veneficus SNP6 (assembly GCF_000194625.1). Taxonomy (NCBI): domain Archaea; kingdom Methanobacteriati; phylum Methanobacteriota; class Archaeoglobi; order Archaeoglobales; family Archaeoglobaceae; genus Archaeoglobus; species Archaeoglobus veneficus. Next base: position 1,692,604 of record NC_015320.1, on the reverse strand, counting down.
GGTTTTTAAAGCTGTATGCTGAAAGAGAACTCGCTGAGTGATACCATGGACGTGCTGGTAGAGAGAAAGCCTGTTAAACATGTTCGAATCCAGGTTTTGGCAGATGGGAAGGTTAGAGTAGTTGCTCCAGAAGGCTTCGATGTTAATTCTTTCATAAACCAGCATTATGAATGGATAAAGAAAAAGAGAGCCGAGATTGAGGAACTTGCGAAAGATGTGAAGGGAAAGGAAAGAATGCTCATTCTAAACGGTAAGTTCTACCATCTCGTGAAAGACAAGAAATTTGAGATTAAAGAGGGCGACGATGGGGTAGTCAAATACTACAGCCTGAAAAGTCTGAAGAGAAAATTAACAGAAATGCTTAGAAAAGAGCTGAAGGAGACAACAGCTTTCTACTCAAGGCTTTTGGGTATAAAGTATGGAAAGGTATTCATAAGAATGCAAAAAACGAAGTGGGCAAGCTGCTCGTCAAAAGCAAACCTCAGCTTCAACCTTGCAATGCTTGCGCTTCCAGAGAAGCTTAGAGAATATATCGTCGTTCACGAGCTCATCCATCTAATAGAGCCAACACATTCAAAAGCCTTCTGGGAGCTGGTTGGTTTTTATTATCCAGAATACAAGAAGGCTGAACAGGATTTGAAGAAGTACTGGGTTATTGTGGAAAGAAACGAGATTTGGAGGGTTTTGAGAAATTTGAGGTAACTCAGCTGTTTTCCAGCGTCCAAGGATCACAGCAGATGCTGGCCATCACAGCTCTCAGCTTTAAACAGAAAACCCTCCCTACAGAAAGCGCAGCTTATTCCCATCTCGTCGCAAATCTTCTCTACCCTCCCTATAATTTCTAAACGCATTGATTCTGGCATGTACCACGAGTTCTGTATCTTCTCGCCTCTTTTGAAGTAAAGTTCCTTATAGATTTTCTCGAACCGTGGAAATGCCGAAACGATCCTTTTGAAAGAATCGCCCCTTAGCTTCAGCGTTGAAGTAACGACGTGATCAACGAAGTCGCACTTCCTCAGAACTTCCTCAACCTCTTCCTCATTAACGAAGGGCAGAACTGGATCGAGCCGAAGAACAACGGGAATTCCTGCATCTTTCAGTCTTTTCATAGCTTCAATTCTCTTCTCCGGTTCAGGAGCGTTCGGTTCCAGTATCTTCGCAAACTTGAAGCCAGTAACCGTAACGCTGACGCAGGAATTCATTTCCGAAAGGATATCCACATCCCTCGCAACGATGTCGCTCTTGGTTACAACGAGAAGCTTGACATCGTACTCTTTCATCAGCTTGATACAGTTCCTCGTTATTCTGTGTTCTTTCTCAATCGGCGGGTAAGGGTCGGAGCTGTTTGACATTGATATGGGCTTTTCTATGTCAATCCTTCTCAAATCTTTTTCAAGCCTTGCAAGCAGTCTTTCCTTAAGGCGTACGCTCCCAAAGCGGGGGATGTATGTCGCGTAGCAGTAAAGGCAGCCGTGCATGCAGCCGGTGTATGGGTTGAAGGAGTACTTCTCTCCGCATGTGCAGAGTTTCGATTTCCAGGGGTCGAACGGCCTGACCACGTCGGTCATGGCTAAAAGTATAGGTCTGGATTTATCCACGGGATGAGAGCCATTGTAACTGCAATCCTCGTAAGTTCGCTCCTCGTTACGGCTCCTTTAGTGAGGTAGCCTATCGCTCCCTGTTTCTCTCCGAGCCTTTCAATGCCCGTTATTTCGTCCATCACGTCACCCACCTCCCTGCCCTTCAATACCTCGCTGACGACTGCTGGCGGGTACTCGAAGCCAGGGCCGAAGCCAATTGTTACGCGGGAGCCGTTGTATACTGCCGCAACCTGAAAATCGAGGTAGCCGGTAGCGGTGTTCTTCAGCCTGAAAAGCCCGGCTTCAATTCCAACGCTGAAGTCAAACTCCCCGCTGTATGCATTTATTGCCCTGTTGATTGCCCCCTTTACAGTTTCTCCATCGAAGGGCTGGTCTGCAACGCCGGAGCTCACGTGCTTTCCCACAACCTCTACGTCGTAAAAGAAGCGGGAAAATGCGAGTTTGACACCTTCAATCTTCGCGGGATTTCTGGAACCAACGACAACCTTCATATCTTCACCTTATCGGCTTTCCATAGCGGTCAATTTCACCTTTCTTAATCCTCGTGGCCGATATTGGATTGCCGTCCTCCGCTATGACCCAGTCAACCTTTACGATTTCCATCTCTTTCTTGCCCATCTCTTTTCTTTTTTCGTTGATAAGCTCTGCAACTCCGTATGTTTCTGGGGAAACTACGATATAGTCAAAATCAACCTCGAGTGTTTTACCGTATATGTCCTCAATCTTGACAATCTCTGGTTCGAAGCCGTAACGCCTCAGGACGTACTGTCTCAGGTTTTCGGCCCGTATTTCGTACGGCAGAACCGAGCGCAGTCTCTTCCTCGCGAGTTCATCGCAGGTTATACCTATCGTTACTTCTCCAAGGTTTATCGCAACGTCTATCAGTTTTTTGTGCCCTTCGTGAAGTGGTTCAAAGGTTCCACCGAGAGCGACTTTTTTTCTCATGTCGTCCCCCATCTATGGCCCGTTTGCTCTGTTCAGCTCAAAGCGTTCAGAATCACCGAATATATCTCGTTGGTGAGGTGTATGCCATTTAGCTCAAGAATTAGATTCAGCACGGCCCCTATTATGGCGCCGACTATGAGTGCCGAAATAACTCTAATCTTGATTATCAAAATTATTGCAGCTATGAGCAGTACAAGGGTCGATGCAGCGTTTATCTGAGAGAGCTGCATCGCTGCCTCGCTTATTGCGGCGTTCATGATGCTGAAGAGCGTTGCTATCCCGCTCATTCCGAAAAGAAAGCCGATTACTACGCCAATCAGTGTTACGGCGTTGTCACCCATAAAAGTAGGAAAACGGGCGGTAATAAAAAATTTCCGACGAGTAATGATGACCCATCTTAAACTCCCCAATTTCTCACACGTAAACGTCTGAACCTCTATAAGATAGTATCATACATTGCCAGCATGATTAACTTTTCTCTTTAGTTGCATCCTGTGAAAATCTCTCTTATCGTAGAAAGCGTATTCATTTTTTTCTAACTCTATGTTCCAGCTGACCATCATTGCAACCAAAGCAAGAACCACCGTTAGCAACGTAATGCCGGCAACTCCACTTTATGCATTCGCTGGGGTTGATTTTCCTCATCTGTTCCAAGCAGAACATGGGCTTTCAGCTCCTCAACTTCCCTTTCGAGCTCGGTTACCCGCCTTTCAAGCCCGTTCAGCCCCGCTTCTGTGACGTCTTCAGTCCTGAAAGGAGGAGCTCTTTGCTCCATTACTCAGCCCTCCACCAGAACAGCTTCTTTTTCTTCCATCTCGCCGTTCTTTACGCCGAGAAGCCCCTTAGAAACGAGGTCTTTCTTGATTAGCTCTCTGAGGTAGTCAGAAGTTTCTTCCCAGCCCTCAATCTCTTTTGCGTCCTCAATGAGGTCTTTCCACCCGTTTGGCACAGAAGTATAGACCCGCATGCTATTACCTACCTCTCAAACAACTAAGTTACCTTTAGGCAACCAGTATCTAAAAGTTACTTTTTTGCATAGTTCCTTTACAATTCTGCACACAATTAATCAAATATGCTTAAAAGAAAAGTTAGTTTGTGAAAGAGCCAACTGACTACCTCGTTCGTAAAATATCAAAAAAACCTAATCTCACAATATTGCTCGCCCTAAAATCCGGAAGCAAAAAATGGAGCGATTTAGAGAAACTACTCAATAAAAAATACGTTTACCAAGGATTAAAGGAACTCCTGAATCTTGGCCTTATTGAAGTTGTAATTACCCATGACACCCCAACAGGCTCAAAAGCCTACCAGCTCACCCCTCTTGGCAAAAAAATTGTTCAGCACATAGAGGAGATAGAAAAGGAGTTCGGGGAGTACCATTCTCAGACTCCACCTAAAGATCCGGAGAAGTTTATTGGAGAAGTGATAGGGGGTGAAGGTCTTGACTAAAGTTTTATTGACTACACGGAATAAACTAATGCAGGAGATAATTAGAGTTATTAGAGACAGCCTTTTGCCTGATGAATTCGAAACAGTTTGTGTAAAGTTAGAACCGACAATTTTCAAGATTTTCGGAATAAACAAGATTAGTTCAATCTATTATGAACTAAAAATTAAAAGGAGTCATTTCCAGGAGTACCCAGATATATCTGCTCCAATTAAAATTAGCGTACTCACATCTGATTTGAAAAGGCTCCTGCTCTCTGCTTTAAGTGAGAAGTTAACCGAACTTAGAAGTATCGAGTTTTCTATTAATCCTCCAACTTTAGATCTAACGGTGGCTGGTGCACATTCCACATTGAGAGAGTCTATACGAGAGGCAAGCGATGGAATTCGCGAGGAACCGCCGTATTTCACAAATATCAATTTTGAAACATTTCCCCATTGTGAAATTGATTCTCCAAAAGACCTTAGGGTTATATTTGAGCACTTTACTCATGTTCTGGGAAGGGGAGACATAACTCCTATCGCAATCACTCTAAAAGAGGGCAAAATAGAGTTCGCACTAAAAACCGAAACTAAACCTACCGATACGATTTCAGGACAAGGTACAGGTGAAGCAAGGACATATATTACCTCTCATAGCTTCAAGGTTATCGCTAAAATTTCCGACAAAGCGACTAAAGCACAAATTTATGTCAAAGACAAAGGAAATATAATTATAAAATATTCTTTCGATTTCGGAACTCTTGAGTACTTGGTATCGAAAACAACAATGCCGACTAAGTAGGAAGAGTCTGCTTCAACTCCTCATTGTACACATCTGCCCACAAAACTTCTCTCTCGTTTTCTGCCAGCGTTACTCGCCACCCTAATAAAACATCCAGGTCATCAAAATCAGTTTTTGGTATGTACCCTTCTGATTCTTTTAAGTACTCAATTGACTGTATTAACCCATAAGCCTTGATCTCAACTTTTGACCCAAGTTTTATTCGTGTACCATATCCAACTGTTAGAATTATTTCTGGAACTACGTCTGAGTTAACTATGTAGAAATCGTAAAACGATTGAGATTTGTACGAAGTCGTGAAATAATCCGTAATTCTCTCTTTTATGACGCCTTGAATCCCAAAGTATTTTCCATAATACTCTTTTCTATTTCTAACTTCTTTGGGATTCGGAAAACAATATCTCAGATTTCCTTGCGGCCCACCAATCGTCAAAATTTTGCCGAGTTCCTCAAGCTCATTGACGTATTTCCAAACCGTAGTATAAGAAACCTCGATGACTCTCTTCGAGATGAAATTATGTATGCTCTTAATGTAATTTCCTGGGTACTCATAGATAATCTCCAAAATTCTGTCCCTTAAGTTAACTCGTTCTGTACTAATGCCCAAAAAACTCTCTAATCCTGCAAGATATTTCTCATATTCCTCACGAGGTACGACACTTGAAACAAAATCTGTATGAGTATGATGCTCAATGAACAATTCTAAATCTAATTTACATTCATGAATTAATTGCAACAAAGACTGTACGTCCTCCTCTTCAACGCTTTCAGGATCTCTCATCAACCCTTCCAATACAACACTTGCCAGTTCTATTTCAGATATCGGTTTATCACAGAATTCAAGAATGTTAATCAGCTGGTTTAACTCCTCAAAATCCTCATTACAATACCTTTTTCTTAACAGCCTCAAAACAGCTCGTTCAATAGACTCTAATTTAGTCAAGTAAACATTAGCCTTCATAACATTGCTAAACAGCTTGTACATTCTTTAACACCGCCTCCCGAATTATCTTCTCGACTTCTCCCAAATTTTCAACCTCTGGATCTGACAGGTCCTCGAGTTTCGCTAAGATGGCCTCATTAAATTTAAATCTAACGAAGTTTCTCGCATTATTCCGGTATTCTCGTACACAATCTTTAACAAGATGCTCCTCCAAATTATCCAATTCGGGAACTCGAGTTAGTAAACTTTGCAAGTAATCTTCGTTCCTTTTTATAATCTTCTGTTCTTGCCAGATTTCTCCTGTAAGCGCTCTAAGTACCCAAATTCTTGCGACCCACGAAGGATGACAGGTTTTCGTCTGATTAGCGTTATTCAATCCAACAACTTTCTCAATATAATACCCCAAAGAATGTACAAATGCGAATTCCACCAGAATGTGCCCCAATATATCTGCCAAAGCTTCACCTATCTTTATCTTATTAACTTGATTCTTGTAATTGTCTACTATATCGTGTATATGGGCTACTTCATGAGCTAAAAGACCTACAAGGTCTGATGACAAAAAATTTGGTTTTTCAGGTGTTACAAGTATAAACGACAACTCTCCACTTTCATAAGATGGGTAACAAAATGGTGAGAAGTTCCTTCCATACTTTATTGTCCACAGATCTAACTCTTCAACATCTCTGAGTCGTGTCAACAGCTCACGTAAGTACCCATCATAACTCCTATCCACCACTCCGGAAGATATGCATTCAACTATCGTCTTCAGTTCAAACATTTTATCTATGAGTTTTTTCAAGCGAGCTATTTTACTCGGCTCCCCCTCCATTGAGTGCTTAGTTAGATAGAGTGTACTCAACAACTCATCACAGCATCTATCGAGGTTGACGTAAGTACTATATCTTATGGTTCCCTCTCTGTGCAATCCCTCTATTTTCGATTTTAAATATCTTAAAGTGCTTATAATAATGTTTTCATTAAGTGCCATCTCAATCACCATTTAAAACATATTGACCCATAAACTTTTCCCTTACTTACGTTTTTTCAAGATATTCTCTTATTGATCCTCTCACTTTCCCCACTGGCAGCATCCACATCAGAACCCTCAGATCTCAACCATTTGATTTGATAATTTTTGACGGTACTCCGAAAGTGTAAATTCATGCTGAGGCTGCCATTTCCGTCCAGTAAGCTTTATGTGTCTCCGGCAAAAACATGATGAGAGGTGATATTTTGACGAAAATCGTTGTTATTGGTGGGGGTGCTGCGGGTCTCAAAGCTGCGGCGAGGGCAAGAAGACGGGATGAAGAAGCCGAAATAACGGTCATAGAAGCGGGAGAATATCCTTCCATGTCCCGATGCGGTTTGCCCTACTACATCGAAGGCCTTGTTCACGAAATTGAAAACCTTCTGCAGACCACCTACGGAGCTGTAAGAACGCCGGAATTCTTTAAGCGGGTCAAAAACATCGATGTGCTAACGAAAACGAAGGCAAAGCGAATAGACCGCGAGAAGAAAGTTGTCGAGATTGAAAGAAACGGCAGCAGCGACGAACTTCCCTACGACTACTTGGTAATCGCCACAGGCTCCAAGCCTGCAAGGCCGCAAATTCCAGGAATTGATGCCGAGGGTGTCGTTCACCTTCACTCAGCCGAAGATGCTGAGAAAATCGTGGAAGCGTGGGAAGATGGGGCAGAAGAGGCAGTGATAATAGGTGGCGGTCTCATAGGAATGGAGTGTGCAGAAGCACTTTCGAGGCTCGACATGAAGGTTACGATGGTCGAAATAATGGATCACATCCTTCCCACACTCCTCGATGCTGAAATGGCCGCTCTTGTTAAGGCACATCTGAAAGAAAACGGCGTTGAGGTTCTAACGGGCTACAGGGTTGAGGAGATAGTCACGGATGGCGAAGCAGTTTCGGGAGTCAAAATCGGCGAGAAGGTCATGCCTGCCCAGCTTGTTCTCATTGCAACAGGCGTAAGACCAAACGTCGAGCTTGCGAAGAGTGCAGGCCTTGAGATTGGTGAGACGGGGGCTATTAAGGTAAACAAGTACCTGCAGACGAGCGACCCCAGCATTTACGCTGGCGGTGACTGCGTGGAAAACATTCACATCCTCACAGGTAAACCCATCTACGCTCCTCTCGGTTCGACTGCGAACAAGCACGGCAGAGTAATGGGGGACAACGTAACCGGCGGGAAGTCAACTTTTCCGGGCGTGATTGGAACTACGATCTTCAAGGTCTTCGACTTTACGGTTGCGAGAACTGGCCTTACTGAAAAGGAGGCGAGACAGCTTGGATACGATGTGATTACAGCCATAGCTCCATCTCCTGACAGGTTCCACCACTACCCTGGGCAGAAGCCCATAAGGGTCAAGATAATAGCCGATAAATCCGGAAAGCTGCTGGGTGCGCAGGCTGTTGGCCTTGGAGTGGTTGACAAGAGGATAGACGTCCTTGCAACAGCAATACAGATGGGGGCAACGATCGATGACGTGGCAAACCTCGACCTTGCCTACGCCCCGCCCTTCTCCATGGCTCTGGATACAGTCATAGTTGCTGCAAACATAGCGAGGAACAAGAGAGACGGTCTGATAGAAAGTATTTCTGCTGAGGAGTTAAGAAAGAAGATTGAAAGCGACGAAGACTTCATCATTCTCGATGTGAGGACTGATGAAGAGGCTGAGAAGAACCCGCTTGAGGATAGGAGAGTTATTCACATCCCCCTTGACAGACTCAGAGAGTCCGTGGATAAGCTGCCAAAGGACAGAGAGATATTCACCGTCTGCCAGGTGGGAGCGAGGGGGTACGAAGCGGCGAGATTTCTCATTCAGAAGGGGTTCAGAGCCAAGATGGTCGAAGGAGGCATGGCGATACTCGGAGTCCTTGTAAGCAGGTAATCAGGTGAGAAAATGAAGATCGGATTTGTTGGAGCCGGTAGAATAGGATCTACCGCAGCCTTTACGTGCCTACTTAACATGGATGTTGACATTACCCTCGTTGACATTGCCGAAGACATTGCTGTTGGAGAAGCAATGGACTTAACTCATGCTGCAGCAGCCTTCGATAAATTCCCGGAAGTAAAGGGAGGCTCCGATTACTCGCTGCTGAAGGGGAGCGACATCATCGTCGTTTCTGCCGGTCTTGCAAGAAAGCCGGGAATGACGAGGCTCGATCTTGCCACAAAGAACGCGGGGATAATAAAGGACATAGCGAAGAAGATCGTCGAGCACTCTCCGGAGAGCAAGATACTCGTCGTAACGAACCCTATGGACGTCATGACATACGTAATGTGGAAGGAAAGTGGAAAGCCGAGGAACGAGGTATTTGGTATGGGTGGCCTGCTGGACACATCGAGGCTTAAGGTTAGTCTCAACGCGAGGGGAATCAGAGCAGACAAGCTGTTTATTCTCGGAGAGCACGGCGATAGCATGTTTGTTGCGAAGAGCATCGCAGGCGTTGACGTGGACTGGAGTGAAGTGCTGCAGGAGACGAGGAACATCGCGGCGGAGGTCATAAAGAGGAAGGGGGCAACGATTTTTGGGCCAGCGGTTTGCATCTACAGGATGGTAAAGGCCGTTATCGAGGATACGAAGGAGGAAATACCTGCGAGCGTCGTTCTGCAGGGTGAGTACGGGATTAGCGACGTTTCCGTTGGAGTTCCGGTCATTCTTGGTAGAGATGGTGTGGAGAGGATAGTGGAGTACGATCTGACAAAAGACGAAATAGAGGCGTTACACAACTCGGCGAAGATTCTGAGAGGGAGACTTGCTGAGCTCGGTTACTGATCTCTTTTGTCTCTTTCTTTTTTCAGCGAAGTTTCGGTTTTTATTTTGTCTGTGAATAGAGCAAGTTGTAATTGTACTCAATTTTCGGTAAACCGAAAAAAATTTAAGCTACTTGTGAATACATATTCATTTGGTGATGCCAAATGCCAGGCGGTGATGGAACCGGGCCATGGGGCCTTGGGCCGAGGACTGGCAGGGCAGCAGGATTATGCGCCGGCTACCGCATGCCCGGCTTTGCAAACCGTTTTGTCTGGCCTCCATTCGGTGGTAAATGGTTTGGCAGGTTTAGGTGGAGGAGATTTGGTAGACCATACAGGAGGTGGTGACGATGCCCTGGTGGGGGCCAGGCTGGGGTAGAGGCTGGGGCTGGAGATGGTGGTGGAGATGGCTACCGGGATGGGTTGCGTACCCGTATCCGTTCCGGCACAAGGATACGCCTATCCAACACCAGAAGACGAGCTTAAGGCCCTTGAAGAGGAAAAGAAGGAGCTTGAGGCAGAGCTTGAAGAGATAAACAGAAGGATTGAAGAACTCAGGAAGAGCCTTGGCGGGTAGTTTGCTTCTTTTTTCAGCATCTTTTTACCAGATTATTCCCCTTCCAATAGGTTTAAATCTTTGCCAGGCATAGTTAAATAACATGTTCGAACCAATAGGCTTTGGGATATCTTTTCTCGTGTCCATCGTCGTTTCTGGCTTCTTCCTCTGGATAGGACTGAAGGTTATCGGGAGAAGTAGGGGGATTATCGAGTCTGGCTTGGCGAACTTTGCTGCCGGCATATTTGCCATCGCCGTCTTTGCAGCTTTCGTCGTGATACCCTTTTTCGGCATATTCGCCCCACTTGCAGGCTTTGTAGCGTACCTCTACGGTCTCAAAGCACTGCTGAGGATAAGTATGTTCGAGGCCCTTATAGTCTCGCTTGTGGCGTCGATAGCCTTTCTTGCTGTCGTGATGCTCATAACCTTCGTAGCAGGAATATATCTGTTCAGCTTCGCTCCTCCGCCCTACGGTCACGTACCGATGCGTCCGGTTCACTTTTAGCCTTTGAGTAGTTTTTTATACCCCTCAGCCTCATTTTTTTCAATGACTGTTGAAGCGGAAATCTGGGTTGAGAAGTACAGGCCGAGAACCCTCAAAGAGGTTGTAGGTCAGGAGGAGGTCATTCAGAGGCTCATGGGTTATGTTGAGCGTAAAAACATTCCTCACCTCCTTTTTGCAGGCCCTCCAGGAACAGGTAAGACTGCGAGCGCCATTGCTCTTGCGAGGGATCTGTTCGGAGAGAACTGGAGGGACAACTTTATCGAGATGAACGCCAGCGATGAGCGCGGCATCGACGTTGTGAGGCACAAGATTAAGGAGTTCGCGAGAACAGCTCCTATAGGCGATGCACCCTTTAAGATAATTTTCCTCGATGAGGCAGATGCGCTAACTCCCGATGCACAGGCAGCACTTAGAAGAACTATGGAGATGTATTCGAAGATATGCCGCTTCATTCTGAGCTGCAACTACGTCAGCCGTATAATCGAGCCAATCCAGTCGAGGTGTGCCGTTTTCAAGTTCCGCCCTGTTCCGCCTGAAGCTATGAGGAAGCGACTGCTCGAAATATGCGAGAATGAGGGTGTGAAGATAACCGAGGACGGCCTCGAAGCACTCATATATGTGTCAAACGGCGACTTCAGAAAGGCAATAAACGCCCTTCAGGGTGCTGCGGCGCTTGGCAAGGTGGTTGATGCTGAGGCGATATACCAGATTACCGCTACTGCCCGTCCCGAAGAACTTGCAAACCTCCTCGAAACGGCTCTCGAAGGCAAATTCATGGAGGCGAGGAGCATTCTTGACAAGCTGATGATCGAGTATGGTATGTCTGGCGAGGATGTAGTTTCTCAGCTCTTCAGGGAGATACTTTCGTCCGGAATGGACGAGAAGATGAAGGTTTTGCTTATAGACAAGCTTGGAGAAATCGACTTCAGGTTGACGGAAGGAGCCCACGAGAGAATTCAGCTCGATGCATACCTTGCGTACCTTTCGACTGTAGGTAAGAAGAGGGGGTAGTGTTAGGGGGAATGTAGGAGTGGTGTTGGAGTTCTGAGATAGACATGAATCACAGGCCGAAAGGCCAAACGTTTTTAACTCCTTAACCTGAAATTCTTCCCGTGAAACTCCTTACAATAGGCACCGGGGCAAGGGGCTGTGCCCTTTCAGACCTGATGGCAAAACACGGGGCGAAAGTTAACAGAGCCAAGTTGTTCAAATGCTACGCCATCGCAAACGACATAGAGGTGCTGAAGTCCCTTAGAGGCGTTCCGGAGAGGGACAGGTATCACCTTGCCCTTCACAAGCAGAAGGATATTGGTGGTGTTGTTAACTCAATTCTCGAGAGGTACGAGCTTTTTGAGGGTGCACTCGTCATAACATCTCTTGAAGACGATTTCGGCTACGTTCTTGGTATAGAGTTCGCGGAAAAGCTGAAAGAGTCCATAGAAGAACCAATTCTCGGACTCGTCACTCTCCCCGTTGAATCCGAGCAGCTTGCAGAGATGAGGAGGAGAATCAAAGAGTTCAGGAGAGCTGTTGATGTCCTGATTCTCTTTAGCGAAAAGGAGGGGGTTGAGAAGAGCATTGTGGATTCTCTAAACCTTCTCTCCCTCGTTGGGGAGATAGACCTCAGGAAGAGGAAGGCGGGAGAGGTTGTCGTTGACACATCCGACGTTTTTAACGCCCTTATGAAGGAAGGAGTTTCGGCCATAGGGAGTTCGAGCAGAAGACTACCTTTCTCGTGGTTCAGAAAGCTGTTCATGCGGAAGGAGTACGAGATAAAGGGTATAAGGTCTCAGAGAATGGTTGACATGCTCAAAGAAGCATACGAAAACCTCAGCATCGGGATAGACGTTGAGTCGGCAAAGAGCGCGCTGATAGTGTTTTCCGGAGATCCGGAGGAAATAACGATGGATGGAATTTTCTCCTGTATATCCCTTATAGAGGAGATGTCGCCCGAGGCTGAAGTGAGGTACGGAGACTACCCATGCAAGTCGAGAGACCTGTCCCTTGTGCTCCTCTACTCGGGCGTTACGAAGCTCAAGTTTTAGGCCATGGGTCGCTGCTATGGCCTACGTTACAATCCTTGCTCCATCTTCTTCCACAATGACAGTGTGTTCCGCCTGTGAGACCAGACCTTTTCCTACCTCGGTCAGGACGGGGTAAGCCCTTAGAACCCCCTCTCTGACGAGTCTGTTTATAATCAGATCCGGTGCTTTGCTCAGCCAGCGTTTCGCAAAGGGGAGTGTCTGGTACGGCTTGATCTCCTCGAGGAGTTCCCTCGCCTGCTTCATCCTCACGGGCTTTAGGTTTATCAGGGAGAAGATCTCAACCTCGCTCCTCTCGGTAACCTTCCCAGCGCCGTTGGTTGCAAAGGGTTCTATAGCTACGATCATGCCTTCCTCGAGCCTGACGCCTCGCTGCGTGGCGAAGTTGTAGATTGTTGGAGGAGCGTGCGCAATCCAGCGTTGCAGCCCGTGTCCCGTCAGGTTGATGATTGGCTTAAAACCAAACTCCTTTATCGTCGCCTCGATTATCCTGCCAAGCTCTGCTGTGTCTATTCCCGCGTGGATCGCATTGATTGCGTTTTTCAAAGCTTCTTCTGCAGCCCCTACGAGTTCAGAGTTATCACCGAGGTCAATCGAAATTGCCGTGTCGGCGATGTAACCATCAACGTGCGCTCCAATGTCGAGCTTTACGAGGTCTCCTTCAGCAAAAGTCCTTTCGTCGTCCCTCTTTGGCGTGAAGTGGGCAGCATCACTATTTATGGATATATTGCACGGAAAAGCCGGTTTACCTCCGAGTTCTACTATTCTGTTCTCCACGAATTCTGCAACTTCGAGAAGCCTGACTCCAGGCTTTATCAGCTTTACAGCTTCAGCCCTGACCTGCCTCAGGATTTCCCCTGCTTTCAGAGTTTTCTCGATCCTTTCGTTCTCATCACTCATAATCTCACCCGATCGGGATACGGTGTTAGAACTTCACATCCTCTTTTTGTAACGACTACTGTGTCTTCAACCCTCACGCCGCCCCACTTCAGATAGTAGAGACCCGGTTCGACTGTGAAAACCATTCCGGCCTTTAAGACGTCATCGTTCTCGAATATCCTCGGCTCCTCGTGGACTTCAAGCCCCACACCATGGCCGGTTGAGTGGATAAAACCCTCAGAGGACTTGCTTCTCAGCGTCTTGTAGCCGTAGCTCTCCAAAACATCGCAGACTGTGCCGTGCACGTCTCTCGCTTTTACCCCTTCCCTTATGACTTCAATCCCCTTCTGCTTTGCTTCTATAACCGCTTCGAGCATTTCTTCGATTTCTTTCTCTGGTTCAATCAGAATTGTGCGGGTGAAGTCCCCATAGTAGCCGTGAGTTCTGCTCTTCGGAAATATGTCCACAACGACATGTTCCTCCACATCACCTTCGCCCTTAAAGTGGGGAAAGGCCGTGAGTTTTCCCGAGGCGAGTATGGTGTCCTCAGCAAGAAATCCACGCTCGAAGAGGAAAAGCTCTACAGCATTTCTGAGCTCTTCGCACTTCTTTCCCTTCCTCACTATTCCCTTTAAAAACTCGAATGCCTCGAGTATGGCACTACACGTTTCTCTTATTTTTGCGATTTCTTCTTTTCTCTTCACGGCGCGGAGCTTGGAAAATGGGTTCTCAACAATCTCAACTTCGAACGCTTTGCTGAGTCCAAAGGCAAGGTAGGCGGGGAAGTTATGAGGAATGAGAATTTTATCTGTCTTTAGCTGTTTGAGATAACATTTAAGGCTTTCAACAAGGGCTTTTTTTGAGTCTCTGAACTCCTTAAGCCTCTCGTGGTAGCCGATTTCAGAGTACGAGACGACTTCTTTAACGCAACTTTCCTTTATGGCTCTCTCTTTCTCCATGTCCGGAACTATGAGCATGTTGATATCGTTTCCATAAAGATGGAGAGCCGATTCAACTTTTATGCGAGTTGCGTAGTAGAAGTTTGCCGTACCGGAGTGGTGAATGAATAGCCCGGGGAGCATGCCCTCCCTACGTCAGGCTTTTTAAAAGCTTTTTTCAGATTTTGGTGTGACCAAAACGGCTTGGAAGTCTTCCCCTTCTATCATCTTTCGCCACATGTAGCTGAAGGGTGGCCCGAGAGCGAGGTAAATCGAGTTTAGTTTTTCGAGCTTCTTTCCGAGTTCCTCTCTCAGACCTTCAGCGTCGCCTCCTCGCTCTTCAATGGCTGCAATTGTGTCCCTCAGGCGCTTCAGCTCCTCGAAGTCTGCTCTCATCTCCTCGACGATACTGCCGAACAGCAGTCTCCCGCTGCCATCAGGATTTATAGTGGGGGTAAAGCGAGAAATGCACGCAGCAAATGATTCGAGGGCGTCGCGAATGTGGATCACATACATCAGTTCTTCTCCCACGCTTTTCGCAAAGTCTCTGCCCTTCATTGCCCTTAGCGCAGAGCTTACGCCAAGTAGGTGGGGAAACAACTCCTCGAGACCCTTCTCCGCAATACTGTATATCTTCCTCTTTCCCTCCCTCTTTACCTCTACGAAGCCGGCCTGAAGCAGGTGCTGGAGGTGTCTTGAGAGGGTGGGCTCGGATAGAGCTGTTCTGTCTCTGAGAGATGTGAAGTCCATGGGCTGCTCCAGCAGGGCTTTGAGTATCCTCCTTCTGTTCTCTTCAAAGACGCTTCGCTGATACATCTTTAATGAGTTCAGTTAAGCTTTAATAAGAACGTTTCCCTTGGATAACTTAGCCAGGTTAAGTTGATCTCACGTTCACCAGATGGGTAGAACCTCGTCGAGCTTCTTCTGCTTCGGAATCCTCTCGATGTTGAAGTACTTCACAGCAACTCTTGCAACTTCTTCGACGAACTCCTTCTTTGTGTAGACTCCGAGCTTCAGGATGTCCTTTTCTGCCTCTTTTAAAGCTCTGACGAGAGGAGAAACATCCTCAAGCTTCATGCGCTGTCCATCCACGTCAACAACCGCCTTGAGCTCCTTTGCTTCTTCAACCTGTGGAGCATCGACGATTACATACTTCTCGTCAATTCCTACCTCAGCAGCGATTTCCACCTCCGCCCGTCTTGCGTTTATTTTCTCAATTCCCACTCTGCTTCTGTTCACGTATATCGCTCTCTTGAAGAGTCTTCTCGAATCTATCAACTCCATGACTTCTCCCGCGTAGCCATTCCTGCTTCTCAGAAATGCAACCATATCATAGTCGTCCATTTTCAGCAGGAGTTTTGCTTCAAGCTCTCCCTCCTCAATGCAGTATTCTACGGCTTTTTCGTACATCTTCCTGGCTATCCTGCAGACGTGGTGGTAGTACACCGTCGGGTACATCATAAACCTCGATATAAGCAGTGATTCTGCTGCTCTGAGGGCGCTGCCGTCAATGATAGGCGTCTCTCCGTCGAAATATATCTTGTCAACAAGTCTCATCAGGTCGAAAACGCCGTAGGCGACGCCTGTATAGTATGAATCTCTCACGAGGTAGTCCATTCTGTCCGCATCTATGTCCCCGCTTACGATACTTGGCCCTTTTACAAGCTCCGCTATCTTTCTTGGCCTCAATCCTGCATCGTTCAACACGTCTTCGAGTTCCGTGCCCTTTATGAGTGGCAGCACGTCTTCATGCTCCATCCTG
Source organism: Archaeoglobus veneficus SNP6 (assembly GCF_000194625.1). Classification (NCBI taxonomy): domain Archaea; kingdom Methanobacteriati; phylum Methanobacteriota; class Archaeoglobi; order Archaeoglobales; family Archaeoglobaceae; genus Archaeoglobus; species Archaeoglobus veneficus. Next base: position 1,676,430 of record NC_015320.1, on the reverse strand, counting down.
AGGTACTTTTTCACAATTATCTCGCTCGAATGGGAGAATGGGGCATGGCCAATGTCATGGAGAAGGGCCGCAGCGACAACTTCCATTTTGCTCCTCTCGTCGCACGTCATTTTGTCTGCAAGTCTCGCAGCTATATGCATCACACCTATGCTGTGCTCGAAGCGCGTGTGATTCGCTCCCGGATAAACGAGGTTGGCAAAACCTATCTGATTTATCCTCCTGAGCCGCTGGAGCTGTGGAGTGTCGATTAGCTCCATGCACCAGTCTTCAACCTTAATGCTTCCGTGGATCGGGTCTTGAATAGCCTTCGGCATTGTACATCCCTGATCGTCGAATCTATATTATTCTGCTGAACGATCTAAATCCGTAACCATTCGACGAACAATGAACCTCAGCGAAAGATTTAAATATCACAAGCTACAACTACTTTAAATATCTTTCGAAATGTTTCAATGCTGTATTAACGGGCGAAAAGCATGATGTTGCGCAAACTAGGTAGGGGTTATCCTTCACGTACTGGTAATATCATTGTGGCTGCCGACCCTAAAAACCTTCCGGGGGTCGGCATGGAAGTTGTCACGAGAAAAATGGAAAAGGTTGGTTTTGTTTACGACATCATTGGTCCGGTGAAATCACCGTTTATAGTTGTGAGGCCGAAGAACAGAGATTTGATTAAGAAAATAATAATTGACGAATTATTTGTGGTGAGTGCTCATGCCGGAAGTAGAAAGGGTAAGGGAAATAGAAAGGAAGGAAAGAGAAAAAGAAGTAGAAAGAAAGGAAATAGAAAGGGAAGACACTCTTGAAGTCTGTCCTGAGTGCGGAAGTCCAAGGTTGATAAGGGATTATCGCCGTGGAGAGTTTATCTGCCAGGATTGCGGTCTTGTAATTGAGGAAACTTATATCGATGCCGGTCCTGAGTGGAGAGCCTTCGACAGCGAGCAGAAAGAGAAAAGGAGCAGAGTTGGTGCACCCGTGACCTATACGATTCACGATAAAGGTCTTTCGACAATAATCGACTGGAGCAACAAAGACTACTACGGCAAAGCAATATCTGTGCGAAACAGGGCCCAGCTCTTCAGACTGAGGAAATGGCAGCGCAGGATAAGAATCAGCAATGCTACCGAAAGAAACCTCGCGTTTGCGTTAAGCGAGCTGGACAGAATGGCTTCGGCTCTCGGTCTGCCCAAGTCTGTGAGGGAGACCGCTGCGGTCATTTACAGGAAGGCTGTGGACAAGAACCTGATCAGAGGAAGGAGCATCGAAGGAGTCGTTGCAGCAGCTCTCTACGCTGCCTGCAGACAGGCTGGAGTACCGAGGACACTCGATGAAATAGCAACGTACTCGAGAGTAGACAGGAAGGAGATTGGCAGGACTTACAGGTTCATTGCAAGAGAACTTGGTCTAAAGCTAATGCCAACGAGCCCAGCAGACTACGTGCCAAGGTTCTGTGCAGCCCTCGGTCTGAGCGGAGACGTGCAGAAGAAGGCAATCGAGATAATAAAGAAAGCTGAGGAGAAGGAACTCACGAGCGGGAGAGGACCAACGGGAGTTGCTGCTGCAGCGATATACATCGCATCAATCCTTGGTGGGGAAAGGAGGACCCAGAGAGAAGTAGCGGAAGTTGCGGGCGTTACGGAAGTAACCATACGAAACCGCTACAAAGAGCTTGCAGAGAGACTCGGGATTGAGATAATTCTGTGATTTTCAACCTTTTTTTATTTTGATTTTTACAATGGAAATACTGGCTTTTTATCTTATCCTGATTCAATCCACTCACCTACGTGTTCTCCGTTGTACAACTCCAGACTGCTATCCTTTAGCTTACTCATTTAATTCTACCTAAGACCTCTCTCAAACCTCTCCTGTACTCTTCTCTGAGGCATATCAACAGCCCGTAACCGGCTATGAGCTGTCCGGAAATGCCGAGAGCTTTGAGGCATGTGCATCCCTCAAGCTGGTAGTACGCTCCGACCGCCCAGATAATAAGCCCGATGAGCATTAAATCCCTGCTGCGCTCCTTTACAGGACTGGCAAGCCCCCTCGTGATGTATATTGCTAAAAGGAACATTACAGCAAAAAAGGACAGTAGTGGCAACACTTCTACAAACTCTGTAGCCATTTTCTTTCACCCTAAGCTGTCATAAAACTGAACTCGTAGTACTTTCCCTCAAATTCGATAACGTTAGAACCCTTTCTATGCAGAAAATCCATAGCAGCATCCCATTCTTCCGGCTTTACTTTCATTATCGCTTTCCCATCTTCGCTCGACCTTGCAGCTTCTATAGCCTTCCTGATAACCTCGTACTCCGCAAGCTCTTCTTTACTCACGCTTGCATAGTCGGAAGGAGGATACTGTAACTTTTTGAGGTATATTCTGCAGTCTGTGCTGATTTCTAAGTAAACGCCTTTGTACAGAATCACGTTGCCTATGCTGTCTATGAATTCCATGATCTGGTAAAATTCCTCCCTGGATGTGTTTATGTTGTGTATTCCCGACCCTGATACTGCAACGCTTACAACTTTTTCAAGGGACGGATAACGCCCCATCTCCTCCTCGGCAACCTCTGCGTAGTTTGCGGGCTCATAACCAAGCCTGTGAACGCTTACGAACTTCGTCAGCCATATTCGGTAGTATTCCCCATTAATCTTGACGTACCTAAAATCACTTAACGCATCTTTCAGCTTGAAGTACTCGTCCGGGGAAACTATCACTTCAGCCCAGCTTTGCTCATCTGTCGCTCTTATCGCCTTTTTTAGTGCTGGATAGCCTTCTATCTCCTTTTCCGTCAGGTTTACAAATTTATCAGGATAGTCTAACTTTTTAACCTCAATATACTTCGCACTGTAGTGTTCGTAGGCACTCCACGCGAATATGGCGCCGAAGGCGAGAAGCAAAGCGAGGCATGAAATGGCAAAGGCTCTCAGTGAAGATGGGATTTTAACTGGCAATGATGCTGTCAGAAGCAAGAGCACAAGCAGCACAATAATCAAACGGGGATCAAAAAGCAAAGCAAGGTATATTGCCAGAGAAAGGGCGATTGCAATACCAAAGCCCTTAAGCGCATAATTTGGCTTGAGAAAGTAAAGTCCTGCAGCAAAAAGGACGGAACAAACGATTAAAGCAAATAGCAGTTCTGAAGGCCCCTCCAGTCTGAGTAGATTTGCAGAAGTCAGAATACCTCCAAGTGCAAAACTGAGCGGGGCTGATACGGCTCCTAACAGCAAAAACACAAGGTATTCTTTGATTGCCATGTAGCAACTTCAACTGAGAATACTTAAATTTTCTGACCATACTTTCAGAATTAATATTTAATTGTATTAAAAAATGTAATTCAAACAATTAATTAACAGATTTTGATAATTCTCAAGCCATGGTCAGAAATGATAAATACGCCATAAATCTACATCAAAAAGCACGTGAATAAGGGCCTGTAGTGCAACGCCAGAGGACACAACAGTTGGATGTGGCCAGGGAGGAAAAAGGACTATGTGTAAGTTCAAGTGTCTGAGAAATCTGACAACTACGCCCCTAAAATTAAGGATTATGGAAGAGCTAAAAGAAGCAAAAGGTATCTCAAAGCTGGCAGCAGCATTGGGTGTTTCTCGTGATACGGTTAAGCCACACATAAGAAGCTTCCTTGATGCGGGTTTGGTGGAGAGGGGTAGTAGTGGATATAGACTAACGAATCTCGGATACATAGCTCTTAAGAAGGCTGAGGAGCTCGAAAAACTTCTTACACTAATCGAGGATGTCGGAGACTTCTTTACAAGTCATGACACGTCTTCGATACCTGAGGGGCTTATGGGGGATATCCACTACCTTTGCGGTGGTTTTGTAGCTCGAAAAGAGAATCCTTACGAGCTCCATGAAGTGTGGCTTGAAATTCTTAGAACTTCTAACTGGATAAAAGGCGTCTCGCCAGTATATCATCCAGAGTTTCCTACTCTCTTTGTGGAGCTGGCTGAGGAAGGGAGAGATGTAAAGCTTATTCTGACAGAAGAAATCTTTGAAAGGTGTAAATCGGAACATCCGGAGCTTCTCTCGAAATTTATGGAGTATGGGGAAATCTACGTATGCAGAGAGGCAAAAATAGCATTTATAGTGGCAGAGAAAGGGCTCGCTATAAGTCTCTACAAGGATGACTACTACGATGTTCTTAACATCTTCATTTGCAGAAGCAAAGACGGCATAGAGTGGGGTTTGAGATTGTTTAACCATTTTCTGAACAACTCGGAAAAGTTGGTAAGATGAAACACCCGTGGGTATACAAAAATACCCATGGTAAAAGTTGAAAAGGTAATTTTTATATATTGGTTATTAGTGAATCCGCTGCCAGTATTTTGCTTACGTTGGAGGGAATAAGATGGGTAGAATAAAATGGGCGGTGGCGGTCTTACTGCTTGCAACCCTGCTTGTTGGCTGCACACAGATGAGTGCTGAGGAGATAGCGAAGAAGGTGGAGGAAAAGTATAACCAGTTGGAGGACTTCAGAGGAGTTCAGCGCATCGTTGTGGAGACCAACGGTGTGAAGCACACGCAGGAATATGAATTTGCCTTCAAGAAACCAAACAAGGTGAGAATGTACAATAAAGAGCAGGGACTGCTCATTGTTTCCAACGGCAAGACCATGTGGAGCTATGATGAAAAGAATAACGAAGTGTTTGTGATGGAACTGAAACAGCCGGAAGTTAGCCCGGATTACGGAAAGCTCGTCAAAAACATGATGGAGTACTACGATGTGGAGCTTTTGGGCAGCGAGAAAGTGTTAGGCAGAGATTGCTATGTCCTCAAGCTGACGCCAAAGGAGGGAAGCGAGTTTGCCGAATTTGCTTCAACGCAAAAAATGTGGATTGACAAGGAGTACTGGTATCCCCTCAAGACGGAAATGAAGGGCAAAGACATGAGTATGACCATGGAATACACGGAAATAGAATTCAACACCGGCGTGAGTGATGACGTTTTTGAGTTCACACCGCCTGAAGGGGCAAAAATCAAGACTCCTGAGGATTTGGGAATCAGGGAGTTCAGCAGCGTTGAGGAAGCGCAGCAGGCTGTTGATTTTGAAATTCTTGAGCCATCATACACTGCTGGATACGAGCTAAGGACGGTAACAGTCATAAAAGATTCTGTTTCGATGCAGTACGTCAATGGACAGGACATAATGTTCATCAGAGAGGTGGTGGCTGACAAGCTGCCAGAAATGCAGAATGCCGAGAAAGTTAAGGTTGGAGACACAGAGGGGACGTACATAGAACTTTACGGTAGTGGAATGCTGACGTTCAGGAAAGGGGACATCGTGGTAACAATAACTGGAAAACTTGACAAGGAAGAGCTAATAAAGATTGCAGAATCAATGGAATAGGGGAAACTATGAACGGTAAAATTGTAGCAGCAATAATCGCGGCAATTTTCATTTTTGCGGCACTGCTTCCACTCTTTACCAACGTTTTTGCAGAGGAAAGAAAGCCAGAAAGGGAGTTCGTCGAGATCAGGAACATCGAAATGAAGGTGGATAGAGTAAATGAGAGCCATGCAGAAATAACCTTCATCGTAAGCATTTATCGCTCAGAACTCGTGAAAAACGCAACCCTTATCATTAGCGTTTACGACAGGCAAACAAACCTGTTGCTCGGTAAAAAGGCTGTGGATATTGCGGAGAAAGGAGATGAGGGGCTGTCAGAACTAAACATAACTCTGCCCTTTGAGAAGGATAGAGATTACAGAATAGCTTTCGAGATTAGAAAGGACAACATGCCCATTCAGAGGAAGGAGATGGGGTTAAGAGGTCTGGAAACCCTTGTACCTCCCGATAAAGAGCTAAAGCTCGTTCTGAAGGATGTTGATTTCGAAATCACTGGCGTTTACGGGAACAAAGCAATCGTAAAGGCAAGGTTCTACATCGAAACTATGAGAGATTACGATGACGTTACATTCCATGTAAAGGCTGTGCAGTACGAGTCCGGTGTTTTGGCAAACGAGAGCTGGATTGAACTGCAGAAAGTTGAGAAGGGTAAGACACTCCTCGTTGAAAGCGTTCTCAGCGTTCCAAAGGACTACAACTACCTTGTTAAGATAGAGGCATGGAGAAACGGTGCAATGCTGAAAACCTGGAGTAAGGCCTTAAACCTCGCTCCAACTAAAACGCTGCCGGAGAACATTACCGAAGAGAAAGTCAGATTCGAGATTGAAGAGTTCGTGAAGGGCTATCGCCCAGTGGCTACTCCGGCTCCAACTACGCCCGTAGTGTACGAACGTAAGGCTCAGGCACCAGGATTTGAGATTCTGGCAGCAATCGCTGCAGGGGGTGCAGTATTATGGATGAGGAAGAAAAGACTGTAGAAAGGAATGTAAAAGAGTTTGATTTTGAGGACATACTGAGGAAGGTACTCATAGCCTTCGTCGTAATAATGCTGGCAGTTGCAACATGGGGACTTTACACATCTCTCAACGATCTCATACGAATATGGATTGGCTACAAGTACGCGCCACTCTATCGGGCTTTGCTTAACCTTGCGGTGCTTGCCATAGCTATCTACTTGCTGAACCTGCTCGTCAGGGGGAGAAGGGAAAAGCAGAGATGATGCTCGAGATACTTGGAGCAATTGCAACCGTTTGGATTAATTTTTATTTAAATGTTCATTAATATTTTAACTAACAAAAACAAAAGTGTTAAAAAAGAGTATGTTTTAGAGATTTGAGGTGACGGGAATGGGGAAGATATTGAAAGTATTGGTTCTAATTCTGCTGTTGGGGGCGGTTTTCACCGTTCAGGCCCAGATGCCGGTACCACAGCCTATAGTGGTATCCAAAACAGAAGTCTCGGGAGCGGTTTACACTCCAAGCGCCAAGCTCAAAATAACGCCGGCTTTCAAACATCTCCGCCTTCAGCCGGGAGAGAGCACGAGTTTTGAAGTGAAGGTGAAGAATATTGGCAGCGAAGATGTAACAATTGAGCCGAAACTTGTTCAGATGCCGTATCCGGCGAATGCCATAGAAGAGGAATGGATCAAAATCGAGCCGGAGAGAATGGTGCTCAAGGCCAAAGAGGAGGGCAAGATAAAGGTTGAAGTGACCGTTCCCGGGGATGCGGAGAAGGGCTTTTACAACGCAATGATTGCCCTTACGAACGATACTGTAAGCATGCCGTATCCCACGCCGTACTCGTACGTGAATGCTTTGTCGTTATCCATAAACGTGTGGATTCCTCCGCAGGTTGTGATAAAGCAGCGTTACATAATGGATACCGTTGAGGCAGGAAAGAGCTATGAATACAAGGTTGTGATTGAAAACAGGGGGCGACAGGACTGTAAGCCTGAATCCCAAGCTTAAGGCCGATGAAAGGGTCTATTACGACTTCTACTCTCCCACCGAGTTAACGGAAGACATGGTTCAAATAGAGAGCCCGAAGCAAATTTCGCCAAAGTCAAAGGCTGAAGTGAAGATTAAGGTTAGAGTTCCGCTTGATGCTAAGGGCGTACTGAGGGGAACTGTTTACCTGAACATAGATGATCCAGGCTTGGATGAGTGGATGCAGAGAGTGGACATAAACCTCAACGTCTGGCAAAAGCCCACCGAAGCTTACGTGAAGGAAGTAGTTGTGGAGAACGCCAGTAAGCTGAGATTCGATGTTTCCGCATCGAGCCACATGTACAGGATGTACAGGAGCGTAAACGTTGATTTCGACGTTAAGATAAAGTCTCCGAGCGGTTACGTAAGTCTTAAGCCAAGCAAGAAGGTGGAAGTTGTTGGAGTAACGCTCTCTACAAAATACCTGCCGCCTTGGGAAAGCGAGAGCGAGGGAATATACAGGATAACGAAGGTGGAGAAAACGGAAGTTTACACGATAGAAAATCCAGAAGACGGTGTGTGGAGAATTGAAGTGCTGCCCAACTGCGACCAATTCTCGGTTAGGGTGGAGGTAGAGTGATTGCGAGAGGTATATTTTTTGCACTCCTTTTAATTTTCGCTCTCGCCATTGCGGGGTGCAACCAGCCGGGGAGCGGCGACAGCGTGGGCAACACGAGTAGTTCAAGCGAGGTTGCGAACACATCGGAGGTCATCGAGAAGAAAATAATGACTTCTCTTCTACCCTACGACGGTTTTACCTACAAATCCGTAAACATCACGTGCGACGGCAGCACAATCGATGTCGTGGCAACTTCGCCGGAACTCGACGGCACTGACATCTACAGATTCGTTTACGACAACGGCACTCTCATACTGAAATCCTACTGCCTTGAAGCTCTTCCCCTATCCTTAAAGGAGAAAGCTATAGCCATCGCTATGAGCGATGAGCGCGTGCGGAACCAGAATCCTTCCGGTGAGGTTACTGTTAGAAGGGTTCTCCCCGAAACAGCCTCGAAATTCTATCAGCCAAAGGAGCTTTTCAGCGTTACTTGGCATGGAGAAACGATTGTTTCAGCTCTGGTAGATGTAGAAGAGGAAATAGTTGTTTCGGTCTGGAATTCGCGGTCATCGGATTAAGTTCGCCGCAGTATAGGCCACAGCCCGAAAGTTAGCAGAACCATTTGCAATCAAGTCAAACTCGAAGCTCCCCCTCAAGCACACAAACTGCGTTTCCACCAACCCAAACCCGCGCTCCGTCTTCGATCTTAGCGTGTATCACGCCCTCTCTCAGCATCGCGTGCCCCTGTTCGAAAGTGTATTCTTCATTAACAAGCCTGCCGCTATAGTGCAGATAATACGCAAGCGCCGCCCCGGCAGTTCCAGTAGCGGGATCCTCTGCCACGCCGAGAGCTGGAGCGAAGAACCTTGCCGCGGCATCGTATTTGGAATCAAAAGTGAATGCATATACTCCATCAATGCCAGTGTTTTTGCAGAGATCTGCGAGATTTGACGTCGGTTGTAGCCTCGTCAGCTCTTTAAAGCTTGTAACTTCCACAATGCCTATTCTCAGCCCCACATCCACCACAGCAAGAGTAGAACTCGGTGAAGGAAAGTCCATGACTGCTTCGCCGACGAATTTTGGTTCTGGCATCTTTATCCAGACATTATCTCCGATTTGCACTTCCACGGTTCCAGCCTTCGTTATGGCCGTGCAGCTACCTTCTGCAAGCCCCTTAAGCCTGAGCACATGGAGGCTGCAATCGTTGCGTGCCCGCACATCGGAATTTCGGACGTTGGAGTGAAATACCTCAAACGATACGCGTTCGCTTCCTCCTCCACAAAAACTGTCTCTGAAATATTCAGCTCAAAAGCAAGAGCGAGCATCGTATCTTCATCGAGCATGCCAAGAACAACTGCTGCAGGGTTACCCTTCAACGGAGTACTCGTAAAAACATCCACCTTGTAAACCTCAAGCTCCATAAATACATGGAACGGGAAAATTATAAAGATTTACTGGTTAAACATTCAATCCCACCAAGTAGAGCGCGTTGAAAGACACAGCCCCATATTTCTGTGATTCCTAAAAAAGTACGAGGATAGAATTTCTGTTAAGGACAGCAAACAATAGGGATTAATGCGATATGTTGGTAAAACCATGAAGTTTATATATTTAGCCAAGCGAAATTAAGAGGATTAGCAATGTTAGTTGAAAAGATGGAAAAAATGGGCCTATCCCCTTCTGCCCTCGCCGGGAAAGTTGCCGTCATTACGGGAGCGGGACGGGGCATCGGTAAAGAACTGGCACGAGCACTGGCATGGCTGGGTGCCAAGGTTGTTATCGCCGAAATTAGAGATACCGGAGCAGAAGTCGAGGCATTAATTCGTTCAGAAGGCGGCATGGCACTATTTGTCAGGACGGATGTTGGAGATGAAGAGAGTATTAAAAGACTGGCAAACAAAGTGTTCGAAGAGTTTGGCAAAGTAGACATACTGATCAATAACGCCACTGTGGTAAAGACTGGTTCAATACTGGAATTACCGCTGGAAGAATGGGATCAGACCTGGTCGATTAACGTGCGGGCTGCGATTCTTACCATAAAAGCTTTTTTGCCAGGCATGCTGGAAAGAGAAGAAGGAGTCATAGTTACGATTACTTCTGATGAGGGAATGCCATATGTAGCACCATATTCTGCCTCTAAAGCTGTTCTGAGCTCACTTGGTCTTTCTTTAGCTGCTGAGCTGGGTAACGAATCAGGTATATCAGTATTCGTCTTTGCTCCCGGAATGGTGGACACGCCTGGAATAAGGAATGCTGCCCGTGAACTGGCGCCACGTTACGGTATGACGTACGAGGAGTTCATTGATCAAAGTGTAAATCCCGGCTATGACGGGCTCATGCCTGCTGAAGACTGTGCAGCTGGCTTTGCCTACTGTATCGTAAATGCACAAGATTATCACGGTCAAATTGCCGATCCCTTCCAGCCTCTTGCCAAAGCAGGCTTACTGAGCTTTTCATCGCAGCAAAAATCTGAAGACGGCAGTGTAGATTTGTCTAAGACATCTGAAAAGGTTTCCAGGAGTGAATCGGCGGTTGAGCTTGCCAGAGAGCTCAAGAAGATACTGGAAGATGTAAACAGAGAAACCAACGAACTTGACATGTTCAGGAAAATGTGGGTTACTCGAACATTTCGGAAAAGATGCGGAATGGGTATCAAGGACTGGCTGGAAACAATTACGGAATTAATCTCTGAACTTGAGGAGGTTGATCAGGCCATAGAAACGGGAGATACTGCAAAAGCTGAGGGCATTCGTGGCAATCTTACATGGATGAAGAGTAATCTGGAGAAGCTTGCCGATTATTTTAAGAAAAACATGAAAGACGCAGAAGGATACTTTAAGGACCCTAAAGCCCTGTCCGCAGCTCTGGATGTTTTGGCTTACCGAGAGAATACAGTACGCTTACTTATCTTGGAGTTAGAACAAATTCTTGAGTAGCATATATATTTTAGAAAGAAAATTCGTAGCGAAACGAGTCTCGGTCCTTTGAGCCACGAATCCAACTGAACACACCGTTCATTCAGTACAAACTTTCCAAATCTAAACCCAGCATGGATAATCTTGAAAGAGAAGATAATCTTAAAAGAGAAAAACTTTAGGTGTAATCACCACTATGGAAGTCACATAGGGCTTTGAAACCGGATCAAAAGCGCCCCCGCCGGGAATTGAACCCGGGTCGAGGGTTCCGGAGACCCTCAGGATATCCACTACCCCACGGGGGCTTGTCTTTAGTCAGCTATCGCGGATTTAACTTTTTTCCGCTGCCTGCTTAAAAGTGCATAATGAATATATATTCGCAACTTGACTATCTTCAGTGGACTACGTATACGGCCCTGTCTCATCGAGGAGGCTTGGAAGATCGCTGGGAGTCAACGTTATTCCGTTTAAAACGTGCAACTATTCGTGCGTTTACTGCCAGCTTGGAAAGACGACGAGCAAAATAAATGAAAGAAGGAGCTTCTTCCCGAAAGAGGACATTCTGAGAGAAGTCGAACTTTCATTGAAGAACGTTGAAGCTGACCACATTACCTTTGCTGGCGAAGGTGAACCCACTCTTTGCAGGGACATAGGGTGGCTGATAAGAAAAATAAAGGAAATTACAGATATACCAGTAGCTGTAATTACCAACGGTTCCCTTCTCTACAGAGAAGATGTCAGAGAGGATTTGATGGAAGCAGACGTGGTTATACCATCCCTCGATGCTGCAGATACGAGAACATTCAGGAGGATCAACAGACCGCACAGAGATCTGAAGATAGAAGAAATAATCGACGGACAGGTGGAATTTAGCAGATCCTACAGAGGTAAGCTCTACGTCGAGGTCATGCTCGTAAAGAACTTCAACGATGGAGAAGAATCTCTGCTCTCAATAAGAGATGCCCTAAATAGAATAAAGCCGGACGGAGTTTACATCCTCACTCCTATCAGGCCTCCGGCAAGCAGAATTGAGCCTGCGGATGAGATGGGTCTTCTCAGGGCAAACGCGATAATAGGCGACGTAACAAAAATCATACAGCCAGAGGTAGGGGAGTTCTTCGTTGAGTGCTTCTCATCCGCTGAAGAAGCCGTTATGATGGTTCTGAGAAGACATCCGATGAGGGAGGAGCAGCTTGTCGAACTGCTCCGCAAATTCGATGCCGATTTAAGTATTCTTGAGTCAATAGAGGGAATTGAAAAGGTAGAGTTCATGGGGAAAACGTTCTACCTCTATCGACCTCCATCTTAAGTCCACTTAGGGTGGCAGTCAGAATAGCAGTTCAACCTATAGTAACAAATATCTACATTTCTGACAATCCCGCATGGATGAAGCAGCTCTACGAGCTCGTCTGCACGAGGCTGTACTACGGAGACGAGACGTTCGAGATTGGAGAAAACAGGTACGATCCTGTAGCTCTCTTTGGCTTGCTCACGCTCATTCTCGATGGAAAGGAACTCATCTTCGGAGATTACGGCAGCGGAAAGACCACATCAAGCGAGCGGATTGCAAGCCTTGTAAAGGCTGTACCGCTGGAATTCGTGCAGGCTGCTACAGTCCACGGTCATCCGGAGCAGACGGAGGAGAAGATAAAAGCCACACTCGACCTCGGATCCCTTGAAAGAGAGGGAAAGGAGGTTGTAAAGTGGAAGATTACTCCCTTCTGTCCTGCGATAATCATAGACGAGATAAACAGATTGCCGGCAGGCAAGCAGAGTATGCTGCTTAACGAAGTTGACAGGAACATATGGAGCTACCGCGGCTCAACGCTTATAACCGGCAGCAGAGCCTTCTTTGCAACGATAAACTATCAGGATATAGGCACTACAAAACTCATTCCTCCCCTTCTCGACCGCTTTGACGTTGCAGTTGAGACAGGCAGAATCCACCCTGTTCGAAAGCGTCTCGTGAGAAGAGGTATCGACGACAGCTTTCTGAGGGATGCAAAGCTTGCGGAGGAGATGATCGTCCACGTTCAGGAGCTGAATGGCAAGGAAGCGGAGAAGTACGTTCAGGAAGTCTCGGATCAATTCAGAGAAAAAATCATGGCGAGACTTGAGAAAGACGGGATCAATGTGCATATTCCATCGTTGGAAGAGATTGAGAAGATGAGAGATGAAATTGAGAAAATAGATGTTTCAGATGATGCGGAACTGTTCCTCGACTATCTCTCGCAGGAAGCCTACTGTCAGCTTGGAAGAAAAGACTTCGCTAAGTGTGATGGCTGTCATTATGCGAACTATGTATGCTCTGACATCTACTGCATATCCAACAGGGCTGAAAGAAGTCTCTTCGTCTACTCAAAGGCCCTCGCCTGGTTTGAAGGAGAAGGAGAGGTGACGATGGCCCATGTTATTGCCGCTCTTCCATATGTGCTGTGGCACCGCTGTGGTGTGAGTGATGCGAAGCTTGCCGAAGTGAGAGACGTGGAAAAGGACACGAGCGACGAGTTTTACGCCGTAAGAGATACCTTGCTGAAGGCTAAGCGCAGGTGGGAGGAGCATAGAAACTACCAGATTTCTGCGTATAAGGCTCTGAGGGAGGGAGACGTGGAGAGGCTCGAGCAGATAGCCGAAAAGATAGGCCATCCCTTCTTCACGAGCCTTACGAGGGGCTGATATGCAGGACGTTTTTGAGAAAGCGAGAAAGGACATGCTTTATCCCCCTATCGGACTCACCATTACCGATGGCGACGTTTGCAAGCTCGAGTTCTCGAGGAAACACAGGCTCGTTATCGGAAGGGACTTTGCAAGGAAATTCAGCGAGAAAGGATTGCTTGGGGCATTCCACCACGCTCTGAACCACTGGGCGAAGCATCCCTACGATCTAAAAACGATAATTCTCGAATCCTTTTGGCTCAGGAACTACGAGAACGGCAACGAGATAAGGGAGCTATTCGACGACGTCGTTGCTAACCTCGACCTTGTCGTAAACAGAGGGCTTGATGCGATTGCGGAAACGTACAGAGAGCTGCCAGTTGAAGGCGAGGCAGATGCGTTGCTAAGGGCTTATTTTAGCGAGATTACCGGTTTGGACTTTGGCAAATTCGAGCTGAGCGATGAACTTGAAAGAAGGCTGAGTGTTCTGCTTAAGATCGACTTCCTCGACAGGAGGAAGCTTAAGTCGAACATACAGCTTTTCGCAGAACTCTTTTCAGACCTGGACATATCTCTTCCGTTCGAAAATCCAAGCCTCGACGATTTTTCTAAACAGGAAATAGAAAGAGCGCTGGCAGAAATAGCGAAGGATGTTGACTTAGAGGAGTTCGAGGAGATTTCGAAATTCCTCGGTATTTCTGGCGGAGAGGGGAAGCAGAGGAGGGCAGATGTAGAGTGGTATAGGCATAAAGCGTCGCGGTACGTTGTCTACATCGAATCTTCAGCCAGAACGGGGTCACTGTACCCGAATGAACTCGTCGATTTCTCTCTCGATGATGCAATCGACTTCTACAGCCCAATTGAAAGCTACGGAAAGATTATACCCGGGATTGCAAAGAAGTATGAAGCAGAGGAGTTTGAAGGACAGAGTAGCGAAGCGAGAAATGCTGTAATAATAATCGATTCTTCGGGAAGCATGAAAAATCCGCAGAAATGCTCTTACGCTGTTTTAGGAGCCTTCGCGATAGCGAGGAGCTATATGGACATGGGCGGGAAAGTTGGCGTGATAAACTTCTCTGGCAGAAGCATAGAGGTTCCACCTTCAAGGGGAAACGATGTTTACGAGGCTCTTGCAGTCTATCAGGGTGGAGGCACGAGACTTGATGTGGAAAAGCTGAAGAGTTACGTCGAGAAGTACGACTGCGCTGAATGCGACTTCATACTCATAACCGATGCCGGGATAGAAAACATTGAGGAAGCGGTGGCGTACCTCTCCAGTCTTAGAAGTTTGACCGTCATCTGGATAAGGGAGTACGCAAAGGACGTTGAGGACTTCAGAAAAAGAAGCGGAAGGCTTAAGGGCATAGCTGCAAATTTCATAGAGGTCGAGGACGAGAGAGACATTCCGAAGATAGTCATAAGGTGGAGGAAGGAAGAATGAGGATCATAGACCGGTTGATGGAAAGGGCAGAGCTAAGAATTCCAGATGGGCAGCCCGTTGAGATAAGTGAGGAATGTGACATTCAGAAGCTCGTGGAGGTTGCTAATGAGTACCTTGATATGGAAATAAAGCTCGCCTTTCAGCTAAACCCTGAGAAGTGTTTCGACTTTGGTAGGAAGATGAGGAGAAAGTACTCTGTAACTCTGAGGGAAGTCGAGGAGTTTGTGAACAGCACTGTATACGATGTCCTTGAGAAGAGGGCGGGAGAAATCAGAGACCTGCTCTGCCATCAGTTCTACGAGAACTACCTCGGGTACTTTGTCTCCGGGCTGTATCACGACATCATACGGGACAAAACTCTCAGCCTGTCACCAAAACTACCCAGACTGCTCGCTCACAGTAGGGTTGGTTTGAGATGGGGGTTTGGTTACCGGCATCCTGGTGGAAATCTCATAATCTCTGGATATGCGGGCGGATACCTCGGGGAGAAGATGGAAAACGGAAAAATCATCGTTACAGGCTATACCGGCGATAAAGTTGGTTTTGGAATGAGGGGCGGAGAGATTTTGATTAAGGGCAACGTCGGCTGGAGACTCGGCGACTCGATGAAAGGTGGCAGGATAATCGTTTTTGGAAACGCGGGTCAGTTCGTGGGAATAGATATGGAAGGTGGAGTGATAAAAATAAAGGGCGATGTCACATCCTTCGGCCCAAGGAAGGGTGGAGAAATATTCGTTTGGGAAGAGGAAGGATGGAAAAGGGTAGAATAGTCCACAGACTTGCGAAAGACCTGAAGCTTCCCGAAGAGAGAAAAACCTTCAATAGATACCTAAAACTCACAACTTCTGACCCGCTCAGGGAGATAGCCAACGCATACGTCGAGTGGGCGAGGGATAAACAGGGCTGGAAGTACGAGGTTTTTGAGGAGGCGTTCAGGTTTGGGAGAGAGCTTGCATCGCAGTACAGGCTAACACAGGAGAGAGTAGAAGTTCTTTTCAACAACTACCTCGCCTGTTTTGGAGGAATTGTTGGATTCTTTATCTCAGGATTCCTGAGGGCTATGAAAGACTTTACCGTCAGGTTTAGTGTCCGCTCCGCTTCTGGAATCGGATTCAGGCTGAAAGGCGGCAGAATTTTCGTCGAGGGCAGAACGACGTACCTTGGTATGGAGATGGAAGACGGGGAAATCTTCACATCCTCAACCGGCAACTATCTCGGAAAGGGGATGAAAGGCGGGAGAATCGTTGCGGGAAAGGCGGGAGACTGGGTAGGTATGGAGATGAAGGGTGGAACGATAATCGTTAGCAATGCAGGCAACGCCCTCGGCTTTGCAATGGAGGGTGGGGAGATAGTTGCTGAAGTGGCTGGAGCGTGGGTTGGGGAAAGCTCGAAGGGCGGGAGGATAGTCATCGGACAGTATGAGTCTATTGGCGATGGCAAGGCGGAGATTGTAACGAGGACCTCTTTAAAGACATACTGAAGTGCCGAGTTTGTGGCAGTTGTCAGAACCCGCTAATCCTGTTCGTCTTCTTCATAAATGAAAATATCCTCGATTTTAACCTTGAAGAATCTTGCTATTTTGAAGGCAAGCTCTAAAGACGGGTCATACTTTCCCTTTTCTATGGCTATTATAGTCTGTCTCGTCACTCCAAGCTTCTTTGCAAGTTCTTCCTGAGTCAAATCGTGAATGGCTCTGTAAACCTTGAGTTTGTTTTTCATATTCTGCTAACCTCCGTATTTTTTGCTGTAGTATCCGTAGAATACTAAATACAGCAATGTCAGATAGAATGCCAGCAAAGCACAGACGTGTATCAGTGTAAAGTCAGATTGCGCAAACTCTGCATGTCCGCTTTCACTCAATGCTATTAAAATGGCCACTGTTACGGCAATCGTCAATCCAAAAACCTGTAGAGTTCTTCTGGATGCTTTTTCACCTATTCTGTGTACCCTTTCGTCCTCCACCACCTCTTCGACCCTGCTCTTGCATAACTTCAGCAGCGCTATTCCAGCAACCACTGCAATTACTGGTATAACACTGTTTCCAGCCCAAACAGACCATCCAATTATGGCGCCCACGGCTACTGTCACGATAGTTATGCACAGCAGATACTTTTTCCGGTTCATACTCTCCACTCCGTCTTGTAAAGGGCTTTTTACAAAAGGTTATTTAGACTTTACGATTTGTTAATCTTAATTAACATTGGATAAAATCGAAAGTAGATACCGACATTTCGAGTAGCTACAGTATATCTACTGATAATGAGGAAGAATCAGGAAAGAATCTCCCTGACAAAAGCAACAGCTTTCTCCAAAGCCCTTTCGACTTCTTCGCTCAGCCCCTCTCCTATCTGCATTCTGCCGACCTCTATTGCGACGATTCTTACTTCCTTTGGCATTTTTTCTGGATAGAGGACTTTTCCGAGGCTGAGCATCTCTATAATGCCGAGGCTGTGCGACGAAGTGAAGCGGGGATTTTCAGGCAATTCTACTTCGAATACGTCTCCTATCTCCCCTGCCCCACTTATCGCGTCTACTATCACCACTCTATCGTAACCAGCAATTGCCTCGAGAAGGGCTGAAGGCGTGGTTACTTTAACTTCGAACTCATTTTCAAGTTCCTTGGCAACTCTGATTCCAATACTATCGTCTCCGAGTACAGCGTTTCCTATTCCAACCACGAGCTTTTTCATTTTACCACTTTGTTCAGTCTTGTCGTCCAGGCTCTTTTCCATAGGTTTATCAAGGCTTGGAATTATAGCCTGAGCCTGAAAAAACACAGAATGAAGTAAAAAAGATTTGATTAAGCTCTCAGAACACTAACGACCTCGCCGTCCCTGATAACCCTTACCTCAACATCGAGTCTACCAGGCAGAGCGTGGCTGGCACAAGCAAGGCATGGATCGTAGGCCCTTACAGCCATCTCAACGGCGTTGAGCAATCCCTCTTTGATTTCCCCACCCTTTATGAAGTTCTGAGCTGCCTTCTTTACAGACATGTTGATTGCTGGATTGTTCTGCACCGTTGCAACTATCAGGTTGACCTTTTCAACGACACCCTTCTTGTTCGTGACATAGTGGTGATACAGCGTACCGCGTGGAGCTTCGACGGCTCCAACACCCTCTGAAGGCTTCGATTTAGGCACTTCTCTCACGTTCTTATCCGTAATCTCCTCATCGCATGCCAGCTCATACATGCGCTCTGCTGCATAAGCAATCTCAATCAGCCTCGCCCAGTGGTACGCAAGGATGTTGTGCACTGGCTTCTCTCCAAAGAAGTCGTACATCTTCCTGTACGCCTCATCTGCCATTGGAGTAGCCATCCCTTCCGCTACATTCAGCCTTGCAAGAGAGTTGACCCTGTATATTCCACTGTCCACGCCGTCAACAAACCCCTTCCAGCCAACAGCCTTGAGATACGGGAACTTAACGTAGCTCCAGGGTTCTACGTGCTCTGCTATGTGCTCCAGGTAGTCCCTCACCTCAAACCTGCAGAATTCTTTTCCATCTGGATCAACGACCTTGACAACTCCATCGTAGAAGTTCACCCTGTCCTTCTCGTCCACCATTCCTGCGTAGTATGTTCTGTGAGCGTAAACATCCCCTTTAATCAGCTCTTCCATACCCTCCTTCTTCAGCACAACATCCTCAAAGAACTCCAGGCCTTTTTTAGCGAAGTCAACAAGCTTCTTTGCCTTCTCCTCGATCTCTTTCCTTTCCTCCTCGCTGAGAGGTTTCGCCATTCCTCCAGGCAACGCTGCAACTGGGTATATTGGATGCCCAGCAATTATCTCCTGGATTCTCTGGGCGTAAACCCTGCAGTCGAGTATTTCAGCGCATAGTTCCTTTCCAAGAACTTCAACGAGCCCAAAGACATTTCTCTTCATCTTGTCTTCTATAAAGAAGTCTGGGGCAGCGAGGACGTAGAAGTGGAGGATGTGGGAGTGCGCGACATGAGCACAGTAGAAAAGCTCCCTGAGCTTCTTCGCTGCTGGTGGGATTTCAACACCAAATACTGCATCACACGCTTTGGCTGAAGCCATGTGGTGAGCTCCAGGGCAAACACCGCATATTTTCGGGGTGATGCGGGGCAGCTCTTCCACATGCCTGCCCTCGCAGAACTTCTCGAAGCCTCTGAACTCAATCACCTGAAAGTATGCATCTTTAACATTTCCTTCATCGTCGAGAATTATGTCCACCTTTCCGTGCCCCTCAAGGCGAGTATTTGGATGAATCGTGATCTTCCTCATTATATCACCTCTTTTCATTTCTTATCCTGCCAACTGGAAGCGTGAAGTTGTAGAAGATTCCTGCCACGTCTTTGATGTTCAGCGCTTCAATCAGCTTCGCTGGTGGAATCTCATCTTCCCACCTGCCGACTATTGCTGCCGTTGCAGTTATTCCACTCATCCCAGCAACACCAACAGGCCCATAGCAACCCCTGCACGGCATGTTTGCGTTGATACACCTTGCCCCACAACCTCCACGGGTGGCGAAGCCAAGGCAGAGTATGCCCTGCTCGAGCAGGCATTTTTCATCATTTGCAACCACTTCGTGGGGACGATAGAGTCTCTCAATCCTCTTACCGCTCTTTGTAGCATTTCTGGGGCAGTCGTAGCACAAAGCCTTATCAGAGGCGAGGATTCTTCTTTCAAGCTGCTTACCTTCCGCAATCAGCTTTAAGACATCGAGCAATTCCTTAATCGTCCCTATCGACGGAGGACAACCGGGGACGAAGAGATCAACGTCAATTACTGCATCAAGAGGTTTAACAGACTCGTAAAATTCTGGAAGGGTCAGCGTGAAATCATCAAGTTTGATTTCAGGCGATGGAATTGTTTCACCCTCTTCGTTTGATTCGGCCTCCACGTAGGCCCTCTTCAGCACTTTTTCTTTCGGAAAGAGGTTCGCGAGCCCGGGAATCCCACCGAAGCAGGCACAGCTTCCGTATGCAACTACGTATTTGCACTTTTTCCTCACGATCTTTGCCTCTTCCTCCTGTTCAGATGTTCTTATCGCCCCGTTAATTATTCCAACGTCAACACTTCCATCCTCAATTGCTTCGAGGTCCTCACGCTTTGCGTCCATTGCAACGGGCCAGTAGAGAATGTCCACACCCTCAAGGGCCTTCAGAATCTCGCTGCCGATGTCGAGTATAGATACGTCACATCCTCCGCACGAAGCGGCCCAGTTTAGAATGAGCTTCATGTTCTCACCTCTCTCAGGTATTTGTCCATCTCGTTGAGCACTTTACCCAGCTCAGCCCAGTTGGTAACTCCGATGTACTCCCACCTTACGGCGTTGGGAGCACCCAGTGCAGCCATAACTGGATTCATGAGCCCGACGCGCTTTGCCATCATGTAGTTACCCCAGAGGTGGTGGCAGTTCTTCGGCGGGCAGCCGGCTATAAGTATACCATCAACCCTCTTTAGCAGTTCGGCTATGAGGTTGGAGTTTATCGATGAAGAGCACCTTATTCTGATTGTTCTTACATTTGGCGGGATTTTGATCCCGTTTCTTCCCATTAAATCCGCTGCAGCGTAGCTGCACCAGTAACACAGCAGAGCGAGAATCTTAGGCCCGTCAGCGTGCTCGAACCCCACTTCTGCCTGTCTTATAATCTGCTCATCCTCGAAGTTTACGAGCTGGATTGCATTCGACGGACATGCAGCCATGCAGAGCCCACAGCCCTGACAGAACGCTGGATCGACATAGGCAAAGTCTTTAACATCTATTGCCCCATGAGGACATGCAGCCTCACATATGCGGCATGCAGAACAGAGGTCCTGATCTACCTTCGAAACGAACTTCGGAAGCTTTTTGATGCCAACAGATTGCTTAGCTCTCAGCGCTGCAGTTGCGCCCTGCTCAACCGCTTCCTGCACTATTTTCGGCCCTGAAACTGAACCGGCAACGTAAACCCTATCAACGTGCGATTCAGTTGGCCTCAAAATCCTTGGCTGGAATTCAATTGGGAATCCAAACCTATCAGTTCTAACCTTCAGCTTTTCAAGCAGTTCGACACCCTCAGGCAGAACGGCTTCGGCAAGAACCACGAGATCGGCCTCGATTTCTTCTTCATCCCCGTCAGGTGTCTCAATGATAATTTTAAGCATTCCATTCTCTTCGTCTATCTCCTCAACTCTTCCGTTGACAAAATCAACGGCGTTTTGAGCGTTTCTGTAAAACTTCTCAAATGCCCTTTCATACGCTCTCACATCGTTGTTGTAGATCACTGTAATCTCCGTTTCTGGGCTTAAGACCATTACTCTGTTTGCCTGCTTGACTGTTATGGCGCAGCACGTCTTGGAGCAGTAAGGCACTCCCTCTTCGCCCTCTTCAGCCCTCGAGCCGCTGCACAGGACGAAGACGACGTGTTCCGGCTTTTCTCCATCAATATTCATCTTTCTGGCTATTATTCGTTCCATTTCCATGCTTGAAATAACTCGTGGGTGTGTGTAATTGAGCTCCTCAAGCCTCCGGAGGTCGAAGGATTTGAATCCCGTAGAGATAATTACCGTCCCGAACACTTCCTCGATTATCTCCTCTTCAGCGTCAAGGTTTATAGCGTTCGTTGGACAGGCTTCAACGCACTCCCCACACTTTGTACATTCTTCGACTATGTTGTAGATGTCGGGAATTGCGAGCTTGAATTCTTTATCAATGGCTTTCCTCTTGGACATTCCACAGTCAAAGCTATTTTCCACATCAACCGGGCAGACCTCGCTGCATTTACCGCATGATATACATCTGCTGGGGTCAACGTACTGAGGAGCCTTTCTGATCCTCGCAACGAAGTTTCCGTTCTCCTTCCATATATCCACAACTTCAGAATTCGTGAACACTCTTGCGCCGCTATTCATTACCTCCCTCGCTAAAACAGGAATTATGCACTCGCTCGTACACATGGAAGGCCAGCTCTCACACTGGAATAGTAGAGGAATCTGGCACGTGTGACCACCGATGTATGGCTTTTTTTCAACCAGAACTGCCTCAACACCCTCTCTTGCAAGGTCGATGGCTGCTTGCATGCCCGCAACGCCACCGCCGACAACGAGGGCTTTCTTCCTAACTTCAACCTCCTCTGCTGGCTTATTCATCAGGAGTTTCACGTGGGTCATTTTCAGCATATCTATTGCCTTGCCAGTCACGTCTCCATCGTGAATCCATGCACATTGCTCCCTTATGTTTGCAACCTCGTACATCGCCCTGTTTATTCCTATCTCCTCGAGAATTGCAGCTATCCTGTCTTCGTTAAATGTTAGAGATGAACGCTCAGAACAAGCAGCGAAAAGGATGCGATCACAGTCTGCAAGCGATCTCAGCTTCTCAATGTCCTCGGTGCAGAGAAAATCAGTGCGAATGATCTTAACGACGTCTTTGAGCCCCTTTGCAACCTCTTCGAGCTTGTTGAGGTCAATTTTTTCTGATATCTGTCCGCCACAACTACATATAACAACGCCAATCTGTGCCATCGCAAGTGGATGAATAAGACGTAATATAAATTTATCTATCTATCAATTATTTTAATTTTTTTAATCATTTAGTTGTAAAATTTTTTAACACTCCTGTCTTTGCCTTTCGTCACTATGATTATTTTTTAGAATTAAAACATAAGATCTTAATAATTATTTAAGATTGAGTAGCAATAAATAGCAAATTATTTCAGAATTGTATTATAGATGCCTACAGGAGACTTAAAAACGTTTTTAAATGTCGCCTGTTAGCGCAACCTATGAAGGTTGTACTTTCGTACTCAGGGGGGCTTGACACAACTGTATGTATTCCACTCCTGAAGGAGAAGTATGGATTCGATGAGGTTGTAACTGTAACCGTTGACATAGGCCAGCCGCCTGAAGAGATAAAAGAGGCCGAAAAGAGAGGTAAGAAATACGCAGATAAGCACTACACAATCGATGCGAAGGAAGAATTCGTCCGGCTTCTATTCAGGCTCATAAAGGCCAATGGAGACTACGAAGGTTACGTCCTCGGCACGTCTCTCGCAAGACCACTTATAGCTGAGAAGATTGTCGAAGTCGCAAAGAAGGAGAACGCAGATGCGATAGCTCACGGATGCACGGGAAAGGGCAACGACCAGCTTCGTTTTGAAAACGTGTTCTACCAGTACGGCTTCAGAGTTATCGCTCCAATGAGGGAACTGAACCTGACAAGAGAGTGGGAGATTGAGTACGCGAAGCAGCACGGCATTGAAGTGCCGGTAACGAAGGAAAAACCCTACAGTATTGACGAAAACCTGTGGAGCAGGAGTATAGAGGGTGGGAAGCTCGAAGACCCATCATTCGAGCCTCCGGAAGACATATTCGAGTGGACAGCAAGTCCCGCGAAGGCCCCTGACGAGCCCGAAAAAGTGGAAATTTACTTTGAGCAGGGAGTTCCCGTTGCAATCAACGGCGAGAGACTTCCAGGCCTTGAGCTGATCAGAAAGCTGAACGAAATAGGCGGAAGGCACGGCGTTGGAAGAACTGACATGATGGAGGACAGAGTTCTCGGCCTGAAGGCGAGGGAGAACTACGAACATCCTGCAGCAACAATCCTCATCACAGCTCACCGCGACTTAGAAAAGCTCGTGCTGAGCAGGAGGGAACTCAAGTTCAAGAAGTTCGTCGAAGAGGAGTGGGCGGAACTCGTTTACTACGGGCTGACTAACGATCCGCTTTTCGATGCGCTCAACGCATTCATCGACGAGACGCAGAAGCGCGTTACGGGTTGGGTCAGATTGAAGCTGTTCAAGGGCAGCGTTACGCCAGTCGCAAGGTATTCAGAATTCGCACTGTACAGAGAAGAACTCGTGTCCTTCGACACCACCGCAATAGACCAGAAGTACGCCGAGGGCTTTTCGAGATTCCACGGGCTTCAGGGAAGAATTTACAGGGAGATTATCAAGAAGAAGGAGTAATCATGTCAGTTTTTACTTTTTTCACGGACTGGGAGGGACCCTGGGTTACCAACGACTTTGCGTACGAAGTAGCATCGCACTTCTTTTCTCCTACCTTCTTTGAGAGGCTGAGCCAGTACGACGACTACCTCGCCTACGTGGCGAAGATGCCGGGTTACAATGCTGGCGACACACTCCGCCTCCTTGCACCATTCCTCGTGGCTGCAGGAGTTACGTCCGCGAAGCTGAAGGAGCTTTCAAAGCCTGTTTACGTTCCGGAAGCTGATGAAGCGATGGGTCACCTGATAAAGCGTGGATTCGAGCCGGTTGTGATTTCAACTGCCTATATTCAATTTCTCGAAGTAAGTGCTGCCCATATCGGAGCGCAGACTGTACACGGAACGAACTTCGTGCCTGAAAAATACCCTCTGCCTAAAGAGGAAAGAAAGCTTCTGCTCAAAGCTGCCAGCGAAATCGAATCGCTTGATGAGATTAAACTCGATATCGAGAAAGGGGTGCTCAATGAGGAAAGCAGGAAAAGCGTTGAATGGCTGGATGAATTCTTCTGGAAAAAGCTCAGCAAAATGCAAGCTGGCAGAATTCTTGACGAAGTTACAGTAATTGGTGGAAGAAGAAAAAGAGAGGTCGTTGAAAGCTATAATCCTGAAAATCCCGTTGCAATAGGCGACAGCATATCCGACTTCGAGATGCTCGAATACGCTAAAGGCAAAGGTCTGGCAGTATCCTTCAACGGAAACGAGTTTGCCGTCAGGCATTCAACCCTTGCAGTAATCTCCGAAACAGCATTTGGCAACGCTGCAGCGGTCGTTGCCTACGCAAAGGAAGGCATTGCTGGCATTAACAGGCTCATCGAGGGTGATTTTGGAGTTGTTGAGGAGATAGCCAACAGACTGAAGGGAACGGAGTTCCACTGGATAACTCCCGAAAACATGGAAGAAATTGCTGAGAAATCAAAGCGGATGAGGAGAAGAATCCGTGGGGAGGCTGGGAAGCTTGGCTGAGGTTGCAGGCTTCGGCGCTTTGAACGTTGACAAGCTATTTCTTGTGGACAGAATTCCTGCAAGAGATGAGGAGGGATTTGTAATCGACGTGAAAATAGCTCCGGGGGGTTCTGCTGCTAATACTATAGTTGGCCTTTCGAGGCTTGGTGTGAAGACGGTCTTTGTTGGAAAGGTGGGAAGCGATAGCGAGGGTGAGTTTTTGCTCTGCGACCTCAGAAACGAGGGTGTCGATGTATCGAGTGTAAAAGTTTCGGAAGGTAGAAGCGGGTGTGCAATGGTCTTTGTTGATCCATCAGGTCATAGAGCGATACTCGTCGATCCGGGCGTCAACGATGAGGTTGATTTTGAGGAAATCAACGTAGAAGCGCTGAGCGCTGAAGCCATCCACATGACTTCTTTTGTTTGCAAAAGCAGCGACAAACCCTTCGAAGCGCAGAAAAAGCTGGCAACGTTTTTCGATACCGTCAGCCTCGATCCAGGCACACTTTACGCTGAAAGAGCGGACGTATGGGAACTGATCAGTAAAACTACAATCTTCCTTCCGAGTGTGGCCGAGATAGAGAAGATAACCGGAGCAGACTACAGACGGGGGGCTGAAAAGGTAATGGCCCATGGGGTTAAAATCGTTGCAGTCAAGCTCGGTGAAAAGGGCTGCTACGTCACGGATGGGAGGAAAGAGTTTCACATACCAGCCCTGAAGGTCAGTGTTGCAGACACAACCGGAGCAGGGGATGCATTCAACGCAGGCTTTCTCTACGCGTACCTCAGGGGATATGACCTCGACGTTTGTGGTGTTGCAGGAAACTATGTGGCAGCGAAGTGTGTTGAGAAGTTAGGGGCAAGAGACGGCCTCCCTTCGGAGAGGGATGTCGAAGAGTACCTGTCAGGACTTTAGCTTCAATAGTCTATATAATACCAAGGTAATAAAGCAGAGATAACAGGAAAATCAGGGCTGCAACAACGATGGCCACGTCCATGGCCACGAGTTTCGTGCTTCTTCCATACTTCACGCTTACCTTCACAGGCCTGAGCCATCTAACTTCCGACACCTTCTCCGTTGGCTCGAGTTCTTCAGTTAGATATCCCTTCTCGATTAGCCTTTCGAGAGCTTTTCTTACTACAACTTCCGGATAACCAGTAAGGCGGGCAATCATCCTCGGTTCTTTAGCCTCGAAAACAACACTTCTCAAAACACTTCTCTCTATTTCTGAGAGAAAAACATCCTTTCCTTTAATTTCCGGCTCACCTTTGTACTCGGCTTTAACGTCCTTTTTATCCACTCTTTCTTCTTTTCCTTTTTCTACTTTTTCTACCTTTTCCTCCTTCTCTTCTCTCTTTTCCACGCGCCTCTCGCTCTCCACCGAACCCTGTCGTGACTCTTCTGCACTTCCGCTCGTCTCAACTCTATTCTTTTTGATAATGAACGTATCATCGTCCATCAGAACGTCTATGATCTTCTTCTCATCCATATCATTTCACCCAAAGAGGTACTTCAGTCGGCCATACGGTCTGATATCCACATCCTCTCCAACAAGCCTTCTTGCGAGGTCGTAAAAGTCCTTTGCCACCTTTGAGTAGGGCTTTCGCATGGTGACGGGGATGCCATCTTCCCAGCATTCTCTCACGAGCTTGGATTCTCTTATTATTCCCACAACCTCAGCTCCTATTGCGTTCTCTGCGTACTCAACCATTCTCTTTTCTCCTTTGTAGCGGTTGATGATTATTCCTCCCACTCTAACACCCGAAACGTCTGCAATTTTCCTTACCTTCTGTGAGTCGATGATCGATGCTTTCTCGGGATTAACAACGAGGTAGGAAGCGTCAGCACTTAGCATCGGTATTATTGCATACTTGCTGAGGCCTGCAGCCACGTCAACTATCACGAAGTCGTAATCTTTCCTGAGACTTTCAATCACATCCTTAAATCTTTCCATATCTATCTCTTCCAGTGCCTTAACAGACGTCGAAGCTGGCAGGACATGGAGCTCCTTTAGGACATCCATATCTTCGCTGTCCTTCAGCTTAACTCTTATCTCGTAAATTGCATCTTTCAGGTAGCCCATGTCTTTCAGAACGTCAAGCAGCGAAATGAAGGGGTCGTCGAGACCAAAGAATGTGTGGAGGTTGGGAAGAGCGATGTCGCTGTCAATTACGATAACGCGACCAAAGAGTGTTAGAACAACAGCTAAATTTGCTGAAACAGTAGTCTTTCCAACACCGCCCTTACCCGAACAGATGGCAAGCACTGGCATACATCACACCAAAAAACCTGCTGGTGGTTTTAAATGATAAAGTATATATCTCTTTCCATAGTTAATGCTAACATGGCGCCGCGGTTACGCCTCAAAGTACCTGTAAGGCTGATAATTCTCGCGATAATCCTAATACTTTGCTCTTCTCCGTCACTTGCCCTTTCACAATCAGATTTTAAGGTCGCCTTTGTTACATACGTTTACGATTATGACAAATATATTCCGAGATGGGACAATGTTTACAAACAGGGGGACACAATAAAACTCTACGTTGGCGTGGAGAACGTTAACAGGGGCAGAGCTGCTGCTGTGGACTTTGTTGTTGTTGTAAAAGACCCTGAAGGCTACGTCGTGGATGGAAAGGTCGTTCAGAAGAGAGTTACCGGTTATCAGGACGAAATATACGATGTTATCGAAATAGGGGTTAAAGACGACTGGATAAACGGGAAGTATCAAATTGATGCTTACGTTTTTGATGTGCTCAACCTCAGTGCGACGTACAAGAGCTACAACGAGCTGTACGATAAAATCCTCTACTCTGGCCAGTACGATTTGAGTATCGGCACGATATCGAGGGATGAAGCTCCCTACGTCAAGAAGCGGCTTACTTTCTACGTCAAGCCCTACACAATCCCGAATCAGTTCGTGGTCTTCGATGCGAGGCTTGAAGCGAGTGCACTTCCTGAAGGCGCATCGAACACCCTTAAAGTTACCGTGATAAACAAAATAGATGAAGAGGGCACAATAACTCTAAAAGCTCTTGTTGATGGTAGGGTTGTTGATTCCAAAACCGTCGAGCTTTCAGGCTATGAGGTGAAAGTAGTAAGTCTCGAAATACCTCCCTTGCCCCTCGGAACTCACCTGATTCAGGTTAAAACCGATAATGGTGTCCTTTCCAGAACTCTGCCTGTATTCGTAAGACCTCTTCTATATGACAGGCCAATCCTTATTGGTGATGTGAAAGATGGCTCTGTGGTGTATTCTCCAAACAACTACATCCTCGGGAGTGTGGGTATATCTGAAATAAGCGATGTTGATGTTGATAGTGCTATATCCAAGCTCAAGACATCTGGATACGACGTAAACAGAGAAGATGCAAAGAAGATGCTCACGAATATCCTTGCATATCTTTACAAGCACTACGGCAAGTCAGGAGTGGCGAAAGTGGCCCTGCTGGAGGGGAGCGATAGCAGAGCGGAGAAGGTACTTCCCGAGTTGCTTGAGATAGTTAAAAAGGATAGCGGAGCACCCATTGAGTATGTGGGTGTCAGAGGATACAGCGAGCTGAAGGATGTCGATATTGCGATTTACGTAGGAGGTAGCGTGCCGAAAGTCGGGCAGCTTGGCTACTTCTTCGATGCTGGTGGATTCCTGATAGTTGACAATCCGCTTTACTGGAAGGATTACAGAGAGGAACTCGAAAGAGAGCTACTATATATAGGTGGATGGAAGAAAGTCAAAACTCCTGAAGAGCTGTACTTCTCTTACTATGACCTCAGAATAGACAGGGGCATTGAGGTGACGATCTCGACTGAGATAACTCTGCCTCCAAAACTGCAGTACTCCGAGCTGAGCGTGGACAAGTTTATTTCAACTGCTGGTGAACCCATCATGATTTCGTTCAAGGTCAAGAATGTGGGTAAATCAGGTAAGGAAGTCGTTAAAGTCCTTGTAAATGGTGAACCGGCGTACGAAGAGGAGGTAATGCTTAAGACTGGAGAAGAGAAAAGCATTAGCTTCGAGTATGTGCCAGAGGAGGAGGGCAGTTACAAGGTTGAAATTCCGGGAACTAACCTTGTAAAGGTGTTCTTTGTAAAAGCAAAAACAACTGGTCAGCTCGCCCCAAAGCCAACGCCCACTCCACAGGAGAAGCGGAGCACGAGAGAGGGTGGAGCGCTGGTGGTTGGTTCAGCAGCACTGCTTGCAGCGCTGGTCATAGCAAGAATGCTCCTGCGTGAGTGAGCATGCTCTCCGAGATGGAGGAACTCGTCCTTAAAGTCGTTATGCTCGGCGAAAAGAGAGTGGACAAAATTGCGAAAAAGTGTGGAATATCTACTATACTGGCCGAGAAAATTATTGAAAGGCTTATTGAGAAGGGTTACATCGATTACGAGCTAAACCCTCTGGAAAAAGCATACAGGGAGCTCAAGTGGGTCGATTGGAAGCATGGATTTTCGTACTACGGTGAAGACACGAAAAAGCTCGTTAGGTTCATTGCAGATCTCGCGGTGGTAATAGCAGCTATAATCTTCATAAGCACGTTAATGCACTTTTTCGGCATCATCAGGTGAAAAACATGCAGATTGCTGTACTCGAACTCATTGCAGTTCTGATGTTTCTCCTGATCATTTTAGTGTACTTTCTTGTTAAAGGATATACAATCCCAGTTATAGAGCGCTTCAGAATTGCAATGGGGAAGGGAGAAAGAAAAAAGAGAGTCGAAACGATAGTTGAAAGAGCTAAAATAAGCGAACCTCCGTACGGCAGGATAGCGCTCGTACTTTCGATTTTTGCTTTACTCATGGTGCTGACTCTCACACACAAGCTCTTCTTTGCTGTCGTAACGTCTGACAGCATGGTTCCCACCTTTAAAAGAGGAGACATGTTTCTTGCTCAGGCACTGTACATTGACCCTCAGCCTGGAGACATTGTCATGTTTAAGAGACCCGACGTTTATCTCCCAATCACTCACAGAGTCCTCAAAGTTGAAAACGGCAGGATCTACACGGGAGGAGACGCATCCGGCCCGGATCCATGGTATATAACTAAAAAGGACATAATAGCGGAAGCTGTACTCATTGGAGGTAAGCCTGTCGTTATAAAAGACTTCGGTAAGTACTTCATTCTGGATGCGAGAGAGTTGCGTTCCATCGGACCCTACGGTCAGGAGTATCTATTTTACAAGAATCTGGTAAACGCGTTTAAGAGCTACGCAATGGCGATAGTTATCATATCAATAAGTCTGTATGTTTACCTCGAGATTGGAGGCGGCAGGCGCTACTAACTATAATATTATTCGCTACAATCCTCTGAACCACTCTACGAGTTTTCTGCAGGTTTCCTTGGTTTTTGCGTACAGGAAGTTCTCCCTTCTGTATCCGTTGGTTGAAACCTTCTCGACCTCCTCAACACTCAGCGTTTTTGCGTAGAGATAGTACAGGTACGCGTAGAGCACGACTGTCAGGAAAATCAGACCCATGAGGGGCACGAGGCCGATTGTAGCGCGGAGTATTATGGTGCCGGCGGGGACGAGCAGAACCGGGATGCCAAGGACGACCCATGCCTCAATTCTGTGGAAGAGGTTGAACTCCTTGGTAACAAAAAACCACCAGAGAATGTAAAGAAGCGTGTAGAGGTACGGTTCATAGGGAAGGTTGTAGTTCAGGAGAAAGAGGTATGCTCCGAAGAAGAACATTGCCACCACGACTGTGCGCATGTAGAATGCCGTTTTTCTCAGCACTATAGACTCAGGACTGGGAACACTTATTTCTACTGGCCTTACGAGCTCTTCTTCCATTTTCTCGAGCTTCTTTTCGAGGTTGACTATCCTTGTCTTTACCTCGTTAACCTCTGCAGTTCCGTATGCAATCTCCTCGAGAACAGGTCTCAGCCTTGCATAGATTACATCCTCGAAGGCGCTCTCCGTTACAACAGACAGCATAACCAGCCTCTTGTAGAGTCTCAGACTCCCTCCCGCGAGAACAGTACCGAATGAGAAGAACAGGAAGTCAATAAGGAGGTACGGTAGGTCTTTACCGTTAACAAAGTCGTTGTACATGGAAATGAGCGAGATACCGATGATACCAAAACCCATAATAGCAGCAATGGCAATCACTGCCTTCTCGGCCGCGTACTTCATTACAGAATTGGGGCAGGTCATTACTTATAAGCATTGCTTTATTTTCCTTTTTTGCCTACTTGGAGGTAGGCATTGCCAGCATCTGCCGTTAGCTCAGGTCACCGCAGCTGCAAAAGAGTTCGTTCAGAGAGGAAAAGACATCGTCAAAGCCTGTCTTGCTGGTTGAAGAGACTTCTATCGTCCTATATGGCAGCGTTGTGCATTCAAGAAACGTGAGTAGCCCCTCCAAGAGTTCTGCAAGCATTCCACCTTCTGCGAGACCTTTCTTCACTTCCTCGATCCTTGGCGGTTTTACTATGTCGCATTTATTGAAAACTGTCAGCGTTGGGAGGGCTGTACGAAGGGACACTACCGCACACTGTGCGAGAATAGAGACGAAGTTTTCCGGTGTTGCTGCAACATCTGATGCGACGAGGAATACTCCCGCTTTAAAAGATGGCAGGGCGTTCAGAATTTCAAGTCCAGCATTCGAATAAAGGAATACCTCCATCTGGCCCGGTGTGTCATAGAGCACGAAGTCTGCAGAAACCACGAACTCCTCTGAGAGTTCAGATGCGAGTTCCATGGATTTCAGAAGAGCTCCGTTTATTCCAAGGCGATACTCTTTCATCACGTCCTCAACTCTCACATAGTCTCTCACATCCACCGCTGCTTCATAGCACGGGTTTGAGGCAGGATCGAGGTTTACGGCCTTTGCATCGTAGCCCTTGTCCCTTAAGAACTCAAGGAATGCTGCAACGAATGTGCTCTTACCGCTTGCTGCCGGACCTATCACGACGATGTTCATCCTAACCACCTCGTTTCAGGTCGTTCTCAATTTGAGCGATGGCTTTCTCCGCCACGCGCTTGCCTATAACAACCGCAGCCTTCTGTCTGTTCTCAACAAGCTCCCTCCGGTTCCTTATTCCTGCGGTGTATAGTTTCCTCGCTCTTGCCCTTCCAATCCCCTTTATCTCCACGAGGTCGAGAAGTTCCTCCTTC
Source organism: Archaeoglobus veneficus SNP6 (assembly GCF_000194625.1). Taxonomy (NCBI): domain Archaea; kingdom Methanobacteriati; phylum Methanobacteriota; class Archaeoglobi; order Archaeoglobales; family Archaeoglobaceae; genus Archaeoglobus; species Archaeoglobus veneficus. Next base: position 1,644,503 of record NC_015320.1, on the reverse strand, counting down.
ACACCGTACTTTATCCTCTTTACGAGTCCGGAGAAAAACGACTTCTGTGCATGGTTGATGAAGGCTGCAATCTTTGAAAGGGCGTAGGCAAGCCATTCTGCTGTTTCAACGACCCTCATCAGATCTCCGGGAGCAATCCCGTACTTTTCACATATCTCGTCCTCGTCGCTCTCGTTTATCCACTCGTGGAGGCACATGGCCGTCTTGACCTCCGCGAGGAACCAGTCATAATCTGCCGAATAGGGTGATGGAGCGTAAGTAAGCTCGTCCATGAACGCTATAGCCTCTTCCTCCACCCAGTCGTCGCTCTTTTTGATGTACAGGTTCTCCATATCCGGAGTTCTGCATATGAGGTGCAGCGCTGCGATTTCGGTGAATTCATCTCTCTTCGACAGCTCTGAATAAAACATGAAGCCCGTCAGCGGGTCGATGTAAAGGCGGGAAACCATATCGCCGAGTTCTGTAACGGAAATGCTGTTCTCTCCGAACTCGAGCATTTCCCACCTCTCGAGCTGCAGGAGTATTCGTTCAAGCTCGTAGCGCGCGGAAATCTCGTTCTGGTGGAAGAAAAACGTGGACTCGAAGAAGTTTTCAAGCGCATCGATACTCCTGAAGTCAGAAGACAGGGCGAGAGTGTGGAATCGAAGATGATTCTCAGCCCCAAGCTTCGACGTTATCCTCTCCACTTCCCCAAAGATGTACCTGTTGAGAACCTCCTCCCTCGATCTGTTGCTCCTGACTATGACGACAGCCTCTCCTCTCTCGTCGAGTCCTGGTCTTCCCGCTCTGCCAACCATCTGCTTGTATTCTATGGTCTTTATCGGCTCGCTTGCGTATCCTCCAAAGCGGTGGTAGCTCTTGATAATAACCCTCCTTGCAGGAAGATTAACGCCGGCAGCGAGTGTTGGCGTTGCAACCACGACCTTTACTCGGCCCTCTCTGAATGCCTTCTCGACTGCTGTTCGCTGAGAGTTGAGCAATCCTGCGTGGTGGAATGCTGTGCCCATTCTTATGCAGTCTGCAAGTCTCTGGCTCATCTCCCCTTCGTTCTCTTCCAGAACCGCCTTTGCTATGTCCTCGTTGGAGTCGATGTATCTGAACACTCTCTGCGCAAGTTTCAAGGCCGTCGATTCTGCGTTTCTCCTCGTGGAGTCGAAAACGAGGACCTGGCCCCCCTGCTCGAGACAGTCGAGGACGAGAGCCATTATATCCTTCCCTATCTTCCTCTGCTCTGTGAGCACGCCATCGGCGTAGAACTCAAGCCTGCCGTTGAAAAAGATGCCCTCGAAGAGCGGCACCGGCCTCCAGTCGCTTTTAACGCAAACCGCATCGAGCCATGCAGCAATCTCGTCGGCGTTGGGTATCGTCGCCGACAGGGCAATTATTCTTGGGTTGCAAACCTTTCTCATCTTTGCCATGAGTATCTCGAGCGTCGCTCCCCTTTTCGCTGAGTCGAGGAGGTGTACCTCATCGACGACGAGGCACGTAACGTCCTTCAGCCATCCAGCCCTGTTTCGCATGAGCGAGTCAGCCTTCTCGCTCGTGGTGACAACGATATCATTCTCGCTCAGCCACTCGTCTCTCGACTCGTAGTCTCCTATGGACATGCCCACCTTTGCCCCGATCTTCTCCCACTTCCTGAACTCCTCGTACTTCTCCATAGCAAGTGCTCTCAGAGGGACAACGTACAGACACTTTCCACCCTCGATGATCTCTCTAACCATTGCAAGTTCGGCAAGCAGGGTTTTGCCACTCGCAGTAGGTATCGCAATTACCATGTTCTTCCTCGTGAAAAGCCCAGCCTTTACAGCTTCAACCTGAGGTGGGAAGAGTGTCTTGATTCCCCTCTCCTCGATTATCCTGACCGCATAAGTTGAAATGTGATCCTTCAGCTCTTCAATGTCCATCAAGGGAAGTTAGGAGAGTTGGGTTAAAAGTCTTCTCTAAGGATAAGTCTAACAGTTCCTACCCACCATTCTTCGAAATTTTTAAAATAGCCATTCGGAACCCATAGCAGGATCCATGCGAAAAAGTTTTTAACCAGCCCCCAAACCTGAGAAAGAGCAGTGCCACGGTAGCTCAGCAGGTAGAGCGCGTGCTTGGTAAGCACGAGGTCGCGGGTTCAAATCCCGCCCGTGGCTCTTTTATTTTTGATATAACAGTGTAAGTGGGCTGAAGTTGGTCTAAAGCGTTTCTTGCAAGCGTTTCAAGGAATTTACTGAAGATAATAGGAACTTCGAAAGTATCAACGTACAACAAAATAACGCTGATTAAGGAAGTAGTTAGCCGATTAGGCGTCAAAGAAGGCGATCTAATCATCTTTATCGAGGAAGACGCAGAATTTATATCAAGAAAGCTGAATTGTAAATATGGTAAAAAAGAAACTGGAAATAACAATAGGTGATTTAACATTATTCGAAATTAAGCAAACTAAAAAAGGTAAAGAAGCTTACATAATTTTTCCTATACCTGATCTTGGAACACACATTTCTCTACATCAATCCGGGAAAATGCATATCAAGGACAAATATGGTCTAAAAGAAGATATAACGGAGCCTCGGTATGAATCAGTAGGCGAACTTCTCTCTGATTTTAGCAACTTCCTTTACACTCCTAAAGCAAAAGAAGTCATTTGTGTTCGATATAAGATGAGCACTGGTGTAATTAGTGGAAAGAAGATAGATCTCCTAAAATTGTTTGACTACACCCATCTTTCAGATATTCAAGTTTGTGAGATCTCTACTGCATTGGAGAAGTTGTCGCGAAGACAATCCCGCACAGAAACGTACCAAATCATAGACCCACTAAAGGGAAGGATAATATTGAAGCCTGTTATAGGAAATATTGTGTTTGCCTATCCTACTGATCCCAACTCAGTAAACAACCTTTTCCAAACCAAGTTGGGAAGGGGTTTACTAAACCCAATAGACAGGTATTTTCAAAAAAGATCTGATGTCATTGATAGTTGGCTTTCTCAAATACCCACAGACAAAATAGCTAAAGAAGTGGACGGAATCTTCGAGAATAAAGTAAAAGAGATCGAAGAGATGATTAAAAACTTCAAGAAATCAAAATAAATTCACTTCAATTCTTCTGAAGGAATCTGAAAAATCATCGAAGACAACTTAGAAGGAGTCATGGGTGATAAAGACTCAGAAATAATTAGAAACATCATGATTGCTTGGCTGTTCTGATAAGTCTTACTTAAAGAGATCAGAAGAATCTGGGCAGGAACAAAACCATAATCTTAAAGTAGTTGAAAAATAAGTTTCTTTATGGAAGATCCTGACAGCCTTATTTATGACCTATCTAAATGGTTTTTTGATCATAATTGGAAACGAAAGATTACTCTTGATGATAAAGCAGATGGCATATGTCGAACCATACTCTTGATGGTAGCCGCAAATATTGCTATTTTATCAATAGTTTTCAAATATTTTAACGAATATTTCTTGATTTTTCTTGTATTTATTAGTGTAAGTTTTGTTTTGTTGGTAATAGGAGCATACTTTTCGATTTTAGCTTTGAGAGTAAGAACTCTTGCATACTTAATTCCCGATCCTGGAAAAATAATTAAAGATATGTATGGAATTAAAGGTGAGTATGATGAAATTCCAAAAGACTTCCACATAAAAATGGAATTTAAGGAGCTTCAAAAGCATTACATCAAAAAATTAATCGATTATAGTTATCACAATCAAAAGATTATCGAAGAGAAAGCTGAATATGTTAAAAAAGCTCAAGATTATGTAATCTATAACATTTGTTACATTTTAGCTTTAATTATTATCTACATTATTGTTTTAATAATATTAAGCATAACTTAAAAAACTTCATTTCAAAACGTTACTCATAGGCAACACGAAAAAATAAATAAAAATCAAACCCCCAACTTCTCCTTCACCTTCTCCAAATCCAAGAACTCAGGCACAGGATTGAAGTTCTTGCCAACTGTGTCCATGTAATGCCTGAACAATTCTTCCTTCGTGTACTTTCTGTAAATTTCGCTGACTTTCAACCGTGTAGCTTTCCTTTCTTCTCTAGACTCCAGAAATTACTCCTAAACTTTCCAGAATTTCCTTAAGCCTTCGTGATTCTTCAAGTACCTTCTTTAATTCTGTTTCATCATGCCCCACTATCGCAATCCTTCTCAAGTCATCAATGCCGTAATCCGGCCAGTATTTGGCTGCGAAATTCCTTAGCTGGTCCATGTTCAGATTTTCGAGTTTCAGGAGCAAGATTGCATCAAAAGAAAGATCCAACCGTCACTCTACCAATATCCCATCCCAAAAATATTAAAAAAATAGAATACTACTTCAAAACCCTGTAAATAATCACGTTTCCATCATTATATTCCAGCTTGAAGCCAGGGATGTCCTCTCCTTTAAGCATTCTCGCCAGTAAAACATTTCGGACGGGTTTCTTGACGTCCCATTCATTATCTGAAAGCTCAATATATTCTGACATGTTTTTACCGGCAGCCCTCAGGATTATCGGAAAGTAACTGACGTCGTTTTTCGTGACATAGAAGCAATCTGCACCATATTTCTCTGCTATTTTCAGTGAAACCTCTGGATCTTCAGACGTAAGAGCAGTAGCAACGTCCTTTATGATTTCATGGGGGATTAACGCCTCCTCACGGGCATTCCATCCCACGACAGTATCCAGAATCTCCTTGCTCGGAGCGTAGACAACAGCATACCTCCCGGCATACCCCATAAGCATTCCCGCGTAGTCCCACCAGCAGATAAATCTCGCGTCTGGAGACGTGTTGTTTTTTATCCAGTCGAGAGATGGAGTGAAGGAAGGGTCCCACATATATCCACTGTAGTCTACCCCATTTACTGTAAATGCAATTGTCGTTGCATTGTATGGTTTACCCTTATAGACTGTGGAATATACCCAGAGGCTGCCGTTATAGGGGCCACCCAATTCTTTGATCATCTTTTTGGTTACTGGCCCAGCAGATGGCTGCTCGTTCTGTTGAGTGCAACCAGAAAACAAGATCACGAGGATTAAAAGGAGTAGCAGTCCACGTTTCATAGTCTGCTTGTTTTATCATCAGACATATAGTTTGCGACTGATCCTCAAAGCACGAACCTTGAAAGCTCACCCCAGATGGCATCAATTTTTTGCTTTACATCCGGACTCATCTCAACTGCATCGGGCCACTCTCTCTCGAATCCCTCCTCTTTCCACTTCTTCGTGGCATCTATGCCGAGCTTTCCGCCGAGGTTTGGTTTGTACGTTGAATGGTCGAGGCTGTCAATTGGCGCTTCCGGTATGATTATGACATCCCTCGCAGGATCGAAGCGGCTCGTTATGGCCCATATTACCTCCTGCATGTTCTGCACGTTGACGTCATCATCAACAACGATGACAACCTTCGTCAGCGAAAGCATGCCCATGCTCCACAGCGCGAACATCACCTTCTTTGCATGCCCTGGATAGCGCTTCTTTATCGAAACTATGGCAAGGTTGTGGAATGCAGCCTCGACAGGCAGATTTATGTCGACTATCTCGGGGTGAATCATCTTTATGAGGGGTAGGAAAATGCGCTCAGTCGCTTTCCCAAGCCATGCATCCTCCATCGGTGGTTTGCCAACAACAGTTGCATGATAAATCGGGTTCTCGCGGTGAGTTATGCAGGTTACATGGAAAACAGGATATGGTTCAGGCGGGGTGTAGTAGCCGGTGTGATCACCAAAGGGCCCTTCGATGCGCAGCTCATCGGCCTTGACGTAGCCTTCGAGGACTATTTCTGCTGTTGCGGGAACTTTCAAATCGACGGTTTCGCAGTCAACGAGTTTTACCCTTTCTCTCCTTATGAAGCCGGCGAACATGAACTCGCTCAGGTTTTCCGGCAGCGGGGCCGTTGAAGCGTAAAGAATTGCCGGATCCACACCTATGGCAACGGCAACCTCCAGCTTATCCTCACCCTTCTCCGCAAGCTTCCTGAAGTGCATGGCGCCGTGTTTGTGAATCTGCCAGTGCATACCAGTGGTTTTTCCATCAAAAACCTGCATGCGGTACATCCCTACGTTGAGCTCACCTGTTTCTGGGTCTTTTGTTATGACTGCTGGCAGGGTTATGAATGGGCCCGCATCGTTCGGCCAGCACTTCAAAATGGGAAATTTCGTTAAGTCTGGCTCATCCATTATGACTTCCTTACACGGCCCCTTCTTAACATTCTTTGGCATGAAAGAGGCAAGATCCTTAATCGCTCCAAGGCTCTTCAGGCCGTCGAGAAATGATGAAGGTCTGATTTTCGTGAGCTCAACGAGCCTTTCACCGATTTCCTCAAGTCTTTCAACCTCAAGGGCAAGCTTCATCCTTCTTTCAGTTCCAAAGGCATTCATGAGAACAGGAATATTATACCCCTTCGGTTTCTCGAAGAGAAGGGCTTTTCCTCCAGCCTTAACAGTCCTGTCGGCAATTTCAGTCATTTCAAGAACAGGGCTAACCTCATGCTTTATTCTCGCAAGCTCACCCTCGTTTTCAAGCCTTTCAATAAATTCCCTGAGGTCTTCGTAAGGCATGTTTCAAGCATTCCGCAATGCTTTAAAACGTTTACTAAGCAAAGTTTCTCCTCGTTGAATGTTTCAGGTTCTCTTGACTTTTTTAACATCTAATCGAATTACAGGAGGTCCTACAGCTTTCAAAGCGAGGAGACTACAGTAAGATAACAAAAACAGCTAAATTTTTAAAAAAGATAAAAATTATTTAGCTACCCGAACTTGGGGTGCTCCTCTCCAAGATTGAAGTGGCACTGTGTACAATCCATCTTGCCACGGGTGTTCTCCAGAGCACTTCCCTTATCATGGCAGCCTCTGCACTGCTTCACTCTATCCGGCAGCGGATATGCTGGTACAAAGGTTCCGTCGGCCTGTGCGTTCAGCAACTCCACCGTCTTTGCTGCCACAGATGCAGTAATCCACGCGCAGCGTTCCGATCTCTCTTTAGAGAATGCCTTAAATCCAGTCGCTTTGCACCAGTTAGTAACCGAAACGTGACAGAGAGGTGATCCGGAAACCGATTTCGGTATTTCGAACTTCGGGTTCTTGGGCCTAAAGTCTGGGAGCTCTTCCTGGCAGTACCACTGATAGAGCTCATTTATAATCGGATCCGGATCATTAGAGACGAGATATATGGCCGCTGCCGCTCCGTTTAACGCTCCGCAAAGAGTTGCCCAGCCTGCAACTCCACCCTTTCCGTATACCATCATCTCTGACGGGAATGTCGTGTAAGGATAGCCCACCTTTTCACGCAGTTTGTCGACTATTGCATCGAAGACGCCGAACATGCAGTGGTGCTCGTAGTACTTCTCGTAGGCCTTCTCTCCAACAACCGCAGGGTCAAGTTTCACATACGGCCACGGTAGCTCCAGTTGTGGTGTTGGCGTTGGAGTGGCCACTGTAGCAGCCCGGGGTTCTTCCGGCTTTTTCTCCGCACACCCCATACCCAGAGCTACAGCAGTCAATGCTCCCGCAAGTTTCAAGAACCCCCTTCTCGTTAGCATCTTTCCACACCCCCTTGTCTTTCCAGAAAGGTTTTTACCCCGCCTACAACCACCACATACGCGCTCTCCACCAACCAAGGCACCGCGCAGGATTCATTCACAAAAGGCGTTATGTCTATGACAAATCGCTTATCAATGTCGTCAAGAATAGTATCAGAAAGTGTCAACTTTTTTCTGAATTGCTAAAGATAATGGCATAAAATTTCTATAAAAACGGTCACTTTCACGAAATTTTATAATAACAAGTAGTTTCATCAAATATATATACCCAGTCCACAAATTTTGAAATATGAAGGTAAAGGAAGCGCCAAAGACTTCCACCTCTATTATAGTTCGTTCGGCCTCAAACGCCCGCATAACGCAGTCAAAAAACCCATTTCTTGAGCTGATGAGAAGACTCTTTAGAAAGGAAGAAGTTGCCATGAAGGCCATCAGGTTCATAAGCATGATAGACGAAAGGCAGAAAGCTGGCAGGCCGTTACGCGTTGACGAATGGGAAAAGGTGATGGAAGAACTTGGAATGGTTCGCTCCTCCTTCTATTCCATGAGAAACAAGCTGCTTGGAGCCGGTATGATAACAATTCGCAACGGGGAGTACCATTTATCCGGCGTATTCAGCCGTGATCTGGTTGACATGGCCCGCTGGTGGTGGACTGCGGTTCTTGGCTACGATCCGGACACACTTTAGCTGCTGCTGGTGTGGTGAAGAAGATGTCCACCTTAACGCCAGAGCTTGTGGAATTAGCCGCCAGGAAGGCTGCAAAAATGGACGAAGAAGACAGAATGGATGCTGAGCTAATAAAAACGGCCTTCGAACTTGGTCTTATGGGTGTTACGGTTCCAGAGAAGTATGGTGGTCTCGGAAAGAGCTTCAAAAAGCTCTGCATGCTGATCGAAGAGCTTGGAAAGGTAAATGCTGGCTTCGCTGTTAGCGTCGCCGCACACCACATGGCTGCGAATGCCATAAACCTCAATGGCAGCGGTGGCCTCAAGGAGAAGTGGCTCCCCCAGTTCTGTAAAAAGCTCGCAGCCTTTGCAACGACTGAGCCGAAGGCAGGAAGTGATCTGAAATCGATAGAGCTTGAAGCAAGAGACGAAGGAGACTGCTACGTCCTCAACGGCAACAAGACCCTCATAACAAACGGAGAGCTCGCGGAAGTATTCGTCGTTCTCGCGAGGTGTGATAACGGATTTTCACTTTTCGTAGTCGAAAGAGGAGAGGGTATGAAGGTAAGAAAGCTGAACGCTGGAGGTATGAGAGGTAGCGGGCTTGTATCAATCCGTTTTAACGATGTCGAGGTTCCAAAGGAGGACTCCATACCGAACGGGCTGAAGGCTGTAATGAACACACTGAACGTAAGCAGACCCGTTTTCTCTGCAATAGGTCTTGGAATTGCCGAAAGGTGCCTCGATTTGGCTATCAAGTACGCGAAGGAAAGAAAGGCGTTTGGAAAGCGCATTTCAGAGTTTCAGGGAATTCAGTGGATGCTTGCAGAAGTTGCTGCTGATATTGAAGCATTGAGGCTGATGGTTTACAGCACTGCGGAGAGCTGCGATCCTGTACGTTCAGCAATGTGCAAGCTGATTGCTGCAAAAACGGCAAAAAAAGCTGCTGACGTTGCAATCGAGATTTTTGGCGGGCACGGAACGCTGAGAGGAGCTGCGGTGGAAAGAGCCTACAGGGATGCAAAGATACTGGACATAGGCGAGGGGACGAGCGAAATCATGAAGCTTATAATTGCAAGGGGTCTGCTCAAAGATTAAAAAAGTCAGGCAAACATGTGCTTTGGCGGATTCTTTACTGGCATTGTTTTAACAGCAGCCTTCATGAAGTCTTCCGTCTCTATTCTGTCTCTGCCTTCTGCAATCGCTCTGTGCAGCGCGGACTTTATGACCTTCTCAACTAGGTCTCTGCCGGAAAAGCCTTCTGTCTGTCTTGCAACCTCGTCGAGCTTTGCTTTAACCTCGAGCGGGAACTCCTGGAGATTCTTTCTGAGTATTTCGAGCCTCTCCTCGTAGCTCGGCAGAGAAAACTCGATCTCCTCCTCGAACCTGCTTCTTATCGAGGCGTCGAGCATCTCTGCCCTGTTTGTTGCAGCTATGGTGCATATTCCATCGTTCCTCTGTATGCCATCAAGCTCTGTTAGCAGGGCGTTTACAACTTCCGAAACATCTCCACGAAGCTCCTGATACGAGCGGTCGAGAGCTATGGAGTCGAACTCATCGAGGAAGACAATACACGGCGCTACCTGCCTTGCTCTCTCGTAAAGCTCGTGAATTCTCCTCGCCCCGTCGCCAACGTGCTCTCCTATCAGCTTCGTTGATTTGACGGAAAGGAAGGGAACCTTCGCTTCGTTGGCCAGAGCTTTGGCAGTCATTGTCTTACCAGTTCCTGGTGGGCCGTAGAACAGAACGTTCCTCGGTGCCCACTTTCCGAACTTCTCCGGGTTCTTGAGGAACTCCAGAATGACCTTCACCTTTCTCTTCGCTTCCTCCTGCCCGACCACGTCGGAAAGGCTGACGTCCTTCACTATTTCCGTTTCTATCGTTCTGCTGGGGGTTTCCACGAGTATTATCGTTGAGTCGGTAATTATACCGTAGTCGGGCTCGGCACTGATAACCTCGAAGGCAAAATCGGGGAACATGCGTATGTCGAAGAGAAGCTTTCCTTTTGATACAAACTCTCCCTTCCACTGGTCTTTCGCGTACCTGTCAAATACCTTAGGGTTATCTACTACGGGATACTCGTGATAGCTCGCCTTGAGTGGATATCCGAGGGGCTTCAGTATCAGGTATTTGACCTCTCCTGGTTTCTCGACTGCTTTCCGGGGCATTTAACACAAGCTATTTCTACCTATTAATATCCTTTGCCCTTCGGTGATATGATGAGACTCTTCATTGCCGTAGATATGAGCGATGAAGTGAGGGAAAGAATTGCTTCACTCGAGGGCATTCTGAAAAAGTACCGGGGCTTGAAGCCCGTCGAGAACCACAACATCCACATCACCCTCAGGTTCCTTGGGGAAGTGCCAGAAGTGAGAGTTGGAGTCATAAAAGACAGACTCTCGAGGATATACTTCCCTCCGTTCAAGATGCACCTTAAGGGAATCGGTTTCTTCCCAAATGCAAACCACGTGCGAGTAGTATGGGTGGGCGTGGAAGAGGGCAAAGAAGAAATTACAAAGCTCGCAAATGCTGTTGGCAGCGAAATGAAAAAACTCGGTTTTAAAGAGGACAAGCCGTTTGTTGCCCACGCGACAATTGCGAGGATTAAGCGGTTAACGCCGGATGAGCGGAGAAAGTTGCTCGAAGAGCTAAATAACGTGGAAGACGACTTCGGGTGGATGTCCGTTGAGGACTTCAGGCTCAAGAAGAGCACCTTAACTCCAAAAGGCCCAATTTATGATGATGTGGAGATATACCCGCTGAGGGAGAAGGAATGAGTGGAACTGCAGAAATGAGCCTTGAAGAAGTTATCAGGCAGGCGTTACCCCTCGTTCTGCCCGACGAGGAGGAGCGGAGGAAGGCGAAAGAGGCTGAAGAGGAGCTAAAAAAGAGGCTTGAGGAAGTAGTTAAGCCACCTCTTGAATTCAGATTTCTCGGCAGCTACGCAAGAAACACTTGGCTAAAAGGCAGCCTGGAGATAGACGTTTTCATACTCTTTCCGGAGGACACGCCGAAGGAGGAACTTGAGCAGAAAGGCCTCGAGATAGGAAAGGCTGTCGTAGATGAATACGAGTTGCGTTACGCAGCCCATCCATACGTTCATGGCAGGGTCAAAGGCGTGGAGGTTGACGTAGTTCCGTGCTACAGGCTGAGAAGCCCGGAAAAAATAAAGTCGGCTGTCGATAGAACTCCGTTCCACCACGAGTGGCTCAAAGATAGAGTTAAAGGGAAGGAAAACGATGTAAGACTGCTAAAAAGCTTCCTCAAGGCAGGCGGAATATATGGTGCTGAGTACAAGGTTAGGGGCTTCTCCGGCTACCTCTGCGAACTGCTGATTGTTTTCTACGGCTCTTTCATCGATGTGGTGAGAAATGCAGTAAAATGGACGAGGAACACGGTAATAGACGTGGCGGGAGGTAAAGTATACAGGAAGAAGGGGCTCGAGAACATACTTGTAATCGACCCCGTTGACGAAAAGAGGAACGTTGCGGCAAACTTAAGCGTCGATAACCTCGCGAGATTCGTTGAAAGATGCAGAGATTTTCTCGAATCTCCAGCTATCGATTTCTTCATTCCAGAGAAGCCCAAAGTCCCCGATGTAGAGGTGCTAAGGGAAGAGCTTGAAAGGCGGGCGATTTACGCAGTCGAGTTCGAGAAACCTGACATAGTCGAGGACAACCTGTACCCTCAGCTCGAGAGAGCATGCAAGAGAGTACACGAGTTTTTGGAGCGTAACGGTTTCATGCCTCTGCGCTCGTCGTTCTTCGCTGGCAGTAAGTGTTACCTGTTTTTTGAAGTGGGTGTTAGAGAGCTGTCGGCAATTTTGAAACGCATAGGCCCACCCTTCGAAGAGGAAGAGCACGTAAAGAAGTTTTTGAGGAAGAGAAGGAAGTATGCTGCATTTATTGAAGGAGGGCGGTACTGGGTTTACTCGGAACGAAGCTACATTTCCGCCAGAGAGGCGATAGAGGATTTCATCAGGAAGGAGTGGAAGTCTATGGGTAAGAACGTTGGAGAAATGCTTTCAAAAGGTTTCAAAGTTCTGAAAGGCGTGGAACTCCTCGAATTCGAAGACCCTGTTTTTCTCGCGTCTTTCATGGCGCTGTCGCGGAAGTTGAGGGGGTAGCTGTATGGATTCCGATAATGTCCCGGATCACGGTTTGAACAGAAAACTGCTCGAGGTTCTGCAGAACGACTCTTTCAGACAATTTCTTGGTGCGGAGATTGTGGAGGTAAGAGAGGGCTACGCGAAAGTTGAGGGCGTCGTTAAGGAAGAATACACGAATTTCCATGGAACGGCCCACGGCTCGTACATCGCAGCCCTTGCAGACTTTGCTTTGGGAATTGCGGCGAATTCAGACAACGTCAAGAGGTTTGCTGTAACGATAAAGATAGACTTTCTCAGGCCAGCGTTTCCGGGTGAAAAGCTGACTGCAAAAGCCTTCAGGACAGGAGGTGGCAGAAACCTCGCATTCTTCGAGATAAATGTCCTGAGGGGCGACGAACTTGTAGCCAGAGGAGATGCGATAGTTTACGGGAAAGAGCGGATAGTGGATAGCCATTAACGAGATTGTAACTGCTAAATTTTTGATTTATAAATGAATAATAGTAAATAAATAATATGCAAATACAGTAAAGGATTAAAGGATGAGACCACACTATCTGTGATGAAGTTCGAAGACATAATCGAGCTTCTCAGGGCGAAGGGCTACGAGGTAGAGTATGGCTTAACGATTTCTTTTGATGTAAGTGGAGAGACCTTCAAAGCTTTTGCCGACGCAATAGCAGTCGTCAACGGTAGCAGACATATCCTCGTTAAGCGTGAGGAAGTTGCGCGCCCGCTTACACCTCTCGAGAGGAGAACAATTGCCATTGCGAGGCTGTTCAACGTTTTTGGTTTTGCCATCCTTACGAACGAGGTGGAAGTGTCAGTTCTTGACGTTCTGAACGGAAAGAGAGTCAGCATCGAGGAGATACCGAATGCAGACGAGGTACTCCTGAGGCAGATCGACTTCGACGAGGAAAGGGAGAAGAGAATCGTTGCAGCAATAGGCTCAATCAGGTGTTCATGTTGCGAAGATAGATGCACGATTTGAGTTTACCCTTGCCTATTCTCGCCATTCCATGTTCTTTTTAACTTCTTTCAGGTATTCCCTCACCTCTTTCTCAATGCGCTGTGCATCCCAGCCCAAAATTTCACCCATATGCTCTGCAATTCGCCTCGCAAGTTCTCCATCAGGTGATTTAAAATAAAGGCCGAGACGCCTGATAATAACGTCGGAAAGTCTTACAGCAAACTCTTGCGTTACAGCAAACGTAACCTCTGCCCATATGTGTGGATACTCCGGCAAAATCCTTTCACCAAGACTCGGATTCTCTTTTACCATCTGCACGATTCTTTCAACCTCTTCTCTGCTGTAAATCTCAGATAGGTGTTTTCTGACGTCTATATCGTCAATGTCGATATCTTCTTCTCTGCACGGCTCCTTCAGCCTGATGGAATGTGTCGTGCACTCCTTTTCCACACCCAAATCCTTCACGACCCTATCGACAACGTCTTTCGCCATTACGCGATACGTCGTCAGCTTCCCGCCAGCAATTGTGATCATTCCATTCTCCTCCACAATCCTGTGCTCCCTCGAAACGTCGGTGGCGCTAAGCCCCCTCACATCAATCAGCGGCCTGACACCAGAGTACGTGGACAGTATATCATCATAACCGAGATTGGCTGAGGGAAAATAGCGATTGGCTACTTCAAGCAGGTAATCGACTTCCTCTTTCGTAATCCTCGCCTCATCCGGAGATTCGTAGAACTCTATTTCGGTCGTCCCGATGATTACAGTATCGTCCCAGGGTATGGCGAACGTTAGCCTTCCGTCAATTGCCTCCATGACCACAGCATTTCTTATGCTCAGCCTATCTCTCGAGACCACGATGTGTGAGCCTTTGGTCGGCCTGAGCACGCGCCGCTCTATTCCCGCCTTTGTTCTAACGATGTCCGCCCACGGGCCAGCAGCGACTACAACCTTCCTTGCAAACAAATCGAACTCTTCACCGCTCAGTCTGTCTCTAACCCTTGCACCAACGACAGTACAGTTTTCCCTCAAAAACTCGACCACTTTCGCATAGTTAACACAAATCGCTCCATAGTCTCTGGCCTTCTTTACTATACTCAGCGTCAGCCTGAAATCGAGGCCGAACGCATCCCAGTAAATTGCCCCGCTCTTCAGTCCTCTGGGGTTTAGCTCGGGTTCAACTCTGAGCACGTCCTCTTTGCTCAGAATCCTGTGCTTCTTTATCTTCTCTCTGCCAGCGAGCAGGTCGTAGAGAAACACTGCTGCTCTGAGGGCAAGTGGAGCCTTCACGAGTTCCATCATCGTGATCTTTTCTGGGGCAAAAACCCACTGGATGAGTTTCTTGATGTGTTTAAAACCGCCACCATAAACCGGAATCAGAAATGGAAGCGGTTTCACGAGTCCCGGCGCTAACTTCAGCAATAGTCCCCTCTCGTGTAGCGCCTCAAAAACGAGTCTGAAGTCCCGGCTTTTTAGATATCTGAAGCCACCATGAATTAGCTTCGATGACGCGCTGCTCGTTCCACTGGCGAAGTCCCCTTTTTCGACGAGAACTACTTTCAAACCTCTCGACGCTGCATCGAGGGCAATGCCAGCCCCAGTAATCCCGCCGCCAACGACGAGCAGGTCTACTTTGCCAGCAACGTTATTTAGTCTCTTGCTCACTTCAGCCACAATAATCACCAGATCTACAACTGTTAATTTATAACTACATATATTTTTCAGTGTTCTGTAATCTTTCGCGTGGTAATTTTCACAATTGAGCGAGGTAACTGGGGTGGCTATAATGAATTATACTAAAAAAATTTAAACTTTAAAGTAATATTTACTACCATGCCGATGGATGGCTTCCTGAACCACGACTTCATCAAGAAGATGACCCAGATGGGAGAGATGATAAAAGAGTACTCCGGTGAACACGCCGTAATAGTTCACCACAACGACGCAGACGGTATATGCTCCGCTGCGATTCTATCCAAGTTGTGCGAACTTCTCGACCTCAGCGTTAATTTAATCTGCATCGAAAAGGTGCACTCCTCAATTGTAGAAACGATTCACAACAGGTACGAGGGAGAGGTGGTAATCTATACTGACCTTGCAGGACTTGCCGCCGAGATGATTGACAAGGTCAACGATGGCAGGTGCACTGTGTGGATTATCGACCACCACCCGGCAAAGTCTGTTGAAAGCGAAACCGTATTTGTGTTTGACCCCGAACTCTTCGGAGTCTCCGGAGATACGTTCGTCTCTGCATCCACGCTGAATTACCTGCTGAGCGCGTGTATACACGAAAAGATGAAGAGCTACGCGTACCTTGCAGTCATAGGCTCGGTTGGCGACTACCACGATCGCTCAGGCGGAGTTCTCGGCTTCGACAGGTTCGTGCTCGACGAGGCGGTAGATCTCGGGCAGGCAAAGATAAAAATCGAAGGACAAAAGGAGAGATACTACATCCAGTTTTTCGACGAGTTCGCTGATGTTGTTGCAGAAAGGCTGACCACGCTGGGTGTCGTTGCCTACGAGAAGAAGGGGTACAGGAAGGGGTTAAAAGCATGTTTTGAGGGATTCGACGAGGAGACTATCAATGAGGTCGAAAAGCTCAAGGAAATTAGAGACAAGAAGTTCGAAGAAGCAATATACATGCTGAGGAACGGCGGTTTGCACATTGAGAAGTACTCGCAGTGGTTCCACGTTGGAGACATCTTCTCTCCAATGGGTGTTAAGGCCGTTGGCGAGTTCTGCCAGATGATAAAAGACATGGTCTTCCTCAAGGAGGACAGGTACATCCTCGGATTCCAGAACTGCCCCAAGTACGTCCCAGACATCGGAGAGTTCGAGTGGGATGTGGTAAAGCTCAGTGGTAGGGTTCCACTGGCACTCGAAAAGAGGATCCTCATGGGCCAGGCTCCCGGACTGGATGTGCTTATTCCGGCTGCAACCGAGGAAGTTGGTGGAATTGCCGATGCAACCCACAGAATTGCCGCAGCAACGTTGATAGACCGAGGAATGGAAGGGTATTTCATCAGGGCGTTCGAAGAGGCTGCGGAGAGGGAGTTCGCCAGGCTCAGCAAGGACTGAAGCATCAACTTTTATGCAGTTTCCACTTAATTGGAGATTATAAATTCCAGAGTTTCTGCGAATTTGTCAGAGTAAATGCTGCAAGTTCAAAAGGGTTATATATTCGCCATGGCCCGTATTCTCTAATGAGACTCGCTAAAGTGACGTTGATTGTTCTTCTCGCTGCCATTATCCTCTGCGGGTGCTCTCAGCCTGTTGAAAAACTGCCGGCGGTTAAGGTTGAATTCATGCACTATAACATTTCCGGCACGCACCTGCTGAAGATCAACTACGCCAAAGCTGCTTACATAAACAAAAGCGAAGCTCCGGAGAGGATATACCTGCCGTCTGACGTGCCATTCCCCGGTATTCACGTGTTCGCGTACACGTCTAAGGGTGTTACGCCTATAACGTGGGTCCCCATAGAAACCGAGGGAGATAACATAACAGCCTACATCGGGTTCAGAAGCCCGGAGGACGTGCCCAAAGAGGGAGAGGTACTGATAGTCGTCGTTGATGCTGTTGACCGCATGGGGAGGAGCTACGCTACGGACTCAACGAGAATCGCATGGAACCCCGAATGAACACGGAACTCCACATGCACACTTGCCACAGACGTCCGTGAGGGGCAAATCGCTGTAGAATCTGTCGTTCTCCAGACAGACTTCGTAGCATCTTTTCCTGTTGAAGCCATCAGCCATCAAAGCCTGAAACCTGCATCTCCTCACGCATGCGAGGCACTCAGAGCCTCTTTTGTAAAGACAGTACTCTTCCTTAATCGTTTCTCCTGGCTCGAACTCTGCCCGCGTTATTAAGCTTCCAAGCCTGCCGCAGCAGCCCTCTGCAGTGATCAGCATGGTGTGGTGGCCGAAAGTCCCAAGGCCAGCTATGTAGGCGACGTGCTTGTGGCTCCAGTCGCTCACAAGCCTCTGCTCGTCAAAGTTGTGCGTGGGCGGGAGGACAAGAGATTCGTATCCGTACACTTCGAGCTTCCTTGCGACGTACCTGTTGATCTCCGAAATAAGCCTGTTTGTTTTGATGTATGCGGTTGCCCACAGCCTCGACGCGTGCTTCCCCTTAACGTTGCTCTCCACTACCTCTCTTCTGAAGGGTATAAAGTACACAATAACGCTCCTCGCCCCGCTGAGCGCATCCTCTGGAATCAGGTGATGTTCGGAAACCACGGTCCTCAGCTTTTCGAATGCGTTATCTGACGAATCTGCAAAGCCCACCAACGGCTCTCTCCACAAGTTAACTCCCGTGCTCCGCGAGTATTCAAGAATAAAGTTCTCAATCCACTCTCTGACTTTTTCTTCCATAATAGAGGTTTGCTTTGATAATTTTTTTAAATCCCGCGGAAAGCGGAAAAGCATGCATGACGTTAACTTCAGGGAGATAGAGAAAAAATGGCAGAAAAAGTGGGAGGAAAGCGGAATTTTCAACGCTGAGCCAGACTCAAGGCCGAAGTTTTTCCTTACAATTCCATATCCTTACCTTAACGGGAATTTGCACGCAGGACATACAAGAACCTTCACGATAGGAGATGCTGTTGCGCGCTATAAACGAATGCTCGGCTACAACGTGCTCTATCCCCTCGGCTTCCACGTTACCGGTACGCCCATAATCGGATTAGCCGAGCTGATTGCGAAGAAAGATGAAAGAACGATTAAGGTTTATACAGAGTATCACGACGTCCCGCTGGACGTCCTGCTGACCCTTAAAACGCCGGAGAAGATAGTCGAGTATTTCTCCCAGGAAGCTCTCAAAGCCCTGAAGTCAATAGGCTACTCAATTGACTGGCGGAGGTGCTTCACAACCACAGACGAGGAATACCAGCGCTTCATAGAGTGGCAGTACTGGAAGCTGAAGGACAAAGGGCTTGTTGTAAAGGGCACGCATCCAGTTCGTTACTGCCCCCACGATGCAAACCCCGTTGAGGATCACGACCTACTCATGGGTGAGAACGCGACGATTGTTGATTTCACAGTAATCAAGTTCTACCTGGATGAGGAAGGTATTGTATTTCCATGTGCTACGCTTAGGCCTGAAACTGTCTTCGGCGTCACCAACATATGGCTCAAGCCCACAACCTACGTACTTGCAAGGGTAAACGGCGAAACGTGGTTCGTAAGCAAAGAAGCGTATGAAAAGCTGACGTACACAGAAAAACAGGTGGAACTTATTAAAGAGGTCGATGCAAAGCAGTACATCGGCAAGCTCGTGAAGAACCCCGTTACTGGGACAAAAGTTCCCATTCTGCCTGCTGAATTCGTCGATACTGACAACGCAACCGGAGTTGTGATGAGCGTACCAGCTCACGCTCCCTATGACTACATTGCCATTGAGGAGCTGAAGAAGAACGAAGAGGTTCTGAAAGAATTTGGCATCGATAAGAGCGTTGTTGAGGCTATTCAGCCTATTGTTCTCATAAAAGTCGAGGGTGAGGATGGAGAAGGCATCCCGGCAAAACAGATCGTTGAAGAGATGGGGATAAAGAGCCAGAAAGAGACAGAGAAACTCGATAAGGCGACGAAGATCCTTTACAAGAAGGAGTTCCACAAGGGTGTCCTCCTCGAGATTACGGGCAGTTACGCGGGAATGAAGGTCTCCGAAGTGAAGGATAGAATACAGAACGATTTCATAAGCAGAGGTATTGGAGACATCTTCTACGAATTCAGTGAGAAACCTGTAGTTTGCAGATGCGGAACGAAGTGCGTCGTGAAGGTTGTGAAAGACCAGTGGTTCCTCAACTATTCCAATCCGGAGTGGAAGGGTAGAGTCCTCAACTGGCTGGAGAAGATGGCCATAATTCCGGACTACTACAAGGAGGAGTTCAGAAACAAGATAGAGTGGCTGAAGGACAAGGCGTGTGCTCGCAGAAAGGGACTTGGGACGCGCATACCCTGGGACAAGGAGTGGCTGATAGAGAGTCTTTCAGATTCAACAATCTACATGGCCTACTACATCCTCGCAAAGTTCATCAACGCCGGAAAGCTTAAGGCTGAAAACATAACGCCCGAACTCCTCGACTACGTCTTTCTTGGTGAGGGTAACGCCGAGGAGGCTGCTAAATCAGCGGGAATTCCAAAAGAGCTCGTTGAGGAGATGAGGAAAGACTTCACCTACTGGTATCCTGTTGATCTCCGAAGCTCGGGTAAAGACCTCGTCGCGAACCACCTTCTCTTCTTCCTCTTCCACCACGTGGCAATATTCAGCGAAGAGTACTGGCCGAGAGCTATAGCGGTGAACGGCTACGTCAGTCTCGAAGGAAAGAAGATGAGCAAGAGCAAGGGTCCGCTGCTCACGATGAAGAGGGCTGTCGAGGAGAACGGAGCAGACGTTACGAGGATGTACATTCTCTATGCTGCCGAATACGACAGCGATGCTGACTGGAGAAAGAAGGATGTCGAAAGTCTCGCTTCCCATCTGAAGAGGTTCTACAACCTGGCTGAAGAGTACTACAGGAAAGACGTAAAGGAGCCAAGCAGACTCGACAGGTGGCTCGTTAGCAGGCTTCAGAGGGCTATAAAGGAGACGAGAGAAGCGATGGACAGACTGCAGACGAGGAGAGCTGTAAACACGGCATTTTTTGAAATGCTGGCTGACGTAAGGTGGTATCTAAGAAGAGGTGGCGACAACCTGGCAATCATCTTCGACGACTGGCTAAAGCTCCTCGCCCCATTCGCCCCGCACATATGCGAGGAGATATGGCACTGGAAGCACGACTCCTTCATAAGTCTCGAAAGCTATCCGGAGTACGACGAATCGAAGGTGGACAGAGAGGCAGAAGCGGTGGAGGAGTACGTTAAAAGTGTGCTTGAGGATATCAAGGAAGTACTGAAGTTCGTCGAGGCGAAGAAAGTATACCTTGCACCGGCTGAAGAGTGGAAGAAAGAAGTGGCAGAGATGGCCGTGAAGGCTGGAAACATGAAGGATGCAATGAAAACGATAATGGCCGACGAGAGGTTCAAAGGGATGGCAAAGGAAGTTTCCTCATTCGTCAAGAGAGTGTTCAGAGAGATGAAAGAGGGCGTTGCAGTTGCAGAACTCAACGAGGAAGAGGTACTGAAAGAGAATGCCGAATTCTTCAGAAGAGAACTTGGTGTTGAAGTCGTCGTTGATGCGGAGGAGGTTCCAGAGGAGAAGAGAAAAGCTGCGATGCCGGGGAAGCCTGCGATATACGCGGTTCAGTAGTCAGCGTCAGATGGCCAGACGTGAATAAATTATTCTCGAGACAAAATTTTTTATTCACGATTTTAATTTTCCAAACGAATATCGTTTAAAGCGGCCAGAATTTCTTCAGCCCTATTTAAATCCGGTCAAAAATATTGCTGAGCCGTATAGTTGGGACAATCTTTATATATCCTCCAATAAAGTGGCCGAGGGTGTACGAGAAAATGAGCGAAACAACTGGTATCAGGATAACAGCCTCTGGATGCAATTACGCTCAAAAGAGTGGGGACTTGACAGTATCACATCCTCTAAAACTGGTGCCAAGGAAGGTATTCTTCACGAAAGGTGTGGGTAGCCACGAGGATGCTCTGGTTAGCTTTGAGCTTGCCTTGAGAGATGCGGGGATTGAAAAGTTCAACCTCGTTCCGGTAAGCAGCATCTACCCACCAGGATGCGAGATTGTAGAGCAGGAAGACGGCCTCAAAGAGCTCAGTCCCGGGCAGATTGTATTCTGCGTAATGGCAAGGGAGACGAGTAACGAAGAGGGGAAGGAAATCTTTGCAAGTATCGGGGCAGCGATTCCATCTGACCCCAGCCTTAACGGATACATCACCGAGTATCACGGCTACCGCAATGGGGAGGAGGATATGGGCAGGTATGCCGAAGAGATGGCTGCATACATGCTCAGAACGGCGTTCGAAATCGAACCAGCGAAGACATTCAGCGTTACCGCCAGAGCAGTAGTGGAGAAAGATAAGTATACCACCGTGGTTGCTGCGGCTGTTTTCGTGATTTAATCTTTTCAGCACCTTTAGGCGGTTAAAATGAAAACAATTGGTCTCATCGGAGGAATGAGCTGGGAATCGACACTCGAGTATTATAGAATCATAAATGAAACTGTAAAAGAAAAGTTGGGCGGGCTCCATTCTGCTAAATGTATTATCTACTCCGTTGATTTTGAGGAGATTGAAAAATTGCAGCACGAAGGAAAATGGAAGGAACTCACAGAAGTAATGATTGATGCAGCACAAAGGTTAGAAAAGGCAGGTGCTGATTTTGTAATTATCTGTACGAATACGATGCACAAGGTGGCGGAAGAAGTACAGGAGGGCATCAGTATTCCCTTGCTCCATATCGCAGACGTAACTGCTGAGAAAATTAAAGAAAAAGGATTGAGAAATGTTGGCTTACTTGGAACCAAATTTACCATGGAAGAAGACTTCTACAAGAAAAAGTTAGGAGAGAGCGGCATTGAAGTAATAATCCCTGAGGAAGACGAGAGGGTAGTAGTCCACAGTGTCATCTACAACGAACTGTGCCAGGGGATCATAAGGCAGGAATCTAAGGAGAGGTTTAAGGAAATCATTGGGAATCTCGTGTCTAAGGGCGCGGAAGGTATAGTTTTGGGGTGCACCGAAATACCACTTCTAATTAAGCAGGAAGACGTTGACGTGCCCGTTTTTGACACCACAACCATTCATGCAAAGTCTGCCGTTGAATTTGCGATGAGGTAGGTAGTAAAACAAGCAACTCGTTTTGTTTAATCCCGTAAACACGGGAAAATGCAGGAGACCAAAACACCCTTATACATTCGCGGGAAAGCACACTTAATGCTCGAAGTTGAGCTCTGCGGTTTAAAGATGAAGAACCCGCTGATGCTTGCAAGCGGGATTATGGGCAGTCATGTGTCCTCACTCATAAGAATTTCGAGGCACGCTGGAGCGGTTGTTGCAAAGTCCGTTGGAACGGAGCCGAGAGAGGGCTACAGGAACCCCGTTGTAGTTAACTATGCCCACGGTCTTATAAACGCTGTAGGGCTTTCTTCTCCCGGAGTCAGGGCTTTTGCAGAAGAACTCGAGAAGTTCAGGGCCGAAGGTAGGTCGCCTCTTGTTGTAAGTCTCTTCGCCTCAACATCAGAGGAGTTTGCATCCCTCACTCCTCATTTCCCCATGGCCGATGCTTTCGAGCTCAACCTGAGCTGTCCTCATGCCGAAAACGTTGGCATGGCGGTCGGAAGCGATCCAGAACTCGTTAAAGAGATCGTTGCAGAAGTTAAGCGCTCAACAGAAAAGCCAGTCTTTGCAAAGCTATCTCCAAACGTACTCGATGTTGTTGAAATAGGAAAAGCTGCAGAAGAGGGTGGAGTAGATGCGGTCGTTGCAGTAAACACAGTGAAAGGAATGAGCATCGACATAGTCAGCAGAAAGCCAAAGCTCAGCAATATAAGTGGTGGAGTGAGTGGGGAAGCGATAAAACCTATTGCCTTAAAGTGTGTCTGGGATTTATACAAGGAACTGGATGTTCCCGTAATTGGTGTTGGAGGCATTACAACATGGAAAGACGTTGTTGAATTCATCCTTGCAGGAGCTACGGCAGTTCAAATAGGCTCGGCATTGTTCTACAGCCACCGTATTTTCTACAGCCTCGTTGAGAGTCTGAAAGCATACACCCGCTCAACAGGCGAGAGTCTTGTAGAACTCGTTGGTAAGGCGCATACGGGGTGATGAAATGTACTGTGTCAGGGTTGAAAAAGTTGTAAAGCACAGCAAAGACGTTGCAACAATAGTATTTGACGGCATTTTACCATCATATCCTGGCCAGTTTGTCATGCTCAATCTCTTCGGCTACGAGGAGATTCCCCTGAGTCTTTCCTCCCCTCGTTCTGTAACCGTTAAAGCTGTCGGAGAGACCACAAGAGCCCTCGTCGATATATCTCCGGGAGCCCTTGTAGGTATCAAGGGACCAATGGGTAACCCCTTCACACCTGCAGAAGGCAAAGCTTTGCTCGTAGCCGGGGGAATTGGAATCGCTCCGCTCCTCTACCTTCATGATTATCTAATTGCCGAGGGTGTGGAAGTGCACGTGTTCTACGGAGCGAGAAACGCCGACGAAATCGTATGCCTTGAAAGGCTGAAGAGCTACGAAGTTGCCACAGACGACGGCAGCGCCGGATTTCACGGTAACGTCGTAGAGCTTGCTGCCACGAAAGACCTTAGCAGCTACAGAAAGATCTATGCATGCGGCCCGGAACCCATGCTTAAAGCTTTGTACAAACTGTTGAATGAGAGAGAACTGCTGAACAGGGCGGAATTCTCTCTTGAAAGATATATGAAGTGTGGAATTGGTGTTTGCGGCTCATGCGTGCTCGAAAATGGGCTAAGGGTTTGCGTTGAAGGGCCCGTGTTCAGTGCTGCGAAGCTTGAGTGGTAAAATTTTGGAATTATTCTAAAACGACTCCACTTCAAACTTTTTTAGGTAAGCGCGAAATACATAGTTCAATAATCTTACCCAAAAGTACCTAATGATTAAACTACAAACCAGTTGGGCAGATTTAAACTTCATAAATTAGATTTCAGTGCAATTATTGCTACGATCGTCCCCAAGGCAAGCATTACTCGGCCGTCCCACAACCTCATTAATTATAAGGCTATGTCCAAGAAATAGAAGTACAAATGATGTCAAGTAACCTCCAGCTATTTTGACTAACTTAATTTGTTCTCCTCCATCCACAGTCTCAGATCTTTTCTCGACGTTTATGTTAATTTCTTTTTGAAGATTTTTTGAACGCGATTCTCTCAATTCTCTTTTTGACGTTGGCAAGCACTTAGAAAGATTTACACTCGAAGTCAATAGCAGGGTTATACCCAATAGCATTGCAATAACTTCGACTATTATACGAATGGTTTGTTCTGCAAAGAAATTCGTGTAGAGTCCTACTGCAAAAAATACATAAGTAACTCCTATGGCAAAGCCTGTTAAGTTCACTGTTACATTGGTCGATTTGTCTATTTTATTCTCTATAACTTTCAGTTTTTCTAAAATTTCGTCCCCTGAACGATCGTCGTCCATGAAAGTCTTTGAATTTAAAGACAGATTTAAACTTTAACAAATTTTTACTTCCTAACTCAACAGATGTCGTGATATTACAATGATCCCATAAATATCCAAAAGACTTCCAAGAAGGACTAAAATGAAAAACCAAAGTAATGTTTGTCAAATTTTTGTCAAGAAATCCCTCTCTGAACTTCTTGAGAAGACACCAATCCGAGAACAGAAAGATGTATCCAAGAACTGCTTGGAAAATGGGGCCCATGACCAAAGAGATGAGCTGTACTATAGGAGGTGGAGGATTCTCAGCGGTAACATGGGGGGAAGATAGCAAATCAAAATGATAAGTGAATTTGATGCCGAAGATAGCATAAGCAAACACGTGTCCTCCTTCATGGAAAATAGCGACGCAAATAAATAGCAGGTAAATCAGAAGAATAACTAATTTCCCGAACCAGGTCCAAAGTGGGAGTTGTTTTCTAAAAAGAGATGGAAAAACCATCAAAAGAATTACCACAGCTCCAAGCACCTGAATAAACTCCAGAGACCATGGAATGGGATTCATTTGTGCTTCTCACCTCGGATGGTCAATTCTGTGTAAAACATCTTTATTAAACTCATCCGCATCAAAAAATGGATGCACAAAATCAACAAACCCGGACTTGAAGAGACTCCATTAATCCCAAAAAATTTTATATATTTCACAGAATTGCATATAATTCTCGCTGATTTAGCGTTAATTTTTAATACTAAAAAATCTAACTGAGTATTAGGTGTCCTTTATGCCTGAATGCCCTCATTGCGGGAAGTGGTTTAGGAGCAATAAGGGCTTAAAGCAGCATATAACAAAAGTTCATACCGTGGATACCCCTGTAGGAAGAGTGTTTGACCCAAGCACACTTGACCCGATCGGGGCGATGGAAAGAAGAGCTAAGAGGGCTAAACGCAGAAAGTGGTAAAATTTATGAGGCACACAACTCATATACTGTTTTCTATTTTTATAATAGTGGTAATTTATGAATTGATTCCTCCTTTAAAGTCCATTGTACCCTTCACTTACGCAATTGCTATTGCGCCCATTGGAGCTTTATTCCCGGATTTAGATCATCCCAGGTCGTACATAAGTCGAGGGAATTGGGAGTTTCTTTCTCTTGCTATTTGTAAGACGACACCGCACAGGGGTTGGACTCATAGCCTTGTAGGCGCCACTTTGTTTACTGCAAGTTTAGTAATTTTTCTTTGGTATTTTAAAGCGAGTATTTCTTATGCTCTCATCTTCTTCATTGGGTATATGACTCATTTACTAAGCGATAGCTTGAATCCTACAGGAGTAAACTGGTTCTGGCCTAAACGCAAGAAGTATAAGATCGATCTGGTTAGAACGGGGTCTGAAGGGGAGGAAAGACTTCAGACACTGCTCATTTTCGGAATTGCAGGATTACTCGTTTACGATGTGCTATACAACGCAAGCAGTTTGCTTAAGTAAGTCACCAATTGCCCGAAATAAAGACCACGGCAGATGTCATTCTAATTCAACCAAATCGAATTGATTACACTCAAGTTCAATTCCCGCCAAACCTTTTTTATCCCATCATCTAAACTCTCAAGTTAGTGGATACCAGAGCAGCGAGCAAATCCAGCGAATACACAAAGGCTTGCATCGAGATAGCTGATGCTATCCTCGAACTCGAACCCAGATGTAAAGAAGAGATCGCGAAAATCAAGAAGGAAATCAGCAGGAAGTACAGGCTGCCTGCATTACCAGCAGATCCCGACATCCTCTCTGCGTTCAGGGAGAGATTTGGTGAATGCAATGAACTCGTTCAGCTAAAGTCACTTCTCCGTCTCAAGCCTGTAAGGACGATAAGTGGAGTCGCTGTAGTCTCCGTAATGACCTCTCCCGCCCCCTGCCCCCACGGTAAATGTGTTCCATGCCCCGGAGGGGTTGAAATAGGCACACCTCAGAGTTATATTGGCTTGGAACCTGCTGCGCAGCGTGGCAGGCAGCATGGCTACAACGCGTTTAAGCAGGTGAGCGCAAGGCTGAAAGAGCTCTCTGAAATCGGACACGACGTTGATAAAGTAGAGATAATAGTCATGGGCGGTACCTTCCCCGCAAGGGAGAAGGACTACAGAGACAGGTTCATACTCGACATTTTCAACGCCCTGAACTGCTTTGACAGCCGTGCAAAGCCTGAAAGTGACCTGGAGAAGGCGAAGAGGAAGAACGAAAAAGCCAAAGCGAGGTGCGTAGGCCTAACAATAGAGACCCGTCCCGATTTCTCGAAGCGAGAACACATTTTGGAGATGCTCCGCTATGGGGCAACGAAAGTCGAGCTCGGTGTTCAGAGTGTTTACGACGACGTACTCAATTTGATCAGGAGAGGTCATAGTGTTGCCGACACAATCGAAGCCACGAAACTGCTTAAAGATTCAGCCTTCAAAGTGGGCTACCACGTCATGCCGGGACTGCCGGGTAGCGACTTCGATAGAGACGTTGAGATGTTCAAAGAGCTCTTCTCAAACGAGAGCTTCAAGCCCGACTACCTCAAAATCTATCCAACGCTCGTTGTTGAAGGAACAGAACTCTACGAGTGGTGGAAAGCCGGTGAATACAGGCCTTACACTACCGAGGAAGTTGTCGAGCTCATAGCCAGAGCAAAGCGCTATCTGCCAGAGTGGGTGAGGGTGCAGAGAATCCAGCGCGATATTCCCGTCAATCGTGCAATAGGTCTCGAAAAAGGCAACATAAGGCAGCTTGTACATGAAAAGCTGAAGGAGTACGGCTACGAGTGCAGATGCATTCGCTGCCGGGAAGTGGGGCACAGGCTGAGAAAGCTCGGAGTTAAACTTTCAAGCGACGAAATAGAAAGACAGGCAGATCTCGTTGTGAGGAAGTACAAAGCATCGAAAGGTGTAGAGTACTTCATATCCTACGAGCTGCCCGATTACGATGCACTCGTCGGGTTCATAAGGCTGAGGTTTCCACATGAGCCGTTCGTAGACGTGCTTAGGGATACTGCTCTTGTTAGAGAGCTGCATGTCTACGGAAAGACAGTTCCAATTGGAGGCAGGGATACTGAAGCTTTCCAGCACCGTGGCTTTGGAGAAAAGCTGCTCAGAGAGGCTGAGGAAATCGCAAAGCAGGAGTACGACAGGATAGCAGTTATAAGTGGCGTTGGTGTCAGAGACTACTACAGAAGGCTCGGGTACAGAAAGAGGTTCGAGTACATGGTTAAAAAGCTGTAGCAGTGGTAGATTCAAAATTTTAGACTACATATTTATCATAAATCCATCTAACATTTTCGCAAGCCCTATAAGTTACGGTACGGACTGTTAAAAGTGGACTTGGCGCGCGAGCGAGTGGTGCAGGCAGAGCAGGACCTTAATGGAACGAGGGTATCTATTCTCAAAGCCCTGAACGGGAGGAAGTACACAGTTTCCGAACTATCGAGGGTTCTCGGTTTGTCAAAGCCAACAATTCTTTACCACGTGCGAATTCTCGAAAACGCTGGATACGTTAGAAGAATCGATGATGGCAGAAAGTGGGTTTACTACGAACTCACGAATTCGGGCAGATCCGTTCTGAGATGGAGAAAGGTAAAGATGCTACTGCCTGTAGCTGCCGGTGCCACGGCTTTGATTGCTACCGCAACCATGGCTATTACGCGATTAGGGGTACAGAAGAGATCCTACACTGTAGAGAAGTACGTTCCAAGAGAAACAGTCCCAGAAGTCGGTACTCCAAAGGCCATGGGTGCCGACTATACTTGGTTACTCATCGTCGGATTGCTCTGTGTTGCTACCATAGTCCTGCTTGCTATCTATCTTGCAATAAGAAAGAGGAGACGTGAGAAAAACATTTTTTAAATATTGTGAAATATATATCAAATTATGGAGAAGGCTGTAGATTTTGAAGCCGAAACTCAGCTCGGAAAGATTAAGATAGGCGAGCTGAAGAAATGGGTTGTTCTCTATTTCTACCCTAAAGACAACACCCCGGGATGCACAAAGGAGGCTAAGAGCTTTAACGAGCTGCTTGATGAATTTGAAAAGCTAAATGCGGCAGTCATAGGTGTGTCAACACAGAGCGTCGAATCCCACAAAAAATTTGCAGAGAAGCTTGGGCTTCGCTTCCCTCTAGTAGCAGATGTGAATAAGAAAATCTCCTCTTCCTATGGGGTTCTGAAGGAAAATGGGAAGACTGCAAAGCGCACAACCTTTCTTATCGATCCAGAAATGAACATTGTGAAAGTGTGGAAGAACGTGAAGGTCGACGGGCACGCGGAAGATGTTCTTAAAACACTCAAAGATATTCTTTCCTAATTTTTTATTAATTTTGTAGTAACATATTGTTATTCATTATAACGATTTGGAAATAAGTACCGAAAGTGTTATCAACAAGTGTTAAGTTTCTGCCAGTACATAACAAAAGGAGGTGGAACATGCACATCCCCGACGGTTTCCTTGATATGAACATTGCAGCCATCTTCTACGTTCTCTCAGCCGTGGTTGTGGGCTATTCCGCGTACAGGGCGAAGAAGGAACTTGATGAGAGTAAAGCTCCTCTGCTCGGGATGGTGGCTGCGGCAATCTTTGCTGCTCAGATGCTGAACTGGCCCATCCCCGGAGGTACTTCAGCACACTTCGTTGGAGGTGCTCTTGCAGGCATCCTGTTAGGCCCCTACGCCGGTTGCCTTGCGATGACTGCTGTGCTCGTTGTGCAGTGCCTCGTTTTTGGTGATGGTGGGATAACGGCTTTGGGAGCAAACGTCTGGAACATGGCCGTTATCAACGTCTTCGTTGGCTACTATATCTACAGAGCGATTTCGAACAAGAGCGTCGCATCTTTCATTGCGGGATGGCTCGGTATAACTCTCGCAGCCATCTTTGCGGGAATCGAAATAGGAATCTCTACCTCTTTCGCCTATGGCCTTGCAACAACTGTGCCGGTAATGGGCATGTGGCACGCACTGCTCGGAATCATAGAGGGTATAATCACCGCCGGAGTTGTCAGCTATATTGCCACAACGCGCCCTGACTTGGTGGAGGTGGGAGCTTGAAGAAAGTCTACATCGCCATTGCAGTAATGGTTGCGCTATCCCCTCTCTTCGCCTATGCTGCTGAACTCGTTGGCTATAGTGAACCCCTTGAAAACGCTGCTGAGATGATAGGGCTGGAAGAACACCCGATTTACTCAGGCGTGCTGCCCGACTACACGGTTCCGGGTCTTGATTCATACTCTGGAACACTGATAGCAGGAATTGTTGGAACAGTGATAACACTCGGAGTTGGTTACGGACTCGGAGCGGTGCTGAGGAAGAGCTAAATATAGAAAGCCAAAGGATTACAGGAATGCACGACGTAATAGAAAGGACTGCAAAAGAGGCAGCAAGTTACTTTCAGAATTTTTTTAGCTGGGAGGTTGCTGGAGGAGGCTTTCTTGGTGGAGATGCCCGGATAAAACTCCCGTGCCTTTTTTTACTTGTATACGCATCTGTCTCAACGTTTGAACTGAAGAGGCTGCTCGTTCTTCTTGCTGTATTGTTTCTGCTCCTCGTAACGTCGAGAATTCGACTGAAGCTTTACTTTTCAAGGGTCTGGATGATTCCTGCCTTCTCGGTTCTCGTTCTCTCACCGTTTCTACTGTCTGATCCTGTTTACGTGTTCGTTTTTGCCCTGAGGGTTTTTCTCGCAGTCTCTTTCCTTACGCTGTTCATGCTCACAACACCATACAGCGATACGATTGCAGCGATGCGCTCTTTCAAGCTGCCCGAGATAATCACGTCCACGGTATCGCTAACGCTGCGCTACATCCACCTGATGTTCGCCGAGCTTTATAGAATGCTCCTTGCAAGGGATGCAAGGCAGATAAAACATCCCGACTTCGTTGATACGTGGAGGAAGGGTGGCGAGCTCCTTGGCTCATTCTTCATAAGGGCCTACGAGAGAGGCGAGAGAGTTTATCTTGCATCTGTGGCGAGGGGTTACAGCGGGAAAACGAAGGTTTACGGGAAGAAATTTAAGCCGACGATTGCAGACGTTGTGCTGGTTGCTATCACGGCAGCGGTGTTGATATGAAGGCAGTGGTTGCGAGAAACGTCAGCTATGCTTACCCGGACGGCAGTCGGGGTGTTGAGGGGGTCACCATAGATATTGATGAAGGTGAGAGAGTCGCCCTTCTTGGCCCGAACGGTGGGGGCAAAACGACGTTTTTACTCCTCCTCGCCGGACTGATAAAGCCAAAAGCCGGCCACATAGAAATTTTTGGGCACCCTGCCAGCGATAGAGATTTTATGCGGAGAAACGTCGGCATAATATTCCAGAACCCTGACGACTTCCTTTTCAATCCCACCGTCATGGACGAACTGCTCTACACTCCCGCCCAGCTCGATGTACCAGAAGAGGAAGCGAGAAAGCTCGCGATGGAATTTGCAGAGAAATTTGGACTGGTAAACGTCCTCCACAAGCCCCCCTTCAGGCTGAGTGGTGGAGAGAAGAAAAAAGTGGCTCTTGCATGCGTTCTGATGCTCAAACCAAGGCTACTCCTGCTCGACGAGCCGACAGCAAACGTCGATGGAAAAGCGAGAAGAGAGATTCTGCGTTTTATATCCGACTACGAGGGTACACTGATAACCGCAACCCATGAACTGTGGCTGGTGCCCGAGGTGGCAGATAGAGTGATCATTCTGAACAGAACTGTTATGGCCGATGGCGGGCTTGATTTACTGGAGGACGACGACTTGCTTGAGAGGAGTGGCATAGCATAGAAGATTCTGACCCGCTATTTTTTACGTCTATAGATGCGTAGACAGGGTTATCCTTTCGGGCATTGACGCCCAAATGACAGACTCAGTGTTTAACTCTGAACACCCCACACCCTCTCGAAAAATCTTCTGCAGTCCTCGTAGCTAAGTCTGCTCGCAAACTTTGCAACTTTAGTCTCATCCAACAGGTGAGGGAATGGACTATTCTCTGTTGGCACCATCTCCTCCTTTCCAACAAGGGAAATGTACACAAGAGCCTGAGCGGCGAGCAATCGCTCCTCATCCTCGCTGACGTTTTTCCCGAGGATGTACATTCTGGTAAGCACCGTCCCAGGATTCTGGACGAACTCAATCCCGCACTTCCTCGCGGCAACCTCTGGCAAATTCAGAGTTTTGACTTCAATGCCCATCCTGCGGAGGTACTCCGGCAGCATGACGTGCATCTGTCCCGCCTCTATTAATGCTCTATTGTCCGCAATTTCTGCTATGGCCTTTGCCCGCATGTAGTCTCTCATCCTGAACCTATCGGCATCGACCTTCGCAAAGCTCACCGTTGCGTCAACGAGCTTGTCAAAATCTCGCTGCATGAAAACCTCCTGATATCTTATCAAAGCTTCCGTCGCTCTTCTTTCGATCTCTCTTACAGCCTGCACACGCTCATCCTTTACGTACTCCTCAAACTGCCCTCTCTCCACAGCGTCGTGTATCCCCTCTATTACCTGAAGATAGGGTTCTACTTCCAGTATACGTTTCCCCATTCTGTGGAGTCTTACGAGCATCTCCGCCTGGCGGCGGGTGAAGAGAGGGAAAGGCGTGTCGAGCCACTTCGCGTACTCATCGACACCCATTTTGCCCTTAAAAAGTTCATCAAGCTCCCTGCTCCTTGGTTCCTCGAGAATTATTGTATCCCACTTCTTTGCCTCTTCCTCGAAGAGCGGGAGAAATTCCACCCTATGAGACACAAACACCACAAGCATCCTGCTTTCTTACTCCTCCACTTATTTTGTCTTTTCCCCGAATTTTGGGTTTAGATTTTACACTTAAATTATTTATAACAAAATAAAATGGTTTAAAACGTTGATGATCAAGCAGAGCTATGGAGACCGGAAAGAAGTTCCTGCTCGCGGCAGTATTGGCGCTCGTTCTGGCTATTGTAGCAGTGTCCGGCTCACAGTCTATAGCGACGAGTCAGAACTTCAACAAAACCATTAGTGTTACCGGAACGGGAGTTGTGAAAGCCGAGCCAGACGAAGCTCACGTAGCCATTTCCGTTGTAACCGAGGCAAAAAACGCCAGCAAGGCAGCGGAGCTGAATGCAGAAAGGATGAACGCAGTTTTTAAGGAGATAATGTCAGTCGTGGGAGAAGAGGCGATAAAAACGAGATCTTACTCCATCGAACCCATCTACGAGTGGGTTGAGGAAAGCGACGGGATCATAAAAAAGCAGAGAAGCGAGATAGTCGGCTACAGAGTTTCGAATACGGTTGAAGTTACGTGCAATCCTTCAAAGGCTGGAAGTGTCATTGATGCTGCCGTACGGGGTGGGGCGAACAGGATAGTGTCCATTTACTTCCAGCTTTCCGAGGAGAGAAGGAGCGAGCTATACAAAGAGGCTCTGAAGAAGGCCGTAAGAAGTGCGAGTGAAAAAGTTGAAGCAGTAGCGGAAGAAATGAGTGTGGATAGCTACTACCCCGTCAGGATATCAATTGGAGATGTCTACTATCCATCCGTCGTACCGTATCCGGTAAAGGCGGAGGTGATGGAGGCTGTTCCCACTCCCATAGCCCCATCAGAGGTTGAAGTTAGGGCGAGCGTGCACATTGTATATGCATTCGCCTGATTTAGAATTCAATAATTTTTATTTTTCCTGGTTTATTGTGATCTTTCCATATCACTTACATATCCTCGCCAGGCACCACGCGCACATTTTTATACCAACCCTAATAGAGTGAAAAGTTGCATGAGGTGTGCAGTGTGTGGAAAAGAGAGCAGCTCGACGATCTGCGCAAGTTGCTATATTGAGAGAAACGAGATTGTATGGTTAGATGACATTATCAGACTAACCACATGTCCAAGATGCGGATTCTTCAGAATTGGCGGCAGATGGAAGAGCGTTGGCTATGATGAAGCTCTGACTGATGCGCTTTACTCATCCCTCCGCGTTCATCCGGATTTCGAAGTTAGTGATGTCGAAGTCGGAAAGGAGGGCGGAAAGTACATCGTTCACATCTCAGGCAGCCTCTGGGGCGAAGGCGTCGAGGTGAGCAAAACCTTTGAGGCCAGGGTTACGCGCGAAATCTGCCAGAGGTGTAGCAGGGAAGCGGGAGGTTACTACGAGTCGATAGTACAGGTTAGAGCTGACGGAAGAGATATCGAGGAAGAGGAGTTCAGGGCAGTGAGAGAAATTATTGAGGCTGTGCTGGACAAAGAGCGGGAGAACATGAAAGCCTTCATAAGCAAGATTGTAGAAAGGAAGGAGGGCATAGACTACTACATTGGGGACAGAAATATTGGGAGAAAGATATCAAGAAGGATTGCTGAGGAGCTTGGCGGAGCTATTACGGAGAGTAAGAAAATCTCCGGCAGGAAGGATGGAAGGGACGTGTACAGGTTCACATATTCCGTAAGGCTCCCTGCCTACAGAAAGGGAGACATCGTCGAGCAAGATGGCAGGCTCGCAGTGGTGACGAATCCGAGGCTTGGAAAGAGTGTGTCGATAGAGAGCGGTGAGACCATCAACCTCAAAAAGCCGAAACTCGTTGCAAGGAGCAGCGATGTTGTGAAAAGCGTAGTAATAAACGTTGACGCTGCAGCGATAGAAGTCCTACATCCCGTAACGCACGAGGTCGTTACAGCAGTCAGACCGAAGGCAAGCTTCAGGCCGGGAGACGAAGTTTACACGTTCGAGTACGAAGGCAGAGTTTACGTAATTCCCGAAGAGCTTATGCGAGTATGAAGGCAGTAAGGGTGCCAAAGGAGAAGGCCGAGGAGATCAGAAGGCTCGCAGAGAGAAGTGGAGCGAAGGACAAGAACAGGCTCGTCGTTTGCAGAGGGGAGTATGTGGAAATACCAATATACGACGGATTTGAAGACCTCTTTACTGGTTATGAGATTATCGAGCAGCAAAATCCTGTTTTTGCGAAAAGTAAAGACCTCTTCGAGATTTTGAGCAGGAAGATTCCCGAAGACCTCCACGAGTACATTCCGAGAAGGTACAAGATTATCGGAGACATAATCCTCATCAAGATAACAGATGAACTCAGAGATTACAGACAGTTGATAGGAAAGACGCTCCTCCAAATCCACCCCCACTGCAGGGCTGTATGGCAGGATTACGGCAAGAAAGGTATGCTCAGAAGGCCGAGGGTTGAGCTTATTGCCGGCGATGGGAGTGAAACCATACACAGAGAGAATGGCTGCCTGTTCAAGCTCGACGTAACGAAGGTGATGTTCAGTCCCGGAAATCAGGCGGAAAGGATGAGGATGGCAAGAATCGTTGAAGACGGCGAGGTCGTTGTCGACATGTTTGCTGGCATCGGCTACTTCTCCATCCCGATGTCTGTCCATTCAAGACCGAAGAAGGTCTACTCCATCGAAATAAACCCCGATTCATACGGATTCCTCCTTGAAAACATCAGGCTCAATCAAGTTAGCAGAATAGTCCCGATTCTCGGCGACTCCATGTACGTGACTCCTGAAGGGATTGCGGACAGAGTTGTTATGGGGCACATCAACTGCCACGAGTTCATACCGGTTGCGATCAGAGCGTTAAAAGGTGAGGGAACAATACACTACCACGAGGCCGTGCCGGAAGCAGTAATCAACAGACCTGTTGAGAGAATAAAGAAGGCTGCAGAGAGGGAAGGAAAGGAAGTGAAGATTCTGAAATTCAGGAAGGTAAAGAACTACTCGCCAGGAGTTATTCACGTTGTTGTTGACGCTTACGTTTACTGAACCCTGATGTCATCTGGTGTTTCATAAATGAAATAAATGAAAGACACTCAGCCCGTACAACTCCTGCAACTGACATCTGGTATGCCAGAAATTATTTCCTCAACTTCCCGCCTGCGGGGCAGGACGTAGGGAAAGTCCAGAGGAGGGATAAGGTATATCCAGTCCTTTCCTATTTCACATCTGACATCCTTCCACTTTTTCAACATCCTGTTCTGCCAGATAACTATTCCTGCATCGCACAGCATGACGCTTCTCCTGCTCTCTACGACGAGGAACGGAAAGTAGAGAAGAAAATAGAATGAGAGAAATATCGTCGTGTAAGACGAACAAAGAAGACCGGCTACAAATGAAACCGCTGAGAGAATGAACAGAGGAACGAGTCTGATCAGGCACAATTTACACAACATGGCCCTGAAAACATCCTTTCTGCTCATGCTAACTTCCAGAAGCTTCTTAGCCGTAATGCTCTCGACCTTAACGGCTCTTCGAACGAACGGTAAAGGCAGGCGGTAGAGAGCGTAGATGAAAATTAGCAAGGCCATCAGTGCCGGTATGCGAAGGCTTACCGTAAGAAGACTCGCAGAGAGTAATATTGGAAGTGGAATAAAAATGAGCAGAATAACAAACGCGAAAAACAGCGTAGCGCCCCTGTCAAAGCAGTAGGCTTTCACGGTCTCCATTGCAGTTTCCTCGCACACTCCCTTTAAGTTCTTTCTGCTTTATTGCTCGTAACCGTCTCTTAGCGGACTTCTTAATCTGTGTCTGTCCAAACTGTAACATCGAGTGTAGCGAGAATCAGTGGAGGTTTACTGTCAACCCCGAAATAAGTGAAGCGAGTTCTTCTGGTTCGGGCAGTGTTGTATAAACACCTCGAATTACTGCCTTAAACCCGTAACCTTCTATCATCCTGTTTCGCTCTCGCGGGTGAGGGATGATAATCCTGCCTCTCGAAATGTCTACGAAGCCCCCTTCAATGTTTATGCAGTTGAACGGCCTCGTTTTCCGCGCTACTCTGCCTAATGAAAGAGCAAGTCTGTCCTGAGGAGTCATGTCCCTTTCTACCCCTCTACACACGTAAAGGCGAAGTTCGTTTCTGAGAGTAATGAACGTATCCAGTTTTTTCATTGTCACATATTTGAACGGAAAAGAAGAATATACGGCCCATTCATCTGGACTGACGAGTTCTACAAGCTTTAACATAGTATCACTGACGGCAGGCTCGCTTCTTGCAATGACAAATAAAAACCAAACGTAAATCATGGCGAAAGCTGAGAGGATGGCAGGGAAGACAGAACCTTTCACAAGGCTCAGGATTAGTACGACTGTAAGAAAAGCTACTGCTCCATCTCTCATCTTCCTCAGCCTGACTCCCCTCCTTGCAGTGTCATCGTAACTCGGTTGCACGTGGATATGGGGGACATATC
Source organism: Archaeoglobus veneficus SNP6 (assembly GCF_000194625.1). Taxonomy (NCBI): domain Archaea; kingdom Methanobacteriati; phylum Methanobacteriota; class Archaeoglobi; order Archaeoglobales; family Archaeoglobaceae; genus Archaeoglobus; species Archaeoglobus veneficus. The sequence continues at coordinate 1,608,040 of NC_015320.1, read as the reverse complement.
TCGTATAAAAATACTGAGAAAAATCACGTATGATCTGAAGAAACCAGAAAGGCATAAACTCCAGGCAGATCAGCAATCACTCCGCTGATCCTCGTCAGAACTGCAAAAACCGCCGCAATCGATGGCTCAACTCCAAGCATGTAAAGAACTACAACAGATGCAGACTCCATTATACCCAGGCCAGCAGGTGTTATGGGGACGAACATGAGGGCTGTAAGGAGGGGCTGAAGAAGCAAGTATTCCAGAAATCTCAGCTTCATTCCAAGCGAAAGTCCGACGAAGTACCACTGAATGCCCACGAGGAGCCAACCGATAAGGCTGACTGCAAGTATCTGCATAACATAACCCCTCATTTTCATCCCATCTTCTCTCATGGACAGCACGTGCTTACCCAAAGGCATTGATTCCACGAAGCCTGTCAGTCTATCAAATCTCCTGCTCCAGAGCAAACAGAGAATTATCGCCCCCACAGCAATAATCGCTATTCCAGCAATCGCTCCGCCTGAGTGAAAGTACGCTATTGCCAGCATCGCTCCAATTCCTTTAACGATAAACTCCACGCCCTGTGGGGCGAGAATCGCTGCCATCGCTGTGCTGACGTTACTCCCACACCTCGATAGGAACTTTGCTGTGCTTAGATAGCCACTTCTGCCGGGAGTTACGTCGCCGGCGATCATCCCGCCAAGATGAGCCACGAGAACGCACCCGAAGTTAGCAGCGATGCCCATTTTCTGGAGAAGGTACTGGATTCTGAACGCAAGCAGGAGGTTGAGTATCGAATACGAAATGACAGCAATAAGGAAAAAGTGAGGTAAAAATCCTTCAACCTTCCCTAAGTCATCCCTGAGGGTGTAGAAGAGCGCCAGTAATATGATGACACCAAGCAGGCTCTGAACGCGTTTCACGAACAGTCCTATTGAAAATAGTTTAATACAATTTCGAATGCCTTGGGCTGATGCAAGAGAAGCCAGTAGTTTCAGTGGTTCTGCCGGCCTATAACGAGGCCATGAGGCTTGAAATGGCTGTAATGGAGATAATCAAGGCCCTTGAAAAGATTGGCTACGATTACGAGGTAATTATAGCGGAGGATGGCTCCACAGATGGTACTGCTGAAATCGCCGCAAAGCTTGCAGACGGTAACAGAATCAGGCACCTGCATTCAGATGAGCGGCTCGGAAAGGGTGGGGCCATTCTCAGGGCTTTTGAGGCTGCAAAGGGCAGCATTGTCGCCTTCGTTGACGTTGATCTCTCAACGGATCTGAAGCACCTGAAGGAACTCATAGATGCGATAGCCGTCGAAGGCTACGACATTGCGATAGGCTCAAGGCTCACAAAGGGTAGCAAAGCCGAGAGGCCTGTCAGAAGGAACGTTGCATCGAAGGTGTACAACTTCCTCGTTCGTTTCATGCTTGGTTCAAAGGTAAAAGACCACCAGTGTGGGTTCAAGGCGTTCAAGAAGGATTTAATCCTGGATCTCGGTAAGAAGGCAAAAGACAGGCACTGGTTCTGGGACACAGAGGTGCTCGTTCTCGCACAGCGGGAAGGGTTGAGAATAAAGGAGATCCCCGTCGAGTGGAAGCAGAGCAAAGATAGCAAGATTAGCCTTGCAAAGGACTCGGGCTACATGCTTGGTAAGCTCTTCCAGATGTGGGCGGAAGAAACAAGATCGAGCAGAAAGTTTCTTGTATTTTCAATTATCCTTGCCGTTTCAATTATTGCAGGCATCGCATCTTTTGTTGGACTTGAAAACGTCGTCAGCATACTTCTCTCAGCGAATCCCTACTACATCACCCTCGCTGCAGTTATCTACGCGCTGTCGTATGTGGTAAGGGGCGAGAGGTTCAGATACATAGTCTCACGGCTTGGATACACAGTCTCGCTCGTTTTCTCTACTGAAAGCGTAGCAATCAGCCAGACAATGAACGTTGTGACGCCTGTGAGAGTGGGGGACGTGGCGAGAGCCTACGTTTTCAGGCTGAGGGATGTACCCTTCACTACATCCATCTCAGGTCTTGCAGTTGAGAGAATCTTTGACCTTGCTGCGGTCGTGTTCATAGCTTTCGTGGCTATAGCCGTAACAGGCTTCTCAAATCCATCTCCGTTCTACGCTCTGGCAATGCTTTTCGTGATAGTGGCCCTACTTGCAGCATTCTCGAGAATGGAGAACATTCTGGGCAGAATTGCGAGGGATGCGAAGAGACTGATGGACATGAGGAATTCCGCAGTTATATTCGTCCAGTCTGCAATAATCTGGTTAATCGACGTCATCGTCTGCTACCTCGTGCTCATCGGACTTGGAGGGGCGCAGTTTGCAAATCCTGTATTTCTTCCGGCAGTGATGCTTGCAGTATCCATTGCAAACGTGTCGAAGGTTATACCCCTTACTCCGGGTGGAATAGGTACGTACGAAGCGGTCATGACCGGAATCTTCGCATCGAGCATGTCGGGCATGGACGCAAGCCTTGCGTTTGCAGTCTCACTGATTGACCACGGACTGAAGAACCTCATTACGCTAATTCTTGGCCTCGTAGCCGTTGCATCTCTTAATATAAGGCTCAGGGAGTTGAGGTGATTCGATGTATGCTGCGTGCATAGCTGCATACCTCGCCCTTTCAGTCCTGATAACACAGCCCTTCAGATATGCGCGCCTCAAATACTACCAGGCTCGCTTCATCTCCCTCGTTACTCTTTCATTCATCTCCTACATTCTCGCCCATTTCATGCCCTTTTCAACCGCTTTTTACGCCACTCTCGCACCACTCTGTGCTGCCGGCGTGCTTTGCCTCAGGAAGCCGTTTTTTGACAGAAAGGTTGAGAGTGTGTTTATAGCTGCATTTGCCTACTTCCTTTTCCTCCGCTTCCTGCTGCCAGACGTGATAGGGGCGGAGAAGCTCATGGATATGGCGTTCATGAACGCGGTGCTGAAAGCCGAGCGATTCCCCCCCTTCGACCCCTTTTTCGCTGGCGGTGTGATAGACTGCTACTACTACTTCGGCTACGTCATCGGAGCAGCGACAACACTGATGAGCTTTTCTCCACCCGAAGTGGGGTTTAACATAGCCATAGCAAGTGTAGCTGCCCATTCTTGCATGCTCGTTTATGGATTCCTGAGTTCGGTGTTGCGGAACGCTAGAGGTGGACTGAACGCAGGAGATAGGGTGAGGGTGGAAAGGACTGCTCTGTTCAGCGTTGTGTTTGTGCTGTTCTCAGGCAACCTGTATGCAGTTTACGAACTCGCCTCTGATATTGCCGCAATGAAGCTGCCTGGCTTTCTGTACTACTGGAATGCAACGAGGGTGATAGAAGGCACAATAAACGAGTTTCCCTACTTCAGCTTCATACATGCCGACTTCCACGCCCATGTAGTTGCGATACCGGTCAAGATTCTGATGATCTCCCTTCTTTACGAGTTCTACCGTGGAAAGAACGTCGAACCATGGATCGTTCTGCTGTCTGCGGTCATATACATCACGAACTCATGGGATTCACCAATAATGCTTCTGCTGATTGCTTGTGTTGCTGCCGTAAGAAGGAGGGAAGGAATCGTACTGTTTGCTGCGTGCTGCATCGTAACGTTCCTCGCATCAACTACCATCCACTCTGCCTCCGCAAAACCTCTGCTCGTGGAGGAGAGAAGTGACCTTGGAGAATTTCTCCTGTTCTTCTCAATTCAGCTCGCCTTCGCATACTACTACCTGAGGAGCGAATTCAGAGCCATGCTCATGGCTCTACCAGTAGCCCTCCTATCTTCGATCATTGTTCCTATCGCATTGCCCGTGATCCCTCTTCTTGCTGCGTCTCTCAGAAGGTCTATTAAGAGAAAGGAATTCTTCGCCTTCCTCATATTCGCAGCCTGTTTAATCATACTAATCCCCGAATTCGTGGCGATAGAGTCGAGACTGAACACAGTTTTCAAATTCTACCTTGCAGCGTGGCTCATGCTAACGTTGCCGGGAGCTATCGCCCTGTCAGACGTTTTCAGAAGTTTGAGTTTGGGGGGTTCAGGAGGTTTAAGGAGTATCCTGAGAGAAAAGAATGCGCTTGCAATCTTCATGCTCGTCCTCTTCGCCATGAGCCTCGCTTATCCTACCATCGCAACTCCAGTGAGACACTACAAGGCGGAAATGACCCTTGACGGCATGGCGTTCACAAGGGCTTACGGAGAGTACGAGGCAATCAAGTGGCTAAGAGAGAAGAGAGGTGTTATAGCGGAGGCTGCATCAAAGTGCTACACGTATGGCGGAAGATTTGCTGCATTTACGGGCAATCCAACGATAGTCGGCTGGGCGTGTCATGAGGTGCAATGGAGGGGCAATGGAGAAGAACTTGCGAAGAGGATGGCTGATTTGAGAGCGATATACACTACGCACGATGTCGGGACGCTGAAGAAGCTGCTGAAGAAGTACAACGTGAGTTATGTAGTTGTGGGGCATCAGGAAAGGAAAGAGTATGGAGCGAAGCCAGAACAGTTCGACGGGATTCTCAAGAAGGTGTATGAGGATAGAGGAGTCGTGATATTTGCCTTTGAGTAGCTCAGCCGTATAATTCTTTCCTCAACTCTCCTATCGTGGCAACCCTTTCAGCCATCACGTTATGCTGGTGGATGCTTTCCTCGTTTTCCTGTCTGAAGAAAACAACTATCTCATCGGGCGCATCTTTGAGCATTTCAACTGCCGTTTTGGCCATGATTCTCACGCTATCCTCGACGAATACAGGGTTGCTGTGTGCGCCCTCAACAACCGCAAGTTCATCCTCACGCTTCAGGAGCTCGTAGATGTCGTAGCTCATGCCAGCCTTTGCAATGTCTATTAGCTGCTCTATTGAAACCTTGAACCCATCGGTTATCTGTACCTTGACCGTAGCTTTCCCCCTCTGGTTGTGAGTCGCTACCGGCACCGCGGATAGAACCTTCTTCACATCCTCCTCACTGAAACCCTCTGCCAGAAGCTTTTCAGCAGCCTTTGCCTTGACAAGTTCCTGTGCACAGGGACATGCAGTTATACCGGAAACTTCCACGCCGATAAACACTTTTTTGTCCCCGGTTCTATCCTTACTCGCCTCGCAGAGCACATTTACGACTTCCTGAGTTTGATAATTGCTTACTGGGGTACGCTTTCGGAGAATGAGTTCCGAGACCATGTATACCTCTGCCTTATTTGCGTATTCGTGTCTTTCAAGGAGAGTTTCGACTATCTTGAGGTTCAATTCCTCGATCCATCTGACGGGCTTTGCTGTCAGACTTTCAATAACCTCATCTATCGCTTCGAAGCTCCTGCTGAGGTTTATTCCTTTTCTGGTGGGTTTGAGGTCAACAAAAACATCAAAGGTTGAGATAAGTATGGCAGGCCTGCCCTTTCCCTTTGTAACCATGACGAGCTTTTTTATCCCCCTTGCCCCCACCTTGCTGAGGTTCACGGGTATGTCTGGCTTGAGAGTCTGCACATCAGGAAGCATCAGCACAACTTCTCACAAGCGTATAAAATGTTATCTGCCATAGCTCGCAGTAACCACTGCGTACTGCAGGATGTGTCCTTTCATTGCGTTCTCGAGTTCTTCCTTCGTTGCTCCCGGATCGAGGTTCAGGAAGGTATCGAGGATGTAGACCTTAATTTTGTAGTTGTGAACACCCGACGGCGGACACGGCCCACCGTAACCTATTCTGCCAAAGTCGTTTTTACCCTGAACGGCGCTGATAGGCTCTTTAACGACAGGTTCGGGAGGAATACTCTCAGGTATCGAGGTAATGTTTGCCGGGATGTTCCAGATTACCCAGTGGGTGAATGTGCCAAGGGGTGCGTCGGGATCGTCCATTATTATGGCTATGCTCTTCGCTTCCTTGCTTACGCCCTCTATTGCTATGGGTGGGGACACATCCTCACCATTGCACGTGTATTTCTCGGGAAACGTTTTGAATGGCAGCTTAACCGTGAACTCTTTTTCAACTTTATCGCCTTCAGTTTCGACGACCTTCTCATTAACCGCTTTTTCCTCTTCTGCTGCACATCCTGCAAGTATCAGGGCTGCGAGCAGAACGAAGATAAGTCTTTTCATGAGAAAAAGTGGTTCTGCAAGGAAATAAGCTTTACCTCTTTGCCGGAGTGTGGATAATTGCGAGGGTTCTAACCACTGCAACCGAAACGAGCAAAACGGAGATAGACAGAAGCTTGAGCCAGTCGAGTTCCTGTGCATAGAGCATTATCAGAATCTCTCTGAGGACAAATATGGCTGCAAGCTCTGCCATGATATATAGACGAACTCTCCTGAACTCGAGATACTCTGTGAAGGCCCTTATTAGCTCGATCAGAACGAAGAAAGTCAGAACCTGTGTTATCATCGTGTCAAAGAGGTGCTTGTCGCCGGTGAGGATAGTCTCTGGAAGCTGCCTTAGAATCGTGTAGACGTTCCCTATGAGCAGAAAGAACATTACTACGGCCATTACGTAAACGACAGCCTCATACATGCTGTTCAGTATTCTGTACTTTTTGTCCTGCCTTTCCACAACAATATATCCACACGAGAGAATTTATAGATATCTCCAAGTAAAATCATTGCCTCACCTCTATCGTCGCAAAACACAAATTTTGTCGTAAATATTATTAACAATTCGCCATCTCTTGCTACACGAGGTGCAGAAATGAGAGTTTTTCCATTCGCTGCAATAGTAGGGCAGGAGAAAGCAAAGCTTGCTCTCCTGTGCAACGCTGTTAACCCAGCAATCGGCGGAGTTCTGCTCTCCGGAGACAAGGGAACGGGCAAGTCAACCCTCGTAAGAGCTCTGGCAGACGTTCTTCCCGAAATAGATGTTGTGAAAGGTTGTCCTTTCAACTGCAACCCTTATAACGAACTCGAGATGTGCGAAGCGTGCCTGCAGGATAAGAAAGGAGGTAGAATCGAAGTCGAAAGCAGGAAGATGCGAGTCGTTGATCTGCCATTAAGCGCCACCGTTGATAGACTTGTTGGAACGCTTGATATCCAGAAAGCCCTTAAGGAGGGAATCAGAGCTTTACAGCCCGGCTTGCTTGCAGAGGCGAACAGAAACATACTCTACATCGACGAAGTTAACCTTCTCGACGACTACATAGCCGACATTTTGCTTGACGCTGCTGCCATGGGCTGGAATGTCGTTGAGAGGGAAGGTGTATCGGTGAGGCACCCAGCACGCTTTATCCTTGTCGGCAGCATGAACCCTGAGGAGGGTGAGTTAAGGCCGCAGATACTCGACAGATTTGGCTTATATGTCAGCGTTGAAGGTTCAAGCAGTGTTGAAGAAAGAATTGAAATTGTAAAGAGGGTCGAGGAGTTCCAGACCGACCCGGAGAAGTTCTGCAGAAAGTACGAGGGAGAGCGGAGTAAAATCAGAGAGTCGATAATCAGGGCGAGAGAGATTCTTGGCGAGGTAGAGATGGATGACGACTTGCTGAAGCTCCTTTCCGAGACTATAGTCGAACAGGGCATAAGGACCCACAGGGCCGAGATAGTGACAGTAAGGACTGCGAAGGCAATAGCAGCACTCGATGGGAGGAAGAAGGTAAATCTGGAAGACTTAAAGAAGGCCATGGAGCTTGCCCTGCCACACCGTCTGAAGTCAAAACCCTTCGACACACCTCCTCCCCCAAAAATAGAGAAGGAGAAGCAGGATAATAAAAACAAGGTCAGGGACAAAGAGAACAAAAAAGAGAGCCAGGGCAAGCAGCACCCCCACGAACATAAGCAAAACAACAGCAACGCTGACGGCAACGCAAAAGGTAATGCAACAAGCAAGTATGATGCGGCAAGCGTTGACGTAGACCTCTCCAAGGGTGGTGTCAGCACAGCAAAGAGAGCTTCAAGAGGCTCGAGGGATGAAAGGGCCACAGTTATAGGTCACCCCCATGGTTACCCGATTTCGAGCGTTCCTGGAGTAGCCAGTGACGTTGACATCGTTGCGACAATAAGGACTGCTGCGATGAACGGAAGAAGGCAGATATGCGATGAGGACATCAGAGTTAGAGTTAGAAAGGTGAAACTGCCGAGGCTTACGGTTATCATGCTCGATGCGAGCGGAAGTATGGCAGCAATGCGGAGAATTAGGATTGCGAAAGGTGTTGCTGCGAAACTCATTGAAAACAGCTATGTGAAGAGAGATTCCCTCGCTTTAATTACCTTCAGGGGACACGCAGCGGAAGTGCTCGTGCCTCCAACGAGGAGGTACTCGGGCGTGATGGATGCGCTGCATAATGTTGTCATAGGAGGGAGAACACCCCTTTCCTCAGCCCTTCAGACACTCCTCGTCCTTGCGAGAAGCTTCAGGCTGAAGAACAGAGATTCCATCGTTAAGGGAGTTCTGATTACGGACGGAAAAGCGAACACGCCGCTGTACGGAAAATCAATTAAAGAGGAGCTCCAGATGCTCGCATCCGCCATAAAGAAGAGCGGAATTAAGCTTGAGATATACGACAGCAGGACAAGAGCAATCGATCCGGCCCCGTCGTACATTGACTTTCTCTCCCACGCCTTAGACGCTCCGGTTTACAGGGTTTAGAGTATGTGAGAAGCTATTTTCAGAAGAAGTCTCGTTAAGATACTGACGGGTCTGAATCTCAGCAAACATAGGAGTCTTATCAAAATTTTAACGTTCTCAAACCAGATGAACATGGCCAGTTCTACATTCTTACTGTGAATGTCCATCAATCTTCTGTCCACATCGTGGGGCACCTTCGTAATTACGTCGCCGTCAAGCTCCACTATGGTTTGAATCGTGTGTTTACCGCGTGTAGTCATCCTGAACGTTGTAATGCTGGAAAAAATGGAGACTACTGTTCTTCTATGCCGCAACGCTACACACAGCAACCTCAGCCACAGTTTTAATCTATGCTTCAGCCTGCGATACTTTTTCTTCAGCCTGTCAATTTCCTCAGAGTGCTCTTCTTCCGACCATCCATCTTCGTTTCCCGATATGAGTGCTATAACTTCTCCATATTCAGTCAGATTGAAGGATATCTCAACACTCCCCGCACGTACTTCATCGAGTTTGAGGAGCATAGGTATCCGTTCTCTACTTTAGAAACTCCATCAGTTGCGTGCATACACTCATAATTCCTTTCAGAAATTCTCTCCAGTTCTCGACAGCAATTTTCACGTTTTTCTCGTGAAGCTCCATTATCTCCTTCTCAACCGAGATCTTACCCTCATCGTCCACGGGAAGCATCAGTATGATATCCCCATCCAGTTCTATAATTGTCTTCGCAATCACGCGCTCCTCAGAAATTACCGTTTTTCTCCTTGCGATAAACTCCTTACCGTCAACATCTTCCATTTTTTCTACTTTCAAAACGCGCTCCTTTCCAGAAACTGTAACAACTTGCAGTGTGGTTATATCCTCCAGAGCGTCCTTAAGTCCGTCGTAGATTTTTCGTCCCAGCTCTTCCAAAATCGACTCTAAATCTTTGGAGGAAATTTTATTTTCTTCTACCATATATATTCACCAATTACTAATAGTTGCAGTATTACTATAAAAATTTGCCGGTCCTCATTTGAGTTAACGAATTTGAGGGATTTACGCCCGTACTTCGATTGTACTTTTGCAAGAGGAATTTTTGCAGACTATTTGCAGTAATTCCACAACCTTTAAGTATTTTTCAATATTTATTTTTATCAATGAGACAGAGATTCGTCCTCGACACCACGGCAATCACCGACAGCGGGCTGAGAGCCAAGGAAGGCTACGAGTCTCTCTGTGAATCGGCCCAGGAAATCCTCGACCTCATAGCGAGAGCAAGGCTCAAGCTCGATATAAGCTGCTACATCCCCTATCCAACGGTTTACGGTGAACTCGTGAGCTTCCTTCGCAGACATCAGTGCAGCGACGACGTTTACGTCAAGCTCGACACGTGGCTCGTCAAAAAGACTCCAAACCGCTATGAGGTCAAGATTCCGGCAGCAATATTTTACGAGTACGTCCTCACTATGAGGCAGAAGATCAATCGGGGCAGAAAGCTTGCAGAAGAGTTTATATGGGAAAGCTCGGCCATAGCCTCAAATCTTGAGGGTAAGGAAGAAATCCAGCAGGAGATAGGCAACCTGATAGGCAAATTTCGCGATAAGTACCGCGCAACGCTGAGGCAGGGGATTCTCGACAGTTCTCCTGACCTGGATGTCCTTCTGCTGGCCAAGGAGCTTGAGGCAGGGGTTGTTAGCAGTGATGCCGGAATAAGGAAGTGGAGCGAGCGCATGGGATTGAGATTTGTTGAAGCGTCGAAATTCCCGAGAATGCTCAAGGAATACCTCACACTTATTGAAGAGAGTCCACCAAAGAGGCACAGGGAGGAAGAAGAGGAGGAAGAGATAATTTAAATCATTTGTTTTACCTACAGAGTTCTCGTGTGCTCGAAATCTGAATTTAAGAAATTATTCAGACCCCTCAGGCTTACGAATAAGAAATAAAGTCTGCGAGAAGGAAAAGCTAAATTATTTGCAGGATTGCTATCGAAGATACGCAGGTGATTACATGGGTGAATTTACCCATATTGAGTCCGGAAGGGCCAGAATGGTTGATATCTCCGGGAAGGGAGATGTGGTAAGAATCGCAACAGCGGAGGGCTTCATAAGACTGAAAAAGGAGACTGTAAAGGCCATAGTCGAAGATAAGGTTGCAAAGGGCAACGTTCTCAACACGGCGAACATAGCGGCAGTCCTTGCCGTCAAGAAGACTCCTGAACTGATTCCGATGTGTCATCCAATACCCATAACCTCCGTTCAGGTATCTTTCGATGTAACGGATGAGGGAATTAAAGCAGAATGTACAGTGAAGTCCGTTGGCAAAACAGGAGTCGAAATGGAGGCTTTGACGGGAGTAAGCGTTGCACTGTTGACCATATGGGACATGGTCAAATCTCTCGAAAAGAATGAAGAAGGCCAGTACCCCACAACGGCCATTGAAAACATGAGGGTTGTGAAGAAGGTAAAAGAGAGCGGAAAATGATAGAAAATTCAAACACAGCCATGCTCCTCATAAAAACGCTGGTAGGAATGGAGTACATCGCCGCGTCCTACATACGTGAGAGACTGGACGCAGACATTGAAGTAAGACCCTCCGGGTTTCTCGGCCTCGTGATAGTTCACTCCGACGAAATCGAGAGGATATCCGATATCCCGGAAATAGAGACAATCATACCCATCTCTATCGAGTGTAAGGCCGACATTAACGAGATACTTAAACAGGCTCCAAAGATAGCAAAGCTAATCGGTAACGCAAAAACCTTTGCTATTAAAACGAAGAGAAGAGGTACTCACGACTTTACAAGCGCAGACGTAAATATCAGGCTGGGCGCAGAAGTGAAGAAGCTCACAGGATGCGACGTTGATTTGATCTCTCCGGAAAAAACCGTTTACGTAGAGATAATCGGAGATAGAGCTCTGATAGGAGTTACAGAGGGTCAGGTGGAGCATAAAAAGTACACTCCCGACAAGGTGGATTCGAGAAAACTCCTCAGTAAAATAAGCATAGTCCAGCTCCCGTACCTCGAAAAGGGTGCCTTTGAGCTTGGTGAAAGAATAGGGAGGGCTGTACAGGCCTTCGAGATTAAAGAACTGATAATTGCTCCTTTCGGCTACGCAAACGCCTATGAACTTGAGCAATTCATAAAGGGCGTCAGAAAGGGGCAGATTGCGAGATTTGAAGTGCAGAAAAGGGCCTACGATAGAGACGTCAGAAAAGTACCGGTTCTTCTGCAAGACCTCTACCAGACTGCGAGGGACAAGCGCAAGAAGAGGAACCTGCTGATAGTTACTGACCCGACCGGGAAGCAGATAAAAAATGTAAAGGACGAACTTGGCAGAAAAATGTTCTACGCTGATGAAATCGTGGTTTTCGTCGGAAGCAGGGTCGGAATTCCAAAGGGCGTTTTTAAGTTTGCAGATTACGTGATAGATTTAGCTCCATACATTACCTTCGCAACCGAACAGGCCATTCCTTCAGCTTTGGTGGCGCTCATAGCTGTATTCGAGGAAGCATTCGAAGATTCGGGTAAAAAGGAGGAAACCACTTAAAATTGGCATTTTTCACTTAGCCGTTTACAGGTGCGATGTGTCGCCCGAAGATTCACCACTAACGCGACCAGAAGCTGGGAAGACCCAGTGATTTGAGGCAATACGAGAGAGTTATGGAGATTAAGGGAACAAATATAGCTCTCAAAAACTTATAAAATAAGTAGAGTAATTTAAGACAGTGCAAAAATCAAAAACCAAGAATTTTCGGCACGTTCTCCTCGTATGGCGGGTAGATTACACCTTTCTCAGTAATCAGAGCAGTAACGTACTTGAGAGGAGTTGCATCAAAGGCGGGGTTGTAAACCTTAACATCCGAGGGGGCTATAAGGCTCTGTTTGCACTTTATATTGCAGTAGATCAGCTCCTCTCTGCTTCTTTCCTCTATCACGACATCCTTCGCTTCTCTACCCCAGTCGAAGGTAGTTGCTGGAGCTGCAACGTAAAAGGGTATGCCATGCTCCTTCGCAAGCACTGCAACTGTGTACGTTCCAATCTTGTTGAAAACAGCATCTCTCACGATTCTGTCTGCCCCGACTATGACGCAGTCAACCATGCCCTTCTGCATGACTATACCCGCCATCGAGTCTGTAATCAGCGTGACCTCGATGCCGTCCTTCATGAGCTCCCATGCTGTCAGCCTCGAGCCCTGGTTGAGAGGCCTCGTTTCGCAGGCTATGACCTTTATTTTCTTGCCCTCTTCGACGGCACTTCTTATTACACCAAGAGCAGTTCCCCAGTCAACAGTTGCGAGCCTTCCGGTGTTGCAGTAAGTCAGAACCGTAAATCCATCTTCAAGCAGCTTTGCGCCATGTTTGCCCATCTGCTTGTTCCTTTCCACGTCTTCGTCAGCTATCTTCTCCGCCTCACTCAAAGCGAGCTGCCTGACTTCCTCGACGCTGTTTCCATCCATAGCTGCTTTGAGAACCCTCTCTATGCCATAGAAGAGGTTTACGGCCGTTGGGCGGGTAGAAGCAAGGAACTCAGCAGCTCTTTTAACGTGCTCCTTCAGTTCATCAACGCTCGAGAAGTCCCTCTCGTGGGCTGCCAGAGCAACGCCGTATCCGCCCGCAGCTTCGAGGGCGGGAGCACCTCTAACTGCAAGCCTTTTTATCGCATCTGCAAGCTCCTCAACGCGCCTACACTCGATAATTTCAAACTTATCTGGCAGTAAAGTCTGGTCTATCAGCTTAACGCAACCATCCCAGAATATTGTCCTCATGGTTTTTCGTTGCAGGTGTTATTTTTTAGGCTTTTGGGATTTTTGCTGGAAGTGGACTTAGTCAATACTCTTCGATTTTGAGCCCTTTGATTCTCTTAAAATGCTCGTCTCTCGTGACAAGTATTAAATCATACACCACAGCGGTTGCAGCGATGACTACATCCGGGAAAGGCAGCATTTCACCTCTTTTTGCGAGAGATGCGTCAATTTCTGCAGCCTTCTTTGCTATCTCATATGTATATGAAATGATCTCAAATCTATTGAGAGCAGACTCGCCAACCCTCAGCTTTTCCTCGTTCCCAATGTAAAACAACCCCCTCAAAACTTCGTGAGCAGTCACAACAGAAATTGCCTTTGTCGATGGAGTGTTATCAACTTCCTTGGCTTTCTTTAAAGCCCTCCTGTCGTGTCTGAAGAGGTCGATAACAAAAGAGGTGTCGAAAATCCACATCAGAGCAACTCCTTAAGTCTTTTCAAGTCAGCTTCTTTCTGCCTCTCAATCAACTCTCTGATCTTTTCAGCTTCATTATCTTCGAGTATTTTGGGAATGTCGCTTATATTCTGCCTTCTCAGGAGTCTTCTGATTACGTCGCTGAAAGATTCGTCTTTCATTTTTGCCTTAGAGAGCATTTCGTAAACGTCATCTGACACTGCTATCGTTTTTGCCATAGTTGTGTATTGATATGTATATGTTATAAAGCTTGCCATTCCGTTGACCAATGAGAAGACGAAAAGCAGACTCGCCAAAACATCGAAAAGCCTATTTAGCCCGCTGCCAAACGCAAGACGATGTTTAGGGTTATTCCAGCAGTCGACTTAAAGGATGGCAAATGTGTCCAGCTCCAGCAGGGGAAAGAGGATGCAGTTCTTGTCTCCCTCGAAAACCCCGTCGAAGTTGCAGAGATGTGGGTTAAGAAGGGGGCGAGAGTTCTCCACGTCATCGACCTGAGTGGAGCTTTCGGTGGAAGGCTGAGACACGAAGACATCATTCTCGAAATTAGAAGGCGAGTTAAAGCCGAAATTCAGGTTGGTGGTGGTATAAGAGATACCAGCGTCATCAAAGGGTTGATCTCCGCAGGAATAGACAGAGTAATCATCGGAACAATGGCTGTAGAAAAGATTGAAGAGGTAAAGACTCTCGCATCTAAATACCCCGGTAGAATAATGGTGGCCATAGATTCAAGGAAAGATAAAGTGGTTGTACGGGGCTGGAAGGAGGAGACAGCTTTCACACCTGTGGAACTCGCGAGGCTTTACGAGGACTGCGACGTATCGCTGCTCTACACGAACGTGGACGTTGAAGGTTTGATGAGAGGAGCTGCAATAGAGAAAGTACGAGAAGTTGTGGAGGGCACGTCTCTGCCTGTTTATGTTGCGGGAGGCATAACGACAAGAAAAGACGTTGAGAAGATAAAGAAAGTCGGAGCTGCTGGCGTCGTGATAGGCTCGGCCCTTTACACAGGCAAAGTCAGTCTTGAAGAGTTGCTCGAACTTGAAGAGGATTGAACAGCTAAGCAGTTTGATGGAAAAGTTATTATTATTTTAAATGGAAGTGCATATCATGCGAAAGGCGAGGGCAGAGAGGAAAACGAAAGAAGTCGAAGTCAGTGTTTCAATAGATCTCGATGGCGGTGATTACGAAGTTGGCACGGGCATCCCCTTCTTCAACCACATGCTCGAGACCTTTGCCAAGCACGCTGGTATCGGGCTGAAGCTTAAGGCGAGAGGAGATATCGAAGTCGATGAACACCACACCATAGAGGATGTCGCCATAGCGCTCGGAGAGGCGATAAAAACTGCGCTGGGAGATAAAAAGGGCATCGCGAGGTTTGGTGATGCAATACTCCCGATGGATGATGCAGTAGCAATGTGCGGCGTTGACGTGAGTGGAAGGGGGTACTTCAACTTCGAAGGTAGCGTTGGAGACGTTAAAGGCATGAAAGCTGAGAACTTCGTCCACTTCTTCGACACCTTGTGCAGAAACGCTGGAATAAACGTCTACCTGCAGCTCAAGGGGATGAATGCGCACCACACGATGGAGGCTGCTTTCAAGGCATTTGCCAAAGCTTTCAGTGAAGCCATTGAGATAAGAGGAGAAGACGTAAGGAGCACGAAGGGTGTTCTTTAAACTGTCAAGCTGTATAGCCGCGTACAGCACAGATCAGGCTAAGGAAACCTTTGTATAATTCATAAATAGGTGTCCTAATAACACCCCCTAACGACATTGAAGTAGAACATGAACATCCTGCAAAACCTGTTCCAGCATTCTAAAGCTCTTTTCCACCTTAGACTTCCAAACTTCTTCTCTCTCCTCCTGAAATTAACTGTTATGGAGCAGAAGAAAATCTCCGCTCTCTGCTTGAAAGAAGAAAACACGGATTCAACCAAACTCCTCTCTCCAAATGCTTCGTGTCTGAATCTGACGCCTAAACGCTGTAAGGCATCTCTGTACCAAGGCCCCTTATCCAAAATCAGCTCTTCAACCTCGCACATCCTCAGAACTTCTCTAAGGAAGGAATAAGCTGCTAAAGCATTTCTCGCAGGATATACTTTGAGATGCACAATCTTGTTTCTCTCTACATCCAAAGCGGCGAAAAGGTAGCATTTCTTCCCGTTGTATTTCAAAATCGTTTCATCAACAGCAATTCGAGCTATTACAAGCTCCTTGACTTTCTCTTTCTCGTTGAATTCGAGAACATCCTTGAACTTCTCGATCCAGTAGTGGACGGTCGATTTGCCAACGTTAAAGAGCAAAGCGATTCTTCTAACGCTGGAAGAAACTATGTACATCGCTATTGCAATAAGCTTGATCTCCAGCGATACTTTATTCCTCTCGAAGATTTTGAAGCTCTCTAGGATCTTAATGAGGTCGTTATCTGCTATATTCGCTATTACCATAAAATGTGATAGATTGATGTTCAATTATTTATATAGTTTGTGAACAGGTCAGATCGTAAAACTAAAGACAATATTCCTTGCCATCCTTTTTATGGGAAAGAGAAACAGGATCGTGTGTCCTAACTGCGGCAGTAAGGTCAAGATCTCCAAGCTAAAGCCGGTTTTTAAAGAAGAGTACGTAAATCCGGATGGCAGCCTGAAGATCTCAGAAGATGAGGCGCTTCGTGGAGGCTGGCTTAGTAAAGTTCTGAAAGGAGTTGCCTGCCCGAAATGCGGCGAGATAATCGGCAAGCCAGAAGGTTAATTTATTCGGACACTTCCATTCATAATACAGTAAAATATAACAATTCTGAGATAGCATATACGGGCCACTGGAACGTGATAGCCAAGGATAACAAAAAATGTAACTATTTCGCCAAAATCGAAAAAGTTATTTTTTACCTCTTCAAATTTTCTACAATGTTTCATGACAAAGTTCGAATAGTACATGTACTTTTAGCAATATTCGTAATACTGTCTTCTGTTGCCATTGTCTCGGCTGACGTGTCCATACCCGGTCGAGAGAGCGAGTACATGCGGGGCAAACTACTTGTGGGCCTACTAATACTCCTCATCTTTTTCGCAATTACCGTTTGTATCGAACTTGTTACCACCTTCGCCTATCTGGTGGTCAGAAAGGTAACTCCGAAAAAGAAAATCCTGCTGGCTGTTTTGCTTGCGAATGCAGTATCATACCCACTGTTCATTATTGCTCTGGAGATTTCACTAAACATCATGAAAGATTACATGAGCTGGGGACTGGCCAGCCGACTTTCGCTTTTCCCGTCTGAAGCTTTTGTCATACTGCTCGAGAGTGCAATAATAAACAAAAGTACAGAGATGAGCTTAAGAGAGAGTGTGCTTCTCAGCTTGCTTATCAACTTGGTGAGCATGGCTTTCCCCGCCTACTTGTTCTTTAAATAGTAGCAATTCTACAACCTTAATCAGGTGATCACACTAAAAAGTAAAGGGTGGAAGCCATCCAGCTATCCAACTATCGTCCACCAGCCCCACCGCCTCCAAATCCACCACTGGAGACAAATCCACCTCCCGTACTTTTGCCAGTTGCCGCTGCGTATGCCGATGAGACCGACCTGTTTACAGAGTGGAACGACATGTAAACCCAAGGCGCCACGTAGACTTCGGGAATTTCGACCTTTAGCGCCTCCATCGCCTTTACAACCTTCTCACCCACGCCAAGGGCAGTTCCATAAATGAGCCAGTCCTTCCATATGACTATGTCTTCGGGTGCGTACTTCTTTATCATCACCATGTCCGACAGGAACTTCCGAAAAGCATCCCACTCGAGCTTCTCCTTGTAGTAATCACCCTTCCATCTGCCAAAGAGTGCTGTTGGGGTAAGAAGTGCAGCAAGGGACTGCAGCATGATCGCCACAGAGTACACGCCCATTTCCCTGAGCACTGGATATGTACCAGAATATAGCATTCCCGCAATGACAACGACAAGCATCAGCACGAGGCTCGCAACGAAGAGAACGGCAAGCCTGCTTCTGGCAGACTCCACGAACTCCCTCGCATATTCTGGAAAGGCCTCACGCATGATAAAATCGACCCTCTCCTTGAGCCTCGTAATCTCATCTCTCTTGTTACTCATTGACCTGACGAGGTCTTTGAACTCTCCGGTGTAGAATGTGACACCATCTCTCGACCAGTCGTGCAGGAATTGCAGGACAGCCCTCTCGTAAGGGTCTTCCGCGTCCTCTGGCTTTTTTAGCAGTTCGATTTTCACTTCCTTTTTATTCGCTCCATCCATGTACGGCTCTATTTTTATGAAACCTCTTATCTGCAGATCGAGGAGCGTTGCGTAAAATCCGTCCTCGTCGAAGTCTAAAGCATCACCCTTGAATACGAGGTTAACATGCCAGGGCTTTCTGTTCTTGTTCGGCACGTAGCTCAGATGTTCCGGAACTGTGAACTCCTTCTCCTTCCCGTATCTGATATAAAGAGTGCCGAGTACAGCCGGAAATCCAAATATTATCGCAAGTAGAATGTATTTCAGCCCTAAGAGTGCTGAATATACATTTGAGTATGTACTGTTCGCCGACAGCGTTTTTTCCTCAACGTTGCTGACTTCTTTTACGAATCCCACCATACCGGGCTTGAGCAGAATCTCCACCTCAATCAGTCCGTCTCTAGGACTTTTACCTGTAATTACCCATCCACTGTCGCTTTTCGAGACACTGAAGTCCGGTGGATGTGGAAAAACCCTTAAAATTTGATTATAAGGGTCATTTAGAACTATTTCGACTCTCTTGTAGGGCACGTGCTCATCGGCAAGCTTGAGGTTGAGGTGGCAGATTTCTTCATCACACTCCAGTGGCGGATTGATGAAGTAGCTGTAAGTCACTGTATACTTTCCAGCAGTGAACATTTCCGGTTTATAGCAGCCAACCTCGTTTAGATACGCCTTTCTGGATATCCAGGACTTGGCATACGCCGGACTCTGTCCGCTGAGAATCCAGACTTTCCCCGCGAAATCCTTGACGTAGGATATCGTCCCAAAAGAGCATTCAACATCAAGAACCTTCACGTAGGGCGTGTTCAGGCCCGATGCTGCAGGAGGAAGGAGAGGTACCTTCCACACTCTATACAGCATCGTGTACTTCCCGGAGCTGCCGATGTCGTAGACATAAGTCTCCTTAAGAGAGCCATTGGGAGAGAGCGTAACAATGTACCTTTCGACCGTCAGGTCGCCAGAATAGTTGACAAGCTCCGCCACGAAAAACCCTGCAGCTCCAAACAGAATCACAATCAAAAAAAGAATGACAAGCTGCCTTGTCTCACTCATACCTGCCACCTGAGTTCAGGTCGCTTGCTTATCTCCTCCTCGAACTGCAGGTAGTCCATTTTCATGAACCCGAGCATAGATGCAACTATGCTCGACGGTACGACGTCGGTCATTGTATTGAACTCCTGAACGATGTTGTTGTACGTGTACCTGTGCCTTGCAATTTCGTCCTCCACATCTCTAACAGCATCCATGAGCTGCTTTACTGTTTCAGACGTCTTTAAATCCGGATAGTTTTCAACAGAAACAAGGATGTTGCCCAAGATCCGTCTAGATTATGCTTCAATGTTCTGAATTTCCCTTGCGTCCGCTTTTAGCACACTTGTTCTCATCTGCGTGATCTTTTCAAGGGTCTCCCTCTCGAACTTCGCATAGCTCTGCACCGCTTCAACAAGCTGGGCAATCATGTCAAGTCTCTTTTTAAGTGCCACCCTTATCTGGCCGAGTGTTGCCTCAGCCCCATTTTTCAGGCTCTGAAATCTATTGTATATAGACACGAAATACACCAGCAGCAGCACAACGACCACTACGGGTATTGCAATCAGTAGTACAGACGTTAGTTCCATGAAAATTTGGCGCTTAATGCTGCGATATAAATTTAACTATTGGTATTCACATTCATCCTAATAACTAAAGAATGCAAGATACGATCAAAAATGCTTTATCTTTTAACAAGATAGCTTGCCACGTGGCACTGATGATTGCAGGAACGTCCAGCAGTGCAGGAAAGTCCGTCCTCGTCGCAGCACTTTGCAGAATTCTGAGCAAGAGAGGTTACGCCGTTGCTCCCTTCAAAGCGCAGAATATGAGCCTGAACTCCTATGTCACGAAGGAGGGCAAGGAGATTGCAATAGCTCAGGCTTTTCAGGCGAGGGCTGCTGGCATAGAACCAAACGAACTGATGAACCCTGTTTTGCTGAAACCTAAGGGAAACTTCGTCTCGCAACTGATTCTGCTCGGCGAAGCGGTAAAAGACGTTTCAAGTTTTGAGTACTACAGAGAAGTGCCGAAGATAATGAAGGTGGTCGAGGAGGCCTATACAGAGCTCAGCAGGAACTACGATGTGATTGTAATCGAGGGGGCGGGTGGTATTGCGGAAATAAACCTGTACGATAGAGATGTAGCCAACATAGGCATTGCCCGCATTGCAAAACCAGCAATCTACATAGTAGGAGACATAGATAGAGGAGGTGTCTTTGCATCCCTATACGGAACATATAAGCTTCTCCCTTCCGATGTCGCTGGGCTCGTGAGGGGATTTATCATAAACAGGCTGCGAGGAAGCGAAAAGCTTCTCGAAAGCGGAGTAAGGCAGCTTGAAGAGCTTACGGGTGTTCCCGTTCTCGGAGTCATACCCCACCTGAACTCGGCTATGCCGTCAGAGGATTCCCTATGCATGGATGAGTGGAGTGGAAATGGCGAAACGAGTGAAATAGGGATTTTGAAGTTGCCGAGGATATCAAACTTCACAGACCTCGAGCCTCTGCGAGAACTCTGCAAGTTTATCGACCTCAAAGACGACATCGACTGCGAGATTGTCATAGTTCCTGGAAGCAAGGACACCATGGCAGACCTCAGAGCGTTGAAGGAGGCGGGAATGCACGAAAAACTGAGGCGTTTTGCGAAAGATAGGCCCGTGATAGGAATATGCGGCGGTTATCAGATGCTTGGCAGGGAGCTCGTGGACTTTGGCGTTGAGCATGGCTATGTGAAGGCAAAGGGGATTGGTCTGCTTGATGCCGTAACGGAATTCAGAGAGTTCAGGAAGATGTGCAGGCAAGTCGAAAGAAAAGTCAATGGAAACGCTGTGATCCTCGAAAAGATAAAGGGAGAATCCGTTTGGGGGTACGAAATCCACAAGGGTGTAACAAAAGCATCCAATCCTGTTTTCGATGACGAAGGCTGCGCGAGCGAGGATGGAATGGTATGGGGAACATACATGCACGGCCTTTTCTGGAACGACTGTATTGTGAAGGCGGTTTGCAAGCATTTAGGTGTCGAAATTCCCTCAAGGACTGACGGGATCGAAGAACTTGCAAAGGTTGTGGAGGAGAAACTCGACATCGACGCTATTTTGGGTTGGGTTTAGATGTTACTGAACAAGTCTCTTTCTCAGCACTTTAATCGTGTTCTCAATTGTAGTATCATTAAGAACTCCCTAATACTTCGCTAATTCTTTCTTATCCAGCTTGTACTATCGATTGAGCTTTTTTCCGTAAACCTGAATACAGCAGTATAGTGCCAATTATTACAAAGACAATGCCCAGAATCAGGTGTTCAGGGTGAAAAGGTACTCCTTTCACACCCTCTTCAGGGTGAGTTCTCTGTATGAACAAGTATATCTCCATAACCCCTCCAGCATAGCTCAGCACAGCAGAGGAGAGAAGCAATATAATCTTTACCTTTTCATGGGGGTGAAGGACGCTCCTTCCCTTCTCCGTCAGCTCGTAGTAAACCCACTTGCTGTCCTCGTTTCTCTTCTCAACAAAGCCCGACTCAACAAGAATGGCGAGATTCTCATGCACCGTTGATTTAGGAAGATTTAACTCATCACTTAATTTTCTAAGTGTTTTACATCCAGAATCAAGTTTTTTGAGGATCTCAACTCTTATATCCGAGGACAATGCTTTGAAATCTCGTTTGTCAAGTACTATTTTTCCGTCCTTGTTGTCCTCATACATTCCTTCTTTTTCACGCATGGAGTTCATTCCCTCATTGCTGAATAAACGTTTCTACCGTCCCCCTTAACCTATCAAAGCTTTGGTCAGAACTCCAGACACCTACAACTCTATCTCTGTACGTAAAAATTTTCCCCTTGTATTCTCCGCTCAACATGAGTACGGCCCCCTTCAATTTTATACCACCTGCTTTATTTACTGACTCATAGTTTGTCGTTAGCGTTATATTCTCAGGAAAAACAATCTCAACATAGTTCTCTCGGCTTTTTATTGAATTTAGCTCGTCTAAGGTTATTGCCAGCTTGTACTGTCCATTTATAGATTTCAGAATGTTCATACATTCTTCTGATAACTTGTCATACCCCTCTTCATTTGGTAGGATTTTATAATAGTTATTGTTTATGTGGATGACTACTCCTTGTTTCATTTTCGGAGGTTCATTTAAAGGCATGAACAAAATAAAAAAAGAAGATAAGAGTGCCAGAGCGACTACAGACATTACAAGAAACTCTCTCTTCATCATATCCCTCCGAGTTCTGGAATGGCCGGAATATATTGCTTAAATTCTTCAGTTCTATTTTCTCCTTCTGCACATCCCTCAAAAACGTAGACTGGCTGTAAATACGTTTGCTTTTCACTTGCCGACTTTGTATAATATCCAAGATAGACTTTGTTTATCACTGCTTTATCAACACTTTTTATTCCTGTAAATATCCCAATCTCCTTCAGCTTCTCTAAAGCTTGCTCTGGTGTAATGATTGAATACTCCTTGTATGGTCTGTAATTTCTCCATACTTTATAGACATTTATTACATCTCCGTTACCTCCAACTTCCACATCAAGCTTTGATCCTGCTCCGACTACTGGAAGCCCATTGATTTTACGTGTGAATGAAACTTTCACGTCCTCAAAGCCAACTCCGATGACGTTTCCCTCTCTATCCATCGCCACAACCCTTGGATGTGTCACATCTCTGAGAATTGCGTCAGTTGGCATTAAGCCTTTTTCACTTAAATAATTTCTTGCTATCTTTATAGCCTCCTTATCGGATGGGAGATTCGATGGCTTATCTACATTGTTTCCAACCATCCATCTCGATACGTCAGTGTATGCGATTCTCCCGGATTTTGTATTTACTTCAAGATGGTAGTTGCCATCCGTAAGAAGGAATTCATCAAATACTTTTTCTGGCTGCCCATTCATACCAAATCGCTTTGCCAGTAGTGATACATATTCAGGCGTAACGTTTGGCTCAGCGCATTCGTATACCATCAACTTTTTGGATACTTTGGGCAGTGTAGTATTTAGAACGAAAGATGTTGTACGGAATCCTTTCACGTTATTGATCGAGAGCGGCTGGATTTCTGTATCCGATTGCTTAGTCATTGTGTACGCAACTCCCACGGTTATCAGCGACAAAATAATTAGCCCAACAACAAGTTTTCGCATTTTATTCACCTCCTCAACACTGATACTTACCATACCACCAGAATGGTGGATCTGCTGGGGGATCTACCTGCGAACCGTGCCCGTAAATGTGGTCATTCCAGCAATCGTAAGTGTTATCGTCTCCATCTGCATCAGCTGCGAGAGCGGCAACATAGGTGTCAGAACCCTCTGTATCCTTTGCCGCTTGTATCCATGCCTGTATTATTGTCCACTCCGCCCAAGTACCATCCATGCGTTTTGCAAATCTACTACCTCTATCTGTTACGTCATGTGTGGTTGTATGAAATCCGCAGATTGAATGGAGCCCCTCAAAAGCATCTCCCCAGCGCCATGTTACATGGCTCCACCACTCATCTCTCAAGACCTCACAAGCATCGATCGTTATCCAGTCCATTTTCTTGTTTCCCCAGAGAGCATCGAGGTAGCCCAATTCGTGGTCGTCGTGCTCCGTGCCGAAATAGAATCCTTTTAAGCTTCCGTGCCCAGAAAAGAATGCAAAGTGTGTATCGTCTACAAATACGTCATCATGTCCTCCCTTACTCGGATCCTTCCAGTCGCTCTCCCACGCTAAATCATCGCCGTAAATAAAGGCTCCACTCCAGTAAGAGTCACTTCTCAATTCGTTGTAAAAGCCCTGAGCGTTTTCATCGTTGTTGTTTAGATCGTCCAGATAGCCGTTGTATTCATTCACCCACTCTGCACAAACCTCGTATGCGATAGAGTTGCTTGTTGTTAACAACAGCACCAAAATTCCTAAGGCTGCACATACAGCCAGTTTCATCATATCACCGGCTCGTTCTTAGTTCAAAATTCTACAAAAGGCTAACATTTCATTCGGATTTTCCGAACATGAAATGCTACACTGCAATCCTCAAATTAGTCTTATCGGGTTGTATGCTGACCCTTGAACAAGGAAAAAATAAAAAGTAAAAAACTTCAGACATTGCACGCACACGAGGGGCGGAGTCTGATGTATATCTTTTCACCTCTGACGTAAACTTCAGCGTTCATGTTTCTTGCAGCACGCCTTACGGCGTTGACAGCTTCTCTTGCAGTAAAATCTCCCCGCTTGAATGGGCGAAGGGCTGAGAGCGGAATCGCGTAGGTTCTACGGGGTTCAAGCTTTTTAAGTTCGCTACGGAGGTGGCGATACCTCCATCCCATAATATACATGTGCAAGTAAAAGATTTATAGCTTCCCCCAGTGCTAAGCCCAGTGTCTGAGTAGAGGTGATAGCTTGAAACCCGGTTTGAAACTCGTAACCTGTGGATTACCCTATGCAAATGGAAAGGCCCACATCGGGCATTTGCGCACATACGTGCCGGCTGATGTTTATGTTCGCTACCTCAAAATGCTCGGCGAAGACGTCATTTTCATATGCGGCAGCGATTGTCACGGCACGCCCATTGTTGTCAATGCGGAAAAGGAAGGAATATCTCCTCGCGAACTCGTGGACAGATACCACGACCACTTTCAGAAGGTTTTTAAAGCCATAGACATTGAATTCGACTTCTTTGGTAGAACTGACAGCGAGTATCACCACATAAGAACGCAGGAATTCGTTAAAAAGCTGATAGAGAATGGCTACATTTTCCCAAAAGAAATTGAGCTTGCATACTGCCCCAAATGCCAGCGCTTTCTGCCTGACCGCTACGTTGAGGGGATATGTCCCTACTGCGGAAGTGTTGCGAGAGGTGACGAGTGCGACCAGGGGTGCGGCAGACATTTAGAACCGGGAGAAATTAAGGAGCCGAAGTGTAAAATCTGCGGCAGCAATGCCGTCTTCAGGAAGCAGAAGCACTACTTCTTCCGCCTGACAGCTTTCAAAGACTTCCTGCTTGACTACCTCGAAAACCTCAGGGGGACGGAAAACGCATTGAACTACGCGAAGCAGTGGGTTAAAGGAGAGCTGAAAGACTGGTGCATAACGAGAAATCTCGAGTGGGGTGTCAAATTCCCCGGCGAAGACCTCGTAGTTTACGTGTGGGTCGATGCACCCATCGGCTATATCTCCTTCACCGAAAAAGCGTGCGAAGGCCGTTGTGACTGGAAAGACATATGGATTAACGGGAAAGCGGAAATTATTCACTTCATAGGCCTCGACATCGTTTACCACCACTGCATCTTCTGGCCTGCGATGCTCAAAGGAGCGGGCTACGCTTTACCCAACGCTGTTGTGGCGAGCGGAATGGTGAAGGTTGAGGGCAAGACGTTCTCGAAGAGCAGGGGTTACGTGGTATGGGTTGAAGACGACTACCTCAAAGCGGGCTTTAACACTGACTACCTGCGATACTACATCGTCAACTACACGTCCCACCAGCGCGACCTGAACTTCTCGTGGGAAGTTTTCAGGGATAAGGTGAACAATGAATTGATTGCAACGCTGGGTAACTTCCTGTACCGCGTAATGCATTTTGCCTGGAAGAACTTCGGCAGCGTTGAGGTAAGTGAAGTAGATGAGGAGATCATGCAGAAGATAGCAGAAACGAAGGATAAAATCGTTAGGGCTCTGGAAGAGTGGGAGTTCAAGGTTGCAAGCGATGCGTTCATGGAGCTTGCCGGATTTGGAAACGTCTATTTCCAGAACGTAAAGCCGTGGGAGCTGATAAAGGAGAACAAAGAGGAATGCATAAAGGTTATCGCCAACTGTCTCCAGCTCGCCAAGGCCCTGATAATCTTCTCATATCCAGTCATGCCAAGGACGATGGAAAAGATGGGCAGATGCATTGGCCTTGACGTAAGGAATGCAAAGCTTGAGGATGCTCTCTCACTGCTGGGTAAAACCGAGCTTGAAAAGCCGGATGTTCCCTTCGAGAAGATTGACGACAAGAAGATTGAGGAGATGGAGAAATTAATGATGGAGAGAATCAGGAGGGCTGAGATGGCCGAAAAAGGTGCTAAAGAAGAGAAGGAGATTATCGACATTGAGGAGTTCAAGCGCCTCGATATAAGGATTGGAAGAATAGTAAAAGCTGAAAGAATTAAAGGTGCGAAAAAGCTCCTCCGCCTTGAGGTTGACATAGGTGGCGAAGTCAGGCAGCTCGTTGCGGGAATTGCGGAAGTATATGAGCCTGAAGACGTGGTGGGCAAGCTCGTTCCTATCCTCGTAAACCTGAAGCCAGCGAAGATAAGGGGCGTTGAGAGTCAGGGTATGATGCTCGCTGCGGACATTGATGGCAAGCCGGTGTTACTGCATCCCGACAAGGATGTTCCGCCGGGGTCGAAGATCAGGTAACTGGTGTACAGCGGGCAGTTAAAAATGAAAGAAGAGCTCTGCAGAAAGCTGATACACTTCGTCGGCCTCGGCTACATTCCCCTTTATATTTATACGGGTAAGGACATAACACTGTTAATTGTTGCAGGCCTTACAGCCTTTGCAGCGCTGCTCGAGATTGCAAGAAGAAGATACGGCATCTTTCCCCGCTGGATTCTGAGGAGCTACGAGGTTAACGGCATTGGAGCCTACCTCTACTTCGGTATTTCTGCAACGCTTATAACCGCCCTTTTACCAATGGAGGCATGCTTTGCAGGAATAGTGCTTGGTTCTCTTGGAGATGGGATTGCGGGAATACTGAAAAGGGCTGATATGCGCCATCTTGCCTATCCGTCGATGTTTCTCATCAGCCTGCTTGCTCTCACCCTGCTTGACCTCAACCCAATCGCATCTTTTCTTGCATGCATCGCAGGAGTTACAGCAGAGAGATGCGAGAGAATAGGCCGATACTACCTCAACGACAATCTTACTGTTCCAATTCTTTCTGCTTTTGTCTACTTTGTTGTGATAACTTTGCTTACCGTGTAGGGATTCACCCATTACACCAGGTAAAAATGCAACCTTGTCAGCAGTACGTATAACAGAACAATTGGAATAAAGTACCTCGTAAGAAATACTACGGTCTTCCCGATTTTCCACTTTGCGTTTTTGTTAATCTCTTCGGCAATCACCAGGTTATCCAAAAACCAGCTGATAGATGTGGAAAGAAGCAATGCTGTTAAAGGAATCCCAAAAGAACCGAATGTCTCGTCCATCAGGTCAAGAACTGGCCTGCCTGTGAACTGGAGACTAATCCCAGAGTAGCTGAGCGCTGCCGGAAATCCAAGAACCAGAATAATACTCGACAGCAAAGAGGTAGATTTAAACCTATCCAGTGAAGTTTCGTCAATCAGCACAGCTACTCCAATTTCCAGCATGGAGATTGCTGAAGTCAGTGCAGCGAAGAACAACAAAAGGAAAAATATTCCCTCCAAAAAGAACCCGTAGGGAACTTTATCAAATACTTGGGGTAGAGTTGAAAAGGCCAGTTTAGGTCCGGCTGCTACCTCAAAGCCGAAAGAAGAGGCTATAGAAAAAACGATCAGACCACTCATAAACGATACAAGCAGGTCGAAAATTGTTATCAACATCGAGCTATTTACCAGACTGATTTTTTCTTCAAGATAGCTGCCATAGGTCAGTAAAATTCCCGAACCTACAGAAAGAGAGAAAAAGGCCTGCCCAAAAGCAGCAGCCCAAATAGAGCTGTCAGATAGCTTGGAAAGATCTGGTGTAAGATAAAACGTTATGCCATCCATGGCATTAGGAAGTGATAAAGAGTAAATGACCATTACAGCAAGGAGAACTCCAAGAGCTGGCACCATTATTTTACTTGTTTTCTCGATACCCTTCCTCACACCCCTCATGACAATAAGCGACGCTGCAATCGTTACCACAACGAAAAACAACGGTGAAAAGTACGTTTGTGCAAAACTTTCAAAAGATGTTTCCCTTCCAAGCAGTGTAAAAGTAAAGAAGGCCAGAATCCAGCCTGTTATCACCAGATAGTAGCTCAAAACCACTGTTAAAACAGATACTACAGCAATTCCTATCCATTTAAACTTTTTTCTGATTTTCTTCAAAGAAGAAACTACAGAACCCTTGAATAGCCTACCCGTGGAAAATTCAAGAAGCATCAGCGGAAGACCAAACAAAAACACTGAGATCAGGTACGGGATAAGAAAAGCTCCACCACCGTTCTGACCGACGATGTAGGGAAATCTCCAGACGTTTCCTAATCCTACAGCAGACCCAATTCCAGCAAGCAAAAATCCGATTCGAGAGCTCCATTTTTCCCTAACCATCTTTACCTCATTACACTTTTGTCAAACACTTTACGACCATAGTAAACACAACCCATAGCATAAAAATTTCCAATCCAACTAAGTTTTAGTCTAATTAAAGTTTTTCCAAAAAGCAGTATCTTCAAAAACATAGTTAATAAAACAAAATTCAACTCAAAGCCCCCGGAAGCTTTAAATAGCACACGGCTCACGCTGAAAAGAGGGTGACGCTTATGGCAAAGAAACCGGCAAGAATGTTCAGGAGGCTCGAAAGGCCGTATACGAGAAGGGAATATATCGATGGTGCTCCAGGTCTGAGGCTCAGGCAGTTTGAGATGGGCAACAAGACCGCTACTTTCCCCGTAAAGCTTACACTCGTTGCAACCGAGGGTGTGCAAGTAAGAGACACAGCTCTCGAGGCTGCACGTATAGCTGCAAACAAGTACATAGCGAAACGTGCAGGAAGCAGCAACTACTTCCTGAAAGTAAGGATATACCCGCACCACGTTTTGAGAGAGCACAGAATGGCAGTTGGAGCTGGAGCAGACAGAATTTCACAGGGAATGAGAGCCGCCTTCGGCAAGCCTGTTGGACTTGCAGCGAGGGTTCTCCCCGGCACGAAGATAATGAGTCTGTGGACGAAGCCAGAGTTTTTCGACTTCGCTAAGGATGCTCTGCGCAGGGCTAGCCAGAAGCTCCCGACGCCGACGAAGATAATCGTTGAAGAGGGAGCAGAATATCTCAAGGGTAAGATCTAACCTTTTTATTTCTATTTAATGTTTTAACTGACCTAATTTTTAGACTTCCAGAAAGATTAAGTAAAATCTTTTCCAGAAATAATTCCGATGAATTTTGGCTGGAACCCGGCGGCAAAACTTGAAGGCAATATGCACTCCATTCTCAGAGATAGCTACGACATAATGCGCACTACTGGCGATTTTTCCATTCTCGAACTCAGCGTAGATTTTGAGGAGGCAGAGAGACTTGAAAGGATATTTAATCCCGATGTCAGGCGAATGTTGAGAAACTTCTGTAAAGAATACGACTTCGAGATTTTCCTTCACCTCCTCTACGGCAGAGAGGACTTCAGCAGAGTCAGACTGAACGCAGGTGACGAGGAATTCGTGAGCTTTGTAAAGACAATCGTTGAGTTCTTCGACTTTGTACCCCTCGGCTATGCCATCCTGCATACCGGCAGGAGGTTCAGAAGGCTGAGCGTAGAAGAACAGATTGAAAACGTTGTTAAATGCGTTAATGTCGTGAAGGATGTCCATCCGCTCGTTGCCGTTGAAATGGGTAGGAAAGGCGCATTCATGGACAGCGTTGACGAAATACTGGCGGTTGCAGAAAGGGAAGTCGAAATCGTTGTAAATACCTCCCTGCTCTGGGCTGCAAGCCTCTTCGACAGGAAAATCCTCGAAGAAAACATCGAAAAGCTCTCGACTCTGAAGTGTGCTGCGATCCACTGGGGTGCAAGTGAGCTCAGAAACGGTAGGGAGATTCACAACCTATCACTCCTTGATTCCTCTTTGCCAGCAGAGATCTTTAAAGCACTTAAATCCGAAAACCACATCGTTGAGATATTTGGAAGTGCTAAACTCGTTGCAGAGAACGTCTCATTTCTGAAGAAGTTGCTTGGATGACTGTTATATACTCATTTTATCGGGCGATATCTGGAGATGATATAAGATGACCATGCGAATTGTAAGCAGGAGTTATCTCAAGGAGCTGGAAAGATTCGTTGAAGAAGCCGAGTATCCCTCTCACTGTATCCACTGCGAAGGTATTGAGGACGTCGAAGAGCCAAAACACCACCCGAGCTACGAGATTACGTCTGCCTGTAACCTTAAATGTGTATTCTGTTACTCGTATTCAGCATTAAAGGCTGGAAAAGCCCCCAAACCCGGATACTACGGAGATCTAAACCCAAAGGCAATAACAATCTCCCAGTACGGAGAGCCACTCATAGTTGGCCACGAAAAGCTTTCCTGCATAATATCTGAACTCAGAAAAAGATTCAAAGCAAGAATAGACCTGCAGACGAACGGTACACTTCTCAAAGAAGAGGTCGATGCAGACATAGTAATGATAAGCCTCGACGCCTCAAACAGAGAGAGTTACGCCCGCATTACTGGTGTTGACATGTTCGAAAACGTGCTGAAGGCAATGGACATCGTTGCGGCATCGAAATCAATCGGAGTCTTGAGAACCATCTACCTGCCAGGAATAAACGACACAGAGCTCCAGCAAATTGCGGAGATCGGATACGAGCGCGGAATGGATGAGTTCATGCTCCAGCCATGCTCCATTCACCCTGGCATCGAGGGGAGACTTTTGAGAGCGGGTTACGATATGGAGAAAGACACTCTGTACGATTATCTTGACGCTGCGTACAGATGTGTAAACGTAAGAATCCCCGGATGCCTGCTTAAGAACATCAGACGGATGATGGAAGTAATGGATTTTGAAGACGTCGTGTTCATGCGTAGGAATCAGGTATCCGCAGAACCTCCAGAAATCAGAAGAGAATGGAGGTTCGTTATAGAGTGCTGAAGCTTCAAAGTTTAGTCAAATATCCTCTTTATAAGCCAGTCCGAGTCGAATTTCACCAGGTCATCGTACTCTTGGCCCACTCCAATGAACAGAACGGGCTTGCCCGTAACGTAGCTGATTGATATTGCGGTCCCACCTTTTGGATCTGCATCGAGCTTCGTTAATATGCTACCGTCTATTCCAACAGCCTCGTTGAACATTCTCGCTCTCTCAACGGCATCGTTTCCGGCTATGCTCTCGTCAACAAAAATCGTTAAATCTGGCTTCGTTACGCGCTTTATCTTTTCAAGCTGGTCTATCAGGTTTTTCTTTGTGTGCATCCTTCCCGCAGTGTCCGCAAGCACGACATCGATGCCCTTGCTCTCTGCGTGAGCTATAGCGTCGTAGATTACGGCTGCCGGATCAGCCCCGGCTTTGTGCTTTATCAACTTGACACCAAGTCTATTCGCATGCTCCTCAAGCTGCTCTATGGCTCCCGCCCTGAATGTGTCGCCTGCAGCGAGTACAACGCTGTAACCTCTGTCCGTAAGCCTTTTTGCGAGCTTGGCTATCGTCGTCGTTTTTCCTGTTCCGTTAACACCTACGAAGATGATGTTGAGAGGCTTTTTCTCTTTGAGAGCTTCTTCGATGTACGCATCAAAGTCAAACTTGTTTGTATCGAGAATTTCCTTTATAATTGCCCTTAACTCGTCGAGAACTATGTCAGAGAGCTTTTCTCCAACCTTCTTCGTCCTGCCCACAAGCCTCTGCCTGAGTTTATCGGAGATTTCTTCCACAACTTCAAAAGCAACATCACTTTCGAGGAGAATAATTTCAAGTTCGGGAAGTATTTCGTCGAGCTTGCCCTCATCGATAACGATTTCTCTCCTCAAAATGAGGGCAGAAACTTTCTCTTTTATCCCTATCCTGGGCTTCACGAGCTTCTTGTCTTTTTCTGCGGGCTTCGTTTCCTTTACTTCTACTTTTGCTGCTGGTGCTGGCTCGGCTTTAACCTCCGCTTCTACCTTCTCCTCAACCTTGCTGACGGCTTCTACTCTCTCCTCAGCTTTGGCCTCCTCGACGGCCCTCTCCTCTTCTTTCTTCTCGATCTCCTCGACTTTCTTCCTGAACGACTTTAGCTTCTCCTTTAAAAACTTGAACATGCTCTAATTTCACCTTTCTTTCGTCATTTCAGCTATCTCAGCCTGTATGCGCTCAGCCTGAGCTGCAAGCTGCTGAAGAATCTGCTCGAACTTCAAAACACTCTGCTGAATCTTCTCCTTCTTCTTTTTAAGGGTTTCTATTGCATCTTTAACTTCCTTTTCAACAATTACTCCCGCTCCGATATCGACAAGCATCTTCTTGGAATCCTTCACATCAACGTACGCAAAAACGCCTCCACCGAGGTTCATGAGAGCCTCAACGCTTCCGTCGAGAGAATCGAAGTACTCAAGGCTTTCTATGGTTCTGTCAAGCTCGGACTGAACGACTTCGAGTTCTATGATTCTTCTCTGGATTGCCTCACTCTCGCTCTGGATTTGCTGGAGAAGCAGGAGTCTCTCCTGAACTTTTCTCGCAATTTCTTCCTGCTGCTGTGCAGTCATATCACTCTACCTTCCGGATGCTTTCTACCCTGATCAGATTTCTCTTGACCTTGTGGTTGCTTCCGAGGAGAGAGTAAACTTTCTCCAGAGCGAACCTTTCGTTGTGTGCGTTAACGACCTTTCTGAATTTCATCCAGTCCTTACCTACCCTAAACGTCCCCACAACCTCAAACATTTCTACCACCTCACAAAGCCCAGTGCTTCTTCAATAACACCCAGCTCGAAACCCGTCGTGTCCCTGCCAGCGATATATCCTTTGGTGTTCGCAACAAGCCCAGTTCCAACCATGTCGTGCCCGAAGTTCACGGTTCCAACCCCAACTTCCACGCCGAGTGCCTCTTCGACCCTTTTGATTTCCCACTCGTTGGCGTTTGGGTTTAACAGTCCTCCATTGTTCGTTACGGCTGCAGCCATCCCTACTGTTTTGATTCCGCCAATGGTGCCCTTAACCACATCAACGTCCAGCGCTTTGCTGACCTGAGCCACGAGCTTCTCCTCTGCCTCTGGATGCACTATTGCGCCCCTGTCGTTAACGCAGACGATATTTCCGAGGCATGTCATGTGTGTCTCGATTACGTGAACGTCGAAGACCTTGCTGAGCCTTTCAATTTCCTTGGATGTCGCGTGGCTGCTTATCGCTATCCCGTTGGAATTCGCTGCGGCCATCGCTCCAACGAGTTCAGAGCCTGCTATCGTCGTAACGACAACCTCGACATCGAGCTTGTCCTTCAGCATCTGCTTCGCTGCCTCGTCGTCAACTCCAAGTACCGCTGCGTGCTCGTTCGCTCTTATGTAGAGGCCTATTAGGGGGTTGCCCCGAATGGCGAGCATGGAATCAGGCGAGTTCTGCCTCTACTATGCCGTCGTCGAACTTGACGGCTCTGATCTTTATCCTTGTAGGTGGTTTCTGGGCTCCGCGCTCCCAGATTTTCTCGTTGATGCTTGCGTCAATCTTGACCTTATCGGGCTCGACCTTCATGTGCTTGCTCAGGAAGTTTCTGACATACTTGACGGCCTTCTTCGCTCTGAGCCATCTCGGATAGCGCTTCATCTTGTGCTTGAGCCTCAGAGAGTATACCCTTTCCACAACGATCTTCGCCATATTCAACACCTCAAAACATTAAACCTTCAGCTTTGTAACTCTCCAGTTTCTCCTCTTGGGGCTTCCAAAAACTCTCCTCTTAGTCTTGAGCGTTATCCACACCGGGGCTCTCCTGTTCTGCTTGAGGAACTTTGCAAGCCTCTTTTTAACTCCAACCGTCTTCTTTCCCATATGTATCACTTCCTGATAATTTTGGGCTCCCTCTTCTTTGGCATAGCCCGTTTGAGAATTTCCTTAAGCATCTCATCACTTATTTTGGTAGTTATCCTGCCCGACTGGGCAAGGAAGATGAGCTGGTTTTCAACCGCTTCGGCAACCTCGGGATGTGCAAGCTTAACCCTCGAAAGCCTCTCCCTCGCCTCAGGTTCAAGAATTGCCCTCAGAATAGCCTTTTTCTGCATCTCTACCTGTCTCTGGAGCTCCTGCTGCCTCTGGAGCTCTTCCAGCTCCCGCTGCCTCTGAGCCTGCAGCTCCATCAACTTGCGTCGCCTGATCTCTTCAAGTTCATCCATATTCAATCACCCTCGACGTCCTCAATACTTTGCGAGGGCGGGAATCTGCTGGGAGAGCTCTTTGTGGAGTTCAGTAGCAACCTTGTCGAGGAAAGACCTCCCCTGCGGGGTTACAATTCTTCCCTCTTCCGTCTTCTTAACGAAGCCCGCTTTTTCGAGCTGCTGAAGGGCTTTTCTGACTATGGAGCCACTCCCCTTCATGAACTTGGGGGGCTCGACACCTCTCCTCTTCCTCCCGCCGTAAGCAGTTCTAAGGCGCTCTATACCCACTGGCCCGTCAGTGTAAACCTTTCTCAGGATTGCTGCAACTCTGATATACCACCAGTCTTCCTGCTCTGGTGAGCGCTCTTTATGCACACCTGTCTTTACAAACATCGCCCATTCCGGAGGCTCAATCTCCTGCATTTCCTTGAGCTTTTCAGCCACGCGCTGGATCAGCATGTCTGCCGGAACGTCATACACCGTCGCCATATCAACACCTCTCAAAGGTTAGCACGAATCCTCTGAAGTCAACAAGCCTGCCCTTAACTTTTGAAGCTATTTCCCGGGCAAGCTCCTTTTTATCTCCACCTGCCCTGAAATTGCGGAGCATTCTAACCTTTACGACGCCCCGCTTCTCAAGCTGCAGATTTATCTCGTTTATTAAGTTTTCCGTCAATCCTTTTTTACCAACATTAATTGTCACTACGTCCATCAGGCAGCCTTTTCCCCAACTTGTTTAAAAGGGTTTTGTAGGGATAAATGCACAGGCAATATGGAATGGTAAAGATTGACGATTTGCCCACATTAACAGTTTTGGAAAGGCATTACCAAAAATTTGGCAAATAAAGATGGGCGTCGAAGTTTAATCAAAGCAGCCTTATTCCCGCCTCGTCAATCTCCACTCCAAACTCCTCAGTCATGTGTGATGTTCTTGTCGTCTTCACGACTCTCAAAAACCTGCCATTTTCCTTCATTTCCAGAAGGATTACGTTGCTGCACGCTTGCTGAAGCGCAACTTCAAAGCTCTGGCTGTGCATGCCTCTGACTGCGTTTATTATCCCAACACCCCTGCCTTCTCTGTTCCATCCCTGAATTTTCTGAATCAGATCGTAGGCAAGTTTTTCTCCATAGATGAAGGCAATAGAGGATATTGAATCCACAACAAACCTGTTCGACTCTTTTATATACTTCTCGAGGGTTGAGCAGATGTACTCGTAATCGTAACCCCTCCCAAGGAACAGGTCTATGAATTTCAATAACCCCTCTTCTTCGAGTTTCTCAGTGTTCCAGCCAAGGCTGCGCATATTCTCTCTGACTTCCTCAGGAGGATGATCTATGCATAAGTAAACGCTGTATAATCCCATCTGAGCCTGTTTGTAGAGGAACTGCTGGCATATGACGCTTTTTCCTGTGCCCACATCTCCAAGCAGTAAAACGAGTGAGGGTACGGGAATTCCGCCCCTCAACACCTCGTCAAGTCTGTCTATCCCTGTCGGAGCCCGAGTGACCTCAGTACTTTGCTTGTCGCTGTGGTCGCTAATTTTCATCATAATGGTGCTGATTATTTTCTGATCATATTTGTATTCTTCGATTGACGCATGATGATACAGAACAAAGGTTATTTACTGGACGCAAACTTTTAGCGTGGAATACGTTTCCCATCCACTGATAAAAGAAAACGCAATAGAGAGGAGAGCATATCAGATTGCAATAGCCGCAACGGCACTGATGCGTAACACCCTTGTTATTCTTCCCACAGGTCTTGGCAAGACAGCCGTAGCTCTCCTCGTAATCGCTTCAAGGCTTCACAACGAGGGTGGAAAGGCTCTCGTCCTCGCACCCACGAAACCCCTCGTGGAGCAGCACGCCTCCTTTTTCCGGAAAAACCTCAGACTTAACTCTGAAGAAGTCATAGCTCTCAGCGGAGAAACTCCGCCAGAGAAGAGAGCGGAGTTATGGGAGAAAGCAAGGTTAATTGTTTCGACGCCGCAGGTTGTGGAGAACGACGTCCTCGCTGGCAGGATTTCGCTCAAAGATGTAGTACATATCACATTTGATGAAGCGCACAGAGCAGTTGGTGAATATTCCTATGTTTACATCGCCGAGAAATACTTCGAGGAGGCAAAAAAGCCGCTCGTTCTCGCAATGACTGCAAGCCCCGGAAGCGACGTGGAGAGAATTAGAGAAGTAATCAAAAATCTCGGAATAGAAGAAATAGAAATCAGAACAGAGCACGACGAGGACGTAAAGCCGTACGTCTTCAGCAGGAAAATCGAATGGATAAAAGTCGACATGCCGGAAGAACTCAAGGCAGTAAGGCAGAAGTTTGAGGAAGCGCTGAAGCTGAGATTCAAAAAGCTCGAAAGGCTCGGCGTAACTGCTGAAGGATTGAGCAAAAAGGAGCTGCTGGCTCTGCAGGAAAGTCTTCAGGCTGAGGCAGCCGAAACTGGAGACTCAAGGTTGTTCGAGGCTGTTTCGGTACTCGCTGAAGTACT
Organism: Archaeoglobus veneficus SNP6; assembly: GCF_000194625.1. Lineage (NCBI taxonomy): Archaea > Methanobacteriati > Methanobacteriota > Archaeoglobi > Archaeoglobales > Archaeoglobaceae > Archaeoglobus > Archaeoglobus veneficus. Next base: position 1,571,597 of record NC_015320.1, on the reverse strand, counting down.
GAAAATCCAACATGGTATGGAACTCATAGAGACGCAGGGCCTTGACGCGCTCAAAGAGTACCTGAAGAGGCTAATAAGGGAGGCGAGGTCGAAGGGTGGGAGCAGGGCTGCGAAGAGCATAATAGGTGACCCCCTTTTTATGGGGGCTGTCACAAAGGCAGCAGGCTGCAGGGCAGAACATCCAAAACTCGAAAAGCTAAAAGAAGTCGTGAAGAAACAGCTCGAAGAGAAACCGGATTCCAGAATTATAGTTTTCACGAACTTCAGGGATACCGCAGAGGTGATAGTCGAAGAGCTGAAGAAGGAGGGAATTCCCGTTTCTCGCTTCGTGGGACAGGCAAAGAGGTTCGAGAAAAAGGGAATGAGCCAGAAGGAGCAGGTGGAAACCCTCGAAAGGTTCAGGAGCGGGGAGATTAAAGTTCTCGTTGCAACATCAGTCGGTGAAGAGGGTCTTGATATTCCCTCAACAGACCTCGTCGTGTTCTACGAGGCTGTACCTTCAGAGATAAGAGCAATTCAGAGGAAAGGAAGAACTGGAAGGGCAAGGGAGGGCAGAATCGTCGTTCTGATAACGAAGGGGACAAGAGATGAGGCATACTACTGGGCCAGCATGAGGAAGGAGAAGGCAATGTACCTGAAGCTCTATGAGCTGAAGGAAAGTCTAAAGCCAAGAGGGCAGGCAAGCCTGGAAGATTTCGCGAAACCAGTATCCTTGCCAGAGGAAATCCCAAAGGCCGTCGTATATGTGGATTCAAGAGAGTCCAGCTCGGGAATTGCGAAAAAGCTCAGCAGACTCGGTTTTTCCATTAAAATACAGAATCTCGAGGTTGCAGACTACGTCGTAAGCGACAGAGTTGCGATAGAAAGGAAAACTACCGAAGATTTCGTGGAAAGCATAGTTAACAAAGACAGGGATATCTTTTCCCAGCTTGTAAGGCTGAAGAAGCATTATCCAAGGCCTGTGCTCATAATAGAGGGGGAAGGTATTTATGGCAGACTCAATCCAAACGCAATCAGAGGTGCGATTGCAGCAATAGCCGTCGATTTAGGCATTCCAATCGTGCAGACGAGGTCTGCAGATGAAACTGCTGAATTCATTGCCGTTCTTGCGAGAAGGGAGCAGGAATTCAGGAAAAGGGAAATCGTACTTCACGCTGGAAAAACGAAGAAAACTCTGAAAGAGATGCAGGAGTACGTCGTTTCTGCAATCTCAGATATAGGGCCAGTGATTGCAAGAAACTTGCTGGAGCACTTTCAGACCATAGAGAGAATAGCGACGGCGAGCGAGGAAGAATTAATGAAGGTTCCAAAAATCGGAAAGAAAACTGCCGAAAAAATACGGAAGCTCATGACGACGCCATATAGTGAGGCGGAAAAGTTTGAACTTTAGTTCTGCATTCACTTCAGATATATCCCGCTCTTTCTGCCCAGAATCCTATCGACTAAGCGCTTTACAAAATCGACAACGTCGAGGCTATCCACCTCTTCAAGGTTTACCCATTTTGCATCCAGAGCGTCGCTCCCCACTTCAAGCCGTCCTCCAACGATCTTTGCGTAGAAGTCTATTATGACGTAGTGAAACTTTATTTCGTCTCCATCTCTAAATACCTCCTCACTAACACACGCAACGTCTCCCACCTCAATTTCGAGGCCGCACTCCTCCTTAATCTCTTTCTTTAATGCCTCGGCCAGCGACTCGCCAACGTTTACGCAACCTCCCGGTATAGACCACTTGAGCCTGTTAGGCTCGTTCGCTCTCTTAACCAAGAGAATCTTCCCGTTCTCCACAATTACGGCTCCAACACCCACAGCAGGCTTGCAAACTTCCGCCATTCACCCCACCCGATTTTAAAGCATGGAGGAGAGCTTTCCGCTTATACCTTCGGAGATGTACTCGACGGCTATCGCAGCGAGGAATATGGCCATAACTCTCGCAACGATGTCCGCCCCACTCTTGCCCAGCAGGTATATGATCTGATTGCTGTAGATGTGTGTAAGCCTCACGATAAGGTAAATGGCCGCAATGCTGAGTAGAAGAAGGGCCATTCCCAACACGTTTCCAGCCTCAGAAGCAAGAACTATTGCCGCCGTTATTGCACCAGGGCCAGTGTAGAGAGGCAAAGCTATTGGAAAGACTGCCAGACTGTCGATGTCCTTGCTCTCCATCCCTCTCTTCACGTAAACTTCCTTCGCCGGGCCGCCTTTGAGTATGTCGAGGGCAACAAGGAAGAGGAGAATACCGCCGGCTATCCTCAGACCATCAATTGAAACGCCAAAGAACTGCAGGATCAGTCCACCGGTCAGTGCAATGAACGTTAGCAGAGTTGCTGCAATTGCTGTTGCCTTCTTAGAGACTTTCTCCCTGAGCTCCACTGGCAAATCCTCTGTCAGCGCTATAAAGAAAGGTATGTTGCCCGGTGGATCCACGATTACGAAGAGTGTCGCAAAGCTCGTCAGGAAGTAGCTCAGGTAGTCCATCCCAACCCCTCGAGCGCCTCCCTTACGTTTTCGAGCAGCTTAAGTGCGCACTCCTGGTTAGGGAAGCTGAACAGCCCACAATCTGGGCCAATGTACGCAAGGAGATCGCTGAACCTGTCATATACCTTCTCCAACCTCTTCTTTATAACCTCAACGCTCTCTATTTCGTCTATCGCCTTTACCGCGAGTTCCGCATTTTGCCATGCGTTTACGCCGTGCCTCTGATTGAATTCGGCAAGTATTGCATCTATGTCCGTTCTTGCAACCCCAATCCTAAGGCGCTTGCCTGCCGAAGCGACCTCTTCAGCATCAACGAAGTCAAGCACTTTTTCATCCTTAGCAGCCTCGACACCAAAAACATCTATTTCGTCAACTTCGAGGAGTTGCGTGTAGTATAGAGGAGAGTGAAGATGAATCTGAACGTCAACATCAAAGCTAAAAGGCCCATACGCAAGCTTGAGCTGCTCAATGCTGGGCTGTAACTCTGGGTTGATACCAAGGCTCGGCTCGTCAACACTAAGGGAGCACACGTTCAAGTCGTTCATCGCATTTGCTGCAAAGCGGGAAACGGATATGGCTATGTTTTCGAGGAGGTCGTCGTATATCACGGGGCCGAACTCCCTGTAGTACAACTCGAGGGGGCCGGTAACGCAGATTCTGATATTGCCGTCGTACTTCATTGACTTGATTGCCTCAACTTCCCTTATGACCGCGTGTTTCCTCGAAACGAGGTATGCGTCCTCCTGATACTCTGGATTCCTTATTATCGACATGAACTGCTCCACCATATCTCTAAACTGAGGATAATTTGGACACTGCACTACCTTCGCCTTAAGCAAAAACGTTCGCTGGACGAGTTCTTCGTATTCTTTCGTGTCCACGTTTTCGTTAACCCAGTCCCTCGTCACCCCATCTGGCAGGGGAAAACTCCCTATGTCGTCAAATACGACCCTCACTCTTTCACCTCCCTCTTCCGTTTTCTGTCCATTATCTCGGCCCACGCAATCTTTGGCTCGAGGGTATCTTCATCGAGTTCTATTGTGTCCTCGGAATTCCACACCGTCTCAAAGAAACTTTTCGCCTGTTTTGCAAGTTCCTCATTATCTGCCCAGAAGCCTATTTCGTAGTTCTCCCACAGACCGGTCTGGGTGAGGTTTGCCGTGGTGATCAGAACTTCTTTTCCGTCAACGACAGCCATTTTTGCATGGATATTGTCGTTCAGCCTTACAGTCCCTTGGGGGAACATTTCAAGGAACCTCTTGAGGGTGAAGTATTGCTTCTTGTCCTCGTAAACTTCCTCGACACTCCTGAAAGGTTTTCTATCATAGCTCGGCCAGGTTATAATTCTAACTCTCACACCTCTGTCGATGGCAGGTTTTAGTTCGGCAGTTAGCCAGTCAGTGTAGTATATGTGGGGAGATGTAATCAGTATTTCCTCCTTCGCTTTTCCGAGCATCTCCCTGAGCTTGGAAACTATGTCTCCACCCCATGGAGTGCCAACGAGTACTTTCATCTGCTTGTACTTCTTCTCCGAGCGATAGCTCATGTAAAGGAGGATTAAAAACGCGCCAAAGACCATCGATGCTCCGAGGATGTTCAGTGTCATGAAGTTGAGAATTTCCTCAAACTGGATGAACGCAACTACCTGGCTCTTTGGATTAACAAAGTCCCACTCGACCTTCTGCACGCTGTTGTATGGGCTGTAGAATATCTGGGAGTTGGAGCTCACGGACGTTACTCGGTAAGTGTACAGAAACTTCTGGGGAAACACTACAGATATGTGTATAGAATCTACGGGGATTCCTATCGAGTTGAAGTATTCGGGATACTCAACTGCTGTAAACCTGTACATTCCATTTCCCAGCGTGTCGGTGAGACCCCTAACGTTACCCTCGAGAACGACCTTGTACTCCTCGAAAGGTGAGAGGGGTTTTGAAATCCTGAGAAGGAGAATCTTCCCCCCGTTAAGCGTTTTCACGTCATAACTAAGATGACCAGCGGGAATATCCTTCACGCTGAAGTTTTCGACGATAAGCTGCATCGGAAGTTCGAGGCTTAGAAACGTGGTGTTCTCATCCATGTTCTTGAACGTAAGTGTGAAGGTATCTCTAACGAGTTCGGGAGAGATAAAAGTATAATCAGCGCTAACGCTGACAACGACTTCCCCCTTTGCCACGCCAGCACACATGAGGAGCAGGAGCACGATACAGATTTTTTTCACGAATTTGAGTATAGCTTGGTGGTTTATAGACTTTTCCAGATAAGATGGAACAAAATTTAAATAACGTCTGGCTATGCACTGCATGACGGAGGTGATCAGGCATGGCAGAGGAGCATGTGGTCTACGTCGGTAACAAGCCCGTAATGAACTACGTTCTTGCTGCGTTGACGCAATTTAATGAGGGGGCAAGTGAGGTTGTTATAAAGGCGAGGGGCAAGGCGATTAGCAGAGCTGTCGATGTGGCAGAGATAGTCAGAAACCGCTTTATGCCAAATGTGACCGTGAAAAGTATCAACATCGACACTGAGGAGCTTGATTCGGAGGGAAGGAGGGTCAACGTCTCGACAATAGAGATCGCCCTCGAAAAGCAGGCAAGCTGAATAGTTGAATTTGTTTAAAAGCTGCTTGCTGGTCTTGTTTTTCTAATATCTTCTTCTATATCTTCTATTTCATAGGCGTACTTTCTGCAGACATCAATTGCAAGCTCCCTGACATTTTCGAAGCCCATTTCACTCAGAGACGCATATTCGTCGCTTTCGACGTTTATTCCAAGGTGGATTTTTGCTGAAATCGGCGAGATCGTAGCAATGCTAACGCTCAGCTTTTTGCCTCCATAATAAAGGTCGTTCCCTTCCCTTTCAACGTTGAGAAATTCTTTGGCAATGTTTACGAGCAGTCTCTGCCTCGTCGCAGTGAGGCGCATACTGACTTCATCGAAATGTTCGACTATAAAGTGGAGCATGAGGGGTGAATAGATAACGTCACCCTCCACGACATCCTGAAGGTCAATCATGTGTTCCGTCTTCACGTCACATGGACCGATGAATGAGATTATACTGTCCTCCTTAATACCGAGCACGGTAAAGGCCCAGAGAGATTTGAGCTGAGAACCATCATAAACTATTTCTTCATCGAGGAAAGCCCAATCCACCCTTCCACCTCTGAAAACAGCCGGTAAAAAATATATTTAAGCGTTCCCATTTTTGCTTGTATTCTTTGTCTCAAACATAATTACAATCTAAAATAGTATTAGTATTATAATAATAGAAAACTACAACCACACCCTCAGCCTGACTTCATCGCCCTCCTCAGCCTCAATGTCCGGCAGCTTTAGGACGATTACTCTCTCACCATCCCTTATTTCAACCCTGCCAAGTGTTTCAACTCCGCCAGAACGAGCAGAGAACAGCCTTTCTGCCTCTTCGTACATTCTCAGTATCTCCTCACCAAGCTTGGTAAGTTTTGCCCCACCACCTTCTCTGCCACCCCTCTCCCTCTCAACTATTTTCTCTCCGAGGGTCTTCTCCATCTTAGTTACATACTTCCAGGCGAAGCGATAGGACATACCTAAAGCTTTTGCAGCTTTTGCCAGCGAACCGTGTTCTTTTATCGCCCTCAGTATCTCCGCTCCACCTTTGCCCATAACGTGCTTTCCATCCTTTTCGAACCATATGCGCCACTTAAGCTCCATGCTCAATCAAGTATATCGAGCAGTTTCTTAAATAAACCTTTCACCGCCAGAAAATCCGCAACTTCCTTACTTGGAGATGAAAGTACTTTCTTTGCATCACCCTTTTCCACAATCCTGCCATTCATCATAACTGCTATCTCGTCGGCAAGCGTGGCAGCTTCAATTAAGCTGTGGGTTACATGGATAACGGGAATACCAAATTCTCTGTGAACGAATTTCAGTTCATTCATTAGTTTCTCCTTGGTTCTCAAATCTACCGCTGCGAGAGGCTCATCGAGGAGAATTAGCTTGGGCTGTATCACGAGAGCCCTTGCAAGCGCAACCCTTTGCTTTTCTCCTCCGCTGAGTGTTGCAGGTTTCCTGTCAAGCAGGTGAGAAATGCCGAGATTTTCCGCTATTTCCTCGACTGCACTTCTGATATCACTTTTGTCAGCACCTCTCGCCTTCAGACCGTACGCAATGTTCCCGTAGACACTCATGTGGGGAAACAGCGCATAATCCTGCGGAACAAAACCTATACCCCTCCTTTCCGGTGGGAGCCCCGTTACGTCCTCACAATCTATAATTACTTTCCCCCTGTCTGGCATTAAAATTCCAGCTATAATTTCAAGCAGGAGGCTCTTACCAGCTCCGGTCGGACCGAGAACAACGCAGTAACCCCTATCCATGCTGAACTCCGCGTCGAGTTTGAAGTTTCCAAAGTCTTTTTCAGCGTTCACTTCAAGGAATGTTTGCCCCAATCCCATACCTCCTACCCTCCATTCCTGCCTCTGCCGACGCCATAGGCTTTGATACTGTTCCTGCCCCACAATAGAAGCCTGAGTACTACAAACACCGCCAGACTCAGCAGAATCAGAATTACTGCTATAGGTCTCGCTGCTGAAAGGCCAGCAGAGATGTAACGCTCGTAAATCAGCGTTGGGGCGACCATCGGATAGTAGGCAATTACGACGATTGCCCCAAATTCGCTTATAGCCCTCGCCCACGCCATGACGGCTCCGGCTGCGATATGTCTTACAACGAGGGGGAGACTAACTGTAAAGAAGACTTTCGCTGGCGATGCGCCAAGCGTTCTTGCAACCTGCTCAAGTCTTACGTCAATGCTTGCGAAACCTTCTCTTGCAGTATTCAGGTAGATGGGCACGGACACGAAGAGCATTGCAACAACGATGCCTGGCAACGCATCAACGAATTTCACAGGTGAAAAGCTACCGATGAGTCCGTTCGAGCCAAAGACCGCAAGCAGCGCTATGCCTGCAACGGTGTGTGGAATTACCACCGGGACATCAACAACACCTTCTACTACGCTCCTGCCCGGAAAGCTGTACCTCGCGAGGGCATACGCAAGGGGCGTGCCAAAAATGACCGCTATTAACGTCGAAATCAGGGCAGCATAGTACGTCAAAAGTATGGAGTTCCAGACTGCTCTATCTCCCAACGCTTCTATAAGTCCGTCGAAGTCGTAAAATTGGGCAGAGAGCGTTGTAACTATTGGCAGCAGAATGAAGAGCACGATGAAGGATGAAAAAATTGCCAAAAATATAGAAAACTTCAACCTCATGGTTTTACGTACTTTTTCAGATTTTCTGGCAGCTTGTCCGCATTGTCCACTCCAGCCGGTACAACAGGTGGCTGGCCAAGTTCTTCGAGAATCTTCTGTCCCTCCTCGCTTATCACGAGCTCTACGAACTTCTTCGCGTAGTCTTTGTGCTCCGCATTCTTTGGAATTGTGATGCCGTATATAATCGGCTTACCCACCACTTCTTTACCATTTGCCAGCACGACCTTTACTTTTTTGTAGATATCTGCATATTCGGCGCTGCTCAGGTCTATTTGTGGTGGAAGCTCAACGAACTTGTGGCCGTGCTGCTGGGCAACGCTGCGGTAGATGAAGTAGTAGTCAATCTCTCCAGTTTCAATTCCGTGAATCAGTTCCATTTCCATGCTCCGAATCATCAGTTTGCTTGTGTCAGGATTTATGTCCTCCGATTTCGGCATTCTGAGCACGTAAGTCCCATTTTCCTCCACGAATTTTAAATTCGAGTGCTTCGCAACGAGGTCGTCGTAAATCGTTGAGTCGTTGTAGTAAAACTCTGCAAGCTGAAGAACCATCTGGGAGCGATATCCACATGGGTCGTCATTCGGATTTGAGAAACCAAACTTAACATCTGGCCTTCTTAAAATCTGGTACCAGTTCTCCGAGTTTATCTCGTCTGCATACTTGCTCTTATCTGTGTACGCGAGCACGATCTGATTCTTTGCAAACATTATCGTCCAGTCCGCGTACTCAGGATACATCATCTTTGGTATGAGTGTGTAGTCAGCTGAAGCAACGATGTCTGCAGTTCTGCCAAGCTCGGTGACTTTCCTTATCGTCGCTGCACTTCCAGCAGCCTCGCATTGTACCTCGACATTTGGATATTTCTCCTCAAAGGCTTTTTTGAAGGCCTTCATGGGCTCGGTTAAGCTGCCTGCATGAAAGACTTTGAGAACGACCTTTTCAGTGCTTTCACTTCCGGAAGCTTGCCCGGTATCGCTGGCCATCTTTTCCGCATCCTGAATGTCCTGAGCACATCCGGCAAGCAGTGCAGCAATTACAAGTAGCAGCACAATTACACATGCTCTCATACTTCACACCGTTATGTCCGCTGAGACATAACGATATAAATCTTTCGTATCCTACCCTCCACACCCAAATTCAGTGAAAAACGTTCGATGAAGGGCGAACGATCTCAAAAGAGCTTAAAAATAGATAAAGGTGGTCATACTGCTTAGCCTGAGTTATTACTAAGAGTCTTTGATAGCGATTAACGACAAAATGAGAACAAAAATACATCAAGTTAGAAAGACTTGCTAAAATCACCTTATCTTGGTACACCACGCGTCAACCCTTCCATAGTTGTGAACTTTAATCAGCGGGTAAGGCTCTAACCAAGCTTAAAGCGTGGGACAAAGGTATCTCCATGCATCATGTGCATAGACTCGTTTACTTCGGTTAGTATTTGGTGAATGACAGCGTACCTGACAAAAACGATTTTGCCGAGGTATTTAGCTTCTGGAATAGCTTGAGATGGAGTTTCCGGCATAGGAACAACTAAAGCCGTACACTTTTTTGCTGCTCCTGCTCCATCACTATTTCCTCCCAACCCAACTCCCTGAATATCCATTTGTCAATCAAGAAATCTCCATTCTCAAACACTGTTGGAAGTAAAACCGTCACGTTGCTAACATTTCCATCCAACTGTAGTATAAAACTTACATTTAAAAATCTATAGGGATGAAGAATCCTTTCTTTGCCTACCTGCTTCCACTCAACTATTTTAACCCCATAAACTTCTGCAAGCCTTAGATGATTTTCAACCTCCTCCACTGTATGATTTGCCCTTACTTTCTCAGAGAAAAGCGAGTAAAGCATTGAAGAATTCCGCTCGTTGTAATAACGAACAAACCTATGAACGGTCTCCTGTGGGGGTATTGGAGTTATAAAGCGTGGTGTTTTTTCAGGCTCTGGGGTTGGGATAGTTACGCATGCAGTGAAAATTGTAGTTAGAAAAAGTCCAACTAACCAAATCTTTCTCATGCTACTACCTTAGGCTGAACCTTGATATAAAACCACCGAAAACTTTGTCACCCAACATGAAGCTCGTTGAAGCAAGGCTCCTCGACCACGGAGTCGGGAAAGAGTACCAGTTTATCTGGATCGAGACGCTCTTCGGCGTGGAAACTCCGAACAGAGTTGTGATTTCCGTAAATCCAAATACTGGCCAGGTGATGTCCTACATGGGGATACTCCGCCAAGTTGAGATTCAGCTAAAGCCGAATATCTCAAAGGAGGAGGCTATAGAAATAGCTACCAAGCAATTTGATCTTAAGAAGATCGTGCATTCAAAAGCCAAGCTAAGCGTTGAATATCCGGAAAAAGGCTTGCAAAAACTCGTGTGGATTGTGGAAGTCGAGGGCGAACCTGAGAACGGCATAATGCAGGGTGGCTTGGTCGTAGTCGATGCGGTGTCGGGAGAAGTCCTTCTGGTAAGTCCTTATATGTGATAAATTTCCCTATTTTTTGGGGAATGGTATGACTTTGGATGGTAGGGTTAGGGTTATCCTGCTTATACTGGCAGTACTTATTTCTGTGGATGTGGCTCTTCTGCTCAATACACCGATCTATACTGGACCGACTACAGATCGTGTACGCTCTCTGGACGAGATCAGCGTCTTGAGAATTGGAGAGGTCATAATTACAGACAGAAATGGAGGATGGGTACTCTCGTCGGTTCAGTATCCTGGAGGTATATTGAGGGGGGAGAACTACACCGGTGGTGATTACAGCCCTAATATTACCGTAACCAACGATACGATATCCTTCAACATAGGAATTTTGATAACCCACCTTAATGAAACTGGGAAAAGAGAGAGGGAGCTAAAAATAATCGAACGGACTTTCTCCAGCCATACGCTGGAGGATTTCAAGAAGGTAGAAAGGAATATTCTCGTTAGTTTTGATACTACTGGGCTTAAGACCTTCAGATATAGCACCGACATTCCGAAACCGGTTAATTGTAGTATCATAAAAAGCATCGAGCTTAGAACGCCAGTTCTGGCAGAAAAAAATGGTGAGCTGACTTACGCCTGGCAAAAGACATTCGTGGCAACTATTGTTGTCAAGAAAGGTGATTGTGAGGACACTTCGCGGAATCCTGCGAACTGAAAAGTTCTTTACGATGGGAGCGGGTACTTAGATTTGGCGAGAGAGGTGGTACGTTGGATAGAAAGGTCAAATTCGTTTTGCTCGTGCTGGCATTTGTCATTCTCATCGACGCATTCCTTCTACTTTACTCACCAGGCTACACAGGTCCCACCATAGAGCGTGTGTATCGTCTGGATGAAATCGACTGTGTGAGAATAGGAGACATCAACGTTGTTTATAAAAATGGATCCTGGGTGGTTTCTTCGATTCAGTATCCTGAAGGCGTGGTGAGAGGAGAAAAGTACAATGGGAGTGAAGGCAAATACTATCCAAACGTCACGATAACCAACGATACCATTTCCTTCAACGTGGGCATTCTGATATCTCACCTTAACGAAAGCGGGTTGAAAGAAAGGGAGCTGAAAGTGGTTGAATGGACTCACACCGCAAGCCGTGTGTTAATCGAAAAGGAAGAAAAGAGTATTCCTTTCAACTTCAGCACTCCCGGCCTATATGTTCTCAGATACAGCACGAAACTTCCAGAACCTGGGGAAGAACGTGTTATCAAAACTATCGAGCTGAAAATTCCCAAGCTTGCGAAAAGGCCCAACGGCGAGCTGATTTATGCCTACGACGGGTGCTTTGTGGCAGGGATCATCGTAAAACCCGATCAGCTGTTGGATATAACTTCGTCCTCAAAACCTTGAATCCAAAGGTTTTTAATTAGAGGCAGACAGGGTAGAGTATGGACATTCTCAGGGTAATCAATCTGGGTGTCGAGGTTGGGGGTAAAAAGGTTCTCCAGAACGTTAACCTCTACATTCAAAAAGGTCAAACTTACGTTCTTTTCGGCCCAAACGGAAGCGGAAAATCCTCCCTGCTTTCAGCGATAATCGGCAATCCGAATTACAGAATTTACGATGGCAGGATAATTTTCAAGGGTCGTGATGTAACGAATTTGCCGACAGATGAGCGTGTGAGGTTAGGGATGGGCATAGCCTTCCAGAATCCTCCAAAGGTCAGTGGCGTGAAACTCATAGATGTTTTGAAGCACTGCGCACGCATAGGCGGGCAGAGCGAGGAGAAAATTTACGAGTATGCCGAAATGATGAAGATGGATGAAATGCTCAACAGAAATATAAACTTGGGCTTTAGCGGTGGTGAGGTCAAGCGCTCCGAGCTTCTACAACTCCTGTTGTTGAATCCGGACTTCATAATGCTCGATGAGCCAGACAGCGGAGTTGACCTCGAGAATATATCCATCGTCGGCGATGCGATAAAGGTTCTCTTGGAAAGGGACAAGCCTGCAGAGGAAAGAGAGAAAGCAGGCCTGTTAATTACTCATACAGGCCACATACTCAAGTACGTTGATGCGGATTATGGAGTCATTCTGTACAAAGGTCGGATTTCGTGCATAGGTAATCCATACGACATTCTCGAGGATATAAGCAAGTACGGCTATGAGGGGTGTGTCAGGAGATGTCTGAGAGAATTCCCGAACTCGAACCAGAAGTAAAGAAAAGGCTCGAAAGCGTTGGGGCTGAACTCAGTCCCGACGAGAGATCTGCAACTTTCCTTCAAGTTGACCAAGACGTAAAGTTCTCGCTCAAGTGGCTCGACGGCGTCGAGGTCATGGGAATAAAGCAAGCAATGGAGAAATACGACTGGGTTAAGGACTACCTCTGGAAGGCCGTAAAGCAGGATCAGGACGAGTACACCAGACTCGCTGCTGAGGACTTCAACGGTTACTTCATAAGGGCTCTGCCCGGTAAGAAAGTAGATATCCCCGTCGAAGCATGCCTGTACCTGCGAGGAATCAGGAAGCAGAAGGTGCACAACATCATAATTGCCGAAGAGGGGTCGGAGATAAACATAATCTCGGGCTGTGCTTCACATCCCGGTGTTGCATCGGGAATGCACATTGGAATATCCGAGTTTTTCGTCAAGAAGAACGCAAAGCTCACCTTTACAATGATACACAGCTGGGATTCTGGAATTGAAGTAAGACCGAGGAGTGCGGCTATTGTGGAGGAAGGAGGAGTTTACATAAGCAATTACGTTCTCCTGAGTCCCGTTAAGCTCGTCCAGATGTATCCCACCGCCTACCTTAAGAAGGACGCCACAGCGATCTTCAGCAGTATAATCCTCGCAACGGAGGGTTCGATAGTAGATGCGGGCAGTAAGGCCGTTCTTGAGGGCGAAAACAGCAGTGCTGATATCCTCTCGAGAACGATAAGCAAGGGTGGCAGCGTTATTGCGAGGGGGCATATCGTCGGCAACGCTGCAAATGTCAGGGGACACCTCGAGTGCCGCGGGCTGATGCTATCTGAGAAGGGAGCGATTCACGCGATTCCAGAGCTTGAAGCGAGGTATCCAAACGTGGATTTAAGCCACGAAGCTGCGATAGGCAAGATAGCTGAGGAGGAGATATTCTACTTAATGGCAAGGGGGTTGACAAGGGACGAGGCTACGTCAGCCATCATAAGAGGATTCATGGAAATCGACATAAAAGGTCTGCCTGAATTCCTCAAGAAGGAAATAGACAAGGCGATAAGTCTGGTTGAGAGTGAGCTTGCTGTTTAGTTTTTTGTTATTTATCTGTTGATTGTCGGAGAACTTGGTAACCTTACCATCCTCAAATACTCACTCGTGGATACTTTTATTGCAATCATCCTCACTTACAGAATGTAATATAAAATTGACAAAGAAGAAAGAAATGAAAATTTGGGCTGAGGTGCGAGATGAGCTGCAGTTTTGCAACACTTATCCCAAAATCTGAAAAGGAGTGTATTAGAAATGTAAATTAGGTGGACTCGGCGGGATTTGAACCCGCGGCCTCCGCCTCGCGAATGCAGCTTAATGAGCAGCTGGATTCGTTCAAAGTGGATGCAGACCTCAGCATAGAGTACCTGAAGTACAGGCTGAGCAGAGTTAAATCCAGAAAAAGCCAGTACTGGATAGACAAAGCCCACCGGGAATTGCTCAGCAGAACTAACGGGATGATTTCCCGTGAAACCTTGATGGAATTCCAGAACTGGTACCGGGAAAACTACGATTATCAGGCACAGTGCAAGTTCCACGACAACACGAAGAACTTCCTTGAATGTTGTATAAGAGGACAAGAAACCGATTTTTCAGAGATATCCAGGAGGTTCTCGAAAGACCTCAGAAACCCACCAAGAAGATCAACACTATCCTTATCAGGGAACCAGACGTGGAGAACGTTCTTAAGGCAATATGGAACTACCCAGTACCCCTACCAATTAAGCTGAAGTACATTGCCGGTGTTCTTTTCGCAGCCTATACAGGCCAGAGACCTGGTGCATACGGACACTTCCGCAAGTTCTTCGAGCAGATGTGCAACAATGTCCTGACCGTTCAGCTTCCCGATGGTAGAGTAGTTCCAGCCGTCCATCCAGGGCTAAGGGATTACATCATGGCACACAACACTGGCAGCCTGGACGTCCAGAGCTATGACGGGAAGCTCCCCAGTGAGATCTACGAGCAGTACATGGCAGCGTGGAAGGAGGTTAACCTGGTGCCTGAGGGGGTTAGGCTGGAAGAGCTTGTCAACCTCTGCAAAAAGTATTAAACTCCCTAAATCAGATTTAACAATATGCAGGAAACAAAGAAACTGAACGAGATCATTTTTCTTGTGGAGGAAACCGATGACGGTTACACAGCTCAGGCTCTTGGCTACTCAATCTTTACTCAGGCTGATTCCATTGAAGAGCTAAGAGAAATGGTGAAGGATGCTGTGGAATGCCACTTCGATGAAGAGGAAAGACCAGAGATAATCAGACTCCACATAGTCAGGCAAGAGGTTTTAACTCTATGAAACTTCCAAGGGATCTGAGCGGAGAGGAACTCGCCAGACTCCTCAGAAAATACGGTTATGTAGTTACGAGGCAGACAGGGAGCCACATGAGGCTAACAAGGCTTGAAGGAGAGCACCACATAACAATCCCGAAGCACAGGGCGTTAAAGCCCGGGACGCTCAACTCAATTCTGAGGGGTGTTGCTGAACATCTTGGAGTCGATAAAAAAGAGCTGATCAAAGAGCTGTTTGGGTAAGCGTTCAGTCAACTGAATCTCTTTGTTCTTTTGTTCAGTGGACGAAATGAGATTGCTTCTGTGTCCACAGTAGCGGAAGTGTAAGGTACCCGAGTGGACTCGGCGGGATTTGAACCCGCGGCCTCCGCCTCGCGAAGGCGGCGCTCTTCCGCTGAGCTACGAGCCCTTGGTGTACATGCATTGTACAGAAATTTAAATGTTGCCCTGTTTTAGTTAGGTTGGTATTGTGATGTAGGAGAATTTTGAAGTGTTGTTTGTGGTTAGTCTCCAGCTCTCCTCCTAATCTACCGGCTTTCTTCTATACTTGCTTTATATCGGAATGTTCTCCTTTTTTCTGTTATTTTAGACTATTTTTGACTTTTCTGTTCTTCAACAGTTTGCTTTTTATCGTTTGTCTGGTTGAGTTATGCTAATTACAATTATGAGATAACTTTTTATACTACCTCATGTCATTACAATAATTATAGCTGAGGTGATGCTATGGGTAACGGGGTGCTATCGCTGAAAGAGATGAGCCTGAGGGGGAGGGCAATAGTCGGCATGGGGCTGATACTGCTTCTATTTCTCCTGAATATGGGTCTTTGCATTTACATAGATGGAGTAGAACACAACCACCTCGTAGTAGAGAGCATAGTCGGTGAACAATCACTTGCGATTCATCAGATGGCTTTTGATTCTGTGAGACTCTACCATGGAGACGAGAACGCAAAACAGAGCATAAGAGAGTGGATGACAAAGTTCGACGATAACATCGCAAGGCTTGAATCGGCGAAACCACCAAACATGGTTGCAGAATACTTCAATGCGATTCTTGGCGGTAACACGCTATTTGTTCCGGACGAGGTTTTACGCAATCTTGACGACCACAAGAGTGATTGGTGGGTATACGAGAGAAATCTCGAAGTTTTGATTTCTGAGCCACCGACCGTTAACGGCATGCCAAATCAGAAGTTCATCGATGCATATAACTACGTAACGAACGATGAAAATGTGGAAAGGATACACTCTTTCTATGAGAACATGGATGAATCCGTTGCTAAATATGCTCAGGAAAGAGTGACCTTTACTAAAGGTCTCAGCATGCTGATGTTCATTGCAATGCTGGCAGTTCTTTTCATAATGTTGTTGCTCATCACGGGCGTTGGTCGCAGTATAGGCAGCATTACGACGTTCATGACCGCCGTGGCAGGAGGCAACCTCGATGCTGAGCTTGAAGTAAGCAGGCAGTCATTCGTAGAGAGAATGTTCCCAGTTAAAGAGCTGAACACGCTTACTGAAGCTGGTTTGAAATTGAGAGAAAATCTGAGGAAAAAGATCAACGAACTTAAGCAGAAGGGCGAAGAAATTCAGAATGTCCTCAATGGAGTCGGAACGCCCGTTATATGGGTTGATAAAGATTTCACAATTAAAATGGCAAACGAGGCTGCTGCTGCAGTTGCTGGTAAGAAGCCGGAAGACGTCATCGGCCTGAAGTGCTATCAGCTCTTTAACACGCCTCATTGCCGTACTGATGAATGTAGAGTCAAGCAGGCGATGATGTATAAAGAACCAAGGAAAGGAGAGACCGTTTCGAGAGTCAACGGCAGGGAGATACCGATTATGTACAAGGCGACCCCACTCCTTGATGAGAATGGCGAGGTAATCGGGGCTGTTGAATACACTGTAAACCTCACAGAGCAGAAGAGGAAGGAGAAAGAACTCATCGAAACGTTCAAAGGCTTCCCGAGGCCGGGCTACGTTTACTTCATTGATACGAATGGTGTGATAAAATACGCAAGCGACGCTTTTGCAAAGGATTTTGTTGGCTACGAGAGTGCGGAAAGTATAATCGGAAAGAGGTTATCTGAAGTCCTCGGTGTCAAGACTATAGCCGAGAAAGTTCTCGAGACTGGAAGAGAGATTATCGGAAAGGAGATGCCTGCAAAGACAAAAGATGGAAGAAAAATATACCTGCTCGTTTCTGGAATACCCATACGCGTTGACAACGAGTTGATTGGAGCCCTTGGATTCCTTGTAGATATAACAGACCTCAAAGAAAAAGAAAAAGAAATCAAAGAAGAGAAGGAGTATGTTGAAAGAGTAGTCAACGCCTTGCTTCCAGTAGTCGAGGCTGCAGCAGAGGGAGATCTAACCCAGGAGATCACAATAGAGACAAGAGACGGCGACGCCCTCGACAGGCTCGTCAAAGCATTCGAAGACATGCGTTCAGGACTTAGAAGCATAATCGAGAATCTCAGTGAGGCAGTCAACAAGCTATCCTCAGCTTCGGAAGAACTCTCAGCAAGCATAGAAGAAATCAACTCCGCCTCAAAGTCCGTCTCAGAATCGGCCCAGAAGATCTCAGCTGGAGCTGAAGAACAAACCTCCCTTATAGAAAAGGCGAACAAGCTCATGGAAGAAATCTCAGGCATTACGGAAGAGACCGCAAGCAGTGCTGAAAGTGTGCTCAACATTGCAACCGAAGCTGAAAAGGCAGCGATGGAGGGTGTAGAATCTTCAAACAACGTTATAAGGAACATGGACAGCCTCGCTCAAGCCAACCAGCTGGTAACGCAGGAAGTCGAAGAACTCGTTAAGAAGGCAGAACAGATTGGAGAAATAGTGGACATAATCACAAAGATTGCAGAACAGACCTCATTGCTCGCACTCAACGCCAACATAGAGGCAGCAAGAGTTGGAGAGCAGGGCAGAGGATTCGCAGTTGTCGCCGGAGAAGTTGGCAAGCTTGCAAATGAAACTCAGGAATCTGCGAAGAGCATTGCAGCCCTCATTAAAGAGATACAGGACAGCATGCACAAACTTGCCGAATCTGTCCAGAACTCCAGCATGAAGACAGAAAACGCTGTCAGAAGCGTCAGCGACATAGTGGAGAAGATAGAGAAGATAAGGGAAGTTATAGAAGAGACGGCTACAGGCATGAGAGAGATAAAGAGAGCCATGGACGACCAGGCCAACGCTGTACAGAACCTTGCTTCTCTCTCAGACAGAGTCTACCAGGTTGCCCTCGAGAACGCCAGAGAAGTTGAGAACACCGCCGCTGCAGCAGAGGAACAGGCTTCGAGCATTGACGAGATAACGAGAGCAGCAGAAGAGCTTGCAAGGATGGCTGAAGGGTTGCTTAAAATCGTGCAGCGCTTTAAAGTGGAGTAAGTACTGAAGGGTGAAAACAGCCATGGCCGGGATTGATAAGGTCGTCAAGTTTAAACTCGGAAATGGCTACTTTGCAATTTCCGTCAACGATGTCAAGGAAGTCGTGAAGGTGCAGAACATTACGCGGATACCCAATGCTCCTCCGCATGTGGAGGGAATCATGGATCTGAGGGGAGAAGTTTGTACGATAATAGACCCAAAGGTTCTGCTCAACGTGGACTCCTCGGAGGTTAACGAGGACAAGCAGCGAATAATAGTGCTTGACGTTGGCAAGAGCGTCGGCATTAAGGTTGACGAGGTGATTTCAGTAGACGACGTTCTGCCAGATCAGCTCGAAGATGCAACGGAGCTTGGCGAATATGCAAAGGCCATAATAAAGGACAGGATAAATGACAGAGTGGAGCTAATCCTCTGGCTCGATGTGGAGAAGCTCGTTCAGGGAAGTTAGATGGTTTTTAAGATATTTTTATTAATTTCTATTTTTTAATATCCAAATGCCACGAGCTTTCACCCTACGCTACGGTCTCGGAAATTCGTTGGGGTTACAGTATAAGGAGAGATGACAGATTGTTATCTCAGCCAAAAAGATTAAATAGTCGGGCACAAGAGGTAGTGAAATTAAGTTTGGAGGTGCGAAGTTTGGAAGAATTTGGAAGAAGACCTCCCGTAGAGGTCGGAGATATCAGACAGGTAAAAATTGAGGCATTGGGTAGTGGTGGAGACGGAATAGCAAGAATTAGTGGCTTCGTCGTCTTCGTCCCCGGTACGAGGGTTGGCGACGACGTAACTGTGAGAGTGACGAAGGTTCTCAGAAAGTACGCTTTTGCTGAAGTTGTCGAGTAAAAGAACCATTAGCATAGAGTTGAAATTTTAAATTTTAACAGATTTTTTATAGCTTTTGTATTATTTCATCCATTCTATCTACATACTCTTTTATCTCTTTAATTTCTCTCTTCAGGTTATCGAATACCCTATCCGCATCATCCCTTACGATTGCTCCATACTGTGTGGGTTCTATGATTCCGGACTGCTCAAGAACCCTTAGTGAGTAGCGAATCTTGTGCTTTGGCATGTCCATCAGTTCTGCAAGCTTGAAAATCCCTATGGGCTGGTTGTCGAGCACAGCCTGAAGAACCTCGAGGTGTCTGAGAGCAATTTCGGCCTCCTGTCTCAACTTCCTCAACACCATAGAGTGTGATAGTCGGTCAAATATAAAATATTTTTGAACTTAGCCGTGATATGCTTAACCCCATTAAACCTCCGTCCTCTCAAAAAGAAAGCTCGCAAGCAGTACTATGGCGATGGAAAACGCGGTGAGAGCAAATAGATCGTGCAGAGGGCCCATTTCAGTGTAACCTGTTAGACTCCATCTTATACCGTCAACGCCGTAGCTCAGGGGATTAATCATGGCAAGAAATGCGGCATTCCCCAACTCTTTAACTGGAAAGATCGCTCCAGACAGCAGAAAAACTGGAAAGACGAAGAAATTGATGATTATCTGGAATCCGTGGATGTCCTTCATCAACGTTGAAATAGCAACTCCCACACCCGTAAAAGCTATGGCTGTAAGCATCATGAAAAGTGTTGCAGGAAGCAGCCCGGCAAAGTGGGGCACGAAACCTATCGCGAGACTCACGACGAGCATTATCCAGCCCTGCACTACTGCCGTCGTTGCCCCGCCGAGAATCCTGCCGAGCGCAATGGCGGTTCTGCTTATGGGAGCGACCATTATCTCACGCAAAAAGCCAAACTGTCTGTCCCAGACAACTGAAACGCCTGAGAACACGCTTGTAAAAAGCACGACCATGGCCACCACGCCGGGTGCGAGAAAATCAGTGTAGGATATGTTCAAAGATGGAATCTGTGCCCTCCTGAAACCAAGATTGAAGGATATGAGGAAGAAAAGGGGCATTCCGAGGGAACCAAATAACCTGCTCCTCGCCCTGACGTATCTCTTCATATCTCTAAGCCAGAGTACGTACACGCCCTGCAGGTCTTTCATCTTCTCCTCATCCTGAGCCAGAACTTCCACTCTTCTCCGTCTTCCCTCATCTTTCTCCCTGTCAGGTTGATGAAAACGTCCTCGAGTGTCGGCCTTCTGAGGTTCACGGACTTTATCCTAACACCCTCGCGCTGTAGGTGCTCTATCACAACAGGAATAGTTTCTTCTCCATTTTTAACGGTCATCTCAACCACGCCATTTTGAATGATGACATTCTCTGCAATACCGATATCGAAGTTTACACCTTTCTCGCTCCCTTCAATCTCGAACGTAAGCATGTCGCCACCTATCGACCTCTTGAGCTCATTTGGCGTACCGAGGGCTATAATCTTCCCGGAGTCGATTATGGCTACTCTGTCGCACAGTCTTTCTGCCTCCTCGATGTAATGTGTTGTGAGCACTACCGTGACTCCTTTCCTCTTCAAACTCTCAATGTACTCCCATATCTTCCTCCTTGTTTGAGCATCGAGGCCAAGGGTTGGTTCGTCAAGGAAGAGTATCTCGGGCTCGTGCATGAGGCCCCTTGCAATCTCAAGTCTGCGCTGCATCCCGCCACTAAACTTCTTAACCTGAACGTTAGCCCTATCCTCAAGTTCAACAAGCTCGAGAACTTCTTTTATCCTCTTTCTCCTTTCCTCCTTACTCATCCCGTAGAGTCTGCCGTGGAAGTCGAGGTTTTCCTTTGCCGTCAGCTCTAAATCGAGAGTAGGCTCCTGAAAAACGATACCAATTCTTTTCCTCACTTCATCTGCCTGCCTGACAACATCATATCCCGCAACGGTAGCCCTTCCGGATGTTGGCTTGAGGAGAGTAACGAGCATCTTTACGGTTGTGGTTTTTCCTGCCCCATTTGGGCCGAGAAGACCGAAAATTTCCCCTTCAAAAACATCAAAGCTTACGGAATCTACTGCTCTGAACCCGTTGAAGTCCTTCGTAAGGCGCTGGACCGAGATGGCAGCCATGTTAGCGATGGAGCTCTTTTTCGTCTACGCCCAGGACTGCAAGAAGTATGTTTGCCTTCAGAGTTTGCTCGAAATAGTGTTTGTCAGGCTCAAGAACAGCAAACTTTTTGGGAACAGGAATGAAAAGAAGACCACCGGAAGAATAGCGATATTTGCCTTCCATGTCGATTACGAGGCTGACTTTCCCCGGATTGCTTCTTGACGTTACGATGAACATCATTTTATTCCTATGTTTCGCTACCAGCGCCATTATTTCCTCTAAACTGTACTTGGAAACCAGCATCTGGTAAATTAACTCTGCAAGCCTGACGAGGTGAGGGGGCCCGCAGAGCACCTGCTCGTAGCCGGGATTATCCATCTAAGCCTGTATGGTATTTGACTGAATATAAACCTTATTCTTCCATCTTGCAGCAGACCATCCTGGTGCCATCAACCATAAATACTATAAATCGATTTTCCTACAGGAGTCTGAGCATGGAACTGCCGATATTCAGCCATTAATGAATGTTGTCCTTAAAGCGGGGGTTGCCGAGCCAGGAAAAGGCGCCAGATTCAGGGTCTCGATTTTTGATGGTGGATTTTCTCCAGAAAGGCTTGAAACAGCTTCTGGTAAAATTTCGGAGGCAATTATAGATTACGATAGATACAGAGATGAGTTCGTCCACTGGATGAGAGAAGAGAAGAAGCTTAAAAACTGGAAAGAGTACGCTGGAAAGCTGGATAAACTTCTAAAAGGGAAGAAAATCAATTCTCCGCAAAAGCTTTATGAGATTTTCAAGGATGAGCCAAAGACTTCGAAAGTGGCAATCAAAGACTTCATGAAGTTCCTTATCGAAACTGGAAAGAGGACGAAGAGTCAGCTTATTGACTTTCAGGCCGTTATAAAGATTCCTAAATCAGGAATAAGACCAGCCAGTGAAGCGTTCACGACAACAGAGAAAATTATCGAAGCTCTCAAAGAGGTTAAAGACGAAAAGAAGAGACTAATGATTAAGCTTCTTGCTTACTCCGGCTTACGGCTTAGTGAAGCCGTTGAACTCCTTAAAAACTTTAATCCAAAGGAGTTAACGATACTTCCAGATTTAGGAATTGCACGTTATGACCTTCTGGCGATGTACAAGAGAGTTGGCAGATCGCCAAATTTGTATCCACAATTCCCACATTCATATCTGGCTATTTCCGAATCTTCTAAATCTTCATCGAAATCTGGCTCATAAGCCTCAACTTTCTCTGGCTCTACCAGCTTAGACTCAGAATCTTTGACTTCCTCAATGTCTTTAGGCGATTTGATGATAAAATGTTCAGGCTCTTTAACTTCGATGGCAGGCACAGGTTTAACGGATGTAAAACTTTCAGCAATCTCAGCCTTACTGTCTTCGTCGTTTACTTCCGCTAGCCTTCCGTTTTCATAGTTTTCAAATGCCTTCTGAATGATCGTCCTCAGAAAATCGCTTTTGCTCGTGTTTACTTTCCTTCTCATCTCTTCGAGCCGTTTAAATGTGTCTTCATCAATTTTACAGCTTATAACATGCATAGTCATGGTAAACCACCGGTATACCAGATATTTAAGATTAGTAAGTTAGATCAACTTTGGGTAGTTTTTGAATAGTTTCAACCAGTTTTTGACTAATGATGAAACTCTTCGAGAAATTTGGAAACATTCATACTACTTCTCTTGGTTTTTATTAGGAAAAGTTAAAATAAGCAGAATTGCCAATTAAGACAATGCCAGTTGGGTTCGATTTATTGTTTGAAAGCTTCATAGAATTTGTTCCTGAGGAAACAAGGAACGTTGTTTTGATAGTGGTTATAGGAATTGGTGTTGTTAATACTATCGTGGATTTATACGAAAGAATCAAAAAGGATAGAAGGGCAAGGAATTTCTGGATTGGGTATCTAGCTGAAATAGACGAAAACTTGGCAAAAGCAATAACGACATTTAATTGGTTTGTTTATCCATCCCTAAAGTTACAGTATGCTTTGTTAGTGTTCTCATATCTGATATCTGGGATTCTGGTTGCTGCATCGTTCCATTTTGGATTTTCTGCAATGCTTTTAGTTGTGTACATACTTGCAGTATTTGT
The DNA here is from genome assembly GCF_000194625.1 of Archaeoglobus veneficus SNP6. Lineage (NCBI taxonomy): Archaea > Methanobacteriati > Methanobacteriota > Archaeoglobi > Archaeoglobales > Archaeoglobaceae > Archaeoglobus > Archaeoglobus veneficus. Next base: position 1,548,468 of record NC_015320.1, on the reverse strand, counting down.
TGTTGTTCTGGTATTTTATTTAAATAGTAAAATAAAAGAAATAATCAGTTCTGAAAGGTTTTCGGATAGTTTAGTTGAAAAACTGAGAAAACTGACCTTATATTCTCTTCTTTCTAGTCATCTTAGCTATGGTATTACTCTGTTTGTGATAGTCTTTTTGTTATCGTTTGTCGTTTATTTGTTTAATTCTATAGAGGACAAAACAGCTTTTAGTTTCATTATGACTTTGAAGAACTACACAATTGTATTGTCTATATTGGTTTTTATCATTCTAATTTCTGGTGTTGTACCTTTTTATTGGCCTCGCAATACTCGAGGAACTGTTATCAACTACCTCAGAAGTAAGCTGAATGAAAACTATGTTAGAAAAACAGAAATAACAATCTTTTCTAACGAATCGGAGAAAATCTCAGGAAGGTTAATAGATATTTACGATAGAAAGATATTGAAGCTTGAAAATGACAGAGGTGAAAAGTTCTTAGTACCTTGGGATTCGATTAGTTTTCTGGCCATAAAATCAGAAGTTTCTCTAGATTCTGAGAAAAAGTAGTGTTCTATCCTATGTTAGTACTTAAACTCATTAATTTTGTCCCTAATCTACTAACCATAAATACTAAAAACAGAACACCAAACATATGCATGAGGACAAGTCAAGACGTGTCATGACACAAACCAAAAAACTAAAGAAAAGCGACGCCAACCGAAATAGGCCGCGGATAACGTTCACTCTAAGCCCTGAAGTCATCAAAGCTCTACGCCAGAAGACCAACAACATGAGTGATTTCGTTGACAGGGTATCAGTCCTGTTCGAAGAACCGGCCGAATTGGTAGCCATACTTCCGATATCTCGGGCGGGGGTTGCCGAGTCAGGAAAAGGCGCCAGATTCAGGGTCTGGTCCCGTAGGGGTCCGAGGGTTCAAATCCCTCCCCCCGCATCTTTTATACAACCATCAAGGAGGTATCGAAGATACCTCATTCTGTTGATGCACCTGACTGCAGGTGCGGGTTCAAATCCCTCCCCCCGCATGTTTCTTCGAAATTTTATCCCAAAATGACTTTAAGGAGGTATTGAGCAAAGCGAAATACCTCATTTTGTTGGTGCAGCTGACTGCAGGTGCGGTTTGAGTCCCTCCCCCGTTCGATTTTGTTTGGATCATTCGTGCTGGAAGGTTTTCGCTCTTATTTTTATCAAATCCCGGCGGAGATGGAATCGACGTCCAGTGAGACTGCAAAGAAGCTTGCCAAAGATACTCAAACTAAATTTTTATTTCTGGATTTTTCAGGCCGGCTGATGAAAAGGCTGTACGCTGATCTTGGACTTCTCATTGTTGCTCTCATCTGGGGTTCAACGTTTCCCGTCGTTAAGATCGCTCTTGACAGTATGTCTCCCTTTGCCTTCAATACAGTTCGCTTTTTTATCTCGTGTTTGTTTTTTATCCCATTTCTTAAAAAAGAAGGTTTTGTGGATGGATTTAAGATAGGAGTTATGGTCTTTCTCGGCTACTCGTTTCAGACAGTTGGGCTTGAGTACACGACCGCCACGAATGCTGGATTTATAACTTCAGTTTACGTCGTGCTCACACCTGTTGTTGCATATATTCTCTACAGGATTCCCGTTGATAGAAGGGACGCTCTCGGTGTAACTATGGCTTTTGTGGGAATCTATCTGCTTTCTGGCTATTCTGGCTTTAACATAGGTGATGTGCTGCTTCTGGCGTGTGCCCTTGCCTTCGCCACGGAGATAGCGATGATATCCCACTACTCAAGACTCAGAAATCCAACCATGCTTGCATTCTGGCAGATTTTCGCCGTTGCAGTACTGTCTGCCCCTCTGGCCATAATCACAACGACGAGGTTTGAGTTCAACACGGATGTGGTTTACGCACTTCTCATTACAGCCTTTCTCGCCACCTTCGTTGCCAAGATGCTCCAGAACTGGCTGCAGAGATACACGAAACCATCTGATGCAGCGGTCATTCTGTCCATGGAGGGTGTTTTCTCACATGTGTTCGCTGCTGTGATACTTGCAGAACATCTGAGTATTTTGCAGTATGCCGGAGCACTTCTGATAATCATCGCAGTTGTTGTTGTTTCTTTGAGGCACAGGTAATATCAACAACTTGGCCATATACATTTGGACGTGCGCGAAATCTTGGGAGTGTGAAAATATGGGCAAACATGCATGCTGCGCGTCTGGAGGGGAGAGTGAGGTTACGGTAAAATGGATCGAAAAATTCCAGTTCGTTGGTACTGCGAGGGAGCATTCCGTCGTGATCGACCAGAAGGTGGATGAAGGAGGAGACAACACAGGCTTCAAGCCAACAGAGCTGCTGCTCACATCTCTGGGCGGATGCATGGGAACGACGATTCTGACTATTGCAAAGCTGCAGGGTATCGAGATTACAGAGCTCAGGCTGGACGTGAAGGTGGAAAGGCTTTGCGGAGACGTGGAGTGGAAGTTTACGGTTAACGTCCACATTGACGGAAAACTCAGCCAGGAAGACAAGGAAAAACTGATCAAAGCCGCAGAAGAAACGTGCAAGATATCCAGCATACTGAGATGTGCGTGTGAGGTTCGTTCTGTGTTTTGATTTTTATCTGGTTCTTTTGAGCAGGTTAGACTCCTCAAGCAATAGTTCTCTCAAAAGCGTAGTTCTGAATGTCAATAGCGGCATCAAAAACCACCTTGAACTTCTCGTTTAAAAGAGAGCAGAGTGCTGTGAAAGTGATGGGCATTGGATAAAAAGTCAAGTGCCCCGGCCGGGAATTGAACCCGGGTCTGGGAGTCCGCAGCCCCCAAGGATATCCGCTACCCCACCGGGGCCCATGCAATTCAAAGACAGCAGGCAAACACCCCCTTTGTCGAGGGATAGAAAAGGATTTCGGCAGAAAGGTTGAAGGTCTCATACAGCCGCTGACTAAACTCTGCTGGCAGCCCTCACGAGTCTCTTGACTCTCTCAACGTCAACCCTGCCATCTTTTTTGAAGTATGTCCCCACGATCACTCCGTCTGCATACTTCATAACTTCAGCAACGTTCTCTGGCGTAATCCCGCTCCCTGCGTAAACGGGAACTGGAGAGAGTTTTTTGACCTTTGCAAGCTCCTCAACATTCACGGGTTTGCCAGTAGCACTTCCCGTGACGATTACTGCATCAGCAAGACTTCTCCCCACGTTTTCCATGTAATCCTCAATGGACACAAAATGAAATGCATGCTTGACAGAAACGTCGGCAAAAACCTTTGCTTTGCAGTCTATTGCTTTCCTGTATCGCATTACCTCTCCGGCTTTTCCATCTGCCCAGCCCTCAGGCATCAGGGAGGAGAAAAAGAGCTGGTTTACCCTTATGAAATCTGCCTTTACAGCCTTTGCTATTGCGAGTGCCGCAATTGCGTCATTCCTGAGCACGTTTATGCCAATTGGAATCCCTATCTCTCTTTTAACCTCGAGAGCGATAGCAGTCATGGCTGCAACCGTCTCTTTGCCAACTTCAGGCAGAAAAGGCATGTCACCGTAGTTTTCAACGATTATCGCATCTACGCCACCCTCTACAAGGGATTTTGCATCACGCAATGCAACATCCATTACCTCTTCAAACGAGAGGTAAAGGGGTGAGCCCGGAAGGGGAAGAAGATGGAGGACACCAATTATCCTCACACTCTTCACCTTACTCCTTTTTCCTTCTAAATCCGAGCGCTACAACGCCTGCAGCTGCTGCCACTGCCTCGACAGCCTGAAACGCCGGAATTTCGTAGGCCTTCGGCGGAGTAGATACGGGGTGAGTAGGCAGTGGCACATGCTCAACCTTCACGAGTTCCCGCTCCACGTACGACTTTGCAACCACACCGATAAGCTTCGCAATCCTCTCCGAGAGCTTGTAGTAGGCAAGCTTCGCGACGATGTTATCGTTTGTCTCCGCAAACTCATAGTAGGCTACAGGCAGAATGGGGGTGACGTACTGCTCCAGCTCAGATATAGATGATTCTGCAGACTCCTTCGCTGCATCGACCTTCGCCTCGATTAGTTCCCTGCCAGCCCTTGTGTACTCAATACCTATGAGCTCAATGGAGAGACTGGCCTTCGTTATAGCCTCCATCGCAGAGATGGCGGCCCCGCAGTACATACCCTCGTCGAGCTGACCTCTTGCAACGGCGATGTCATCGCTTGCCTCATTAATCAAATCGGACTGGCCCCCTATCGCTCTCGCATAGATTATCATCGATTCGGCCTGGCTCAAATAGAGCTGCGCACGCCTTTTGATCTCGTCCTTCCCCAGAGGGACATCCTCTTCTATGGTTGGCAGAAGCGAAAGCCACACCCTCGCACTCTCAACCCTCTCCCTCGCGTAAGCGAGGTTTTCGAGGGCTTTGTTTCTGTCCGTTGACATCTCGGCTTTTCTCAAGTACTCTTCTGCAAGCGAAACTCTCTCCTCTGCAGCACCATAAAGCTGGAACGACTCGACACCTATGCTATCTGAGTTTTTCAGGTATTCCTTTAAGTTCTCGATGTCTTTCTCCACCCTGTCAAACTCCTTGCTCAGTTCTTCATCGCTCGTTATGGTGTGTCTGTAGAGGATGTAGCGCATCTCTATCTTGGCAACGAAATACTTGCTCGTGGATGTATAGTAGTTCCCATTTTCGTAGCACTTCTCTGCCTCATCCATTATCTCCTGAATTCTCTCGAGTTCGTCGCTTTTTGCTAAGGTCTTAACGCGGTTGAGTAAACTCGTTGCATCGCTCTTCATTCTGTCGGCAAGTCTCATTAGGACGTCAGAATACTTAGTCAGGTTAAACGTGAGTTCGGGCTTCTCAATCGTGTAGCCAGTGTAGTAAGTCAGGGCCTGTTCTACAGTTTCAACCTCTATAACCTTAACTCCGAGTTTCTCTCCGTATTCCACGACATCGACGGGACGGGTCGTTGTTGAGATGAATATAAACGGCCCCTTTCTCTCTTCTCTCCTCTCTTGAACGTAAACGACCTTCTGGCCTTTTGGAATCAAGAAGATCTTTGCTCCGTTGCTGGCAGCAGCCTCAAGCTTGTAGGGTATGCCACCGACGGGCCCTATAAAGCCGTCTGGGTATATCATGCCCGTCATGAAGACATCATCCTTTATGCTGAGGTTTTTGAGAGCCGCGATGGTTGCTATGCACATAACACCGCCAGCAGACGGCCCGCCGACGATAGGCGCGTCAGCCTCAATTATGTAGAAGAAATCGTGCTGCATGAAGTCTATGCCGAGCAAATCGCAGGCTGTGAGGGCAGCAAGCTGTGCACTGCCCTGCATGTCTATCTCTGTGTATGGTGTTGTGGAGACGAATACTCTACCATTGCCGGGAGTAACGATTACCGTTATGTCGATAACAGCTCCCTGCGGTTTTTCACCGCTCGTAACCGCAACAGCCTTGATTGTGACCCTACTCTCATTAACGAACTGTGCTTCAGCGGGAGCAATGGCAAGAGCGACAAGCAATGCAAGGAAAAGCGCAATAAATCTGAGCCTCATGCCAGGAAATAGATTCCGTGAAACAAAAACTTTGCGGGCAAAAATAAATATCGGCTGAATATAGCTCTATAGTGTTTCGGGCATACGTGTTTGACATGGACGGCACTCTTGTGGAGTTCAATCTTCCCTTTGATAGAATTCGAGAGGAACTCGGAATAAAGGGGAGATACATACTCGAGAGCATTATGGAAGACAGCAAAAGAGAAGAGAAGCTTGAGATTCTCAAGGAGTACGAGGTCAGAGCTGCGAAAAAAGCGAAGTTGATGCCGTACGCACGGGAAATTCTCGAGTTATTAGAGGATGCAGGCTGCAGGAAAGGAATAGTAACGAGGAATTGCAGGGAAAGCGTTGAAATCATCGCCGAGAAATTCGGCCTGAACCTTGACTTTGTCATTACGAGAGATGACGCGCCCCCGAAACCTTCTCCCGAGCCCATAAAGCTCGCCTTAAGGATTACGAATGCTGAGCCAAACGAGGCAATAACGGTTGGAGACTACATTTTCGATGTAATGGCTGGAAAACTTGCGGGAACAAAAACGGCTCTGTTGCTTAACGATAAGAACGAGAGCTTTGCAGAGCAGGCGGATTATGTTATAAAGTGCCTTTCAGAGCTTCAGCGTTTTATACCCTGAGACTTCGATGCAGTCAGGTGGCATGGTCTCAGGGAACTACACTTCGCCACCCTTCAAAGGAAAAGTTAATATAGTCTGTCACTGTGGCTGAGCAAAAATATAGCGAGGTAAAAGGAGGTTAGGGAGGTTATAAAAATGGCTGAGAACGCAGTGTTTGTTGGAAACAAGCCGGTAATGAACTACGTGCTTGCAGTGTTGACCCAGTTCAACAGCGGTGTGAAGGAAGTATCCGTTAAAGCGAGAGGTAGGGCCATCAGCAGGGCTGTCGATGTAGCAGAGATTGTCAGAAAGCGCTTCCTGCCGGATGTGGATGTAAAGGACATAAAGATTTCAACCGAGAAGGTTGAAAGCGAGCAGGGAGAGGCAAACGTCTCTGCAATTGAGATTACCCTCGTTAAGAAGGAGTAAATTTAAGTTTTTATCTTTTAATTTTGTGCATTCGTTTTTTCAAGCCTTGTTAGCAGCGTCTGTTCTAAAAAATCGAATATCCAAAATCTTTAATAATGAGGGTGCGAAGGAACACTGATGATAGAGGGTTTACCCACTCTCGATGATGTAGAGTACGATGGAAAATCGATTCTCATAAGGCTGGACGTCAATTCACCCATGGTAAATTCTACAATTCTCGATACAACGCGTTTCGAAAGCCACGTTCCAACGCTGGAGGAACTTGAAAACACCAAGCTCGTGGTTCTCGCTCACCAGAGCAGACCGGGAAAAAAAGACTTCACAACTCTCGAAAGCCACGCTGAGGTATTGTCTCGGCTTCTGGGAAGGGATGTAGAGTACGTAGATGAATGCTTCTCGAAAAGAGTCATTGACAGGATAAAGAGGCTTAGGAGAGGAGAGGTCCTGATGCTCGAGAACGTCAGATTTTACGCAGAGGAAAGGCTCGACAGGAGTGCAGAGGAGCACGCAAGTTCCTTCATCGTAAGAAGGCTTTACTCCAACTTCGATCTCTTCGTCAACGACGCGTTCTCCACGTGTCACAGGGGGCACGCATCCCTGATTGGCTTTCCCCCGGTACTTCCTTCAGTTGTTGGGCGACTTGTGGAGAAAGAAGTAACAGCTCTCTCGAAGGCTCTGAAGGGTGAAGGCAGGAAGGTGTTTATCCTCGGCGGTGCGAAGATAGATGATTCCGTCAAGGTTATGAAAAACGTGCTCACAAACGGGATTGCGGAGAAGGTTATTCTCACGGGCGTCGTTGCAAACTACTTCCTCATGCTTGACGGGAAGGATATTGGAGAGGCGAACAGAAAGATCGTCGAGGATAGCAAGGAGAAAGTTGACGACGGTGAGATGCTTGAACTTCTCAGGAAGTACAGGGACCGGATAGTTCTGCCCGTTGATGTGGCGGTAGAGGTGGACGGAAGGAGAAAAGACGTAGGCATTGATGAAGTCGATGGGAGGAAGATAATGGACATAGGTGTCAATACTATTTCCATGCTCATGGATGAGATACCGAGCTACGACGTTGCTGTAATAAATGGCCCCGCCGGAGTATTCGAGGACGAGCGATTCACCCTTGGGACGTTTGAAGTGTTGAAGGCTGTTTCGAGAGCGGGCTTTTCGGTAGTTGGTGGTGGCCACATCTCAACAGCAGCGAGGATGATCGGGATTGACAAGCGCATGGACCACGTTTCGACTGCCGGCGGAGCGTGTATAAGGTTCCTCAGCGGCGAGAAACTGATAGCTCTGGAGGTTATAAAGGAGTACTGGGAGAAGAAGTGGTCTGCAAAGGTTTAGGCTTTTTTGGACCCGTTTAGTCTTACATTTAACCTTAGACCTTTAAACCCTCCCACCTCTTGCTTTCCACCTCTATGTCAAAGAAGCTGAGGGCTCTTGCCACTGTATGTGTTACTATTTCATCCACACTCTTCGGCTTTATGTAGAATGCAGGTACGGGGGGCATGATAATCGCTCCGAGCTCGCTCAAAGTGAGCAGCGTTCTCAGATGGCCGGTGTGGAGCGGCGTCTCGCGAACGAGGAGTAGAAGTTTTCTTCTCTCTTTCAGCGTTACGTCCGCCGCCCTCGTTACGAGGTTGTCCGCAATCCCGCAGGCTATGCTTGAGGCAGTCTTAATGCTGCATGGAGCCACTATCATTCCGTCGTGTCTGAAGCTCCCGCTCGAAATGGGGGCTGCAAGCTCGTCATCGGAGTAAAAGTAGCTCGATAGCTTTTCAACGTCCGAAATGCTGTAGCCCTCAGCTTCAAGCGTTATGCGGGCTGCCTTTGAAACGATGACGTGTGTTTCCACATCTCTTTTTGCAAGTTCCTCGAGGACTCTGATGCCGTATATCTGGCCGGATGCGCCCGTTAGTGCAACAACGAGCCTCATACTGCAAGATACCTTTAAAGCTTATAAAACCTGTCGGCAACGTATCCTGATGAAAATTGTGGTCAGACGTGACGATGCTGCTCTCGCTGTGCTGAAATCCCTGAAAAAAGGTCCGGTTTCTGGAGAGGAGATAGCGACGAAGCTGGGAGTAAGCAGAACTGCTGTCTGGAAGGCTGTGGAGAAGCTGAAAAAGGCTGGATACGTGATAGATGCCCGGAAACGGGTGGGGTATGTTCTTGTTTCATCTCCAGAATTCTCCGCATACGAGGTTGCCGATGTCTGCTTTGCAAATGGCATCCTCGAAGTCCACCATTACTCGAGCATCGACTCCACGAACGAGAAGGCCAAGGAAAAGCAGGGAATAGTTGTTATTGCAGATAGGCAAACGGCGGGAAGGGGGAGACGGGGAAGAAGGTGGTACAGCGAAGAAGGCGGGCTTTACTTCTCGATCAGCCTTCCTCCACATCTTAATATGGAAGACCTCCCCAAGCTTACGCTAACGACCGGAGTTGCTGTATGCGAGGCTCTGAGCTTTGCAAACGCAAAACTGAAGTGGCCAAACGATGTACTTGTTGGAGGGAAGAAGGTCTGCGGGGTTCTCTGCGAGGTTGTGGGGGAGGCGGAAAGTCCGGCTGTGGTGGTGGGAATAGGCATAAACGTAACGAATCCGATACCTGATGAGCTTAAAGATATCGCTACAAACCTTTTGGAATTTGGCGTGGGCAGAAAGGAAATATTCGAAAAAGTCGTTGGGAATTTTTTCAGGCTTTACAGAAAGCTACCCTCTGACTGGGAGGAAATAAGGCAGAGGTGGAAGGAGCTTTCAGACACTCTCGGCAGGATAGTTGAAATCAGGGTCGCAGAAAGGCTTTACAGAGGGATTGCCGTTGACATCGACGAGAGCGGGGCACTGATTCTTGACTCAAATGGAAAAGTGGAGCGAATCTTCTCAGGCGAATGCTTTTATTTGCAGAGGTAGAATGTATATCATGGCAGAGGCTGGCGATGAGATCGAGATTGACTGCCCTAAGTGTGGCAGCAGGCAGAAGGCCATCGTGCTCAGCAAGGTGGAAAAAGGACAGAGAGCAGTAATGGAAGTGAAATGCACAAAGTGTAACGTTGTAGGCAGAATAATAAAAATTGGTGAGCTTGGCGTTGAAATAATGGACTTCCCTCCTGACGAGGGGAGTTAGGCCGGGTTGCAGCATTGAGCAATAATTTTTAAATCCTTTCCGCGAAAGGCGGAGCATGGACGATGTGGTTATAGGTCTTGAGGTTCACGTTCAGTTGAACAAACTTAACACCAAACTGTTCTGCTCATGTCCCATTAACTATCACGAGAGCGAGCCAAACACTCACGTCTGCCCCGTCTGTCTTGGCATGCCGGGTGCGATGCCGGTCGTTAACAGAGAAGCCGTAAAAGCAGCGATAAAAGTGGCTCTTGCTCTGCATGCGGACATTCAATCCTTCACAGTCTTTGATAGAAAGAACTACTTCTATCCTGACCTACCCAAAGGATTCCAGATAAGCCAGTACGACCGCCCTCTTGCATGGGGCGGTTACGTCACAATAGAGGTTGATGGTGAAGAGAAGAAGATAGCGCTCAAGCGCATTCACATGGAGGAGGATCCGGGAAAGCTTAGCTACAAGGGCAGCATAACTACTGCAAGATACTCGCTCATAGACTACAACCGTTCGGGCGTTCCGCTTCTCGAAATAGTTACCGAACCCGTTATGCACTCTCCAAAGGAAGCAAGGTTGTTCCTCAACAAGCTCCGCATAATTCTCGAGTATCTCGATGTCTTCGATGGCAGTCTCGAGGGAGCAATGAGAGTCGATGCAAATGTGTCCATAAAGGGCGGAGGAAGGGTCGAGATAAAGAACATCTCATCATTCAAAGGAGTCGAGAAGGCTTTGAGCTACGAAATAACCAGGCAGAGAAACCTCATCAGGCGTGGAAGGGCTGTGAGAAGGGAAACGAGACATTTCGATGAAGCGAACAACATAACTGTTTCGCTCAGAGGCAAGGAGGAAGAGCAGGACTACCGCTACTTCCCCGAGCCAGACTTGGTTCCGGTATACACTTCGGAGTTGCTGGAAGAAGTGAAGGGTACGCTTCCAGAGATGCCGGAGGAGAAGAGGGAACGTTTCATAAAGCAGTACGGCCTGAGCGATGCTTTTGCCAAGGTGCTTGTCCTCGACGTGAAAATGGCGAACTACTTCGAAGAGGTTGCTTCAGTTATTAATCCAAGGCTTGCAGCGAGCTGGATAGTTGATGTACTCAGGGGTGAGCTGAACTACAGAAGCTGGGATTTCGGCATGGCATTCGAGAGATTGAAGCCGGAGGAAATGGCGAAGCTGCTGAAATACTTCGAGGAGGAGAGAATCACCGAGAAAGGAGTCGTGGAAGTAATAAGGACGAAGCTGGACGAGGGAGGGGAGATAGACGAGATAATTGAGGCAAAGGGACTCTTCGCCATTCCAAAGTCTGAAATCGAGAGACTCTGCAGGGAGGCGATAGAGAATAACCCGAAGGCTGTCGAGGACTACCGCAGCGGTAAGAAGCAGGCACTGAACTTCCTTGTTGGGCAAGTCATGAAGGCGACGCGAGGAAGAGCAGATCCAGGAGAGACGGCGAAGATAATGAAGGAAATTCTCGGTTAGCTGGTGAATGTCTCATGCTCCGCACAGTCATTGCAGCAGCTTTCAAAGCAAAGGGCAGAAGAAGCATGTCAAAATCTGAGCTTACATACGTCCTGTCCTTCGATTTCAAGTGGTTCTCACACGACAAGAGCAAGCAGGTCGTTGAACTTGCTATAAAGAAAGGTCTTCTTGTTGAGGAGAACGACTCCGTAAGGCCAGCATTCGATGTTTCCAGCGTGGAAATACCCATAGACTTCAAGCCCGACCTCAGCAGACTGAACTCTTCATCTGTTTTTGATGAGATTGTTGATGAGATTTCAGCGAAAACAGGAAAGGACGTGAGTGAAGTAATTGCGGAAATAAATGCTCTGCAGGAGAGACTTGGAAATCTCGTTGACGCCGAAGTCACTGCTTTACTCGTTGCGAAGCGGTGCGGCGTTGACATCAGCGACTACATCGATGAGGTCGAGAGGGATTTGTTTTCAGCATAATGGTTTTTTCATCTCACCTCTTCTGTTTGCATTACTTTTACGTTACTTTACGTTTTCACCTTTTTCTCTCGTAGGGTAACGTAAAGAACGGCTGTAATCACGATTGCGAGGGGGTACAGGATGTTTCCGCCAACGAACAGCAGTATCGCAACGCAAACGATGAATGCTATCGCTGGACAGAGTTTTTTGTCGAGCAGGACAAGGCCTGCAAGAGAGCCGATTATATAGAGGATTATGAAAACAGTGTTGGAGAGTAAAACGAGTTCTTCTATAGCTTCTCCATAAAAAAGCATCAGTACGAGGGTCAGGGCCACGAAAGTGGATGCAAGAGCAAGAGAGTAGCCGGGAACACGTCTGGAGTTCAGTTTTGAGAGTAATGATGGAAAGTAGCCCCTCCTTGACATGGCGTAGAGCAGCCGGGAAGACGAGGCTACGTAGACGTTTGCACTGGCGAAGCACGTCATGGAGCCAAGAATCGCTACAAGAATCTTGCCAAATCCACCAAAGGTTCGTTCTGCGACAAAAAGCAGGCCCGTAAGTCCCCTGAGCCCCTCTCCGTATGCGTGCAAACCAACCACAACATAGGACACGAGCATGTACACAGCCCCTATCACAACGAGAGAAAGGAGTATACTCAGGGGAAAGTCCCTTGGATTCCTGAACTCTTCGGATAGATGCGTTGCAGCCTCCCACCCCATATAGCACCAGAAGATCAGAACCATGGCCTTGCCGACATTCCAGCTTACTTCTCTGCTCAGTCCATAACCTCTAAAGCTCGTTAAAGGCAGAGCTGAAAGGGATATGGAGAGAAGGAGGATTATCACTGCTACTGAGAGCAGGAGCTGCACATCTCCGGTAAACTTAACCCCTCTCAGATTCATGAGCAGGATTGCGAGCAGCATTGTAAGGGCTATCAGTATGGCTCCTTTTTCGCCGAGGCCGAGAACCATTGCGAGGTATGAGGCTCCTGCAAGAAGGACGATGGGGATAGCCGTTGGAATTACAGAAAGAAACATCACCCCAGTTGTAAATTCAGCATCAAGGCTCAGACGCCACAGCCTTCGTTTTCCGAATGCTCTCCTCGAGTACTCTGCGATCCCACCGGCAGAGGGGTATGCTGAGGCAAGATAGCCGAAGGTGAGCGCAATAGGGGCTGCAAGAACAGTCATGAGAAGCCAGGCGATGAGAGATGCTTCTCCAGCAACATTTGCTGCGATTGATGGGAGAATGAGGATGCCAGAGCCGAGAATTCCGGCAACGAATATACCTACAGCCTGAAGGAGGGTAACGTCCTTTCTTAGTGACATGCTATTGCGTGACAGCATCGATTTAAATTTATAACTGCCGAAAGATTCGCTTTTGTGAAACTGCTGAGGGTTGCAGATGAAGCAGCGTTACTGCTTGGAAGCAGGACGAAAAGGCTTGTGGTTGCTGATTTGCACTTAGGCCTCTTTATCGACGACAGAATTGTTGTAGAAAGGCTTAGAAGGCTCGTGGATAGAGTTGGGGCAGATGAGGTAATCGTTGCCGGAGACGTCAAGCACGATATTGGAATGAGGATTAAGGAAAGAAGAGCTGTAGAAGAGCTTGCAAAGGCAGTGGGAGTGCCACTCCTCGTTGTGAAGGGTAACCACGATGGAGGCATTGATGACGTCGTCGAGACTACAAGCTCTCGCGGCATAAGATTTGGCAAAATCGGAATTATACATGGCCATGCATTGCCGGGCGACGATGTTCTGCAGGCAGACATTATCATCTTAGGGCATGCGCATCCGGCAATTCTTATCAGAGACAAGGTTGGTGGGGTTAAGGAGCGAGTCTGGCTCGAAGGAAAGGCTGAATTCGATGGGAGGGAAGTTGAAGTAATTGTAATGCCTGCCTTCAACGACTTGTGTGCTTCAACGGCGGTAAACGTGGAGAAACCTGCCGGAGTTATTTTCAGACGGTGGGATTATAGGAAAGCCGAAGCTATGCTCCTCGATGGCACTCTGCTTGGTAGGGTTGAGATGTTGTAGTCTTTTGAGTTTGTGAATCACCTACACAAACCAGAAATCAGCGTATCGCAAGTATCGGGGCTGGTGTGAAACAGAGCGCAGCAATAACGAATGCCACGATTCCAAGAACAACTCTCTTCCTGTCAAGGGGTGTTTCGTCGTCAATGGGGGAAGGGTGGGGGTGCATGGAGAAGAAGAGGGTTATGAGACCCCAGAGAACCCATATCGAGCCTGAACCAGTTCCCATGTTAATTTCCACAACATAACCGAGGATTATCAGGCAGATTGGAACAATTTTCGAAACCATCTCACTTTTCTTGCCGATCATCGCCCTTAACACGTGCCCGCCGTCGAGCTGGCCAACTGGCAGCATGTTGAGTGCAGTGATGAACATGCCGACCCAGCCGGCAAACGCCACAGGGTGAATATATCCTCCTTCGAATCCCGTGGCCATTGTGATGAGGTAGAATAGAGGGGGAATGCCTATCTCATAACCGCCAGCAGAAGGTGGCGTGTGTTTGAGATTCAGTCCGATAAACGTGACTATTATGGCTGCAACAATGCCAACGAGCGGACCGGAAACGCCGACGTCGAAGAGAGCCCTTCTGTTTGGAATTGGCCCTCTGTGCTTTATCACAGCTCCGAGCGTGCCGATTATCGTCGGAAAGGGTATGAAGTACGGAAGGGAAGTCTTCAGCCCCCACCGCTTAGCAGCAAAGTAGTGGCCCATTTCGTGGCTTCCAAGCACGAAGAGGACGGATAGGGAAAATACAACACCTCCAGCGATGTCAAAATTTTCATAGAACGTCGAACCTATCAGTGTTGTTGATATGAACGTTGCTATTAGGAGAACGATATTGATCCATATCCTCTCCTTCCTCCTTTTGATCTCGATGACAGCCTCACCCAAATGCCAACCAGCACTGACGTCGTAGTTTCTCGCCATTGCGGCAATTCTTGCCAGGGCAATCTGGGATTGTATATCTCCTGAATCTTCAGGGAGGACGTAGAACCTCAAACCTCCGGGAATTTCCCTGACGTCGTACACGTAGAAGTTTCGCTCTATCTCCTTCTTTATTTCTTCTATCTCTCTCGTAGCATCCGTCATTTGCTGACCTCTGAGTTGCTGCTATGTCTGCCACTACCCCTGCTTGCCCCGGAATCGTTTCCGTCCGGGCCATCCGGGAGCCTTGATAATACCTCAATCCAACCCTCCCTGCCAGCGTGAACCCTCACGATTTCTCCACTCTCAAGCAATTCGATTACGTTTTCTTCTGGCCTATCAAGCAATGGTATGCCGGCTATTATCGCCCCAACCGCTATTATCGCTTCACTCTCGAGGTTTATTATGGCTTTCGGAGCAGTTCCAGCTTTCTTCATTCTCAGCAGCACGTATGTTCCGACAGTTGAACCCCTTCCTGAAGGAAAAACGAATATCTTGCCCGCTATGTTTTCTCCAGCTATGTCGCTGTCCCCGGCAACCACAACGCCCGTTTCCGCATCAACATCACCGAGGAAGGAGAAACTTCTTTTACTTACTATTACTTCTCCCTCGGCATCTCCCCTCGAAATCACCCTCGCCCTGATCTTCAACCAATCACCCTCTCGAACGCTTCAACCTGCTCTCTGTTCACGTCTGCGAGAATTATCTTTTTAATGTTAGTTCCGTTATCTATGTGCTTCTTAATTTCTTCGATCATAATTTTCGCCGCTTCTTCTCTCGAAAACCCCCCTACTCCTGTCCCCATTGCAGGAAATGCTATAGTTTCGACACCAAGCTCGTCGGCTTTCTTCAGTGCTGCCTGAACTGATAGCCTTATCTTGTTCTCATCGGTTTTAAAATCCATGCCCATTGTAGGCGAGTGAATGACGTACTTTGCCTTGAGCTTTCCTGCCGTAGTTGCTACCGCTTCCCCAATCTTTATTGGGCCCTTTGCGACAGCTTCATCTTCTATTTCTTTTCCTCCTGCCCTCTTTATTGCTCCCGCAACACCTCCACCCATTATAAGACGGGTGTTGGCTGCGTTTACGATGGCATCAACTTCCAGCTTGGTTATGTCGCCGTGGTAGGCGAGAATTTCCACACCCTTATAGAGTACCATGGAGAAAAATGGGGTAGGGTAGATATATTGCTACCGTTTCTCTGCTCAGACTCTTCAGCAGAACTTCAGCTTGCTCAGGTTGTTGCCGTTGTAAACTGCAACTATTCCCGGCATTGGATTCAGGTTCATCTTCTTCTGGAACTCCGTCTGCGACTGCCAGGTGCTCGAGTTCACGAGGAAAACACCTCTGTAGAACGTTGCTCCGTAGGTGTGGACGTGTCCAGAATGGAGAACATCCGGCACTTCATCGATTACGAGGTAGTCCTCCTTCTCAGGAGCTATTGGTGAGCGGTTGCCGTAGGATGGGGCGAGGTGCCTCCTCTTAAGGAGTTCTTCCATAGCTTTTGCCGGTTCCTCGTAGCTCAGTCTTGGAATCTTCGTCATCAGGTCGTCGAGACTTCTTCCGTGGTATATCTGAATCTTTACACCTTCTATGTCAATGAGGGCTGGGTTTCCAACATGTATTACGTTGTTGGAGAACAGGCTTGCGTACTCCTTCGGCAAGCACGGCTGGGGTTCAGCCTGCCTTACTGCGTCGTGGTTTCCGGGAGACAAGATGACCTTTACCCGCTTTGGCAGCTTGTCAAGCTGATAGGCTGCCTCTTCATACTGCTGATAAATGTCCATTATTGTGAGTTCCTTCTCCTGCCCCGGGTAAACACCTACGCCGTCAACGACATCTCCCGCAAGAACGATGTACTTCACGCTTTCAGCGAGTTGCTGGCTTCTTTCATCTCCAATCTCGCAGTTTATCCAGCTTACGAAGCGGTTCCACGCGTCTTCCATGAACGTATTGCTGCCGAAGTGCGTGTCTGAGATAAACGCAACGTTGAAGCCCCAGTTCTTCTTTGATCCATTCATCGGGACGTCCGGGAAGATTATTCTGTCTGCTATTATGCTCCTGCCCCTGTATGTTCCCGAGACTCCTATGACTTCATCCCCAAGAAGTTCCATGGCCGTGTCCTTCAGCTTACCGGTGGCTATGACCGTCGTGAAGCCCGTCTTGTCTTCGAGCTCTATGATCGCGTTGCCGTTGGAAGTTTCTCTAACGTCGTTGACAATTCCTACAATATCTACTTTCTCGGTCCTCACTTTTCTAAGGGAGGCTATGGGCAGAGGATTAATCCTGTTGCGCAGCATCCTCGATAGCTTTTCGTAGCGGGAGTTGAAGTAGGCGACGAAGTCCTCGACACCACCCTCACAGCTCGAGTTTCCCGTGATATCCTTTAAAACTCGTATCTCTGGCTCTTTCTGAAGGGTTGTACGGCTCTCCAGTGGCTTTTCCGGTTTTACTACATCTGACACACCTACATTAATCGCTGCTACGCTTGCATTTCCATCTCCCTCTGCAGTTCTGCTCTTGAGCCCGTTCAAAACGGGCAGCACATCTTCGGCGGTAATTATGAAGCTGCCGTTGGCATGTCTGCAGATTTCGGATATTATATTGTCGAGTCGGGAGGGTGAAAGCCCTCGAAGCACTTCCACCGCTGAAGGGTGGACGTTGTAGCCCTGCATGGCGAATTTCGTTATAATCAGCTTGGAGTCGATATCTTTAATTACCATTCTCCATCCTCCGCCACCATGAAAGATATCATCAAGGATATTGCCTCAACTCTAATTACTGTTGCGGTTATTATTACTGTTGGTATCGCCATAACCGGCACTTGGCCATTCATGGTTGCAGTTGAATCGGGCAGTATGGAACCCCACATGCACCGCGGCGATGTTATCTTCCTCGTCAGCCCGGAAAGAACGAAAATCGTGACTTGGGAAGAGGGAAAAAATATGGACTATAAGAGCTTTGGTGATTACGGTGATGTTATAGTATACTATCCAAATGGAGACAAAAGCAGGACGCCAATAATCCACAGGGCCATGTACTGGATTGAAAAGGGAGAAAAAATGCCCAATGGCGACCCGGCACCGCATTCCGGCTACATAACCAAGGGTGACCACAATCCCATTCCCGATCAACCCAGACTTTCGATGCCCGTAAAGCCAGAGTGGATAGTGGGCGTTGCGAAGTTCCGCATACCCTACGTGGGTTACCTGAGATTGATATTTGGTTGATTTGACGATTCGAAACGTGGACTATTTTTCCCCGAGCTTTTTTCGAACTCCCTACAATTCTTGCCTCTTGAAGGTATGGGTTTAAAGTTAACTTCTACCGGTAAACTGAGATCTATGAGATCTATGTCTTCGAAAAACTCTTCAATATGGTATGCAGAATATATTTATACTACTTTAACTACAATGACTACTATGGCTACAAAATCCATCAAATTGAGTGAGGAGACTTACAGAAAACTTGTCGAAATAGCTGGCAAACTGCAGGCTGAGTTAAAGAAGCCCGTTTCAATCGAAGATGCAATAAAGTACCTCATGAAGAGGAAGATAAGCGATCTTGCCGGTTCTTGGGAAGTCAGCGATGAAGAGGTTCGGGAAATAAAAGAGTTGCTGAGAAAGGGGTGGGAAGCTTGGAAACGCTCTGCTTAGATACGGACGTTCTCATAGATTTTTTAAGAGGGGATTCTACAGCAGTAGAGAAGATCAAAAAGCTTGAAGAAGAATTTGAACTTGCAACAACTACGATAAATCTGTTTGAACTTTACTACGGCGCATATAAAACCGGGAAAGAGAGGAATGTTAGAGCAGTCAGTGAGCTGGCAACACGACTTGAAGTACTAAAATTTACCGACAAATCAGCAGAACTTTCTGGGAAGATAATTGCCGAACTGGAGAGAAAGGGACAAGTGGTGGATTTCAGAGACGTTATAATCGCAGGAATAGTGCTGGAAAACGATACTATCCTTTACACGAGAAATGTGAAGCATTTCGAGAGGGTAAAGGGTGTACGGTTATATAAAGAGTGTGACTAAGCTGTAAATTTCAGAAACGAGTTAATGGAAATCTATTAATTGCCGCGGCGATGAGGCGATTCTATCCATCCTTTTTCAATTCGACCCAGATTCTGGTAGGATCTTAGAAACGTAATAAAAATCAATAATGGGACTCAAAAATCAGAGCTGGGAAATTAGCTCCTCGCAGTACTTCGCTATCTTTTCATTGGCCTCCTTTATGGCGTCCAGCGGATTCTTTCCGTTCGTCCTGACGAAGAGTTCTGGCTCACCCACGAGGGGGTGAGATATGTGATATTTCGCAACTACGACGTCCTCATCTTCAAGCAGGTAGTGCTGGAGCAGGTTCAGGAACGTGTGGTCTTCGCCTTTTACGAGCAGCCTGACGAAGTCATCACCCATCTCGATAATCTTAACCTCCATCCTTATCACCCTCCCTCAACGGGTTACCACTTACCCTTCCCGTAGTCTGTGGACATCTTACGCTTCTCCACGTTTCCGCAGTTAGGGCATTTAAGAGTATTCCCTTCTCTCACGAGTTCGTGCTTGCACACACTGCAGAGGGACTTGAGCACACCCATCTCAGGCTCCTTTGTGGAAAGCTTCAGGTTTTCCGCGTCAATGACTCTCGCCTTGATTATGTCCATGTACCTTATAGCCTCGTTTATGTCCTTGAGGTAGTCCCTCTGAACATTTGAAACGTGCAGGGCAGCAATACCGGTGTGCATCAAACTGCGGTCAAAACCCTTCTTCCTTGCAAGCTCGATGAGGGCCATCGAGTTTCTCACATCGACAACCCTTCCGAGGACAACGTCCCCTTTGTTGATGTGAGGAATCCTCTTCACGGGTTCGACGCTTACAGTTCTATCCTTTACAACAACCTTTCCGGCTACGGCAGCGAAAATCTCTCCATTCTCCTCATAAACGCCGCTTCCGGTAACGTATTCCTCTACAAGGCCGATTCTATCTCCGGGCATTACAAATTTCATCAGCATCTCCTCAACCTGTAGACCTCTACAGCAATATGCTTAAATTCTTTTTCATGGAATGAGTACGTTCGCTTTAGCGGTATGCTGTAGCGCCACAGGTGCGTTATTTCGAAGCGCTTTTCCTCACACAGCCTTCTAATAAATGGCTCGCTTCCTGCTGAATGCACGGAGTAGATTGTGTCCGAGATCTCCATGGCCTTCTCGAGAAACGGCCTGTCTGCCTTTCTCCGCTGGATTCCGAAGGGCGGGTTCATTATCGTTACTGCTCTGACTTTAACGCTCACGTCGCTAACTCTGCACGCAACGAAGTCAACGTAAACACCAACCTTTTTCGCGTTTTTTCTCGCCACTTTAAGCGCTTCAATGTCTATGTCGAATCCAACAGCATCCATTCCAAGAAGAGAGGCAGCAATGGCGAGCATTCCCGTTCCGCAGCCAAGGTCGTAAACAAGCCTTGGTTCGTCGATTAGCTTCGCGTTGACGGCCATCTCGGCAGCGAGTGATGGAGGAGTTACATACTGCTCAAGTTTAATTTTGGGGTGTGGAAATCCTTCGAGTGACTCGAGGACCATTGCCAGTTCCTTCTTCATCACAGCTATTTCCATCGCTCCGTTTATATACCAGTATGTAGCATCCTCGCCAATGGTTGTTGGCATAGACATCGGGGGGACAAACACCGATGCGGCCATCGTTAATGAGGAGATAACAACAATCAAGCTCCCGAACGAGGCTGGTATCGGGGAAGTGTTGAAAAGGCTATCTGGCGTTGCAGACCTCGGGAAGGAAAAGCTCATCGTAAGCACATCTCTTCCACTCAACCTCATTCTGAGCAGGTATCACGAAATACCCACACTCGTCCTCCTTATCCCCGGCCCTGGACTCAACTATTCCTCATACGGCAGCGTGCTCCGAGGCTTTACGAGTCACAGAGGCGATGTCGTTGAAGACATTGACGAGGCGGAAGTGAGGAAGGTAATTGAAGAAAGCAGGGTGGAAAACGTTGCTATCGCTGGAAAATTCTCCGTCAGGAACCCAGAGCTCGAAAAGAAGGTGTATAGAATTGCACTCAACCGCTACAACGAAGACTGCATAGCTCTAAGCTACCCCATCGGAGAGCTGAACTTTCCTTTGCGTGTAAACACTGCTGTGGTTAATGCCAAGATAAAGAAGACTGTTACAGATCTTGCAAAACTCGTCGGCAAGTACTCTAAGGAGTTCTTTTTTTACAAAGGAGACGGCGGCATCATTCCTGTGGATATAGCAATTCAGAATCCTTCGCTGCTCTACAATTCAAGCCCCGCTGCGGTAGCGATAGGGGCGAGCTATCTTACAGGGGAGAAGAACGCCATCGTTGTCGATATTGGTGGAACAACGACGGACTTCGTCGTCATAGAGGACGGAAAGCCGAAGATTATGGAGAAGGTCGAGATAGCTGGAAGAAAGACTCTCATAAGGTGTGTCGATTCAATTTCCATACCCTTTGGAGGAGATTCAGTCGTTGATAGCTTCCTGAGGCCGGTAAGGATGGGTAGCTCCTTCGCCTTTCATGGCTCTCACTTCACTTTAACCGATGCGCTGAACTGTGTGGGCTTTGACATTGGAGATTCAAAGGCGTCTCGTTCAGCGTGCAAGTCCAGGGACATTGCAGAGAAGGCCATCGAGGATTACCTGTCCATAGTGGCAGAAACGATAAGGGAAATCGGGGCGGAGAAAATAATTGGCACAGGCTTCCTCGCAAAGTATCTTGCTCCCGAGATAGCAAAGAAAGCAGGAGTGAAGTACGTAGTTCCCGAACACAGTGAGGCAGCAAACGCAATTGGTGTCGCGGTATCGAGGATAAGCCTGACACTCTATGCAAGATTTGATACAGAGCGTAGAAGGGCGGTTTTTAACGGAGAGGTTGTGAAATTCCAGGCTGCTTACGACGACGAAAGGCTGGTGGAGGTTGCTAAGGAGAAGGTTAGGGAGATTGCAATAGCCCACGGGGCTAATGAAGAGGACGTTGAAGATGTCAGGCTCGTTTACTTCAACTCGTACACTGTCGTGAGGGGCGGCGTTAGAAGGGGCATGATTGCTGATGTTGTTGTGCAGATTGAGCCTGGGATAAGCAGCGAATTCAGGTGAGGGTTGAGCAATGAGGTACGAACTGCCCGTTGGCAGGAGCGTCAAGGTTCTGACGCTTTTTGCTGTTCTCGTGCCCATCGCAGTCTTCTGCTGGCTCTGGATTTCCGGCATAGAAAGGATAGCAGTCTACATCGCGCTTCCCCTCATAATGGTGTTTGGAATTGCCTACGCTTTCTCGCCAAAAGAAGTTCTGCTCGAAGATGGGGGAGTGGTGATAAAGAAAGTTGTTGGACGAGTATTCATACCCTACAGCAGCATCAAAGACGTGTCGTATGTCGAAGAACTCAGCCGGAGGACTATAAGACTCTTTGGCTCTGGTGGGCTTTTTGGCTGGTATGGGATATTTCGTGTTCCGGATATCGGTGTCGTTAGGATTTACGCCAGAAGAACGAAAGGGCTCGTTTTGATTAAAGCAGACAGGAACTACCTCATCGCTCCTGAGGACCCTCAGATATTTATAGAGGAGTTGAAGAGCAGGATTAGGGTTTAGCCGAAAACTTCTTTACAAGCCTGCAGAAGGCGCAGACATCAAAAGTGGTCACCTCTCCGCAAAGCTTGCAGTATCCATACTCTTCCTTCTCCTCAACTTCCACGGTTCCATGCACTCTCTCTTCCAGGTACTTGGCGAGGTTCAGCACGAAGTTCCTTCTAAATCCGGGTTTTCTCGACTCTATGTAATAAACTATCTCTTTCCACTCGTCCCGGGGCGCGTGGGGGCAGTCATCCAGTAAAAACGGCAGCCCCCTGCAGATGACGTAGAGGAGGTTCTCCTTCTCGCTCCTGTCGTAGAGTGGTCTTATCCTCGTGACAATTCTCTCGTCGAAGCTTTCCGTCCTCGGCAGTAACTTCTCACTCCAAGAAAAGTTTCCGGAGAGCCAGTTCTTGAAGAAGAAGCTTATTATGTCTTCAGCCGTGTGGCCCGTAGCGACAACATCAAACCCGTTAAGCCTCGCGTAGCGGTTCATCAGGTAACGCTTTACTATTCCGCACGCAGAACAGGTTTTTTTCGGTATGTCATCGATGGTGAAGCCGAACTCTGCAACGCTGATGACATGGAGCTTAATGCCGAGAACTCCGCAAAGCTCTTCGACTGTTTTCATGGACTTCTTGGAATATTCTCCAATTCCAAGGTCAATGTGCAGTGCTTCAACCTCAAAGTCGAGCTTTTCTGATAGCCTGCTCAGAACTCCAAGCATTGCAGAGCTATCCTTGCCTCCCGAAACACATGCAAGCACCTTTTCGCCTCTCTTCACAATTCCGAACTTCTTGAAGCTTCTTTCCACGAGTCCCTCATAGAACTCAACGTAACAATCTCTGCAGAGAGCGATACCATAGGGTTTCAGCTTTTCAACTGCCCTCTTTCCGCACTTCTTGCACTTCATTTGAGGAACCCCGAGATGTTTGGTATAATTGCGGAGAGGAGTATAGATGCGAAGACGATGTAGGCCAGGTATCTGACTGTCTTCATAGACATCTGTTCTCCTCTCTCTCCGAATCTTCTGCTAAGCAGAGCAGTAAAGGATTCATGAAATATCCTCCCACCATCGAGGGGAATTGCCGGCAGGCAGTTGAACAGACCGACATAGAAGTTTATCCAACCAATCCAGTAGAGGGTGTTAAGTATGTAGAACAGCCCATCTCCAAGGATTACTGGCTCGAAGTACTTCGACGCTTCGCCACCAAAACCCTTGAAACCGAGAGGCATTGCAACGACGGTAAGCCAGCCGTGGACTGTTGTCAGCTTTGACGGAAGGCTCTTGAGCTGACTTAAAACAACTTCTGAGTATCCAAGACTAACCCCAGAGATGTACTCCTCGATAACGACTCCGAGAAAGCCGGAATCGCCGTAAGGAGACTTGGCAAGAGTTACGTTGTAGACTTCTTTACTTCCGTTATTGTAAACGAACACTGAAAGCGTCTGGCCGGGTTTAGTGGAGTCCATGAATTTCTTGAAGGCGTACAGTGTTGGCGTTTCTGTATCATTTATTCTGTATATTATCATCCCTTTCTTCAGTCCCGCCTTCGCAGCAGGGTACTCAGGGTACAGATCGACTATTTTAACTCCGGCTATCTTTGGGAGAGTAACTACCTTTCCGTCAGCCTTGATTATGACATCATCTCCTTTAAGCAGCGCATCAGTGACGTCCTCGGGAGTTCTGACTTTTACGCCGTTAATCTCGTAGATTATATCTCCCGTCTTCAACTCAGTGGTGTTGTCTGCTCCAACAACGACTACAAGGGGTGAAACGAAGTTGAGGAGGTAGAAGAACGCCGAGAATGCTATGATTGCAACAATAAAGTTGCTTATGACACCTGCGGAGTATATCCTTATCCTCTGTATCCTTGTTGTATTCTCCACCAATTCCTTCTCGTCCGGCTCTGCAAAGCCACCAATGGGAACGATTGCCAGCAGAACGCCGAGAGCTTTGACTCTCACACCCTCAACCCTGCAAAGTATCGCATGGCCGAGTTCGTGGACTATAAGCGTGACAATAAGGCCTAACAGCAGGTACTCGGGAGGGAAGAGGGTGTTTACCCACGGAATAAGCAGCATGTTCCTCGGCTCGGTTACCGGCGATGGTGGTGGAGGAGATGTGAACAGAACGACATCCATCGCGATTATTAAGAGGAACATGAATATCATTCCCGCAAAAACTGCAGGAATTCCTGCGTCGGCAACAATCCTCCAGAACTTCTTTGGTCTCGAGAGTTTTTCGAGGGTGTCAAGTCCCCTCTTCGTTCTTACCATGAGTACCGGGCCGATGGAGGATATCCCGTACTTCTCGAGAATACCCTTCGATTTGAGATACTCCACGATGCTCCAGTACACGATTATTACGACGATGGCAATACCTGCTGGAGAGAGCATTGGCACTTGCTTATCGAAGGGGTTTATATACTTGCCCTCCTCTATTAAATGACTTTTTTCTCGACGCAGCTATCTGCATTACCTTCATGCCATAGGCCTATGCATCCAAAGAGTTTTAAAACATGGGATTAAGGCAGGAGTATGTACGTTTTCGTTTACGTCACAGCTTCGAGTCTTGAGGAGGCGAGGAAGATAGCGAGGCATGTACTCGAAAAAAAGCTTGCTGCGTGTGTTAATGTCTTTCCGATCTCATCCATGTTCTGGTGGGAAGGCAGGATCGAGAATGCCCTCGAATTCGCCATGATTATAAAAACAAAGTCTGAGAAGCTTAGCGAGCTGAAGGAAGAGATAAAAAGCCTGCACAGCTATTCAACTCCTTGTATCTGTGCCTTCGCTGTCGAGGACGGCCTTAGAGAATTCCTGAACTGGATAGACGAGACAGTTGAGGAGGAATGAGAGGCAAGACAGCAACCTTTGGAAGCAGAAAGAACGTAGTTTACAGCGAGGAGCACTGGAAGCTGCTCGAACGTAAGAGGGAGGAAGCGAAAAAAATAATGGAAAACCTCGTAAGGGCCGGGTTCAGACCAATTCTATATGGTAGTGTCGCGAGAGGAGATGTAAGCCCGACGAGTGACATAGATATATTTGTCCCGCAACTTTGCCCCTCGTACCTGATTGAGCTTGCCGTCGATTACATGGACAGGCGGATAGTTCAGGCCACACCAAACTACGCGATAAAGGGTGAGCTAATCGTTGATGAGTCAATTACTGTTAGTTTCCCCCTTGTTAAAATGAAGGATAGAGAACTCGATTTCTACAGATTCGGGGGCTGCATTGGCTACGATGAGCTGCTTAAAGGAGTACGGGCAGCGGGGGTTGATAAGCGACTCGTTCTGATTCTCCCCAACGAACGCGGACACGAAGAGGTACCTATCAATGAAATGCAGCCCAGTGAAGTGGCGAAAATTCTCAACGTGAGTATTGATATCGTCGAGGAGCGGATGAGGGTCCTCGAAAGAAGGCGCGAGGTTGGAAGAACTGGTGTTTTTCTTTGTGTGAGTGTTCCTCCTGGCGAAAGCTTTGAATCTGTGCTCAGGGATATAGCAAAGAAAAAACCGGCAGTGAGGAGACAGATAGTTGAGAGGATGGGCTGAGCAG
Organism: Archaeoglobus veneficus SNP6; assembly: GCF_000194625.1. Lineage (NCBI taxonomy): Archaea > Methanobacteriati > Methanobacteriota > Archaeoglobi > Archaeoglobales > Archaeoglobaceae > Archaeoglobus > Archaeoglobus veneficus. The sequence continues at coordinate 1,522,768 of NC_015320.1, read as the reverse complement.
CGATAATAATCGGATGACCTGTAAGCATTTGTTAATACAAAAATAGAAAATAGTGGGTTAATTCGACTTAAAACTCGAGGAATGGCTCCTCCAGGTCCACCATTGCGTTTACCATTAGCTCCACAAGTCCGCCGTAGTATATGCTGCAGTTCTGCGTAAGCTGGTAGTGCTCGAGGATATCTCTGATTGCTCCTTTGCAGTTCGAGCACGGAGCACAGACGTACTTGTCTATGCTCGGATCGATGCAGTCCTGGAATGCTGATAGAATTTGCTTGCACTTCATGCGCACGGAAACCTTTGCTCTCCACTCCGGGAAGTTCATGGAGTTCATTATGGCGAATCCGCTTCCTCCACCACAGCAGTAGTTGTACACTCCATTGGGGGACATCTCTCTGAACTGCGGGCAGATTTCCTTGAGTATCTTCCTCTGCGGTTCTACGATACCCATGAGTCTCACGATGTTGCACGGGTCGTGGAGTGTTACGGGGAAGTTGTTCTTCTCCGGGTCGAGGTTGAGCTTCTTCTTTCTCACGATGTCCCAGAGTATCGGCAGGCAACTCTCCCTTGGAATGTTAAGCTCGTCGTGGAGAACTCTGTCTGCTATAACTGTCAGAGCCTTGTGCGCATGTCCACACTCACCTATGACTATCTTGTTGACGTCGAGCTTCCTTGCAATCTCTGCATGTCTTACAGCTATTCTTGCGAGCTGCACGTCATCGTACCATACACCGTAGTTAACACCATCGTAACCTAATGCCTCGCTGCTCAACGTCCAGCTTATGCCTGCTTCCTCGAACAGAATAGCAAATGCTGCTGGGTTTTCTGGCCATGAAAGGAATTCTCCGGCGTTGTGTATCAGGAGGATGTCCGCACCCTTCTCATCGACGGGTATCTCTATTCTCCTACCGAGCTTCTCTTCAATGTCGTCCTCTATAAACTCGATGATGTCTTTTATACCATCCGGAGTCATTCCCGTCGAAGAACCAACTTTAAGGTGCTGCACAGTTCCGAGCTCGTGAATGGCCTTGGGTGCGATACCCATCTCCTGACTGAACAGCTTTCTGATCTCGTGAGTAATCAGTCCGTTGTCTACACCTATCGGGCAGGTCTGAGTGCAGCGCCTGCAGAGGGTGCAGCGGTACGCAAGTTCTGCAAGTCTCATTATCGTCGTGCCGTTCAGTTCTATATCTCCACTCACGAACTTACCGAAGGTTTTTCCGGCAGGAGTCAGGTAGCGCTTCCATATTCTCCTGAGTACCTCTGCCCTGTAAGTCGGGCGGTATATCTCCTTCCTACCACTCGACACGTAAATGGGGCACGCTTCGCTGCATGTGTGGCACTTTGCACAGTACTCAAGGGAGAGCAGCAGTGGCTGAAGGAACGTCCAGTTACCCTCCTTTGAAACGAGTTTTTGTAAGCCTTCGAGGAAGCTCTTTACGAGTTTCTCCTCTTCCTCCTTTGTTTTTGGCTTGAAGGGCACGTCTATTGCTATGTATCCATCGAGTTCCGTAACGTACTTTTCTCTCCATTCAGGCTTGGGGTCGGTCAGCTCCGGCTCCATTCCTGGTTTGTCATATGGTGGTGGGAGTGGCATGAGGTCTTCAAGTCTGAGCTTGATCATCTGCTTTGAAGGCTTGCTGATATCTTCAATCTTGATCTCATCTCCGGCCATTTATTCCACCTCCGCAGCGTTTTCGAGCCAAGTCTTACCCTTCTTCAGGTGAGGAGCGCTCCACGGCATTCTCTGTCTGACAGCTTCCCTGACCTTTGCCTCGAGCTTGCTACCTCTCAGATTGGGCTCATCCTCCCAGAGCACCTTGTGGAAGGTGAAGTACTTTCCAACGAAGTGGGACATCTTCGTGAATGGGATGTACATCCACAGTAAAGCCATCAGCACAACGTGGAACTGTGCAAGCTGGCTGAGCTGCGGAGCCTCAACACTACCAAAGCTAACGAGGGCAGTCATATAGGCCATAGCGTTTTCGAAGCTTGTGTCGTTCATCCATACGGCAATTCCGGTAAGCAGAACAACAAGGATAAACAGCAGATTGAAGTACTCGACTCCTGAGGAGTACTTTTTCATTGCCGAATCGCTAAGTCTTCTGAACAGCAGACCAAGGCAACCGAGTGTTGCGGCAATAATTCCTATTGTTCCTGTAATCTGTATCAGAACCTTAACGATCGAGTCAAGGGCTGGAATGCTCACATAGACGTTCAGAATTCCATGCACGACAAGCAGTGCAAACCAGACGAGTATCAGATAGATTCCCGCATGGAAGGGGTATGTCAGCCACCACAGTGGGCGCTTGTAAACATACACCCTTTTTATGAAAAGCATCTCTGCGAGCATGTCTTTAAGCTCGCCGGCAAGCGTTGTATGGCGAGGTTTCTTCCACCAGTCTACCTCTTCGAGGTAGCTACCTCCATAGTGGTGCTTTCCTGCTTCATGCGGGACGGGATACAGCTCCCATCTAAGGTGGAGTGGCATCGATGCCCACTTTCTCCATTTTGCCGCAACAACAATCACGAAAACAGCAAAAGCCACGTATGAAGACAGCTGCAATGCTGAAATGCCCATACGCTTTTAGCACCTCCATTTTTCTTTTATGGCTTCAACTTACAACACGCAATCTTTATAAGATTTTTGTTTTGATTTTTGACAATATTTTTTAAGATATTTCCTAATTAAAATAAGCTCAATTAAGGATAGCTTTAGATTTAATTAGTTTTTAAAAACAATTTAAAACCAATTCTCAGATACTTCTGATTTATTGAATGATTGTTTTTAAGATAATACGTATCTAAAATAGGTCTAAATTCCAAAATGCTTAAATATGATAGGTTTTTGAAAATGGCCTATAAAAAACTAGGAGGTTGCATGATGGCCGGTTTGGAATATCTAATTGGCGGAATACTGCCTTATCTGACGGCTATTGTATTGGTGCTGGCTTTACTGTACAGGGTTCTGCAGTGGTTCACAGCGCCACAGCATCTGCCTTGGGAGCTATTTCCCCATCCCAAAACATTCGGTGAGCAAATCAAAGAGCTTGTAACGGAGATAACCACGCTCCACAGCATATACAAGAACAACAGGAAGATATGGTTCCAGTCTCTCCTTATGCACTGGGGTTTGTATCTTCTTGGCATCTGGTTTGTACTTTTGATTTTCAATGTTCAGTTTTCGTACTATATTGGTGTTATTGGAGCGGCAGCAGTTGCAGTTGGGGCACTCCTGCTGCTTGTAGTAAGAATTACCAACAGTGAACTCAGGGCAATTTCAGAATTCGTCGAATACTTCAACCTGCTGCTGTTGCTTGCGATATCTACCCTTGGACTCTACACGAACTTCTTCGGAATGTGGTTTAGAGAATATCTGCTGAGCTTAGTGTCTTTTGCTCCGAAGTACGAACTCGTAAGCTCGCCATCTCTTTTGCTCACACTGCTCCTCGTGCAGTTTTTCGTCATCTGTCTACCGCTCAGCAGAATGGCGCATTTTGTCGGCAAGTACTTCACGTACCACAAGGTCAAGTGGGGTGAAGAAGAATGAGGAGGGTATTTGACGAGTATAGGGCGCTTTCGGATGATGTCCTGAGGCCTGACGAACCAAAGGTCAGTAAATTCTTGGAAGCGATGAAAAAATCCCTCAGCAAGAAGGATAACTGGACGTTCTGGCTTCCTTACGTTCTCACCCTTGACCTCTGTGTGAAGTGCGGAACGTGTGCTGAAGCGTGCCCGGTTTACACCGCAAGCGGCAGGAAGGAGATTTATCATCCTGTTTATCGTTCCGAAATGCTCAGGAGGGTATACAAGAGGTACTTTACTCTGACCGGAAAGATATTCCGCGGTTTGGTTGGAGCGAAGGATTTGACGGAAGAGGATCTGAACGCGATGGCAGAAGCTGTATGGAGGTGCACAATCTGCAGGCGATGTGCTTACGTTTGCCCCCTTGCAATTGACAACGGAGTGATAACGAGGGAAATAAGGAAAATGCTTGATGCAATAGGTATATCTCCCGATGAACTGAAGGAGAACGGAACGAGGACACAGATAAAGGCAGGTAACGCCACCAATACACCAACTGAAGCGTTTCTGGACATGATTGAGTTCATAAAAGAGGACATTGAGGATGAAAAAGGTGTTGAAGTCGAGATACCCGTGGATAAGGTGGGGGCGGATTACCTCGTTATAAACAACGCCGGAGACTACATCGCGTTCACGGAAACTGTAATGGGTATCGTTGAGATAATGAACTACGCAGGCGTTGACTGGACTCTGAACTCACCGGAGACTGGAATTAACGATGTCGTAAACTACGGACTGTTCTACAGCGATACTGAATTTGTGGCAGTTGCAAAAGCTCACCTCGAGACACTCAAGAGGCTGAAACCAAAGGTTGTTGTTATTGGTGAGTGTGGTCACGCGTATGACTCTTTCAAGTTCTTCTATAAGGCGATTTTCAAGGATGACATGCCGTTTGAAGTGACGAGCATTACAGAACTTACGGACAAGTGGATAAGAGAAGGTAGATTGAAAGTTGATCCTGAAAAGAACCCCGAGCCTGTAACGTTCCACGATTCGTGCAAGTGGGGTAGGTGTGCAGGAATTTACGAGGAGCCGAGGAGAATTCTGAAAGCTGTTTGCAAGGACTTCCGAGAGATGTACCCCAACAGGGAGATGAGCTACTGCTGCGGTGGAGGAAGCGGATTTGCCATCATGAACAAGGACGATTTCCTGAAGTTCAGAATGGAGACGTACGGCAAGATTAAGGCGGAACAGATCAAGGCGACGGGTGCGAAAATCGTGGCAACAATTTGTGCGAACTGCAAGGGGCAGCTCAGAGAGGTCATCAACTACTACAACCTGCCGGTAAAGTTCATGGGTGTGAGTGAGCTTGTGGCCAACGCCCTCGTTTACGACTAATTTTTTATTTTATTTTCAAATCTTTTAGAAAACTATTTTAAGCTACCATTCGAAGCCATGCCATGGACATCCCTCGCATAATACTCAGCGGAACGAGCAGCAGAGTAGGCAAGACCATGCTCTCCATAGGCCTGATGCGAGCTCTCGTTAATCGCGGCTACAAGGTTCAGCCCTACAAGGTTGGGCCGGATTTTATCGATCCAAGCTTTCACTACTTCGCCACTGGAAGGTACAGCAGAAACCTTGACAGCTTCATGCTTACGAGGGAGGATATACTTGAGACATTTGAGCGGAATTTTAGAAATGCCGATATTGCGGTTATTGAAGGTACGATGGGTTTGCACGATTCTCACCATGCTACAGACGAGAAAGGAAGTACGGCTGAAGTTAGCAAGATTCTGAAGTGCCCCGTCATTCTCATAGCCAACGTTGAGAGGATGTCGAGAACTGTTGCTCCCTTCATATACGGCTACAAGGTCTTCGACCCCGAAGTAAGGATTGAAGGTGTCATTCTGAACAGGGTTGGCAGTGAAAGGCATGCGATGAAAGCAAGACTTGCAGCCGAGAAACTTGCAAAGGTTCGCGTCGTTGGCGTCGTACCTCGAAGAGGGGATGTTGTGATTCCAGACAGACACCTCGGCTTAATTCCTGCTTATGAAAGAAAGGAGGAGTTCGAAGAACTCTTCGACAGGCTCGCGGAACTAGTTGAGAAGTACATCGACGTTGACGCAATAGTTGAGATAGCCCGCAAAGCCCCACCACTCGATAATGCCTTGGAGCATCCTGTTTTTAAACCAAAGCCATCTGGTATCAGAATTGGTGTTCTCAGAGACCGTTCATTCAACTTCTACTATGAGGACAACATAGATGCACTCGCGTCGAAGGCCGAAGTGGTTTTCATCGATTCGCTGGAGGACAGAAAACTTCCAGACGTCGATGCACTTTACATTGGCGGCGGATTTCCTGAAATCTTTGCAGAAGAACTCGAGAAGAATGCGAGTCTTAGAAGAGATATCTACGACTTCTGCGACTCCGGGAAGCCCGTCTATGCTGAATGCGGCGGGCTCATGTTTCTTGGAGAGAAGCTCAGGCTAATTGATGGTAGTGAATATGAGATGGTTGGATTCATGCCATACGAAACGGAAATGCACAAGCGCTTTCAAGCCCTTGGATATTCAATATATCGTGTTGCGAAAAACAATCCTATTAGCAGGAGAGGCGACACTCTTCTCGGTCACGAGTTTCACTACTCGAAGGTCATTCCGAAAGAAAGGCTCGAGTTTGTCTTCAGGGTGAAGAGAGGCAAAGGTATCAACGGTGAGCAGGATGGGGCAATTAAGAAGCAGACACTCGTCAACTACATACACCTGCATGTGCTGTCATACCCAATGATGGTCAACAAGTTTATAGAAACGGCAAAAAAGACCAAAAGTAAAAAGGAATGAAATGAATTTTTGGATTAGACACATCCTGTTGGCTTGGGCAGACCAGCAATTCTACAGGCGTCCTTAGCAGGACCCTGAGGGAACAGCTGATACAGGTACTCGAGAGTACCCTTCTCCTTGCCAAGCTCCTTCTTCATGTGCTTAACGACCATTCTTATTGGCGGAGCAACACCATACTTCAGGAAGTAGTCTCTCAGGTATTTGATAATTACCCAGTGGTCTTCGGTCAGTTCAATCGGCTGGGGGCTGAATCTCGTGTCTTTTGCAATAGCTTCAGCAACTTCCTCGTCCCATTCTTCCCAGTCCTGCAAAAATCCGTCTTCATCAAGCGTCAGCTTCTTTCCTTTTACCTCTAACTCGGGCATTTCATTTCACCTCGCTTTATCGTGCTCTTAAACTTTCCGCATAAATAATTTACGGTATTATCAGTGTTATTTTTCGCGGATTATTGGTAATCTATTATCTTCTGTAGAATTAAAAGTGATCGCCAGGGTTGTTATAGACTCGGTACTTCTGGGCTTTACTTTACTCCAGTCTGCCGGGTTCTATCTGTTATAAAACGATTTAGATGGTATTTACTGAATTAATCCGGCCAAAATACGCCTCAAAAACCAAAAACTTAATATATTTCATATCTGATACCACGCTGGGAAAATAGGGAAGTTCTAATAGTTAAAAAGCCCGAAGTTGGAGAAATAAAAGATGGGGGGTTTGAAAATGGAGGACAGAGACTGCTTTCTAAGCGCTACGGAGGTAGATGCATTATGATTTCCCGGAGAAGGTTACTAATTCTGGCTGGATCGGCTGCAGCGGCGACGCTGACCGGTATCAACGCGCTTGCAGGAGAAGAGAAGGAAGAACATGTTGTAGACCCCAACGTACCCCAGTGGGCAATGGTTGTGGACATAGACAAGTGCACTGAGTGCATGGAAGAGCTCATAGAGAAGACAAAAGAAGACTGGCACGAGATCAAGCCGCCTTGTGTTGTTGCATGTGATACAGAAAACAACGTGCCTGAGTTCGAGAACAAGCGCATAGACCCGCAGTGGTTGAAGATCCTGAAGGTGAGGAACGAGCTTGAGGGATCAAAGGAACTTTATGTGCCTCTTTTGTGTAACCACTGCAGACATCCGGCATGTGCTCAGGTTTGTCTGACGAAAGCGACGTTTGTCAGGAAAGACGGTATTGTTATGATAGACTTCCACCGCTGCATAGGGTGCAGGTACTGTATTGTTGCGTGCCCGTACAACGCAAGAACCTTCAACTTCAAAGACCCGCTCGAAGGCCTTGACCACATAAATCCGAAGGTGCCGAGAAGGAGTCACGGTGTGCCCGAGAAGTGCACGTTCTGTGTCCACAGAATTGACGAGGCCATGGCCAAGGGCGAGGAGCCAATCCCTGCCTGTGTCGAAGCGTGCCCGTACAACGCACTTGTGTTTGGCAACCTGAACGATCCGAACAGCGAGGTGGCGAAGATAGTCAGGACGTCTAAGGTTATTCAGCTTAGAGCGAACCTCGGTACAAATCCGAGAGTATACTATCTGATGTGAGGTGGTTGAATTGGCAGAGCTGTATTTTAGTAAGATAAAGGGAGATTCAAAGGAGTATTTTGCGTTGCTGATATTTCTCGCGTTAATTGTGGCATGGGGAGCCTACGGATTCTGGGTAATGTTCAGGCAGGGTCACTGGGTAACAGGAATGACCAATCAGGTAATCTGGGGATTACCGATTGTCTCTGTTGTTTACCTGATAGGAGCCAGTGCAGGTTCTCTGATCATATCTGCCCTTGCAGGAGTCTTTGGCAAGGAGGAGTACAAGATCTTCTCAAGGATGGCAGCATACCTTGCAGCCCTGATGATTGTTGGAGCACTGCTTGACATCTTCCTGGACCTCGGTAAGGTGGAGCACGGAATGAACGTCATCAGATACTTCAACTTCTCATCGATCTTCTCATGGAACGCCTTCCTGTACACGAGCTACTTTGCACTCTGTTGCATCTACCTTCTGGCTCAGATGGAGAGGAAGGATAAGCTTGTTAAGATTCTCGCGATTGTGGCTGTTGCGTGGGCAGTTCTTGTTCACAGCGGTACTGGAGGTATCATCGGTTTCATCTACTCCATGGACCTCTGGCACTCTCCGCTGACAGCTCCGCTGTTCATCATATCTGCTATTGCGAGTGGTATTGGTATAATGATTCCAATACTCGTTCTGACGTTCAGATATACTAACAGGTACCTCGACGAGAATCTCATTAGAGGGCTTGCAAAGATCATGGGTGCAATGATCATCCTGCTGCTCTACTGCTTCACGGTTGAAAACCTCGAGAGGGGATACGTTCCGGCACATGCAGAGGCAATCTACATGTCTCTCTTCGACTGGAGCCAGCCATTCCCCAAGGTCTTCTGGTTCATCCAGATATTCATGGGCATGCTGATACCGCTTGCAATACTGCTCTACCCAAGAACCTGGCGCTCAGTTAACTGGCTCTGCGTTGCTGGTATAATCCACGCAATAGGTGTGTTTGCGGAGAGATACATCCTCGTTGTACCAGGTCTTGCATATCCGAAGGAGGTATTCCCGCCCGGTTACGAGATGGCACACATACCGCCCTTCGAATACGGAGCACCCTACGTACCGGGATGGCCAGAGGTTGCGCTTGTGGCAGGAACCTTCGCGCTGATATTCCTGCTGTTCCTCATTGGACTGAAGGTGTTTGAGCTCCTTCCAGAGACTGGGGAGGTGAACGAACAATGATCGTCCCGCTGCTCGAGATAGCTGTACCCTACGTGGCATTCGCAATATTCCTGATTGGAGTTATCTACAGGGCAATCAACTGGGCAAAGAGTCCGGTACCGCTCAAAATCCCCACGACGTGCGGACAGCAGTACACTCTGCCATTCATAAGGAGGACAATATACGACCGCTTCGACAGCCCGTATACTAAATGGGAGACTATAGGCAGGATGTTCTTCGAGGTGTTCTTCTTCAGGAGCCTGTTCAGAAACACGAGGTACTACTACACCAGACACGAGCACCGCGACACGAGATTTCTGTGGTTCTTCGCGATACTGTTCCACTGGTCGTTCCTTCTGGTGCTTATAAGCCACCTCAGATTCTTCCTCGAGCCAGTGCCTGGATGGCTTGAATTCTACATGGAAGTGTCTGGGCTGAAGGGTGCCTTTGTACCTGAGATTTACATTCCGGGCATCACAGCCTTCGTAGGCTTGCTTTGCCTCTTTGGCAGAAGGCTGTTTCTGGGTAAGGAGCGCACGATTTCACTGCCTTCCGACTACCTTGCTCTGATATTGCTGATTTCGGTAATCGCCACGGGGCTGCTGATGAGATATATAATCAAAGTACCAATTGAGCCCGTGAAGGAGCTGGCAATTGGTCTTGTAACGTTCCACCCGGTCGCAACTGATGTCCACCCACTCTTCCTGCTCCACCTGCTTCTTGCGTGCACAGCTCTTGCATACTTCCCGTTCAGCAAGCTCATGCACGCTGCCGGAGTTCTATTCTCACCAACGAGGAACATGCCCAACGACAACAGGGCTCGCACCCATGTCAATCCGTGGAACCCGCCGTACAAGGGTATCACATGGCAGGAGTACTATGAGATGTACAAGGATCAGCTTGACGAGATTGCTGAAGAGGGATATAAAGTTAGACCGGAGGTGTGAAGGATGGAGGAGCACCCTGAAGTGCTGAAGATTGAGCAGAAGTTCCCGAGCTGGAGAGATATGCTTAAGCCTGTAACGGAGAAAGATTTCAAGCCGGGCTTTTACCACTACCCGATCCTTGAAAAGGATGCCCAGGCGCTCGGCATACCCTACCGTGACTGGGATCCCCTTGACAAGGACTGGAAGCTCCCGCCGGACTGGAAGGAGACCTTCCTCAACAAGTTCAAGGAGCTTCTTGACAAGTATCGCTCACTGAAGGTTTTCATGGACATATGTGTCCGCTGTGGAGCCTGCGCCGATAAATGCCACTACTATGTTGGAACCGGCGACCCGAAGAACATGCCTGTTGCGAGGGCAGAGACTCTAAGGAGCATATACAGAAGGTACTTCACCAAGATAGGCCAGATCTTCGGCGAGTGGGCTGGAGCGAGGGAACTGACGGAGGACGTGATAAAGGAGCTCTACTATTACTTCTATCAGTGCTCTCTATGCAGAAGGTGCTCAGCCTTCTGCCCCTACGGCATCGACACTGCCGAAATCGTCTGGCGTGGTAGAGAACTTCTGAATTCAATAGGAGTCTCGCACAGATTCAGCTTCATATCCATTGCAGCTTCGGCGAGGACAGGTAACCACCTCGGTCTGCTGCCTGGAGGTGTAGCCGGAGCACTGCAGAGCGTTGCAGAAGACGTTTACGACATCACTGGCATCGAGATTGAGGTACCGGTAAACAAGAAGGGAGCAGAAATTCTCTTCGTGTCACCTTCGGCTGACTTCTTTGCAACACCCCACTGGTACGTCTGTATGGGTTACCTGATGCTCTTCCACGAACTTGGCCTCGACTACACATGGAGCACGTACGCCAGCGAAGGTGGTAACTTCGGAACGTTCCAGAGCTACGAGCTTGCACAGAAACTGAACCACAAGATATACGAGGAAGCAGAGAGGCTCGGCGTCAAGTGGATTCTTGGAGGCGAGTGTGGACACATGTGGAGAGACAAGCACCAGTTCATGGCCACAATGAATCCGCCACCAAAGACACTTGAGGATCCCGTTAACCCCATAACCGGCACCTACTTTGAGAATGCAGCCGAGACAAAGATGGTTCACATTGCCGAATTCGTTGCAGACCTCATCAAGCACAAGAAGATAAAGCTCGATCCAAGCAGGAACGACCACTGGAAGGTTACATTCCACGACTCCTGCAACACCGCGAGAGGTATGGGTCTCTTTGAGGAGCCACGCTATGTCATAAAGAACGTCTGCAACTACTTCTACGAGATGCCGGAGCACACAATAAGGGAGAAGACATACTGCTGCGGAAGTGGTGGTGGATTGCTGACGGAGGAAGTCATGGAACTCAGAATGCGCGGTGGAATGCCAAGAGCGATGGCATTAAAGCATGTACACAAGCGCTTTGGTGTAAACTTCCTGTGTACGATCTGTGCTATCGACAAGGCAGCGTTCCCGCACCTCCTCGAGTTCTGGAAGCTGCCGGTTGAGGTTGGAGGCATGATGGAACTCGTGGGCAACGCACTGATAATGAAGGACGAGGATCAGGAGAGGACGACAGATCTTAGAGGCAACCCACTGCCTGGGAGAGGTGAGGAGTGATGTACAACGCTAAATACGTAATAGCGGGAATTATAGTCTTCCTCGCCATAATGACCTCTCCCATGTGGTACAACCTTGCCAGCGGAGAGGTGACCCCTCCGGAGCTTGCCACACCGAAGGGTGAGCACTGCGTCGAGGATGCGAAGTGGATGGAAGCAAACCACATGGAGCTGCTGAAGGAATGGAGAACGATAAATATCAGGGACGGACAGCTCATATACATAAGCAAGGCCTACGGCGAGCCCTACGAGACCACGATATATCAGTGCTGGGAATGCCACGAGTCAAAGGCTGAATTCTGTGACAAGTGCCACGAGTACACTGGAGTTAAGCCCTACTGCTTCGAGTGCCACAACACGCCTGAAATAGTTAAAGAATACAACGAATAACTTTTTTAATTCTTTTTTAGTTTCTTTATTTAATGTTCCGGAAGTGCATTCTGCCGGTTCTATTGCTGCTATCTGTTCTGGTTACTGCATGCGCGTCTACGGAGCATGCAGCACCATCTGATGACAATACATCGACTGCAGACGTGCAACAAAACCCATCGATCATCGATGCAGCAAACGTCACGCCTGATGAGATTATAGGTATGAAAAAGTTCGTTGTAATGAAAGGCGAAGAGGCACTTGAATTTATAAAGAAGACTCACGTTGGCGAGATAAAGTACGTTGAGGATATTGCAGTACTTCACTACGCAGGCAACGATAGCTTTGTAGTGCTCTGGGTGACTGTATATCCCTCTCCAGAGGTAGCAAAGAACGAAACGGAGAAGATGGTGGAATCGATGAAGAAATTTGGCGGAATATGGGCAGCCGTCAGACCCGTAAAGCTTGGCGACGTTGAAGCGTATAGAGTTCCGGAAAAGGAACACTACTTCTTTGCTGAGGGTCGATACATGGTGTACATTATGCCACACGGTCTGTCTGGCGATGAAATAGTTCGCTTCGTTGAGGAGATATACAAATGTCTTAAAAGTTGAAAATAGATAAAAAATCTAAAATAAAAATTTAGGTTATTCTTCCACGCCAAGTTTTTTCTTCAGCTCTTCTATCTGCTTTTCAAGCTCTTCGATGTCCTTGAATCCAATTTCTTTAACGCCGACACCTGCGAGAGCCCAGAAGAGTCTTGCAACGACAACGATGAGCTTTCCTGCGTAGCCCGGTGCATGGGGGAGAAGTGATGCCGCGAGATCGCCAAAGGCTTCGAGATCTTCTTTACTGAGTTCGTTAACCTTTTCGCTTGCATAGCCCAGCAGGGTTATTCCAGAGCCGAGAACCCGCTCACGGGCTGCATAATACTTCGCAACCTCGCTTGTAATGCGGTGCACACCCATTTTTGACACCTCCAATATTTACTATGCTTAACCTCCTATTTATTATTTGCTAAAATTATGAAATCTTGCAAAGAAAATAAGAGCGCCGTGAGGTTAGAATCTCAAGTTGGGGCTTCTGCTGAAAAATATTTTTAAAAATAAAATTTCTAAATTATAGTGGGTTGCAGTCAATTCCGCAATTCCTGTGGTGTAATGTGCACGACTCTATATTAGGAGGTGAAAAAGAAACAAAAAGAGATTAGATGTCGAGATACTTCATGAACTCCCACGGCGTGATGTAGAGGCAGTACTGGTTCCACTCGTCGATCTTTATCTCCATGAATGCATCGAATATGTGGCTGCCGAGCACCTTCTGTATGACCTCGTCGCTTGCGAGGTGGTCGAGTGCATCTCTGAGAGTCGTTGGCAGTTCTCCAACACCGAATTCCTTCTTCTCCTTTGGCGAGAGCTCGTAGACATCCTTCATCAGCGGGTCGCCGGGGTCGATCTTCTTCTTTATGCCGTCCAGACCAGCAGCGAGCATTGCTGCAAATGCAAGGTACGGGTTGCAGCTCGGATCTGCACCTCTGTACTCAACTCTGATCGCAGATGGCTTCTTCAGGTACATTGGCACTCTAACCAGTGCAGACCTGTTGCGCGGGCTCCAGCAGATGTAAATCGGAGCCTCGAAGCCCGGAACGAGGCGCTTGTAGGAGTTCACTGTTGGGGCACAGAGAGCAGTCAGCGCCTTGGCGTGCTCAAGCAGACCACCGATGTAGTAGCGGGCAGTCTGGCTCAGCATGAACTCGTCGTCGGGATCAGCGAACAGTGCCTCTCCGCTGAACGGCTCGCCCTTCCACAGGCTCTGGTGGGTGTGCATTCCGCTTGCGTTGTCGAGGTAGAGCGGCTTTGGCATGAACGTGGCGACCATTCCGTACATTGCTGCGATGTTCTTTGCTGCGAACTTGTAGAGGTAGAACGCATCTCCAACATCAACGAGCTGCTTTGGCTTGAAGTCGAGCTCAACCTGGCCTGCAGTAGCAACCTCGTGGTGGTGGTACTCTACATCAACGCCAAGCTGCTCGAGGTAGTAAACCAGCTCATTTCTGTATTCTACGGTCGTGTCCTCAGGTGGAGCCCTGAAGTAACCCTCCTTGGGCCTTATTATAAATCCTCCCGGTGTAACCTCGGGGCTGTCTGGCATTACTCTTGGCGGGCCCCATGAGTCTCCAGCACCGCCATTTGGCGAGACCCACATGTCCCATGTGAGCCTTGTGGGGTCAGCGGAATCGAAAACGAAGAACTCGATTTCTGGTCCGAAGATGGCAGTCTTGCCCTCATCGCCCAGCATCTTCTGCAGGCGCTTTGCAACGTATCCTCTCGGGTCACAGTTTGCAACTTCCGTTCCCCACGCTTCATAACAGTCTCCAAACATTATGGCAGTCTTCTGAACGGGGTCGTCAATCCATGGGATTATTTTTATTGTTGATGGATCTGGCACCCAGACCATGTCACTCTGCTCAATGGTCTTGAAACCCCTTACAGAAGAGCCGTCAAAGCCAATTCCCTCGAATGCACTGCCATCCGTGAATTCTCTTGCTGGAATGGAGAACATCTGCAGATAGCCACGGACATCGCAGAAAGCACACAAAACTTGCTTTACATTGTTCTCCTTAAGGATTTTTACAGCTTCCTCTGTCATTTCATCACCCTTTCTATACTTTTTCAGCAAACGAAGTGCCTCACTATATAATCTTTTCTCCATCGTCATGTTATCTGATAATTTTTTATCCAGATATTTAAACTGAATAAAACTTGCTTCAAAACAATCGTAGGGAATTTTTTTAAGCCCTCTGACCAACTTTTAGCATGGATAAGCCTGTACTCCAGGTTGCCCTCGACCTCCTCGAGTTGAAAAGGGCAGTTGAAATTGCTGGGGAAGCCCTTGAGGGGGGAGCTGACTGGATTGAAGTCGGTACGCCCCTCATCAAGAGTGAGGGAATGAATGCTATTCGGGAGATTAAGAGGAGTTATGGCTGCACAGTTGTTGCAGACATGAAGACCGTGGATGTGGGGAGCGTAGAGGTTGAGATGGCTGCAAAAAGCGGGGCTGATATTGTCGTCGTACTTGCCCTTAGCTCTGACTCAACGATAGGCGAGGCTCTCAGAGCAGCAAGAAAGTACGGCTGCAAGCTGATGGTTGATCTGATTAACCATCCTAATCCTCTTGAAAGGGCAAAGGAGGTTGAAGAGTTTGCCGACTATATAAATGTTCACGTGGGCATAGACCAGCAGATGCTCGGATTCGATCCCGTTGAAATAATGGAGAAGATTGTTAGGGAGGTTAACGTTCCCGTTGCCGTTGCTGGAGGGCTTGATGCGGAAAAAGCAGCCTTTTGCGTTTCGAAGGGGGCAAGTATCGTCATTGTTGGCAGCAACGTGATAAAGTCGAGAGACGTGAGAAGTGCCGCAAGGAAGGTTAGAGAAGCGATAGATGCAGCTTTTCGAGGTGGAAAGTTTGAGATTGAAAGAAGGACTCTGGAAGAAGAAACGAGGAAAATTCTGCTTGAGGTTTCCACACCTAACATCAGCGATGCCATGCACAGGAGCCCGGCTATGAGAGACATTTATCCGATTGTCAGGGGGAAGAAAATAGTTGGGAAGGCTGTTACGGTTCTGACAATGGATGGGGACTGGGCGAAGCCTGTAGAAGCCATAGATGCTGCCGGGAAGGGTGATGTTATAGTGATAAAGTGCTCCGGAGACACCACAGCGGTCTGGGGAGAGCTGGCAACGAGGAGCTGTCTGAACAAGGGAATTGAGGGTGTTGTGATTGACGGGGCTGTGAGAGATGTTGACGACATCAGAGCTCTTGGTTATCCTGTTTTTGCAAAGCGCGAAGTGCCAAATGCTGGCGAGCCCAAGGGCTTTGGGGAGATAAACGTCAGGATTGTGTGTGGGGGCATTGAGGTAAACCCCGGGGACTGGATAGTTGCCGATGATAACGGGGTAATGGTAATTCCAGAGCAGAGGGCGTATGAGATTGCGAGGAGGGCGCTGGAGGTTAAAAAGCACGAGGAACGAGTCAGGGCGGAGATAGAAGAAAAAGGCAGGACGCTTGCAGAAGTCGTGGAACTCTACAAGTGGGAAAAGGTCAGATGAACGGACTTTAATTTCTGTTCCACCTTTGGGCTCGCCCAGACTACCGGCTTGTTCTCCCCGGCGAGAAACTTTCTGCTTTTGAGGTATGCGAAGCTTGCGCCTATGAACCCTTCCACCTGTCTGCCGGGCATGATTTTCTCCATTTCCTGAAATGTGAGGCCAATGGGCGTCATCTTTTTGTAACTTCGATCAACTATGCCGAATCCATCAAGCTCAGGTATGTAGAAAATTATGAGCTGGTGAAGTGCCGTCAGTGGCGGGTAGCTAAGTACCGAGTGCAGCTTAACTCTTTCGATCCCGAATTTCCTGGCAAACTCGTTTACACCTTCAAACTCGTCAACGCCAAGCTGTCTACCTTTCGGAACCCTTATGAAGAGTTTTGAGCGCAGAGCTCTCTCGTAGGTAATTCCGCAGGGTGAAGGTCTATCGGGGGTGATTATGCAGAAGTGATCGGGTATGTGGCTTTGACATGATGTGCAGCAGAGGAAGAAGATAGCTTTTTCCTCCATGCTATTGATGATACTCTCCTATTATTTATAAGTTTTTAGGCCTTTTAATTGTGATATTCATAATCTTAAAGTTAATTATTTAAAATGTTATTAGTCAGTATCGACATCATAGCCTTAGGGTACTACACCAGAAACCGCAAACACGAAGTCAGCAGGATTGAACACAGAAACCAAAAGCGTAAAAACTTCGCAGTCAGTCCTGCTCTTGCATGGTTCAGGTAGGGGTTATTGGTTCGGGAAATTGTGATGGCGAGTTATTCAGCATTGCGGAGAGAGTTGGCGAGATTTTAGCTGAAAGAGGCTGCATTGTCATTAACGGCGGACTTGGGGGAGTTATGGAGGCGAGCGCCAAGGGAGCAAGAAGAAAAGGCGGAACAGTCATCGGTATACTCCCCACTGCCGATAAAAAGTACGCGAATCCCTACGTAAGTGTCACCATCGCGACGAATATGGGGCATGCGAGGAACATGATAATCGTTCATTCCAGCGATGCTCTCATTGCTATAGGTGGCGAGTACGGAACAATTTCTGAGATGGCAATAGCTCTGAAGGAAGGAAAGCGCGTGGTGGCTATACAACCCCCTGTCGTGCTTCCCGGGCTGATAGTTGCCGAAACGCCCGAGGAGGCGGTTGAAAAAGCTCTGGAGGGGTTCGAATGATTAGGGAGATTTCTGTGGAGCTGGGCATGAACGAGATGGCTGACATAACGGATGAGGTAAGGAAATTCGTAAAGGAGAGTGGCAAAAACGAAGGAGCAGTTCTCATCTTCAACGTTGGCTCAACTGGAGCGATAACGACTATAGAGTATGAACCAGGCTTGAAGAAAGATTTTCCGCGCATAATGGACAGAATAGCGCCGTATGGCGAGGATTACGAGCACCACAAGACCTGGCACGACGACAACGGTTCGAGTCACATCAAGGCGAGCATCGTCGGTCCAAGCTTGGTTGTGCCCTTCAGCAATGGCGAACTTTTGCTGGGCACATGGCAGCAGATAGTTGTTGTGAACTTTGACACGGGAAGGAGACGAAGGCGAGTAATTCTACAGATCCTCTAAAATTTGGCCTTCTTCAAAAACCACACTTCGAGCTTGAGACAGTTTCTTGCCTCACAATCTTTTTCGAGGCAGCCGAAGCAGGGAGGAAGACCCGTCAGATCTTCCATTCTCTCCATTATTGCCTGGAGGCTTAGCTCTTCCTCCTCTTCCTCTTCCTCCTCTGCTCCGGCCGGGACTATTTTGAAGGTTTTAACTCCGTCAACTACAACCTCTACTCTTCTTATCAGTCCTTCTTTTTCGAGCTTTCTCAGTATTCTCGAGCACTTGCTGCTATCTATTTTGAGTTCTTTCCACAGGTCTTTCTGGAGAATAGCCCCTTTCTCCTCGAGAATCTGTAGAATCTCTTCTCTTGTATCCATCAGGGGTTCTCCTTCTTTTTTTAAAATAAATTACTCTTCAAAGGGCTGAATCAGTATCACGTTGTTACCCCTGAGGACGAGATTTCCAAGGTTTCTCAGTTTCTCTCCGTTTTTGTACTCCACGGCATTCGACATGTAGATGTTCATGTAATCGTCAACGCTTTCGAGTCTTCCAACAAGATCGCTTTCCTCACCCTTCATTTCGACCCTGATCGTCTTGCCTACGAGTGACCTGACCATCTGATTCGGAAGCATAGTAATCACCTCCCTATTTTTGGCGACCATATATTTTATAGTTTGCCTTGCCAACAATTTGACCAGCGAGACAACAGAATATCAAAAACCGTATATATATCTTCTGCTACCCCTACGGCTATGTCAATTCTTGTTACAGGAGGAGCAGGCTTCATCGGTAGCCATGTTGTAGATAGGCTCGTTGAAATGGGTGAGGATGTAATCATTGTAGATAACCTTTCATCCGGCAGTAAGGAGTACGTTAATCCTGAAGCTGACCTTCACGTTATAGACTTGACGGATTCTGAAAAGCTTGAAGAGGTTATGAGAGGAGTGGAGGAAGTCTGGCACATCGCCGCAAATCCGGACGTAAGGATTGGAAGCGAGAACCCTCAGGCAATATATGACAACAATGTGCTCGCAACCTACCGCCTGCTCGAGGCGATGAGAAAGGTTGGGGTTGGCAGGATTGTTTTCACATCAACCTCAACCGTTTACGGCGAGGCTCCGACACCAACGCCTGAAGACTACCCCACGATACCTATATCCATCTACGGTGCTTCGAAAGTTGCGTGCGAGGCTCTTATAGCATCGTATTGTCACACATTCGAAATGCAGAGCTGGATTTATCGATTCGCCAACGTTATTGGCAAAAGGAGTAACCACGGAGTAATATATGACTTTATCATGAAGCTAAAGAGAAATCCAAACGAACTTGAGATACTTGGCGATGGGGAGCAGAACAAGTCGTACATATACATATCCGACTGCGTTGACGGGATGTTTTACGGTTTGAAGAGCAACGAGGTTGTCAACATTTTCAACATTGGTAGCGAGGATCAGGTAAAGGTGAAGAGGATTGCAGAAATCGTCTGCGAGGAAATGGGCCTGAATCCTGTTTTCAGGTTCACTGGAGGCAGGAGGGGCTGGAAGGGCGATGTTCCGGTTATGCTGCTTTCGATAGAAAAGCTCAAGGCCATTGGGTGGAGGCCGAAGTACTCTTCGGAGGAAGCAGTAAGACTCGCAACGAGAGATCTGCTGGACGACCTCGGTAGGGATTGACTGCCTTTAGCGTGTTAGCAAAAATTAAAGACTCTTCTCGAAAATCTTTCTCAGTTCTGTCTCGCCAACGGGTTTGGGACAGAGGACGAGTAACCTCTTTAGCTTGAGTGTTTTATCCACGAGTTCGGGGATATCATCTCTGCTTATTCCGAGTTCTGGCAGCGACGGTATTCCTGCTTCCTCCATCAGCCTGCTGATTCCTTCAGCAGCAGAATCGGCTTTGAGTAATTCGGCAATTCTTCTCACCTTCTCAGGGACTGCACTCTCTATGAATTCAAGGACTGCCCGGGCTGTTGAAGCGACGCAAACTCCATGCGGAGCGTGCTTTAACCCGCCTATTGCGTGGGATGCTGCGTGAGGGATGTGAACACCGGCGTTTCCAAAGGCCATTCCAGCCATGTAGCTCGCAATGGCCATGTTGAGTCTTGCTGTGGCGTTGCCGTTCATGGATGCGATAAAGTTCTCACCTATCAGCTCTATTGCCTTCTCGGCAGTAGCATCGCTCAAAGGAGTTGAGCCGGAGTAAAAGTACGTTTCAACCTCGCCGTATGGTCTGCACGTGTAAGCTTCAATCGCGTGCATCAGCGCATCCATCCCTGCACTGGCCGCAACGCTCTTCGGAGCCTCGATGCTTCCATCTATAATCGCCAGGCTTGGAAGCATACTCTCCTGAATTATCCCTACCTTCATGTTCAGCTCTGGCAATTTAACGACCGCAGCGCATGTGGTTTCGCTTCCCGTTCCAAAGGTCGTGGGGATTGCAATAAGCGGTTTAAGCTTTTCTACCTGCTTTCCCTTTCCAATAGGTTCAGGGATGTAGTCATAGATATCTGCTTGACCGTTCGTGCAGAGATTTATGAGCTTTGCCGCGTCGATTGAGCTACCGCCGCCTACTGCTATGAAAACATCTGGTTTGATCTCCTTTGCCGCACAGACTCCCTCCTCTATCACGTACACATCCGGCTCCGGCTTAACACCATCCCACAGAACAAACTCAACACCTTCAGCCTCGATGCTTTTAATGGCTTTTCTACACACATCGCTTTTTCCAACGTTTTTTCCCGTGACAACCATTACACGCTCTGCTCCGAGCTTTTTCAACTCACTACCCAGAACAGAAACTGTGTCAAATCCGATGATTGCCTTCGCTGCTCTAAACCTGAAAGAGAGCATGTTTTTCCCTGAACTTACTACTTTCTCCTTACCCTCGCCACAACGTCTCCCGGGGAGACCTTGCTCCCCTCTGTGACGTTCACGGATTCGACGACCCCATCGAAGGGAGTGGTTATGGGGTTTTCCATTTTCATTGCTTCGAGAATCAGTATTGCCTCACCCTCCTTTACCTCCTCGCCAGGGTTCTTTAGCACCTTTGTAACGATTCCTGCCATCGCAACTGTAATAGCTTCTCCATCGCCTGACTCTCCAGCCTCTCCAGAATCGAGGAGAATGAGGGGTGTGCCGGCGTTTACTTTTTCTCCCTCTTTTACGAGTATCTTCTTCACGACGCCGCTTGAAGGAGCAGCAATCTCACTTTCCATCTTCATCGCTTCGAGAACGAGAAGTGGCTGTCCCTTTTCGACCTTCTCTCCCTCTTCGACGACGATCCTGACTATCGTTCCGGCCATTTCCGCCCTCACTTCGTTACCACTAATGGCCTCAACTTCCTGAGTTTCCTCTATTATCAGCGTAGCACGCTTTCCATTGACAGACACTTCAAAAAGCGGTGGTTTTGCGCTTATAATTTCGACGTTGAATTTTTTATCATTGACTTTAATGTCGTACCTCATCGTATATTGCGGGGCAGGGGAGTTTATTAACCTTGCTCATTCGAGGGCAAAAGATTTTAATGAATTCGAAATATCACTGTTCATGGAAATTAGAAAACTCCAGCTTATCGGCGGCTCAAGCTATATGGTGAGCCTGCCCAAGAGCTGGATTACGGCCAACTCTCTCAGAAAAGGTGACGAACTCGTTCTCCACGTTGATACGAATCACATCAGAATTCACCCGAAGAAGTGCAGTTCGGTGTCAAAAGGCCATGTAAAGCTCCCTCGATGTGATTTCAGTTTTTTAAAGCGTTTCATGCATTCCCTCTATGTTCAGGGGCTTGACGAGATTATTGTTGAAGGGGACTTTAATCAGGGTTTTATTACGAGGATGAGCGACATAGCGAGAAATCTGATAGGAATGGAGATAATCGACGCAAAACCGAACAAAGTTACTCTCAAGTGTATTGCTGAGGTGGAACTTGTAGATGTGCTCAACAGGCTCTCTCAGATTGTATCCACGATGTTCCAGCTTCTCGAAACTGGTATAAAGAAAAACAACCCCCGTGAACTCCTTGAGGTCACTAAACTCGAAAGGGATGCTGATAGGCTCTACATGCTTGCAGTGAGACAGGAAAACAAACTTTTGAAGGAACTTTCTTGTCCAAGCAAGTGGAGTGACCTGCGCTTCGTCCTCGGTACGAGAGTAGTATCAAAGCATCTCGAGGACATAGCAGATTTGCTTTACAGCTTTTCCATTAAAGTTTCTGCTTCCCCGTCTGCTTTTTCCAGCTTCGTCCCAATTCTTGTGGAAGCGAAACGAGTCTTTGAAAGAGCCTACGCTGCGTACACGGGCAGTGATGTTCTGATGGCCGAAGATGCAATAAACGCCGCCGAACAGCTCCAGAAAGTTGCGAGCGGAGAGCTTCTGTGCGTTTCGATGCTGGTGAGGGGGGTTGGAGAGGTAGCTTTCAACAAGGCCGTCAGGGAGTCAGCGAGCGAAGATTGAGCAGTGAATTGACGCTTATAGCTGCCAGTGCCAGCGCTGGAAGAGCAGCAACTATGGTTGCACTTCTTCTGTCCAGATTCCTTGCGTGCATTATCCCGAATCTCCACAGGGTGAACTGCCACATAAGGGCTGCGAGCCCGAGCAGGGTGGATGCAAGCACCATATCGCTGCTCTTTAAAGCCTCCAGGCCATACTGCTCTACGAGTCTTGCGTTTTCGAGAGTAATGTAGAAGTTCGCCGGGAAAAGGGCTATCGAGGGAACGAAACTGTAGGCTGTCAGCTTCAGCGTGCTCTTAAACTCACCTTTTCCATCAAAAATTGCAGTGATTCCGTGGAAAATTGCCGCTATAACACTCCACATTATGAACACTCCTACTGCTGGCGAGATTATGGATGCAACATATGTGGTATCTGCAACAATCCTTGCCTGCTCTGCTGGCACTTTTTCCACCATTTGTTCGTAGATTGACTCTGAAATAGGTTCCGCGATCAGATATCCGTTTATCGATGCTAAAATTGCCGAAATCAGTACGATTGCGAAACCCCTCCAGAACTTCTGCTCCTTTTCCACTCTGAAGAACTCGTCAGGATTGAAAAGCAAATCAAGCATACAAAATAATGTGTTGCAGATATATATTAAATATTTGCTGAAGCTATTGAAGATTGTTGCTCCGCTAACCGACCCGGGATCATGCTTCATCACCCGGGCGTGGGAGCGGAGCAATGTACTGTTGCACTTCGAAGTATTTTAGCTTTATTGGTTGTTGATGTACTGTGTAGTATCCCAAAATTATTTCACAACCCTAAACCCAACTCTTGTGAGAAAACTAACGAACAAAAAGATCAGGTGGATAATCAGACAACTTGACAGAGGAACTCCAGTGAAGGAAATAGCTGCTGTGATGAGAGTAACACCAAGAAGAATCTACCAGATTAAAAAACAATACGAGGAAACAGGAGAAATTCCAGAACTGAGACAATCGGGAAGAAAACCCAAACAGATAGACAAAGAGATAGAACAAATAATCCTGCAAACCTACAACAAATACAGACTCAGCCCAGTTCCACTGGAAAAGCTGATAGAAAGAGATTATGGAATTCACATTCCGCACAACACCATATACAAAGTTTTACTCAAACACGGTTTGGTGGAGGAGAACATGAACAAGAAGAAGAGGAGGAAATGGGTTAGATACGAGAGAAAACACTCCATGTCCTTATGGCAGGGAGACTGGAAAATGCTTGGAGAGAAGTGGATAATAGCCTTTATGGATGATGCTTCTCGCTTCATAACCTGCTACGGTGTTTTTGATTCCGCTACAACTGAGAACACAATCAGAGTTCTGAGAAAGGGATTCGCTGAATATGGCATTCCAGATGAGATTCTTACTGATCACGGAACCCAATTTGTTGCTGCAAAAAGCAGAGAGAAGGCTAGGCACAAGTTTAAAGAATTCTTGAAGGAGAATGGAATAAGGCACATTCTGGCGAGGGTAAACCACCCTCAAACCAATGGAAAGATAGAGAGGTTCTTTGGTTTGATGGAGCAGAAAATTGGTCTTTTTGAATCGCTGGATGAGTTTGTTTACTGGTATAATTACGTGAAGCCTCACATGAGCCTGAATTTTGATGAACTGGAGATTCCTTATCAGGCGTTTCTGAGAAAGTTGCCCGCTGAAAGGGTGTTTGAGTTTAGCGGGAGGTGGTTGATTGAGGAGTGAAATTATTTCGGGATACCACAGTTGTTGATGTACTGTGCGTGTTTCTAAAAAATGGGTATAGAGAGTCGTTGGGAGGATTTCTACCATCGTAAAACTCTCTTAGCGTTTGAAGTTACAGGTTATTTTTGAAATACCTTGTGAGGCTACTCCCTTAAGGTCCGACCGAAGCCCGGCTCTATCAGGACCTCGCCCCCCTCAAGAGCTTTAACGCCCCGTACGTAAACCTGAGATGGAAATATTGCTTCAAACCCCTCGTAGGGCGTCCATCCAGCCATGGAATGGAGGGTACTTCCTCTGATCTTTTCAACCTTGGAGAAATCGAAGATGGCCAAGTTCGCATAGTTTCCGACTTCTATTCCTCCGTACCCTCTCAGTCCGAATATCGCAGCCGGATTCGTGGACAGTCTTTCGGTGACAGTTTTTATTCCCACAACTCCTTTTCTTACGAGGGCGAGCATGAGTGGGTACATCGTTTCGACTCCGGGAAATCCTGGCACACCCTCTTTTTTCTCTTCTGGTGTGTGTGGGGCGTGGTCAGAGGCTATTATGTCCACTGCTGCGATATTTTCGAGCAAGGCTATGGCATTTTCCTTGCTCCTGAGTGGTGGATTAACGTTGACAAAGCCGTTCAGCCTTTCCGCGTCGGCAATGGAGAGCAGCAGGTGATGCGGTGTTACTTCTGCCGTAGAACTCGAGCTACCTATAAGTTCCACGCTTTCTACAGTCGAAATGTGGCAGAAGTGGAAACTATCCATTTCAACACACTTCTTCACAGCCTTAATCTCTGCTTCCGGAGGCCTGCAATCGAAGTTGGGGATGTCGTTGCACTTCACGAGTTCTGCATCCTCTGCGTGGACTGTTATTCTGTGAATACCCGCGACTTTCTTTAAGGTCTCGTAGCTAACCTGCATCGTTGAATGCTGGAGGAAAACCTCTCCAACTGCCGGAATAACGTAACCTTTCTCCTCGATTTTCTTCAGAATTACTCCTATTTTCTCGGCGTTTTCTTCGGTCAGGGCAACGTTCAGGCCGTAGTCGATGTATGATTTCTTCTCTGCCCTCTTTACCCTCTCTAAGTACGCGTCTGCATCCGTTATCGCTGGATTGCAGTTGGGCTGGTCTACTGCGAGACAAACTCCTCCATGAAGTGCTGAGAGTGAGCCAGTTTCAATCGTTTCCTTGTGCTTTTCTTTGAAGTCTCTGAAGTGAACGTGAACATCTATTGCAGCAGGTAGAATAATTCCTCTTACATTTTTACCGTCGAGTTCTTTTCTTATCTGGAGGATTCTCTCTTCAAACTCGATTCCCGCCTCAACAATCTCGCCGTGGTAGAGGATTTTCCCTCTGAGAATCATTTAGGGTCATAGGGAACAAAGATTTATATACTATTCCGTAAAGTTTCGAAAGTAGTTTTATGCCGGAAATGTGTGATGGCGAGAATACCGGAACGGAGAATGTAATATGCTGGGAATGTAATATATCTGGGTGAGGGGAGAATATCATGAAATCAATAGTTGAGGAGGCTCTGGCAAGGGCTGAAAGAGAGAAGGAGAGACGATACGAGCCGGCTGAGAATGTAGAAGACGAGATACTGCAGATGCTGCACGAACTGAAGACCGAAATCAAGGTAATCGGTATTGGTGGCAGTGGTTGCAACACAATTTCGAGAATGTTTGAGGAGGGTATTGCCGGCGCGGAACTCATCGCAATAAACACAGATGTCCAGCACCTTTACTATACAAGGGCTCATAAGAGGCTCCTGATTGGAAAAAGGCGAACGAGAGGTCTCGGAGCTGGAAGCCTGCCGCAGGTAGGTGAGGAAGCGGCGAGAGAAAATGAGGAGGAAATCAAGGGACTTGTTGAAGGAGCGGACCTCGTTTTCGTTACGTGCGGTCTGGGTGGTGGAACCGGAACTGGAGCTGCTCCAGTTGTATGTGAGGCTGCTCAGGATGCAGGAGCACTCACTATTGCTATTGTTACATTCCCGTTCTCTGCTGAGGGTGCAATCAGAAGGGCTAACGCCGAAGCAGGCCTTGAAAGGCTGAGGGAAGTAGCCGATACCGTAATAGTAATCCCCAACGACCGCCTGCTTGAGGTAGTCCCCAACTACCCGCTGCAGCTTGCATTTAAGGTTGCAGACGAAATCCTTATGAGAGCTGTTAAGGGCATAACCGAACTTATCACCAAACCAGCGCTCGTTAACCTCGACTTTGCGGATGTGCGCACAATAATGGAGAAGGGCGGCGTAGCGATGATAGGTCTTGGAGAAGCAAGCGGCGAGGACAAGGCAGCAGAATCGGTTAGAAAGGCTTTGAAGAGTCCACTGCTTGAAGTGGATGTGTCGGGAGCGAAGGCTGCGCTCGTGAACGTTACTGGCGGCCCTGACATGACCATAGAAGAGGCAGAGAGTGTGGTCGAGGAAATCTACAGCAAGGTCGATCCAGACGCAAGAATTATATGGGGTGCCATGGTTGACCCCGAACTCGAGAACACAATGAGGACGCTGGTAATTATTACCGGCGTCAGGTCGCCGCAGATACTCGGGAAGAAGACCCAGGTGACCAAGAAGTTTGGAATAGACTTCGTAAGGTGATCATGGAATATGATCGACACAAACGTCAACGTCGGTAGTTTCAGAGAGAAACTCAAGGAGTACATCAACGTCCTCAAGATGACAAGGAAGCCGGATAGAGAGGAGTTCCTGATGACCGCAAAAGTAGCTATCGCAGTGATGTTCACTATAGGCTTTCTGGGCTTCGTGATCTACCTGCTTATGGATGTGCTGCCGGGGGCACTGCGATGAATAGGTTCTTTGCAATAAAGACGACAGCGAACCAGGAGAGGGTTGTGGCGAACCTGATGGAAATGGCTGTTAAAAAGTACGAGCTTGGAGTGTACTCGATTCTCGCCCCCAAAGAGCTGAAGGGATACGTGATTGTCGAAGCAGAGAAAATGGAAGATTTGCTCAAGGCAATAAGGGGCCTTCCACACGTGAAGGGTGTTGTTAAGGGCGAAGTAAACTTCTCTGAAATCGAACACTTCCTCACACCAAGGAAGGCCGCTGAGCAGATTAAGGAAGGCTTTACGGTCGAAATTATTTCAGGCCCCTTCAAAGGGGAGCTTGCAGTTGTGAAGCGCGTTGACGAAGCGAAGAACGAGATAACCGTCGAACTTATCGAGGCGGTAGTTCCAATACCGGTCACGGTTAAGGCAGACCACGTCAGAGTCGTGGATAAGAAAGAAGAGGAGGTGTGACAATGAGGGTAGTTGAAGTTCTCGTTCCTGGCGGAAAGGCAACACCGGGACCGCCCCTTGGCCCGGTAATCGGTCCTCTCGGTCTGAATGTCAAGCAGGTCGTTGACAGGATCAACGAAGCTACCAAGGAGTTTGATGGGCTTTCAGTTCCCGTTAAGATCATAGTAAAGGAAGACAGAACTTTCGATATAGAGGTAGGTATTCCACCAACGTCCGCCCTCGTAAAACGAGAGCTGAAAATTGAGAAAGGTTCAAGCAAGACGGGAAGGGAGTTCGTCGGCGATCTGACGATGGAGCAGGTCATAAAGATTGCAAAGATGAAGAAGGACGAAATGCTCAGCTACACAGTGAAAGCAGCGGTAAAGGAAGTCCTCGGCACGTGTGTTTCCATGGGTGTGACCGTTGAGGGCAAGCATCCAAAGGACGTACAGAAAGAAATCGACGAAGGTCTTATTGAGATTCCGGAAGAATAATTTTTTATCCTTTTACTTCTTTGTCTATTGTGTGGATTGCTTTTGCAAGCCTTAGCTTAATAATTTCTGCAACCCTTTCTGGTCGTTCTGCGAAATAAACGTACCCGACCCAACCTCTTTGAATGAGCTTCCTTTTTACGATTCCTTCCTCGAGCATTCTTTTGAGCCTTGTGCGGACTATTCTCGTTGAGAGCTGTAGCTCTCTCGCAATCTCGCTTACGGTCATTCCTCCCTTCTGTAGGAGTAGCTTGTAGATTTCGACCTCCGACGTGTGGAAAATCATTGACCTCAGAAGTCTGTTTACCGTGTCGAGCATGCTGTTCACCGCCATCGTTCTATGAACTACAAAGTTCATCGATGGTAAATAGGTTTTTCGGGGTTTCATTTATGGATATTAGCAAAGTTTTTAACTGCTCGTAGCAAGTGTGAGCAGGTGATTTGATGGATGAAGAATTTCAGAAATTGTTTGAGAAAGCCATGAATGCGAGAAATCCGGAAGAAGAAGTCGAATTTTTCTCGAAGTGTCTTGAAATGGAGCCCGAGAACATATATGTCCTGAATAATCTTGGAATAGCTCTTTACGAACTCGGAAGAATTGATGAGGCTATATCATACATAGATAGAGCGCTCGAACTCAATCCCGATTACGCTGATGCATGGTATAATAGAGGTATTGTGCTATCAGATGCGGGAAAGTATGATGAAGCGATTGCCTGCTTTGAAAAGGCCATTGCTTTAAACCCCGATGATGCGGCTGCGTGGAATAATATGGGTCTTGCGTACTATGAATCAGGAAATATGGGAAAGGCAATTGAGTGCTACAGGAAGTGCGTCAGCATTGACGAAGAGCACGCTGCAGCGTGGTACAACATGGGTCTTGCATACTACGAATCTGGAAGGTTCAACAAAGCAGAGGAGAGCTTTAAGAAAGCCCTCGAGCTGGATGAGTCTGTTGATACTCTGAACAACCTTGGTATAGTTTACGGAAAGCTCAGGCAGTATGAAATGGCCATGGAGTGTTTCAACAGAATCCTCGAAATCGATCCCGAGAACTCTGCTGCAACTTACAACCTTCTTATCCTGAAAAGGCTGATGGAAAAGGAGGGCTGAGCGGCTTGTCGGGGTTAGATCTGGGAAAAGTTAAGAAGGTTCTCGAGAACGTAAAGGGACTCGAAAACGTGGTAGTGTACCTCGTAAATCCAACTCCGGAGATGGAGGAATTTGCGAAGCTGGAGGAGTTTGGAGTAAAGGTAGAAGTTCAGGAGGACGGTGGAGAACCAGCAATCATTCTTCAGAGAGACGGTATCTCCATAACGTACAACGCAGCGCCACTTCAGATGGAGTTCGAGCCGTTTCTAAGGACTTTATCAAGGCTTGCGGAAATGAACAGCGGGCTCAGTGATGAGAATGTTAAAAAGCTTGAAGGATGCAAAGCAGAGGTCATCGTTTTCGTAGCTCCCTTCTGCCCCCACTGTGCGAAGGTCGTCGAGATAGCGAACAAAATGGCCATAGCAAATCCAGACATAAAAGTCAGAATAGTTGACGTTTCAGTCCTTCCCGACCTCGGGGGCAAGTATGGTGTAACGTCCGCCCCCACCGTAATTATAAATGGAGAAATAAAACTCGTGGGTGAGCTGAGCGAAAACGAGCTCGTTGAATGGGTCGCAAAGGCTAACAAGGACTATAAGCTCGATTACATCGTTACGCTCCTCAGAGAAGGAAGAATCGATGAAGTGAGGGAAATGGTTGAGAGAAACCCGGAGGACTTGGATGTTCTGGGGGATGTACTCAAACAGCCGGAGATAATGGCAAGGGTTGGAGCAATGGTTCTTCTCGAGAGGTTATTCAGGGAAGACCCAGAGAAAGTCAGGGCTGTAAAGGAGAAGATAATGAAACTCCTGCAAAGCGAGGATTCAACAGTTCTCCAGGATGCGGCCTTTATACTCGGCAAAATCGGCGAGAAGAAAGACATATCAGCTCTTGAATCGCTCCTCAAAAGCGAGGACAGTGATGTCAGGGAAGCTGCCAAGGAGGCCATTGAGGAAATCGAGGGTAGAAACTGAAGTTTATCTTAACGTTAAACCTGACAATCTAAAAGGGAGGTTATGGCCACTGTCGCCATAGGAAGGATTTTTGGGGATTACGAGGAAGCTGGCTCGAATGCAACCCTTCTATGCCCACCTCACCCGGAGTTTGGCGGTAGTAGGTACGACGTAAGACTCGAGAGAATAGCAAGCAGGCTACACCCTGTAGGTTTCTCAACGCTTCGCTTTGACTACAGCAAGCCATTCTGCGCGAAAAAGGCGGTTGAAGACGCGGTACTGTGTTTGCGCTATCTTAGAGAGCGGCACAGCTTTGTAGCAGTTGTGGGATATTCCTTCGGAGCAGTTGTGGCATCAAACGTGGCCTCGAGCACGGGATGTGATGCCGTCGTCCTTATTTCACCTCTTCTAAGAATCGACGGACTGACCATTAAAGATTCAAGACCTCCAAAGCTCATAGTGGTGGCAACAAGAGATGAGATTGCTACAGTAGATGAATCGGAACGGATTGCAGCGATGCTATCTCCACCAAAGGAAGTTGTTACGCTTGAAACAGACCACCTCTACACCGGGAAACATGACGTTCTTGCGGAAATCGTTGGAGATTTTCTTTTGAGGCTATCGAACACTGAATCCGGGATAATCTGAATTTCAAAAACTTTTAATTTGACTTCTGCAAAGTCAGTATGTGGAGAGGGTAGAAGAGTATCTCGAGGCAATCTACGACATTCAGAGCGAGAAAAAAAGGGCAGCCAAGACGAGCGACCTCGCAAAGAAGCTCAGCGTTAGACCTTCGAGTGTAACGGAAATGCTCTCCAAGCTCAGTGAAAAAGGATACGTGGAGTACCAGCCTTACAGAGGAGCGATCCTTACCCGAAAGGGTGAAGAGGTGGCGAGAAGGATAAAGAGGTACCATCGCATATTCGAGGCATTCTTCAGAGATTTCCTCGGGATTGATGAAAGCGAAGCTCACAGGATAAGCTGCGAACTTGAGCACCACGTAACCGACGAGATTGTGGAGAAAGTATGTGAAATAATTGCGAGCAGTTGCAGCCTTTGCGAGAGCTGTGAGTACAGAATCGTCCGCCTCAGTGAGGCTGAACCCGGAAGATACGTCGTGGTTGCGTGCCCGTCTGCTGCTTCTGCTATTGGTATATTCCCGGATGTTGAGATTATCGTTGGAGAGGGTGGCGAGGTAGAAATAGAGGGGGAGTCCGTAAGACTATCAGAAAAACTCGCTTCTAAAATTATACTCGAAAGGCGTTAGAGGCTCTTTTTAGCTTTCGATGCAAGTTCATGTGCAAACCTTACCGGTTCAGGCAGTTTATGTCTTCTGAGGCACATTTTTACGATTTCGAGCGCTGTTTCTGGTGTAAAGCCGTGACCGGGGGACACGTATATTGGCCTGCATCTCTTACACGTTTTTATAGCGTAGCCTATCACACTTCCGTCAGCTTCGTCGTAAATCGGTGAACTTTCCATTACTTCCTGCGGTTCATTGACTCTGCCGTAGAGCCTTTTTTTCGTTATGCCGATGCTTGGTGTGGCAAGCTTTAACCCCACGTACGTTGCAAGGCCACACTTCCTTGGATGCGCAATTCCGCTGCCATCGACCATTATGATAGCTTTTCTGCGAAGAAGCTTTTTTACAGCCTCAACTGCGGGTTCGCCCTCTCTGAACATGAGAAAGGTTGGGATGTACGGCATTGGTGCTTCTGCGATGCTGACGTTGCTGTCAACGTGCTCAAGCTCCGGAAATGTCAGAAGAACACAGGCGGATACGACGGTCTCTCCTGAAAAAGCCTGATCCACACCAAGCACGTACTTAATTTCGTCTATACTGTACAAGTCTCTCAAAACGACTCGTTTGGCCATTTTTTCCTGCTTTTTCTTAAGCTCTTCGAGCTGCATTGCCATAGTATAGCTCGTAAGAACTTTATCTTTTCGAAGATAACTGTATGTATGGGACAAATTGAGTTTGGTGAATTTGAGAGAGAGTACCATCTTTCAAGAACCGAAGTGGCCGGAATCCTTAGAAACATTGCGGAACAGCTTGAGAAAGGAACAAAGATATATGTTTCCGGAAAAGACTGGGAGGTTGAGCTGGAGTATACCGAGCCTGTCAAGTTCAAAGTGGTGTTTGAGGAGGGCGAGAAGGATAAGAAGCTGAAACTTAAGGTTGTTCTCAAAAGCAGAAGAATGCTGTAATTTTACGCTGCACAGCGTAAATCGTGATAATCATGGCACCAATCAAAATGTTTTTCTATCTTTTCGTGAAACAATTATAATAATGAGATTAAAGCTAAAGTTCAGAGAAGAGGCGGCACCTCAGGCGGAGGTTAGCTTTGAAGAGCTTGCAAAAGAGCTTGAGAAAGACTTTCAGCCTCCTGAGGGATGGGTTCAGCTTGAGAGTTATCCCGTTTATGGGAAGTATGTCTTCTCGAGTGTACACATTCTCGCAAAAGAAGAAGAGGACGACCTGCTCTACTTCCTGAGAGAGCCCCCGCTGAATGATGAAGAAAGACTCGTTGTAAACGATCTTCTCTCGAAGCTTCACTACCTCCCGGTAACTCCGGATGAGATGAGAGTTAAGTCAAAGGCTGAGGTTCTAAGGGAGAAGATGGATGGTGTCCTGAGAGACTTCAGAATAAAACTGGATGAGAAAAGCTATTACAGGGTCTTCTACTATCTGCTTAGAGACACGATCTTTTACGGCCCGATAACACCTCTGATGTACGATCCGATGATTGAGGATATATCCTGTAACGGCTATGAGAAGCCTATCTACATTTTCCACAGAAGTTACGCGAACCTGAGAACGAACATAACCTTTCAGAGCGATGAACTCGACAGATTTGTGATAAAACTCGCTCAGCAGTGCGGAAAGCACATAAGCATTGCAGAGCCAATGGTTGATGCGACAATGCCGGATGGCAGCAGAATTCAGATGACCCTTGGAAAGGAGGTCACAGACCACGGTTCAACGTTCACAATCAGAAAGTTCAGACAGGAACCTCTCACTCCCATAAATCTCATAAAATGGGGTACTTTCTCAGCGGAGCAGATGGCGTACCTCTGGCTCTGTATAGAGAACAAGAAGAGCCTGATTTTTGCTGGAGGCACTGCAAGCGGTAAAACAACCTCAACAAATGCTGTTGCCCTCTTCATTCCGAGAAAGGCCAAAATAGTAACCATCGAAGATACAAGAGAACTCATGCTTCCACACAAGAACTGGATTCCCGCCGTTACGAGAGAGGCTTTTCAGGCTGAGGCGCGCTCCATAGACATGTACGACTTGCTGCGAGCAGCACTCAGGCAGAGACCTGAATACATAATAGTCGGTGAGGTCAGGGGCAAAGAAGCCCTAACTCTCTTCCAGGCCATGTCAACAGGTCACACCACGTACTCAACCCTACACGCCGACTCAGTTAACGGAGTCATACACCGTCTCGAAAACCCACCCATAAACGTCCCCCGCCCGATGATTGAAGCCCTCGACATAGTGAGTATTCAGGCTCAGACGTACGTCAACGATAAAAGAGTCAGGAGAAATACAGAGATTGCGGAAATAGTCGGACTTGATCCGCATACAAAGATGTTGAGAACCACGACGGTGTTTCAGTGGGACAGCGTAAAGGACGAACACGTGATGGTTGGTGCGTCGAAGGCTCTGGAAGACATCAGGAAGAATAGGGGATGGAGTGTCAGGGAGCTGCAGGAGGAGCTGGAGAGGAGACGGCAAATTCTCGAATACATGGCGGAAAACAACATAATGGCCTTCAAAGACGTTGCTAACGTTATATATACGTATCAGGCGGATCCGGATAGGGCTATGAGAATCCTGGGGATTTTGGAGTAGGGTTTTGAGAGCAAGTATAGAGCGTAAAAAAGAATACCCCTTCTCTCAACCCTACTGCCGTGAGACTCAGGGACGTGTTTGCAGAACTTCTCAGGGAGAGAGGAATCGAGAGAATCTGGGGACCGGAGAAAAGCCTGCAAAAGCTTGCTGTACTCGTCGCCACTGGAAAAGCTGTTGTTTGTAGGGCGAAAGGCTGCAGATGCTCTATAGATCTGAATGGCAACTTCCTGAACGAGCCAGCCCAAGCGTACGTTGGTGATGCGAGCAGTACAAGTGGATGTGATGAAGTCATCCTGACGGGCAAAGAACTCGTTGAGAAATGTAGAAAGTACAGGTTTCCCTACATAGCCGTTGACTGTTCATACTTCCACCTCCACAGCGAAAAGGAAAGGAAAAAGCTCGTTCTCCAGCTCAAGTGCGCGCTGGGCGTCGTGAGGGAGTTCATGTGGGATGAAAAGATGGTAATAACTGGAGCGAGATTTGAGGAGCTAAACGTGTTGTACTATTCGTCTCTCGAGGATTTCCTCACAGAAAAGAGGTTTGATAAAGTCATTCTTCTCGATCCAAACGCTGAAAACGTTTTTGATGGCCAGAGAGCTGACTGCTACATAATCGGAGGAATAGTTGACATGTCCGGCAACAAGAAAGGTCTGACGACTGAAATAGGAAAGAGGCTCGAAAAAGCTGGAATCGACTTCGAGGCGAGAAAGATACTTCTTAGGGGTGATGTCATTGGGGTGCCGGACAGAATCAACAGCATAACCGAGATAATTCTAAGAACTGTTCTCGATGGAGAATACATTGAGGATGCAATAAGGGCTGTTCAGAGTCACGTTGTTGCCAGATGGCGACTGAAAAAGGAGCTTCCCAAATACACGATACGAGTTGACACGTCAAGACCGTTCAGACTTGTCAAGAAGTCTACCTTTGCAGAATTTAACTGGCTGAACCTCGGCTGGAAAGACTTTTTCGAAGTGTGCAGACAGCTTGAATTTGTTGTTGTGGATGATAGGATCGTTGACGAAATAGTGGCAAATTCGAGCTACGACAGCAGGAAGAACAGATACATTCTAAAGTCTACTTTCAATAACTCTTAGTCCTTTGCTGTTTATTGTGTACGGAATCGGTGTCTCGACGTGGGAAGTAAATCTGAGATTGTGTATCAGAATGTATCTGCGTTTTGAATTTCCTTCAAACCTCGTTAGGAACTCTATATAGCCTGAGGCTATGTGCCTCAGAATCTTCATCAACCTGTCTTCCACCGAAAAATCCGTTATGAGAAGGGTGGTGTAGTTTGAATTTCGTGATTCCACTACAAAAGCCTCTGTAAACCTTATAAGCCCCCTATACTCGCTTGTAAAGTTCAATGCTATGGACGCCCACGAATCAATTATTATTCTTCCACCCTCTCCGAGATACTGTCTTGCATCGCTTATGGTCTTTGCGATGGAGTTGAGGTCTCTCGGATCTTTTATAACGTATCTCTCTCTGCTACACGTTCCGACTCTTTTTCCGCTCACACCGTCAACAATGATTAGTCTGCCGTCTTCCTCGTACTTCTCTGCATCAAGTCCTAACATGTGCATTTTTTTCCTGAGTTCTCCCGGTAGAATATCGAGTTCGACGAATATGCAACTTTCACCGTTCTCCAGCCCATTTTTTGCAAACTGAATTGCAAAGGAAGTCTTTCCACTCCCCGGATCACCGTGGACCACAACATCGATACCTTTTGGTATCCCGCCCCCCATAAATGTGTCAAGCCCTGGAACACCAGTCCCAACTCGCTCTATCTCCATCTGCTTAACCTCTCTTCAGTTTCTCGAGGGTTGTGCGAATCTGGAGGGATATCGGAATTCGCCTGCCCTTCACGCAAGTTTTGCCTTTTTTTATACTATGGAGCGCGGAAGACACGTCGAAAGCGTCAATTACCGTTATTCCATACCCTACCGCACTTCTGCTATGGGCATCGCTTCCCGCGATGCCTGGCTTGTGGTACTTCTCCGCGATAATACCTGACATAACGTTGCATAACCCTATATAAAACTTTGCGTTAAATATTTCAACGGCATCAACGACGTCTATCGCTTTCCAGAACCTGACAATTCCGTGCCTGTAAAACTGGAATGGGTGGGCCATTGCCGTGACACCCCCAAGCTTTTTTACTGCAATTGCCGTTTCTTTCATGCTCATGCCTGGATCCACGTCCTCAGTTATACCGTAAGCGAGCAGGTGACCATCGCTTGTTGATATTTCCACTCCTGGAATTATGAGAATTGGAAGCCCTTCTTCTTCAACGTACTCAATCGCTTCGAGAGAACCGTTTACGGTATTGTGATCAGTAATTGATATGCAGTTGAGCCCTTTTTCGAGAGCAGCAGCTATGAGAGCTTTGATACTATCCAGCCCATCATTGCTGTGGTCGGAATGAACATGAAGGTCTGCTATGAGCATGCGCATTCTAATGGCGTGGGTTATTAAAAAATGTGGGCAAAGTATTTTTCAGATTGAGAGAACATGAACTCATGCGGATTCTCGCAGTTACCGGCAGACTTGCAGAAAAGGATGTGAGAAGGGCGGTTAAAGGCTATGATTGTGATGTCTACGTTACAAACGTTGATGTCGCTGCGTTCATCACGCCATCTCACCTCAAAGATATTGACTTAAATGGTTACGACCTCGTTCTCGTTCCCGGCCTTGCCAGGGGAGATTGGGAGAAGCTGGAGAGGGAGAGAGGAGTAAAGATAAGGCTTGGCCCGATACACGCAGCCGATCTTGCAATGGTTTTGAGGAACATCGACCGCATCGAACTGTCCCACGAAACTCCGGCGTGCAGGCTATTGAATGCTGTTATGGCGGAGGAGAACATCTCGGCAGTTGACGGAATTGAAGATTATGCGTTTGAAATCGGCAGTATTAAGGTTGGTCGCAACTCGAGAATGAAAGTAGTTGCAGAGATAGTTGACGCGCCAGTACTTTCGAGGGACGAGCTCATTCAGCGGATTGAATACTATTTAGAGAGCGGGGCTGATATAGTGGATATAGGCATTCCTCTCGAATGCGATGTTGACAGCGCTGTCAAGTCGGTAAAGGTTGCTCTTGATTACTGTAATGCCGTGAGTGTTGATACCTTCAGCGAGAAGATAATCGAAGCCTGTGTTAAAGCGGGAGTGCACATGGTTATGAGTGTTGGAGGGGAGAATATCAGAGCCCTCGAGAAGATCGGTAACGCGGCGGTTGTAGTGGTTGAGAGAGATGTTGGAAAACTCGTGAAGCTTGTAGAGTTTGCAAAAAAGCATACGGAGAAGGTGATAGCAGACTGTATCCTTGATGCTCCCCTCAAGACAGCAGAATCTATTATGAGGTATATTCATTTCAGACAGCTTGATGCTGAAACTCCCCTCCTGTTTGGTGTGGGGAACGTAACGGAGTTGAGCGATGCAGATTCGATTGGGATGAACGCTTTGCTTGCCTTTATGGCCGAGGAGATTGGAGTAGATCTGCTGTTTACTACGGAAGCGAGCCCGAAAACGAGAGGCTGCATTAGGGAGCTGAGAGTCGCGAGCTACATGGCTAAGGCTGCCAAACTTCGCAGGACTCCTCCAAAAGATCTGGGCTTCAACCTCCTTGCTTTGAAGGAGAAAGTAATCTACGAAACGTGCAAACCTGAGAATGCAGTCGAGGCAAAGCCCGGGAGGTTCGAAAGAGATCCGATGGGTGACTTCAGAATATGGATTTACAACGGCAAAGTTGTCTGCAGTCACGAAAAGCTGACGGTTGTGGGGGATGCGAAGAGTATTGCCGATACGGTAATCGCAAAAGGCCTCGTTTCACGCCTTGATCACGCAGCGTATTTAGGAAGGGAGCTAAAAAAAGCGGAGATCGCAGCAATGCTCGGTAAGAACTATGTACAGGATGCTGAGTTGAATTTTGGGATTTACACTAATGCAAACCAAGCTCATCCTTAACCTTGACAAGCCCCCTTATGGCGATCTCGTAGAACTTCGGCAGTTCAAAGCCGAGCCTTTCAGCCTGCCTGATCCTATCTCTGTCACAGCCAGCGGCAAAGCTCTTCTCTTTAAACTTCTTCTTTACGGTCTTCGGAGTCACATCCGTAATCTTGCCACCCTTCACAAGTGCACACGCTATAATGAGCCCGGAGACGCTGTCTGCTGCCTGTAAAGCAATTTCGACCGGCTTTTCGTAGTCGCCGAACAGGGTGTGATTGTGTCTCTTCACGACCTCTGCTATCTCCTCATCGACTCCATGCTCCTTGAGAATCTCGTAACCTGTCGGGCCGTGCTTCTGCATGTCCCCTTCCACAACTTCGTAGTCTATGTCGTGCAGAATTCCAATGAGCTCCCACTTGTCCGCGTTTTCTCCAAGCTCCTCAGCAACTTCTCGCATTATTGCAGCAGTAGCGATGCAGTGTTTGACGAGCTTCTCGTCTTTCACGTACTTTTTGAGAATGGAAAGAGCTTCGTCTCTCTGCATGGATATCGATCTCACTGCAGTCTATTTATTTTCTTTGTCTGCGTTGGCTGCTGGTAGTACGATAGGGGTAGTACTGTGCTGGCACATCGAAATCCTTATATCAAGTATGTTTGACGCAATGTCAATGATATCGAACAAGACGTTAAAGGTTTTCATTGAGATACTGGTACTTGCTGTAGTTGCAGCAGGATGCGCTGAAAAGCAGCAGGTTGCAGGCAACTCAGAACTCGTGAAGTATGCGGAAAACTTTGCCATAGAGTACCATGGGGATTACAAGGTTCTGAAGGTAAAGGATGGCAATATCTGGAAAATGTACATTCTCTACCACGACAAAAGGCCGGATTTAGAAGGTATAGCGATAAAAGTCCCGGTGAAAAGGCTTGTTGTAATGTCTTCGACTCATCTCGCTTTGCTTGAGGCAATAAATGCAACAGATTGTGTCGTGGGCTACACGTACGGCGGAAAGTACAAAGTTTACTTCTCTGACGTCGCAAAGAAACTCAAATCGGGAGAAATCATCGACCTTGGTTCTTCGAAGGCTCCGGACTACGAGAAGCTCATAGAGCTGCATCCTGACCTCGTGGTCTGCGTTTCCGGTTACAACGAGGAGGTTAAGAACAAGCTTGAAGAACTGGGAATTCCGTATATTGCTAACAGCGAGTGGCTCGAAAAAGACCCTCTCGCGAGGGCTGAGTGGGTCAAGTTCTTTGCAGCCTTGCTTGATAAAGAAGATGAAGCAGAGAAGTACTTCAGCAGGATTGAGGAGAACGTTAAAGCGATAAGGAATACTGTGAATTCGACAGAGAAGGTGAATCTCCTGTGGGCAACAATATACCGGGGCAAGGTGTACGTTCCGAGGGGTGACAGCTACGTGGCGAAGATGGCTGAATACGCGGGCTGCAACTACCTCTTCAACATGCCGGGTACAGGCAGCGAAGTCATAAGTCTCGAAGACCTGCTTGTGAGGGGTGAGAAGGCTGATGTAATGGTCTATTCGTCTTACAGGGTCAAAAGTTTGAAGGACATCGAGGACATAGACAGCAGGCTTGCAGACCTTAAAGTATTCAGGGAAGGAAGAATTTACAATATAACGCCAGACTACTGGCAGCTTGGATTACTGCATACGGATGTAGTAATCAAAGACCTTGCCGCCATAGCACACCCTGACCTCTTCAAGGGCTACACTCCAAGGTTCTTTGTAAGGCTGTCGTAGGATGAGGGCCATTGTTTTCACTCTATTGTCTTTTATTGCCGTTCTTTCCTTAATTTCAGGCATATTGGTCGGTTCGGTAGATGCTGGTCTTGGAGACCTGATGGACACTCTGCATGGAAAGGAGAATATGAAGGGCTATATCATCCTAAATGTTCGCATGCCCCGAACACTCGGAGCGTTTTTTGGAGGCGCTGCATTAGCCGTCAGCGGTTTGCTTTTGCAGACGTACTTCCGCAACCCCCTCGCAGGTCCATATGTTCTTGGCATATCCTCCGCGGCAGCTTTTGGTGTAGCACTCTACATACTCGCGGGCATTGGAGCGGGTTACGGAATTGTGGGTGCGGCCTTTGCAGGTTCAGCGATTGCAACTGTCCTTATCCTCTACATCGCCGCGAGGGTGAGAAGTGCCGTAACCCTGCTCATTGCGGGTCTCATGCTCGGCTATGTATTTTCAGCCTTCGAGAGGATTTTAATAACTCTCGCTGAGAGCGAGAAGGTTCATGAGTTTGTTCTATGGACATTCGGGAGCTTTTCTGGAATAACGTGGGACGATTTGCGAGTTCTTTTCACACTCTCAATTCCAGTTTTTGTGCTTACGTTCCTGCTATCAAAACCCCTCAATGCGATGCTGCTCGGGGAGGACTACGCCAGAAGCATGGGCGTTGATGTTAGACTCCTCAGGATCGCTGTAGTTGCGACTTCGAGCTTTCTCGCATCTCTTGTAACGGCTTTTTCCGGCGTTGTTGCTTTCATAGGGCTTGCAACGCCACACATCGCAAGGCTGCTGTTCAGGACTTCAGATCACAGGATTTTAACTCCTGCGACAATTCTACTCGGGGCATCGATTGCGGTGTTATGTGATGTGGTTGCGAGAGCACTTCTCTCTCCAATCGAGCTGCCTGTGAGTGTGATAACGTCGATATTCGGCGCTCCAATTGTCATATTCCTTGTCATGAGGAGGAAGAGAGTGTGATGAAGTTTGGAGACATCGAAGGTGTAGAATATGAAGATTGAACGCGTAAAGACTGCAAGGGGTAGTGTGGGGAATGTGTGCAGCACGAATAACAGCAGCATGAACGCTGCCGGCCTCTCCGTTGGTTACACAAACGAAATTCTGAAGAATGTTTCTTTCGAGGTCAGAGCTGGAGAAATTCTCGGCATTCTCGGCCCAAACGGTAGCGGAAAGTCCACTCTGCTCAAGACCCTTGCAGCAGGTCTGAAACCTCTGGGAGGGGCTGTTTACGTTGATGGCCGGGAAGTTCATGGGATAAAACCGGGAGAACTTGCAAAGCTCATTTCCATAACACTTACGGAAAGAGTCGATGCTGGCTTCCTTACAGGATTTGAAGTAGTAAGTCTGGGCAGGTATCCATATGTCGATGCCATTGGGAGACTCAACGATGCAGACGTGGAGGCGGTAATGGGGTC
The DNA here is from genome assembly GCF_000194625.1 of Archaeoglobus veneficus SNP6. NCBI lineage: Archaea > Methanobacteriati > Methanobacteriota > Archaeoglobi > Archaeoglobales > Archaeoglobaceae > Archaeoglobus > Archaeoglobus veneficus. The sequence continues at coordinate 1,482,157 of NC_015320.1, read as the reverse complement.
TCTGAGACTCGTGAATGCCGAAAACCTCGCAAATAAACTATTTTCTGAGATGAGCGATGGAGAGAGACAGAAAATTATGATAGCAAGAGCCTTAGCCCAACAGCCTCGCATCATGCTCCTTGACGAGCCAACGAGCTTTCTCGACGCAAAACACAAGGTCGAGATAATGCTATTGCTCCGCAGAATAGCAAACGAGAAGGGCATAGCGATAGTGCTAACGACGCACGATATTGAGCTTGCTTTGAGGATATGCGATAGAGTCGTTATGGTCAGAGATGGAAGGATCGCCGTGGAGGGCCTTCCGGAAGAGGTAATAACTGGAGAGGTTGTGGGAGATATATACGACGTGGGCAGCGCAAGGTTTGATCCATCCATTGGCTCTTTTGAGCTAACTTGTAAAAATGGCAGTACAAAAACAAGAGTTCATGTGGTTTGCGGAGGGGGGAGTGGAGCCAACATCATGCGATTGCTGGCGAAGAAGGGTATACCCTTCACTGCTGGAGTCGTTCACGAAGGTGACGTTGACTGCTGCGTTGCAAAGCTCACAGCTCTCAACACAGTATGCGAGAGACCTTACACGGAGATAGGCGATAAGGCATTCGAGAAAGCCCTGAAGCTTGCTGAAAGTTGCGATCTGGTTATTGATACAGGCTTTGTCATTGGCAGCATAAACAGAAGAAATCTGGAACTGCTAAATTCAGCCAGCAACGTGCTCAGTTTGAGGAGTAAGGACGAACTCGGAGAATTGGGAATCGATGCAAAGCCGGTAGGCAGTATCACCCAGCTTTTAAAGGAGCTTGGGCTATGACCATCCGCAGATAAGTCAGCCTAAAGGTCAACGTAGATTATTTCCTCCTCTGCACCGCCTGCCTCTACAACAACTCCATCCGGCGCAATTGCAGCACTTTTAACGCCAAACTTCACGCCGTTGAAAAGACCGATTCTGGAAATCTTTACAACTGTTACTCCGTACTCTCTTGCTATACGCTCCGATACGGGATGTCCCTCAACCTTTGGATGAGATGGCGAAGTGAGCGAGATCGGAAGAAAGACGACATCGCTTCGGTTTGCAACGCTTTTCACAACTTTACTACTGAGACAGTCTGCACAGATAAGCAGGCCGATTCTGCAGAATTCCGTATCGAATACAACAGTTTCTTCGCCTGGAGAAATACCTATCAGCCTTTCTTCTTCAGTGATATTGATTTTCCGGTACTTTGCGATGATTTCTCCTTTCCTGAGCACGTAGCACGTATTGTAAAACGCATCGTCTCTCTCGATGACGGTTCCTGCTATAATGTATCCACTGAATTCTCTACTCGCTCTGACAATTTCGTCCAGTGTATGCTTGCTTTTCTCGTAAACTCTTTCGACGGGCATTTTTATGTAGTCTGCGGGAAGAGCAAAGAACTCTGGTAGGCAAAGAAAATCTGCTCTCACCTTTGGTATGGTTTTGCATGCCGCCCTGATATTACCTTCGACACTCCCCCTGTCCTTCATCTGGTAAATGCAAATCCTCATGTGCCCACCTGTTTCGAGCTTAACGCATCGAAAGCTTTTTAAAATTTGCTTGATTTCAGCTAAAGTATATTTTACAAATTTATCAATAGCAGGGGTCTGAGATGCCAGCAATTCTGTTCATCGTCTGGAACTACCAGCACATTCACATGGCTGTGGAGGAGGTGAAGAAAGAGTGCAGGGAAGCGGGGAAGTTCAGAATAGATGTAATCGACGTTCAGACGCTCAACAGGACAAACGTACTGCCTGATGTAAGCGTATACGATGCGATTGTGGTCAACCAGATGGGAAAGGGTGACTGGGAGAATGAGCTTGTAAGTAAAGCCGGCGATAAGCTGATAGTAGCCTTCAAGTCGGGCATCGACAACTACTCGAACGTATCCCGAAAGGACTACGAAACTCTCGCAAGATACCTCGCATATGACGGGCTGGAAAATCTGAAGAACTTTGTGAAGTTCTGCATGAAGTACTTTGACAGGGGCATTAACACTGAAGAGCCAAAACCTATGCCCTGGAACGGGATATATCATCCAGAAGGTGGACTTTTTCAGAGTGTTGAGGATTATTTGGAGTGGTATCTGAATAAGTATCCCTTTCAGAAGCTTGTGGGTTTGCTTTTTTACAGAGCAAGGTATCTCTTCAGAAATACGGCCCATGTTGATAGCCTGATCAGGGAGCTCGAGAAGCATAACATCGGCGTTATTCCCGTCTTCTGCCTGACTTTCCCTGATCCGAGCGTTGGGATGCCTGGAGTTGAAGATGCGATAGAGAGGTACTTCTTCATCGAAAATAAACCCATTATTTCCCTTCTCCTGTGGGGGCTGTACTTCAGGGTGAGCAGAAAGCCGGAGCTGCTGAGGAGACTGAACGTGCCGGTTCTGAATGCAATAGAAATCTACGCAAACAGCCCCGAAGAGTGGGCCGAAAACCAGCAGGGGCTTAACATCGCAACTATCTCGATGGCGGTAGCGATGCCGGAGTTCGATGGTGTAATCAATCCGACGGTCTTCTCGGCCGAAATTAGAACGCCAACGATTCTGAAGGCCGTGCCCATAAGCGAGAGAATAAAGAGGATTGCGGAGCAGGTAGAGAGATGGCTCAAGCTTAGAGATAAGCCAAATTCGGAGAAGAAGATTGCGATAGTCCTTCACTCCTCGACGATAGGTAACAGCGAGGCAAATATAGGAACTGCTCTTGGCCTTGACTCTTTTGAAAGCGTCGTCGAGATTCTGAGGGCTATGAATGAGAGAGGATACGCAGTCGAGAATATCCCGTCAAACGGTGAAGAACTTGCAAGGCTATTTGTGGAGAGTAAGCAAATCTGGCAGGGAAACTGGAGTTTAAACACCAGCTACGCGTTTCTTGTAGAAAAAAAGACGTACGAACAGTGGTTTGAAGAATTGCCTGAGAAAGTCAGGATTTCGATGCTCGAAGAGTGGGGCGATTACGACGATATACCAATCCCAGGACTGCTCTTTGGAAACGTCTTTGTTACGATACAACCTCATCGCACTCCTGTTTTTGAGCCTGAGGACTGCCATAAGCTGATACACAATCCAACACTGCCAGTACCGCACTACTACTATGCGTTCTACCGCTTCATCAACGAGTTCTTCGATGCGGTAATTCACGTGGGTAAGCATGGAAGTGTTGAGTGGTTACCCGGCAAGTCTGTCGGGTTATCGGATGCTTGTTTTCCTGACGTCTGCCTTCGGAGCATACCCAACGCGTACATCTACATAGTCAACAACCCTGCGGAAGGCACGCAGGCAAAGCGAAGGGGATACGCGACGATCATCGATCACCTGCCACCACCCATGCAATCCTCTCAAAGGTATGTGGAGCTTGAAACGGCGGTTGAGGAATACTTAAAAGCAAGGGAAAGAGGGCTGGAGGAGCAGTGTAAGGAAGCGAAGCGCAGAATCGTTGAACTCGCAGCAAGGCACAACTTCAACATAGCTGAGGAAAACTTCGACGATGAAATACTACAGCTTCACTCTAAACTCGCGGAATTAAACGACTCTCTGTACAACTATGGCTTACATACCTTTGGCAGGCTTGATGGAGATATCGACGACTTCATCGCATCTATCGTGAGGCCCGAGAGATTCATACTCGAAAAGCTCGGCGTAGATTACAGCGAAGCAACAAACAACCCGTCTAAACTCTATAATGGCTACACTCTTGGAGAGCTCGTCAGAATGAGTAGAAGTGCATTCGTGGCTATTGCCAGAGAGGATGGAGTGTGCAGGAGCTCTCCGGACGTGCCAGAATTTCTGCTAAGGGCCGTGCTCGATGCCAGAGATGTAATGAAGCTGTGGGAGGACGTCCGCACGAGACTCGAGAGCATACAGGAAATTGAAAACCTGCTTGAATGTCTTGAGGGCAAATTCATTGAACCCGCCGCATCGGGTGATGTAACGAGGGGGAGAATAGAGGCAATACCGACTGGTTTCAACTTCTATTCTGTCGATCCCAAGGCAATCCCATCGAAAACTGCGTGGGAAGTTGGAAAGAAGCTTGCAGACCAGTTGATTCAAAAGTTTGCCGAAGAGGGTAAAATGCCGGAAAGCATTGCGTTCGTGCAGTGGAGCAGCGACCCGATGAACACCGACGGCGAACAGATTGCGGAAATACTGTACCTGCTCGGAGTCGAACCGGTATGGGATGGCAGTAGAGTTTCCGGTCTGAGGGTAATCCCACTCGAAGAGCTGAAAAGGCCCCGCATAGACGTTGTTGTGAGAATAAGCGGACTCTTCAGGGACGTCTTCATGAACCTCGTGGAGCTGATTGATGATGCGGTCATGAAAGTTGCAACCCTCGACGAGCCCTTGGAAATGAACTACGTCAGGAAGCACTTCCTTGAAGGCATAAAACACAGAATTTTCGGCGACATGCCTGGAGCGTACGGAGCTGGCGTTAACCACGCGATAAACACGTCTTACTGGGAGAAAGAGGAGGAACTTGCGGAGATTTTTATGAACTGGGGCTGTTACGTCTACGGAAAGAACTCCTACGGAGAGAGGAACGAAGAAGAGCTGAAAGCATGTCTAAAAACGGTCGAAGCAGTAGTCAGAAATCACTACACCGATGAGTGGGACATATTCGACGATGACTGTCCCTACGCGTTTCAGGGTGGCATGGCTCTTGCTGTGAAGCACGTTTCGGGCAGAGACGTTAAGGTTCTGATTGGGGATACAAGGAAGCCGGAAGCTGCGAAGGTAGTTGATGCTCGAGATGAAATAGAGAGAGTTGCAAGAAAGACTCTCCTGAACGAAAAATGGCTCGAAGGAATGAAAAAGCACGGCTACAAGGGTGCGGGAGACATCATGAAGAGGGTCGTCAACCTGTTTGGCTGGCAGGCAACGACGAAGCTCGTGGACGACTGGATTTTCGACAGGATTGCAGAGAAGTATGTGCTCGACGACGCAGTGCGGGAGTGGTTCATGAAAGTAAACCCCCACGCCGCCGAGGAGATAGCGAGGAGGCTGCTCGAAGCGTACAGGAGGAACCTGTGGAGCGCAAGCGACAAGGTGATTGAAGAACTCGAAGAGATTTACGGAGAAATCGAGGGACACCTTGAAGACATTGAAGTTTGATGGAACTTTGATTAAATTTAATAAAAAATTAAGAATTTAATTCTTTAGTGCCTCCTCAGCAGGTACGCCACTGCGAGCAGGCCGGTGATGGCGAAAACAACCTCGAATCCTGGTGTTTCGGTTTCCTTGCTTGCTGCTTGTGTTGATGGTTCAGCAGTCTCGGTGGTCTCAACAGCCACGGTTTCCACAGTCTCAGTAACTACTGGTGTTGCCTGAGGTTTGGCAGTTTCAGTGGCTACAGTTTCCACGGTTTCTACAGTCTCCACAGTCTCAACCGGCGTCGTGGAGAGTTCTTCCACGACCTTTACTGTTTTCGCGACGAGAATGTCATCCTGAGCGTAGTACTTCTTCGCGTATGCGTCCGACGGCGGTATGCTGTAGAAGTCCTCAATATTGCCGTTAATACTGCCCATCGTGTCTCTGATGTAGACATCGTACTCTCCAAGTTCGAGCATTTCGGTTTCGAAGAGTGCAAAGGCTATTCCGTTCTCATCCGTGCTAACCTTCTTCGCGTAGACTTCAACGGGTGTCTTCAGAACGACGTATATTCCACTGTATCCGCTACCTCTGTTTGTCTTAACTGTTACTTTGAGCCACTCTCCCTGTTTAACTTCCACCGGCACTTCTGCATCGAGCGTGGGCTCCTTCACGATGACGGGGATTTCTGTTCTTGCGTCTTTCACTTCCTCTCCATTGCAGTAGAGCTTGAGTGTGAGGGAGTACGTTCCTGCTGGAAGAAGCTCGTTTGGCGAACCAGATGCGACGAGGCTGTCGCTGCTTTCATTGTAGAATGGATACAGCTTGAGCTTGAACAGACCTTTTTCGCTACCTTTCGTAAGCTCCTTTGTCACACTGACTCCGTACCCCTTGAGCGTAGCTTTAACGCTGACGTCGTCGGCAACACTCTCGCTAACTCTAACTTCAACCGTTGTCGCTTCGCCCTTCACGAATTCAACGCTGGACGGAACTTCAGTAAAGCCTATTTCCGTTACCTTAACGATGAATGTCGTCTGGGCGTCGCTTACCGGATCAATCTCGCTGCTGCTCGCCGGAGCAAAGACGTAGAGCCTGTACGATCCAGTTGAGGCTGACAGTTTGGCTTTGAGTGTGATTGAAAAGTTACCGCCTGACACTTTTGCGTAAGCTCCAGCAGTACTGAATACCTCGGTCTTCGATGGCAACTCTTCTACATCTCTTCCTTCGTCGTCTTCGAAGATCCCTGCTTCGTCTGCAAACACGTAAACCTTGCTTGAAGTGGCAGTACCGCTTATAGTGAGCTTACCACCCTTTGCAACGCTCGTCCTGTCTATGCTCGCGTCCAGCTCGTGGGGGACGATTTCAACATCAATGCTATCCTCAACGAAAATCTCTCCATTCTGGAGGACGTATGCCTTTATTGTGTAAGTTGAATACGGAGCGTCGCTCTTTACTGTAATACTCTTGCAGAACTTTCCGTTTGCGTCAACCTTAACCGTGTAGCTCGTTGTTGAAGCGAGTTCCGAAGGCACCTCTATTATAACTTCTGTGTTCTCGGGCAGGCTTGTGGTTCCCTTCACGCTTATAGACTTGCCTGGCTGGTAGCTGTACTTGCTCAGGTATATGTCGAAGCTCGGCTTCTCAACCGTGATCGTTATGTCATCACTGCCCGAATAGCTCGAAGTCGTGTAGACCTTTGCGACGACCTTATACGTGCCCGTACTCCAGCTAATATTGAATCTCACGTCAGCGGAGAAGTTTCCGTCAGCGTCGACCTTAACGCTCTTTTCATCCATTACATGTTCTTCGCTCGTGCTGTTGTAGACTATGATTTTTACATAGTTCTCTTCTCCTCCATCGCACACGTCGTCGCTTGGGGCCACGTTGGTGGTACCGTAGAACGTTACTTTCTGCCCGAGGTAAACTTCCTCAGCATTGCAGTAAAGGCTGATGTCTGGACTTACTATGTAGAATACCTTTTCAACCTCAGTGTTCAGGCTGCTCACCACGAGCTTGTATGCTCCTTTTGACGTACCGGTCTGGCCACCGGCGTTCACGATCTTTGTTGTGTCAACAACGACTCTGCACCTGTGTCCTGAGAGCGAGAGAGGTTTGTTTACGTATTCTGTGAGTTCGGTGGTGTCGTACGGACCGGTAACGCTGTATGTTCCGCTGTCTGCTCCGTAAACGTAAACATCGAAGATGGCAAGGTCACCTTTAGCTACTTGGTTAGAGGGGTTTAGCATTTCTATCTTGACGATGGGCTTGTTTATGTCCCTCGGGCTGACCTCTATTACGTAGCCCCTTTCATCGCTTGTAAGGTCATCACCTGTAACGCTGTTTACTGTTGCTTTGTCTGTCAGGTTCATGTAGTTCTTATCAGAGCCGTAGCTTGCATAGACCTCGATTGTGTACCTTCCGGGCATTATTTCGTCCGTCGTGGCCCACTCAAAATCTCCGTGGCCAGAGACGCTCGCAGCCTTTACGACGTCGCCAGTGTCAAGGTCAACGAGCTTGATTGTTGCTTCATCGGCCGTATCGACAGCGAAGGATATACTATCGCCATAGTAGTACTCTATCTTATTGAGTGCGACGTTCTGCTTTGCATTTTTGAACTTGACGAGGATGTACGGTGTCGTCGAATTCTCCAGGGTAACATCGCCTGTGTTTATCTCACACGTAACCCTCGTCGTCAGCGTTATGCTCGCGCTGTTGTTCGTAGTAACCACTATGCTGTGCTCTCCGAGGATTCCCTCAATGCTTGAGAAACTGTTCAGGTTAAACGTTATGTTAATCCAGTGAGTTTCGTTTGCGTTTGCCGAGGCTGTTGAAGACGAGACGTTGATGTAGTTGCCACTTGTTGTCTTATCCCAGTCTGCTGGATCTGCTGTACCGTTTATCGTAATGTTAACTGTTGCACTGTTGAGGTCAAAGCACGTTGGAAAGCTCACATTGAACCAGGCGGTAGCGTTGGTCGTATCTTTGATGGATATGTTGAAGTAAATCGTTGCCGGAGTATCGCCAACTGTGACGACGTCCTGTATGCTCGCTGTCACGTTTCCGTAGCTGCCCTCACTTGCACTCGCGGCAGACATTGCTGCGAAAATCACCATGCATGCAGTCAGCAGTTTTACGATATTCTTTTCCATTTCATCACCTCAACTTTCCTTGACGAATCTACCAATTTTTTTGATTTAGAAATTTTTCTGCTTTCTTCACATTTCGTGTTAATTTTTTTGGAATTCTGGCGACGAGCTATGCTTTAAAAAATTTGCTATTTGTTATCAGTACTCAGGAAAGGATTGAGATTTTTCCGAAATTTCGAAAATTATTTATTTCATTGTTAATACTTGCAATTCAAATGGTGTTATATGGTATTCGAAGAACGTTCAGACTTGTTAATCACGGAGCGTGGAAGATATTTGGTAGGCTTACGGTATATGCAGACGAATTGACGAAGATTTGCGATAAGGGAAACAATAACGACGACATTGATGATTGTAACCGAATAAATGGGGATTGAGATGTCTGACGTAAAAGAAAAAATAAGGGAGTACTGGGATTTGAGAGGAAAAGACTACGATAAGTCTCCAGGACATGCAAGCCTGCCAGAAGTCTGGAGAGATGTTCTGGCCAGCGTGTTCGAAAGAAGGATGCAAATTCTCGATGTTGGAACGGGAACTGGCTTTCTCGCTTTGATACTGGCTGAGTTAGGTCACGAAGTTGTTGGAATTGATTTATCGAAGGGCATGCTTGAAGTTGCAAAGAAAAAAGCGAGAAAGCTTGGAGTTGATGTAGAATTCAAGCTTGGAGATGCGGAAAACCTGCCATTCGACGATTGTTCTTTTGATGCAGTGATTTGCAGACATTTGCTCTGGACTCTTCCAAATCCGCAGAAAGCCATAGAAGAGTGGAGCAGGGTTGTAAGGGATGGGGGAAAAGTTGTTGCAATAGATGGCAAATGGCTTGATAGTTCTCCGCCTGCGAAGCTCAGGAGGTTCATCGGGAGAATAGCAGTTGCAGTTTACGAAAGGAGAAATCCATGGAAGAACTACCACTACAGAAAGGAGATAAACAAGATGCTCCCCTTCTACGGCGGCTCAGATCCAGAGAAAGTTGCTGAGATGTTTGGAAGGGCAGGTCTGTCTGACATCTCGGTAAAGGACCTGAGCTGGATAAGGGAGATGATGCTGAACAGCCAGCCCTTCGTTTATCGTCTTGCATGGGGTGGCAGGAACTACTTTATGATTGAGGGTTTTAAGAGGGTGTAATGATTGATATTTTATTACTAATCTTATCAATAAGTATTAAAAATCGAAAGATTTTTATGAGAATGTATGAGCTAAGGCTGAATGCGTTGCGATAGAATGACAGACCTCATATGTGAGGGCTTAGTACAGGGGTGATTGAATGAAGAAACTGATGAAACTTGCCGCTCTGGTTTTGGTTGCCTTGCTCCTGCTTGGATGCGCAGGTGAAGAGAAGGTTAAGGAAGAAACCAAGGTTACACAAACGCCAGAAGTTCAAGCTGCAGAAGAAGCGAAAGTCGAACAGGTGCTCAAGATTGGAGCGGTTAAGGACTTTAAGAAGGCAACTGAAGGCAGGAGTCTCGTATTTGAGACTTTGGTAGATGTAGACAGATACGGTAATCCTATACCTTTGCTTGCAGAAAGCTGGGACATAAGCGATGATGGCCTAACTTACACCTTCCACCTGAGAAAGGGTGTTAAATTCCACGATGGTACACCATTTGACGCAAAAGCAGCGAAGTTTGCCCTTGAGTGGTGCATGAATCAGGGAGCTGCTTATGCAAAATACGTGGACAGGGTTGAAATCGTTGACGATTACACGATCAAAGTATACCTCAAAGAGTACTACTATCCGTTCTTGCTCGATCTGGCAAGCGAGTTCAGGAGCAAGATAGTAAGTCCTACAGCCGTTGAACCTGCATGGAATACGAGCGGAAAGCTCGTGAAGTACATTGGAACTGGTCAATTCAAGCTCGTTGAATATGTCAAGGATCAGTATGCTGTGCTTGAAAGAAACGATGAGTACTGGGGAACAAAGCCAAAACTTGAAAAAATAGTCTGGAAGGTAATTCCCGATCCGCATGCGCTCGTAATGGCTCTTAAAGCTGGTGATGTGGACATAATCGGCGCTCCTGAGCATCATTCAGCAGTTCCCTATGAAGAAGTTCCCAAGCTTCAGGCAGAGAAGGACATTGAAGTGAGCTGGCAGAGCTATGGGAGATATCAGGTTATAAGGTTCAACTGCTATGTTGAGCCACTAAACGATGTGAGGGTGAGGAAAGCGATAAATTATGCTGTCGATAAGGAGACTATGGTCAAGGAGCTGTTTGCCGGAATAGCAGAACCAGCAAATCTTCCAATGTGCCCGTGGTTCAAGTACGGGCCAGCAGACATTGAAGGATACAGCTACGATCCTGAAAAGGCAAAAGCCCTGCTTGAAGAGGCTGGATGGGTTGACAGCGATGGGGATGGAATAAGGGAGAAGGATGGAAAGAAGCTTGAAGTCGAACTGTTAGTCCCGCAGGGAGAAGCAAACGCTGATGCAGTAGCAATCTACCTGCAATCAGAGCTCAAGAAGGTGGGAATAAAGCTCAACATCGTTTCTCTGGAATCGAGCGCCACATGGGAAAAGAGGAAGAAGGGCGAGTTTATGATGTTCGTCCACCATTCCGGCTGCATCCCGTGGGCACCTCAGGGCATACTGTGGCAGAACCACTACACAAAGGCTGGAGGATACTACAAGCACTACCACAGCGAAGAGCTTGATGAGTTAATAAAGAAAGTTTACACCACAAGAGACGATGTGAAGAGAAACGAGTACTACCAGCAGATATGGAAGATTCTGAACGATGAAGCTGCCCAGCTACCGCTTTACGACATAGTTAAGGTTGTTGCCTACAAGGACTACGTTAAGGGCTACAAGCACGCTGCGACAATGTACAAGATGGATCTGACAAATGTTGAGATAGTGAAATAAGTACCATGATCGTCAAAAGGCTCGCAACAGCCTTGCTTGTGATGTTTTTTGCCTCTTTTCTTTCTTTTTCTTTGCTGTACCTCGCCCCGGGAAATGTTGCCGAGGCGGTACTGAAAGAACAGCTTGGTTTTGAGCCGACAGAGGATGAAGTTGTTGCGTTTATGGCGAGATACAACCTCGACCAACCTTTCCTTGTCCAGTACTACATCTGGCTGAAGCTGTTCGTTACCGGAAAGCTCGTCTGCCCGCAGACTGGAGATAGTGTTATAGGTGAGTTTCTTTACAGATTTCCCGTCACGCTAACCCTCGCGTTTTCAGCAGTTCTGTTTGCCACAACCCTTGGCATTCCTCTCGGCATCGTATCCGCTATCAGGAAGGACTCTATAATTGATAACGTTTGCAGAATCATAGCGAGCCTTGGCGTTTCAATTCCAAGCTTCTGGCTCGCTTTACTGTTGATCCTGTTCTTCTGCGTCAAACTCAAGCTTTTACCGGCTTTTGGCCTTGGAGGATTGAAAAACATGATCTTGCCAACAATTGCTTTGGGTTTGCACATCTTTGCATCCATAACAAGGGTCATGCGTGGAAGCATGCTCGAAGTGCTAAATGAGCAGTACATTCTCGTTTCAAGGGCGAAAGGATTGCCAGAAAGAGCAGTCATTATCAGACACGCTTTGAGAAACGCTGTAATTCCAGTGGTAACGCTTATCGGCCTTCAGTTTGGACACCTGCTTGGAGGTGCTGTAATAATCGAAAGCATATTCTCTCTGCCCGGAATAGGCAAGTTCCTCATGGATTCCATATTTGCGAGGGATTACATAGCTGTTTCTGGCTTTGTCGTGTTCATCGCTTTTCTTTTTGTTGTGGTGAACCTGATTGTTGACATCGTTTACATGATCCTCGATCCGAGGGTGAGGGTGGAATGAACAGCATAAACAGCATGAACAGCGTGAGGAAGCTGAAGACTAGTATTGCCATGATTCTACTCCTACTAGCCCTCGGCATATTTGCCCCGCTAATCTCGCCCTACGATCCCAACGAGTTGAATTTAAAGGAGAGATTGGTGTATCCGTGCGTAAAGCACCCCTTCGGGACTGACAACTTTGGCAGGGATGTTTTTAGCAGAGTTTTGCATGGTGCAAGGGTTTCGCTTTTCGTTGCAATGTCTGTCGTCATGCTCACAGCCTCAATAGGCGTGGGGCTCGGTATTGTAGCTGGCTATTACGGCGGAGTTGTTGACAACGTTATTATGAGAATAGTTGATGTCTTGCTGGCATTTCCCAACATAATTTTAGCCATTGTAATCTTGGGAATTTTCGGTCCATCATACCTGAATCTTGTGCTTGCACTGGCTGCGGTATGGTGGGTGAGCTATGCGAGAATGGTCAGAAGCGTGGTGCTATCGTTAAAGGAATCGGAGTTTATTCTGGCTGTAAAGGCTTTAGGAGCGAGTAATTTTGAGATTATGGTGAGGCACGTACTTCCAAATGCATTGTCGCCTATCCTGCCACTCATGACCCTCGATTTGGGCTCAGCCATACTTGCGATTTCCGGATTGGGCTTTCTTGGTTTGGGCTTGCAACCTCCCACACCGGAATGGGGAGTTATGCTCAGAGATGCACTTCCATTTATGGAAACGCATCCCTATCTGATGGTGTTTCCGGGTTTTATGATTATGGTTTCAGTTTTAGCGTTCAACATGCTCGGAGACAGCTTGAGAGATGTGCTGGATCCGAGGGCGTTGGAGAGGAAATTTGAGTCGTGAGGATATTTATTCTAAAATTAAGCAACCCCATACCCCTTGAAGATCTTCACTTGGTTTTTCATCCTTTAATAAAGATTCATCAATTCTGGGTTTTTCTTCAGCGACTTTAAGAAAGCTATACTTTTTTGTGTTTCCAGAGACCTCAGAATCTTGTCAAACCCATTCGATAGCAACTCCAAATAAGGTTTCTCTGGAGTAACACTATAATTTCTGAACAATCTTATCGAATGCAAACCGGGATAGCAAGGTAGGTTTTTCTTAGATAAGTTGAGCCCCCACTCTGGTTTACTTTTTTTGCCTTCATAATCACGGCTCACAAGAAGAGCATTTGGTTTAAGCCACTCTTTTGATGGAATGAGGTATAGTTGTGGTGGCTCACCATCGAAGAAAAGTACAATTGCTGCCAACAGGTTATCACGCGGACTGAACTTGTCTTTCGGGAAAAAGATATAATTTAGCCCACGAGCTGACTTGACTTGTACATCGTAGTACCGGTTATCCTTGCGGACAACAAAGTCGATACCTCGGTCATCTACTTCGGCCGTGTAGACTTCGAAGCCAAACAAAGTAAACTCCATCTTGACGAAGTATTCTGCGTATCGACCTATTTGCAGACGATTTAGACGACTCCAGTTATATTTCCTCATCATTTATTTTCTCAGTAGCTTCACTAATAATAGCTTTACTTCCAAACATCAGTATAAATGACACCTAACCCTCCGTCCATCAATCTCAACAATTTCTGGTGGCTTTAGACACTTATCCATTCGTTTCGGACAGAGATGGTAAAATTTGCATCCAGTCTGTTTGGAGGAATGGGTGTTCAGCAGATCTTCGGCCTTAAACTTGAAGTTTTTGGAATCCACATTCATATCAAGGGATTCAACGAGCATCCTCGTGTAGGGATGCAAAGGTCCATCTAAAATTCTAACACCTTCCTCGACTATTTGCCCAGCATACATTACCGCTATTCTGTGTGCAATTGTGTTGGCAACCTCCAGATCGTGGGTTATGAAGAGGTATGACAGACCAAGCCTGCGCTGCAAGTTCATAAGCAGGTTGATAATCGCTGCTTGAACGGAAACATCCAGCATTGAAGTCGGTTCGTCGCACACAATAAACTTCGGATTTAGCGCTATTGCCCTCGCTATAACTGCTCTCTGCAGTTCTCCTCCGCTCAACTCGTGGGGATATCTGCTTAAGTGCTCTTCCTGCAGTCCAACGGTCTCTATAAGCCTGTAAACGATTTCTTTCTCTTCGTTTCTATCTGCGAGTTTATGAATTCGCAGGGGTTCTGCAATGCTATTGTATATTCTCCATCTCGGATCCAGAGCACTTTCTGGATGCTGCGGAATGAGCTGCATTTTCTGCCTGATTTTTCTCAGCTCACTTTCCTTCATTTTTGTGAGGTTCATTCCATCGAAATAAACATCTCCGCTCGTTGGCCTTATCAGCAGTAGAAGCATCCTGCCGAGCGTTGACTTGCCGCTCCCGCTTTCTCCTACAAGAGCGAGGGTCTCTCCACTCCCTATTTCGATGTCAACGTTGTCAACGGCAACAACTCTGCGTTTCGAAATAACTCCGGACTCGAAGACCTTGCGCAGCCGTACACCTCTGACCAGCATTTTCTTGTCAGCGATGGCTATGGCTTCAGTCATAGAGCCAGCACCTCACTGAATTGCCATTGAGTTCGATAAGCGGCGGCTCTTTCCTGCATCTGCTGTTTGCATATTCGCATCTCGGATGAAACCTGCAGCCTTCTGGCGGGCTTACCATGCTTGGTGAGTTGCCCTTTATGGGCTTTAACCCCCTTGATGGCAGAGAATCGAGCAGAGCCTTTGAGTAAGGGTGCAGGGGTTCTTCGAAGAAAGTGTCAGCGTTGCAGATTTCGACTATCTGCCCGCAGTACATTACTGCAATTCTATCGGCAAGAGTTCTGGCGAATGGCAGGTCGTGGGTTATGACGAGCATCGATAATTTGCCGTTTTTCTTAATTTTTCTGAAAAGTTCCACGACACGAACTTTTTTCGATGCATCCACACCCTTCGTTGGCTCGTCTGCAATGATCAGCTTGGGCTTTGTTGAAGTGCCCATTGCAACGAGTGCCCTCTGTCGCATCCCTCCGCTGTACTGATGCGGATACTCGTTAACTCTTTTTTCCGCAGGCTCTATATCAAAGAATTTAAGTAACTTTATGACTTTTTTCAGGGCGCTCTCTCTATTCATGTTAAGGTGGGTTTCCATCGGTTCGGCAATCTGGATGCCCACCTTTAATACGGGGTTAAGAGACGTTGCAGGATTTTGTGGAACCCACGCAATATCTCTGCCTCTGATTTTTCTCAGATCGTCTTCTGGCAGGTTGAGCAGATCCAATCCGTTAAACAGGATTTTTCCGTCAATTCTGGCATTTGGCGGGAGAAGTCTCAGGATTGAGGTTCCGAGGATCGATTTTCCACTTCCACTTTCCCCGATCAACGTGAGAGTTTCGCCTTCATGCACCTTAAGGCTGACGCCATCAACTGCTCTGACTGCTGAGTCCTCGAGTATGAAGTGAACACGGAGATCCTGTATGTCAAGCAAGCATGTATGGGTATGAGAGTTTATACTGATTGTTCCAGTTTCGACACTTTTATTGGAGAAGGCCATATCAATCTCAAGAATAGTGTTAACTATGCCATAAAAAAATTTCGTAATTTAACACTCATGAAGTTCTGACGAAAAAGTTCCAGAATGCCATTAGAGGAAAAAAGGGCCTATCCATACGTATTCTCGATTTTTCCAATTCGATCATTAATTGTCTGAAAAGAGCAACTTGCAGGATTCATTGGGGTTCGGGAAAGTCTTATTACATCCTTGCAATGCATCATTTAGATACTCTTTAGAGTTTTTAGGGGCTGCAGTGGTGCTGGGAAATGAAGCCAAGACTCAGCTACGAGAGGGGCACGATAAGGATTGAAGGCAACATTCACGTCCCTTTCGCTAAATACGATTCTCGTTCGGGATGCTACAGGGCTTTTGCCTACAAGTACCGGGACATAGTAGATTACCTCGAAAAATCGGGAATTGAATACGCCGATGAGGTTCTCGACCCCGTCCCAACACCTTTTTTCGATGCGGAAATAGAGTTGAGGGACTACCAGCAGCAGGCTGTTGAGAGGTGGATGCTGGATAGAAGAGGATGCATAGTTTTACCGACAGGCAGCGGCAAGACGTATGTAGCAATGGAGGTGATAAAAGATCTGTCAGTTCCGACGCTCATTATTGTTCCGACCCTCGATTTGCTTGACCAGTGGAAGGAGAAACTTTCAATCTTTGGCAAAGAATGGATAGGTGAGTTTTCAGGCAGAAAGAAAGAGCTCAGGCCGATTACAGTTTCAACCTACGACTCAGCGTACATAAACGCCGAAACGCTGGGCAATAGGTTCATGCTCCTTGTTTTTGACGAAGTTCACCACCTACCCTCAGAATCTTACAGTCAGATTGCAGAGATGAGCGCAGCTCCCTATCGCCTCGGCTTAACAGCAACCTACGAAAGGGATGATGGCCGCCATTCTTTGCTGCCTGAACTGGTTGGAGGTAAGATATTCGAGCTCAGGCCCGAAGATCTTGCAGGAAAACATCTCTCAGACTACACTGTGAAGAGAATCTACGTCCCTCTGACGGAGGAGGAGAGGAAGGAGTACGAATCGAAGGCCAGAATATTCAGAGAGTACGTAAGAAGAAAGGGAATAGTGCTGAGAAGTGTGGATGACTTTAACAGAGTTGTTATGGCAACCGGATACGATGCAAGGGCCTACGAAGCGTTGAGGGCGTGGGATGAGGCCAGGAAGATTGCATTCAACTCGAAAAACAAGCTTGTTAAGCTCAGAGAACTGCTCGAAAGGCACAGGGGAAACAAGATAATAATCTTCACACGTCACAACGACCTCGTCTACGCGATATCGAAGCTATTCTTGATTCCAGCCATCACGTACCGCACCTCGAAGGATGAAAGACAGGTAATCCTCGACGGCTTCAAAAAAGGGAAGTTCAAAGCCATCGTCAGCAGTCAGGTGCTTGACGAAGGAATAGATGTGCCCGATGCAAACGTTGGAATAATCATGAGCGGGAGTGGGAGTGCGAGGGAATTCATCCAGCGCCTTGGCAGAATCCTCAGGCCAGCGAAGGGCAAAGATAAGGCGATTCTCTACGAACTCGTGTCGAGAGATACCGGAGAAGTTCACACGGCAAGGAGGAGGCGAAGACATGCTTCCAAAAGAACTCCTTGAAGTCAGGAAGTCGAGGGGAAAGATACTCCCGAAGTTTGCAGGCGATAAGGACTACGCCTTAGCGGAGAGGATAATAAAAATTTTCAAAGCCGGGAAGGGCAGAAAGTACGGCTCTATCCTTTCAGCACTGAAATCGCTGGAAAACGCGGAGAACTACAGAAAGGTGAGGGGACTGGCAAGAGTTATGGAGAACTTCTGCGCTGACAAGGCCTGCATGTTCTATGTGTCTTCTCCCCTCGATCCCGTTGAGGTGAGATTGTACCTCTTCGAGAAAGGCTACGTGACAACAAAGAAGGAGAGACAGCGCGTTATAGAGTATGCTGCCAGATACTTCAACACTACGCCCGAAGAAATCGAGAGAGCCATGTTTGCAGATAGGGATGAGGAGCTGATCCTCGTCGATGTCAGACAGATCAATGCTGACACTCTCATCAGACTTTACAATCTATCTTTGCTTCAGACAGCTCTGTTCAACTGCCTCCGCATGACCTTCTGGACTTCATCCAACCACAAGGAAATCTTCCGCCGCATCAAGTGGCTCGGGCTGATGTACGAGCTTTACGAGGAAGGCGATCAGATTCTTACAGATGTAACTGGCCCAGCATCCATTTTAAAGATGACCAGGAAGTACGGCACATCGATGGCCAAGATAGTCCCCTCCATCGTAAAAGCCGACAGGTGGTGGATAAGGGCTGAAATCCTCGACGATTCGGGCAAGATCTACATTCTTGAGATAGACGATAGCTACAAACACCTGTTTCCGGAGCGGGACGAGAAGGTCGAGTACGATTCCTCGCTCGAAGAAGAGTTCGTGAGGAAACTAAGGGCGATAAAGCCGGATATTGAGGTGGTAAGAGAGCCAGACGTCGTTAAAGCCGGTAGATATGCATTCGTTCCGGACTTTCTCATAAGAAAAGGCGAAAAGGAAGTCTACGTAGAAATTGCTGGCTTCTGGACTCCAGAATATGTGGAAAAGAAGATTGAGAAAGTAAAAGAAGCTGGAATCCCCCTGATTCTGATTGCAAGAGAGGAATTCGGTGAGGGGAAATTGAAATCCGAGGATGTTATCATGTTCTCGAAAAAGATGCCGTACAGCGAGATTGTAAAGAGGATAAACGCCTATTTGAGGCGAGATGTAAAGGAAATTGAGTTCAGAGAGGATGTAGTCAACCTGAAGGAACTTTCAAACGCATACGGTGTTTCCGTAAAAGAAATTGCTGCTCTTATCCCTGAAGATTATATTTTAGCCGGGAGTTATGCGGTGAAAAGGAAAGTCTTTGAGCGAATGAGTGTCGAAGTGGAGCATGCAAACCCTGAAAAGCTATCCGATGTGGCCCACATCTTGGAGAAGTATGGTGTAGGCTGTGACATCCTTCCAGATATGGGCTACAGGATAAAATGGATAGGACTCACTGAGGAGGATGCAATTATTGAGAAAGTGTCTAAGAACTGCAAAACTTATTAATCTATGAGTGTAATGTTCTATGGGCCCGCGAACCGGCAGGGCTGACAAGCATGAGGCTCTGCGGCTTAACGGGCCCACATCCCGTGTTTTTATTTTTGTTCAACATTTACATAAATCGTCGCACAGCATCAAACACTTTCGCGTCACACCCAAGCGTTAAGCGTTCCGTCCCCTTACCCATGATATGCGTTTCTCCGCGAGCTGGGCGCTTCGCTGCATGAGATGGAGCTACTTCTCGTACTTCATGCCAGCGAAGCTCGACAGGAAGCTCATGGAAAAGGGAAGAAGAGCTGAAGAGGTTGTTGAGAAGAAACTTTCGCATCTCGGGCTCAGGAGAGCGAGAAACAGAGAACTGTACTTCAGAAACTATACGCTGGTCGGCAGACCCGATTTTGTTACGAGAGATTTCGTCGTGGAGGTCAAATCCAGCGTAGCGCAGCAGTACCTGTTACCAAATCTTGCACAGCTCAACCTCTACATGCTTATGGAAGGCAAGAAGCTCGGCCTCCTCGTCTTTGCGGGCAACGGGATGGATAAGATGAAGATAATCTACACGAGCTTCTCCCGCAGCATCATCAGACAAACGATAGCCTACTTCGACGCTCTATGGGGATACATAAGAGAGGGTGTTATACCCGAGATTGTTTTCGAAGTTGCCCAGCCAGTGTGTCGTTCGTGCAGCTTCGCGCGATTGTGTGGTGTGAAGGGGTATAAGAGGTTTTGAGGAAAAAATAAGAGTCTTGGATACCATGTTGGGGGTTCAGAGAAAAGGGAACTGATATTAAGGGCGAAAATAACATCTTCTGCGTTAAGTCCGTAAAAGGTGATGCCATGGGATTGAGCATAAAAGACATTACAGAAGACAGGAGGAGCGGCTCGTCGAGGATAATTGAGAAGGCTCTGAAGTACCTCGAAGGCCTCGACAGAGAGAGTCAGGTTGAAGCTGCAAGGCAGATAGCCAGCGCACACCCGAGCATGGCGGGGCTTGTGAGCATAATGAAACTCTTAGAGATGTATGATGTCGGAGAAGTCCGGAAGATGATAGAGGAGATGAACGAGAGGGCTGGCAGCAAGCTTGCAGAACTCGTAGAAGGAAAGAGGGTGGTAATCATAAGCAGGAGCCACATCGTCGAAAGGGGGCTATACACAGCTAAAAAAGTCTTCGTCCTTCGATCTGAGCCGGGAGGAGAGGGTGTAGATGCATACGAATTTCTGAAGAGAAAGGTCGAATCAGAACTCGTCTTCGATGCAGAGATGGGGTATGCCGTGATGAAGAGCGACGTCGTCGTCTGCGGGGCAGATGCCATATCAATGGATGGCTTTGTGAACAAGGTCGGAACGCTACCACTTGCACTCACTGCGAAGTACCTCAACAGACCGTTCTACGTCGTAGCTCCGAGTTACAAGGCCGGAAGGCTCAGGGTTGTTGAGCCTTTCGAGTTCGCTCCTGCAGACCTCGCGACGCTGATAACTGAAGATGGAACGACGGACTGGCGGGATGTTAGCTCCGTATAATCTGCTGAGGTGGGATTGTGCCGGCGTCTCTACTTTAATCTGTGTTCGAATCAAAAACCACGAACTGAAGTTTCCGGGTACACGGCAATCCTATCGCCGAGGTGATGCTTGTTTCAGAGTATCACGCCTGTTCCTTTAAGTCTGCTTTGCTGTAGAGAGTTCTTGTATCCTCAACGCCGTAACCTCTCAGGCTCTCTCTTATCTTCTCGATAGGCTCTCTTCGGGTTGCGTGAACCATAAAGTACAGCGGATATTGCCATCCGTCGGGAACCTTTCTTTCGACGAGATGGGTGATTTGAGGAAGTTCTTCGACGAGCTTGAGAGCGAGCTTCTCTGGATTATCGGTCTTTATCACGGTCATACCGTTCTCTAAAAAGCCAATCTTTCTCTCCTTCAGAACTCCGCTGAAGTCTCTCACGACACCCTTTTTTATTAACTCCGCAATCAGATCAACAAGTTCACTTTCGGTGTATCCATTTTCTGCAAACTTCGAAAAAGGCCTCTCGCAGACATCGAGGCTCTCGAGTCTTCTCAGCAGAGAAGCATCGAGGCCAAGCTCCTCCACCTTCGGCACGTCGAATTTCTCCAAGCTCTTTTCACTCCACGAAATACCCTTTATGAGGTCGTACTTAACGTCCATCTTGTAAACTCTCTTCGTTGGCAGAACGACGTAATCTTCAACATTGCATTTTTTCATAAGCTCATCTATCTTCGAGAAAAGCTCCTCCTCGTTCCTTGCCTTTATGGTGAACCATACGGAGTAGTGCTCATGTTCTCTCCAGTAATTGTGCTTAGGATTTGCAGCATTTATTATGCGCGCAACCTCTTTGATTCTGTCCTCTTCAACGTTTGCCCCAACGAGGGCTGCTTTATGTTCTGTCGAGAATGCCCTGTAGTTGAGATTCGCACCATAGCGCTTTATGACACCTTTTTCCCTGAACTCTTTAACCCTGCGCAAAACGAAATCGGGATCAAGCTTCTCACGCTCAGCAAGTTCCAGAAGTGGTTGCTCACAGAGGGGCAACCTGTACTGAATAGCCATTAAAAGCCTGACATCGTTTTCAGAAAACATTTCAGCACCTCAGAACTGCATTTTTACGAGGCTCTCATCAATCTTCCTCTTTCCAGAAACGTACTCTTCCACAAGTTTTTCTACGTACCTCCTCGCTCCCTCTATGTCCTCTCTGCTTACGAGCTTCCTGAACTCTGGATCGGCAGCAATTACAAAGTAGAGTTTCATTCTGAGCTGTACAGGTACGTTGTTGGCTTTCATGTACTGCTTGAGGTGGTACATCGCCTTGAGGAAGTAGAGGGTTTCTTCATCCTCCTCGAGCATTTTTCTGAAAGAATCTCTAACTTTTCTTGCAACGACACCACTCTTGCCCTCAGTAGTTACGGCAAAGCGGATTCCCTCAACTTCCCCCTCGAACGGCACAACGACTTCTGTCTTCTCTGCATCGTTTGCGAGGTTTACGAGGGTTTTGTGCTTTTTTGCAATATCAATTATGAGGTCGTTAACTTCAAGATTTGGAATGGCTACTGTCACGAGATCACTCCAGGAAAGTAGCTCCTCGAGCCTCCTCCTGTCGAATGCATCACCCTCAATCAACTCAACTTTTCCGGCCTTTTCAAGTTCCTTCAATTCATCGCTGAACGCGAGGCTGAGCACCTTAACGACGGCTCCAGCCTCTATGAACTTCTTAGCTCTTGAGGTACCAACTCCGCCTCCACCGATTATCAAGACTTTCTTTCCTTCGAATTCGATGAAGAGGGGAATTCTCATCGGCGTGAGTTTAGTAGGGGGTTAAAAATACTTTTCATTCTCCGGCCTCGGCGGCTCTGAACACGAAGGTGCAGTGCTCGTTGCCCATTGCTATACATTCTACTTCCTCGCCTTCAAGCTTCTTGTCCAGAATGCCCTCAAAGAGACCCCACATGTAGCCAAATATCATCCAGCACATGGGCTGCTTCGCAGGTTCTCTTCTCAGCCTTCTGTAGCCGTCACCTTCAAATGAGTCAAAGATTCTCACCTTTATTTCCTCGCAATTCACGTCTGCATCTATGTTGCCCCACGCAAAGCCCTTCGCCCATATCGCCAGCATGTTCTTTGCGATCTTGCAGGCTTTATCTCTTGTAAGTTCACCCTTCTCCTTCTGGTATCTCTTCCTTATTGCCTTTCCGGCCCTTAGACCACCGTTTCTGGCTGCGTTGAGGATCAGTCCCTTTGCAGCAACACCAACGATTCTCATGAGATCAAGGTAAAGACCCACAAGAAACGTGTTGTACATCGCCGCCACGTGAGCCTTCTCTATGAAAATCACCTTGCCATTTTCATACCTCAGAAAGACATTTACTATCTCTTCCCTCGTCCAGTTAGTGATGTCCTCACTGACGAGAACCTCAAACGGATCTACCATGTTCTCACCCCTTCAGGAGTTCTTTAACTTTTTCACTCGCTCTTCCCAGTTCGAGAAGAACCAGTCCGAGATTTGCCTTTGGAGTGGTCATAGCAACCAGCAGAGCCTTACTTCCAGCCCCAGTTGCTATTATTTTTCCGTCTTTACCCTCTACAATCACTCTGTCGGGAATCCCTTTTCCAAGTTCTGAAGTTGCTGTCTCAGCAGCACCGAGCATCGTAGCAGTCATTGCTGCGAAAGCTTCAGCGTTAACGCTTTGCGGAATGTCTGCAGCGATGAGCAACCCATCTCTCGACACGATGGCCGAGGCTTCAACATCTCCAACTGATTTCAAATCCTTCAGAACGTTTTCGAGCATCTCCCTAAGACTCGCCATACTTACCACCTATGAGTAGATTTAACAGAGCATCTATAACTTCGTACACACCTTTCTTATCTCTCGCAACCGTAGGAATTACCGGTACGTTTTCGGGCAGAGCCATTCTTTTGCGAATCTCCTCTGGACTCAATGCACCTGGTAGGTCTTGCTTGTTTGCAGCGATAACGTAGGGTAGGCCAAAGCGGGTAGTTGCTTCGAGCATCTGCTTCGCCCTCGGGAATGTCTCCGGGCGAGTTGAATCAACAACGAGTATAACTCCAAGCGCTTCTTTACCCAGAAACTTGAGCAGTGGGTCGAACCTCTCCTGTCCAGGCGTGCCGAAGATGTCTATAGAGAAACCCTTGTACTCAACGTGTCCGTGGTCTAAAGCTACAGTTGTGCCGAGTCTATCGACGGATACAGCCCTGTCCGAGACGGCATGTACGAAACTCGACTTTCCTGCGTTAAATGGCCCGGTAACGAGAATCTTGGGTATGTATGCTCTAATTCCTCCGGGCTTTACGAGCCTGAAAAGGACGGCCTTTCCTTCAACGTCAACCCAATCGGCCTTTAAAAGGCCATAGTAGTGTCCGAGCACAACCCTGTGGTGGATTCCTCCAACACTAACGACAGCATTGGACATGTCTTTTACTTGTTGGATGACCTTGTCTGAGTAAGGCCAGGCGACGAAGCTTATAACGAGACACGAATCGTTCAGGGCTGCATGCTGTACCCACCCTTCTGCAATCCCAACGAACTCCTCGCCACAGACGTCAATCATGGCGGATAGAGTAATAACGACGAGGTCGTTTTCTTTAACCACTTTTCTGATTGTTTCGTCGAGTTCGGTGGGGTTGGAAGGGTCTTTGACAACGTATCTTTCTCCTGAAATGTCTCCAACAAAACCGGAGTACGCATCAACCATTGAGAAGTTCGGAAAGTCATCGAGTTCCCAGCCGAATTCCCTAAATCTGTTCCTAACGCTTGCAGGGGTCATTGTTGAGGTTACGTAGGCGCACTTGTAGCCTTCCTCAAGGTTTGTGTAGAGAGTTTGCATTGCAAAAACGTCCCCCTCGACTTCGGGATCAATGTAGTACGTCAGCGTCTTTCCTCTGGGTAGCTCACGTAAAATCTCTTCGAGAACAGGGATACCTACCTTCATGCTATCACCACTATTCTGTCTTCCTCAACAGTAAACTCCATCCATTCCGTCCTGACAGAAGAACTTATGAACCTGAAAAATCTCCTGCCGTCTTCTTCCTTGAGTTCAATTATTCCACTAAATAGCTGCTTTAGTGTTGCGGTCGTCTTGTCGTCGTGCATACCCTCTTCTACAACATAGAGCCCGATGGCTCCAGCGGCCCTCAGCCTGCTCGTTAGCACGTGAAGAAACCTGAATACCGTTTGAGGGTTGAGATACATTAGAAGAGTAGATATCGTATCAAAAGTCAGGAGAACTTCTCTTACACCAGATCTCCAGTAGTCTTCGAGAAATCCATTAACCCTCACCGAGATTCCAGTCAAATCCATTATCGAGACTCTTTTTATCGTATCTGTGTCGGAGATATCGTCCATCATCGCTTTCGATACGCAGTCGATAATCCTGAAATCCTCGAGACCCACACCCTTGAACCAGTCTATGAGCGTCTCTGCTGTATCTTTCGTGGAAATGTAAATCCCGCCAAAACCGCTGCTGACCTTCTCATAAAAGAGGTTCCTGACGAAAATGGATTTTCCTATAAGCGGAGGGCCGTAAACCATGAGGTTGCTGCCCGGAGGAACGTCAACATTTATGATGTCAAGTTTCACCATGATAATGATTAGCAGCAGCGACTATTTAAACCTTTGCCCCCTTAATCTTATCCCGGTGCACGATCCTCGTCAGGAGCAAACTCAACTCGAAGAAGACAACCATTGGAAGGGCTACCATTAACTGCGTGAAAACGTCTGGTGGAGTTATTGCAGCCCCTATCACAAAGAATGTCACGTAGAAGTGTCTTCTGTAGTACGTCAGCGTTCTGTATTCGACTATGCTGTTTCCGACGAGAAAGAGCATCACAAGAGGCATCTGAAAAACGATGCCAAAAATCGTGAGCATCAACACAACAAAGCTGACAAATTCAGAAAGAGAATACAGGGGAATTACTCCCTGTTTCTCAGCGCTACCGTAGAGAAATACCAGAAAGAACTTCAGAAGGAAATAGCCGTAGATCACACCGAGTACAAAGAGAATAGCCGATACCAAACCATACCTAACTGCCTGGCTTTTTGTAACTGAAACATTTTCCAGCAAATCTGTTCTCGTTTTTAAGGTTCTATAGGAAAGGTGCAAAATGTATGGCAGAGCTACAACAATTCCAAATATTAGCGAGATTTTAAGCTTCAAAATCAGCCCTTCAAGGGGTCTCAGGTATATGGGTGAGGCACTAACTTTCAAAGCTATCTTTGAAAGCTCTTTCAACGCCTGAGATGCATTTTTCATAGCCGACTCGTTGTTTGGATTCGCTACATAACTATCGAGGATACTTGCAATTCTTTTTAGCTCACTTGAAACGTGAGAAATTTCCTCCAGGTTTCTGCTCTGTTCTACATTTCCGGGATAGAGGTCATCCACGACCTTTGTAAGAAGAGGATCTGCAACGAAAGCGAAGACTATCGCCCACGTAATAGCGATGATAGCAAGGACCTTGATGAGCTTCATTCTAATGGCAAGAAGTACTTCAGCTGCCTCGCTCGCAGTAAAATCTGCCATCGCTGGTTGTTGGACAAGGAGTATTTAAACTTTGGTCATCGCAGCATCGTCAGCTACCAGCAAAATTTTTTTATCCCCTTTGACCAATTAACGCCCAAGCCGCCGTGGCTCAGCTGGCAGAGCGGGTGACTTGTAATCACCAGGTCGCGGGTTCAAATCCCGCCGGCGGCTTGCGATTTTTTAGATACGATTTTCTTACGAGTAGTTAAGAGTATTGAATTAATTTGGGAAATATAATAAAGAATTGTTCCTCTCTGCAACCCGTAAGGAGCATGGGCGAAGTATTAGATTTTATCAGTCTCCACTCTCGTAGTCGTTGGTAATTTCGTAGTTGTAGCGGTTCCAGTATCCGAAAGAGGGGACACTCTGCAGACACTTCAGTTTTTGCCACCTCATTCCTTTGTGCATTACGAGAACCTTTAACGTCACTGGCATGGCTATCGACTTGAAGCTCGAGGGCTCCTCCATTTCGTCCTCGCCTATAGTGTTGAGCAGAAAGTACCTGTAACTTGTAAAGCCGGTCAGGCATAATCCGGAACGGCTACCCCACTCCATCAGTGCTGTGAAATCGATGGGGGCTGCCACTGCCTGCTGTCCCACGTGGGAGTAGGGATTGTGGCCAAAGCTGTCCTCGCTGAAGCACGCTATTCTGAGTTTCCTCGAGTAATACTCCTCCACGGGCAAACCATAGTCGATGGCTATAAGAAAACCCTTCTCAATCGCCTCACCGATTCTTTCGACAATCTTCGCAGCGTCAACACATGCAGGAAAGCGCGTAACCTCTATATAAGGGGCTGCGTATTCGAGAAAGCTACGAAGATCTTCAGAGGGATCTCTGAGGATTTCTGTAAGTTCAGAATCGACATAGACTTCTTTTCCTCCATCTACGAGGTGAAATGGAAGAGACGTAAAGAACTCGTTGGCAACTACAACGCCTGTAAAGCCATCTTCAAGCCCTTCAACGTCGTTCAGTGTTCTCAGCTCGATGATGTCCCCACCACACTTTTCGAGCATATCCTCAACCGCTGCTTCGAGTGCCACTCTCCTGAGGCACTTTTCGTAGTTGTCTTCGTACTCGCATCTCACGTAGTATCCTACCTCGGGATGGTAGAGGAGAAGCCAGACGAAGTCCCTGAAGCTAACAGGGCCATTTTCCGCTATAAACCGGGAGATTATCTCTTCAGGGTTCATGGAAGAATACCCCTTGCTTCTTTACCAGCCTTCTACCACCGCAAAAAGGACAGTAGAGGTTGGGTATATGCATAGGGCCGGAATAACCGGTCGTCCTTCTAACCACTATGTCAAATTCAGACCCGCATCGTGCGCAGTAGAGATTATCGAGCTTCATATTTGAATTTTGCACGTTAACGTATTAAAACTTTTGTCGTAATTTTATTTTTACGTGACATCTGCTGTCTATGCTGGTTGATGAAAAATGGGTTAGATTTCGTCCGGGATACTCGGGCTCAGGACGTTGAACATTACCTGTGATGCAGTCTTGAGCTTTCTTCTCACAGGGCGCATTTCGTATGGATATATAACGAGCACGTCATCGACGAATCTGTCATAGCCAAATGCCTTTTTCAGAAATGCAGCGTGACGCTTATTTCTCACGTAAACGAGCACGTTTCCGGAAATGTTGCACATCTCGAGGATTATGGGGATGCTAAACTTGTCCCACTCATCCCTGTCAACGTGCTGGGCTATAAACTCCAGTTCCTTCCTCTCAATGAGGTACTCGTTTCCATCCCTTGCCCTGATGGTTGGATACTCCTCCTGCAGAAGTTCGGCAAGCGACTTGCTCTGCCTCGGCAGGTGCTTGTTAACAGCTTCAATCATTCTGGCAAGCGCTCTTTCCGACATCATTTCCTCCATTTAAGCACCACCTTTCCCGATTTCAGATCATAAGTCCTGCTTGCATCCCCGTTTCTAACGCTAAGCTCGAGAGTATCGAAGCTCCCTATCAGTGCGAGGGGCTCGCCTTCTTCAACACACGAGTACGTTTTTACGAGAGGAAATTCTGCACTACCAATGTAAAAGCCTTTTGCATCCAGCTTTTTAACGAGGTCTGCTGGAACATTGGTAACGGCATTACCGAACCTGTCAACAAAAAGAATCCGGCAGTGAATTTCGTCACCGCTAACCCTGCAATCGTACAGCTCCAGCTTTTTCATTTCCTCTGTTTCAATTTCTTCAGCCACATCCTCCAGCTTACCCTCGAAGGCAAGGGCTGCAGCGGGGGCGAAGACGTCCCTTCCGTGAAAGGTTGTTGAGCTGGATGCAAAGGTGAACGTTTTGTCTTCAATTATCTTCCATACCCTTCTTATTCCATCATCCACGCACGCAGGATAGAGAATGCCGTTGTCTGGGCCGATGAAGAGGTGATTTTTGCATTCGATAGCTATTGCTCTCCTGCTGCTTCCAACGCCCGGATCGATGACGGCAACATGAATGGAGGGAGGAAAGAATCGGTAGGAATGGAGGAGTAGAAAAGCTCCCTGATATACGTTCTGAGGCTCAACTCCGTGCGTAATATCAATTATCTTTGCGTCGGGAGCTATGCCGAGGATAACTCCTTTCATTACTCCGGGATAAAAGTCTCCGAAGTCCGTCAGGAACGTAATGGCGTTGAACTTCTTCACCATCTCCCCCAGTGCGTTAGCTCCTGAATCGGATACCTGCTTCTTCTCTCCGGCTTTTCTGCCGGGTAGCCAATGGGAACAATGGCTATCGGCCTTGCGTATTCGGGAATCCCGAGGATGTTTGACACGGCAACCTCATGGAACGCTCCAACCCAGACTGCTCCAAGCCCGAGGGCGTGGGCTGCAAGCAGTATGTTTTCAACTGCCGCCGTCGCGTCCTGCTCCGCGTAGAGCCTTCCCCTGTCGCCGTAGATGCGCATACTCCTTGGATAGTTTGCACAGACAACAATTACGACGGGCGCGTCAGCGATAAACATCTGTTCAAGAGCAGCGATGGCAAGCTTCTTTTTCGTGGCAGGGTCTTTAACAACGATGAAATCTCTCGCCTGAAGGTTTCCCGCTGACGGAGCAGCGTTACCAGCATTCAGAATTTCAAGAATCACGTCGTCAGGCACTTCAGCGGGCTGGTATCTTCTTATTGAAACCCTGTCGTAAATAAGCTTTAGACACTCCCGCATTTCAACCATGGGAATTCGTAGGCGTAGTAGTATAATTATGTTATGTTGTGTTATCCTGAATCTTCTGAACTAATGTAAAGACTCATGTCCACAGGCTTTGCGGAGTGAATAATGTAACCGGATGAAAGGACATCAACGCCCGTCGAAGCGTACTCTTCTACGTTCTCTGGCCTTATTCCCCCTGAAGCTTCGAGGATTACCTTGTCTCTCAGGCCGAGCTGTTCAAGAGTTTCCACTGCCTTCCTAATCTCGTCAGCGTCCATGTTGTCAAACATGATTATGTCCGCCCCCTCTCTTGCTGCAGCAATCGCCTCATCGACTGTTCTGACTTCGATCTCGATTTTCTTCGTGAAGCTCGCAGCTTTTGCAAGCCGTATCGCCTTCCCAACGCCTCCCGATACTGTGATGTGATTGTCCTTTATTAAAACACAGTCACCGAGGTTAAAGCGGTGTGGGTCGCCACCACCTATAACGACGGCTATTTTCTCGAAAAGTCTGAACCCTGGTGTAGTTTTCCTCGTCGCAGCCACTCTGATGGATGGGTTGATCTTCTTTGCCTTCTCGACAATATCTCTCGTTGTCGTAGCTATCCCGCTCATGCGCATGAGAATATTTAGCACTGTCCTTTCAGCCATGAGAACGTCTCCCGCCCTGCCTGTAACTGCCATTACTGTCTGTCCTCTCTCAACTTCTTCCCCGTCTCTCAAAGCTTCAATAACTTCAACCCCGACGATTTCAAAGGCTATTTTCGCAACTTCAATGCCTGCAACAACTCCTCGCTGCTTTGCGACTATTTTCGCCTTAACATCCTCCTTGGGAACAGGAGTGATATCCCCAAGATACAGGTCTTCCTCAAGAAATCGCCTAACGTGTTCTTCGATTATGAAGCGGGGAATAGTGAACATATCAGGTCCCGATTACAATCTTCTGTCTCAAGTTCTTAAGAGTTCTCACAGCAGACAGTGCAGCAAGGTAGCTTGTCTTGGGATTCTGTGGAGATGGAACGTTGTTTGTTGTAGTTACGATCTCACCAAAGGAGCCTTTTGCCCTTATCTCGTGAATGTTCGTCCTTAGTCCGGGATCGGCGATTATCCTGACTTTCGTTCTGTCAAAGCCCACCCCGGCAAGGCTAACTATTGCGGCAACGTTTATGTTCTGGGGGAAAAGCACTACTGCTTCCCTCGCGCTCCCTTCGAAGAGAAGAGTTTCCTCTTTAATATCCTCCGGCTTGATTCCGGCCGATTCGAAGAACGGCGCTCCCTTAAGACTTTCAGGGTTCTTTCTCGTCGTAAGAACGACTTCCTCTATCAGATCCGCAACGGCTTTAAGGGCATCTATTCCTGCAACTGCCCCCGAGGGCAGATAGATCTTGTGAGAGTTCCTTTCCGCTGCTTCTATAATTCTTTTCAACAGTTTACCGTCCGCGAGAGCTCCGACGGACATTATCATCAGATCGGCTTTTTCGAGAACTCTCTCCGCGTACATGGCAACGGCCTGCTGGGATGCAGCCTCAACAACAACATCCATTTCTACTTCGAGAAATTCGTCAAAGGTTTTCGCTGCTATAGCATTACATCTGGTGGCAAGCCTTTCAGCCCTATCAACATGTCTGTCGAAGAGGGCGACTATATTTGCAAATCCCTCGCTTACCGCAGCACCGACTATAACGCTGCTTATCGCCCCGCAACCAATAACTCCAACCCGCATCAGGCTACCTCAAGCATTCTCCTTATTGCTTTCCTTGCTCCATCTGCAATCTCCAGATCAATTTTAACCACGTTTTTCTCGTTCAAGAGGACATCGTGGATTCTCTCGAGGGTGTTGAGCTTCATCTCTATACACGTGGTGTGTCTGAGAGGTATGAACTCCTTTCCCTCGATCTCTCTCCGCATACGCTCTATCAGCCCGATTTCAGTTCCAACAACAAACTTCTCTGCATCACTCTCCATTGCGTAGCGGTACATCTGACTCGTCGAACCAACGAAGTCTGCTGCGATCTGTACTTCGGGATCGCACTCGGGATGAACGATAATTTTCGCATCTGGATGGGCTGAGCGTGCATTTCTGACATCCTCAATTCGGAACGCCTTGTGGACGTAGCAGTAGCCGTGAGAAGGAACAGCAATAACCTTCTTTCCGGTTTTTCTGGCTGCAAACCAGGCAAGATTCGCGTCGGGCCCAAGCATGACCGTATCGCTGTCGAGAGATTCAACCACCTTCGCTGCGTTGGCTGACGTGCAGCATATGTCTGCCTCAGCTTTCGACGCAGCATAGCTGTTTACGTAAATTACAAATGGACATCCTGACCTTTTTGCTTCCACAACCTTCTCCGGAGGAAGCTGGGCAGCCATTGGACATCTTGCATCTTTTGAGGGAATCAGAACGAGCTTATCAGGATTGAGAACGGCTGCTGTTTCAGCCATGAAGTCAACACCGCAGAAGACGATTATGTCTGCCTTCGTCTTAGCTGCAGTCCTTGCCAGCTCAAGGCTATCTCCGATAAAATCAGCTATTTCCTGAATTTCTGCATTCTGGTAATTGTGCGCAAGTATTACGGCGTTCTTTTCATCTTTTAGCTTGAGTATCCGCTTTTTGATCTCCATCGAACTTATGTTCGAAAGATTGATATTTAATACTTTGCAAGTAATTTCGATGGGGTCGAAGGCAAGGGAGAAAATTCTGGAATTGCTCATGATCAGAAAAAGCGACGGGATCATGCAGAGCGAGATATGCAGCGAGCTCAGACTTTCGAAGTCCACAGTTTCGGAGATTCTGGCCGATCTCGAGAAGAAGGGAGAAATAGTAAGGGAGAGGATAGGTAGGGCTTATAGAATCTGGCACGCGAACTTTGCACCTTTTCCTGTAAAAGGTCAGGTGAGAGTTGGTGTGCTGAGAGCAGCAGAATATCCTCACGTGCTCCTTGCGGCAGAGGAAGTAAACGCAAGGGTAATCGTCTTCGATAATGCCTTAGAGCTAACGAGGAGTCTTGCGCTTGGCAGCATAGACATCGGCGTTTCGCCACTTATCACTCAGGTTCTATTTGGTCTTCTGCTCAAGTCTTTAAAGATTCACGCAGTTGTGGCGTACAACGGAAGTGGCGTCGTAAGTAGAAAGAAAATAGAGAAAGCCAGGACTTTTGCAACTACGGAGCTTTCGGCCATGGAGAACAACCTCAAGCTTTTCCTCGAAAGGACTGGCATAGAAGCCGTAAAAATAAGGTACTTCAGTTCAGCAGAAAGGATGATTGCAGCGTATGAGCAGGGAGAATTTGACGCCATAGCGGTTTGGGAGCCGTACTTTACGCTTCTCGATGGCTACAAGTACGAGTTCAGAGAGGTAGTAGGTGAATTTCCCTGCTGTTCCATGGCTTCAAATGCTAACTTCTACAGCGAACACAAGCAACTTGTCGTGGAGTTTACGGAGAAGATCAGGGCATGCTTGAGGAGTATGAGTGAAGAACAAGCCGTTGAAGTGGTGAAGCGTCTTGGCTTTAAGGAGATAGGAGACGAGTGCATAAAAGGGGCAATTAAAAATTACCGCTTCTCTGCGGAAATAGATACGGAGGACGTGAAATACCTCGAAAACTACGGGATAAAACTGACGGAAGAGAACATCAGAACTCTGATAGTTTCCCTGTAGTTTTTAACTGCGATCCAGTTTAGACTTCCCTAATCAGGCGCGGCTCCTTTTCCATCACTATCCTGAAACCTAACTCACTGAGAAACCTCTTTGTTTCGCCCCGCCCGTGAAGCATAACCTCGAGCAGGTCGTCGTAGGTGTCGATGTCAACGCTGGCGAAGAACGAGTCGTAAACGCTAACCTTTGCTCCAGCTTTTTTGGCCATTTTAACGTGCTTGAGAAAACTTCCGTAGTGGTAAGACACCCTGAAAGGAATCCTGACAAGCAGCATGTTGGTTCCACCCTTTCTTCCCGGAGCTATCACGACATCCCCTTCTGTCTCTACAAAGCCTTTAACGATTTTTCTGTTAATTAAAGGGAGATCCGACATTATAACGGCTGTTTCCGGCTGCAGAACGGCATTGACTGCCTCATCAAGAGGGCGGGGGTCAACAATTAAGTCGGCAAATGGTTCAATTTCGTCCCTCAGGTCTGCAGGAAGCTCACTTGCGAGAACCGATGTAGGATAATCGCGAACAGCCGAAAGAACATCTTTAAGCATGCAGACTGCAAGTCTTTGCCTTTCTCCTTCGCTCAGGTAGTCGGCGAGCCTCGATTTCGGGTTCGATGGGCGGAAGGGGATGACGATGTGCACCATCGTAGCTTGTAGTGCAGGATGTTAAAAAAGTTGTTTGGATTGATGGCTGCACACACCCTTACGATCTCGCCACCTCAACCAGCTTCGCCACAAGCTCCCGCCTGATCTTCGAATTTCTCCCGTTCTCACACACGGCAGTCCTCACACCGACAATATCTGCTCCCAGCTTTTTTAGAACGGGGATGTCCTCAAACTGTATGGATCCGGCAAGGGCGCAGAAAAGGTCGTTTGAGTGCGCCAGCTCAACGAAGGTCGCAAGCTCCTCAACCCCCATGTGGTCAAAAAGCCTGCTGCCGTCCTTAACAGCGGTATCAACCATAACACCGTGAGCTCCAGCGTTGCGAACGACTTCAGGAAGCTCGAGAGGAGAGATGGATCCTATTCGCCTGAAGTCTGCATAGCCTGCAACGACGACCTTTGAGCCAAATTCATTGACTGCGTTTACAACAGCCCTGACAAGCTTAAAAGCTTCGTCTTTCCTCCTAACTCCGTAAAGCCCGACCTTCACGTAGTTGGCTCCGCAGGAAGCTACGGCAAAGGCTGCAAGGCTTGCAGTTCCGGGTTTGAAGTCCATGTCACCAATTGTCGCGCTGACTTCTTTGCCGTGCTCCTTCACGACTTTTGCGATGTCTCTTATAACCCATGGATAGTTCGCACCCAGCGACCCTTCTGCAGGGTTCTTCACGTCTATTATGTCTGCTCCACCCTCAATGGACTCAATGGCCTCCTGAACGTCTGCCGGACTTACGAGCACGAGCATTGATAGGCTTCCGCATACTATATTTATAAGTCTGTTGTTCTCTCCTTCGTGAAAGTCTACTTTGTAATGGACATACTGAACGGCGAGGTTGTGAGGGCTGTAAGAGGGGAGAGGCAGAATTATCGACCTGTTCACTTAACGAGTAGAGTTGTGACGAGTAGCGATCCGCTCGAGGTCGTAAGCACGTTGAATCCAAAGAGAGTTTACGTTGCAGACCTCGACGCAATAATGGGCAGGGGGAGCAACGTAAACACAATCACATCAATGATTCCCTTGTGTGAGGAGCTGATTGCCGACTGCGGATTCAGAAGTGTTGAAGATACAGTAGACCTGCCGTTTACACCAGTCCTCGGAAGCGAGACGTTTGACCTCAGAAAAATCGAGGATGGATTTTACGTGAGCCTCGACGTAAGGGATGGGCTTATGGATGCTTCGAACTCCTTCAATAACGTTGAAGAGGCAGTAGAATGGCTTAACTCCTTCAGGCTGAAGGGCGTAATAGTCCTGAGCATCGGAAACGTTGGGACTCTCTTTCCCAACTTCAGGCTCGTGGAGAAAGTGGTGGGATTATCTACCAATCCTGTGCTTGCAGGCGGCGGAATAAGGAGTGTGGAGGACATCGAAAGGGCTGAAAAGATGGGATGCGACGGCGTTCTCATTGCCACAGCCGTTCACGAGGGTCTGATACCGCCGGATGTTCTGAGGTAGTTCGCCATGCATGGAACAGAATAAAAAGCCTAAA
Organism: Archaeoglobus veneficus SNP6; assembly: GCF_000194625.1. Classification (NCBI taxonomy): domain Archaea; kingdom Methanobacteriati; phylum Methanobacteriota; class Archaeoglobi; order Archaeoglobales; family Archaeoglobaceae; genus Archaeoglobus; species Archaeoglobus veneficus. The sequence continues at coordinate 1,447,580 of NC_015320.1, read as the reverse complement.
ACTTATATCCCATTCCGCAAAACAGCCTGTATGCGGATCATCGCGGGCACATCATCGCCACTGCTTGCCAAAAGGATTGCAGATGAACTGAACGTACCGCTCGCAAAAACTACTTTCAAGCGCTTTCCTGATGGCGAGCTGTATGTAAAGGTCGAGGATGTTGACAACGAGGTAATCGTGGTTCAGAGCGTAACGTCAAACGACGACCTCGTCTGTCTCATGCTTCTCTTTGATGCTCTCGAATCGTGCGATATAACAGCAGTCGTGCCATACATGGGGTATTCGAGACAGGACAGGAAGTTTTTTGATGGTGAAGCGATCAGCATACGGGCCGTTGCGAGGCTCATCGAAAGCTACGCGAACAAGGTTATTTCGGTCAATCTGCACAGCAGAGAAGCGGCAAGCCACTTCAGGAAGCTTGAAGAGGTCGATGCAATGGAGCTGATAGGAGAACACTACAGAGACGAGGATGTTGTCATGATCTCACCAGATTTTGGCTCGCTGGAGAGGGTAAAGCGCGCAGCCAAAGCTGCTGGATGCGAGTTCGATTATCTGGAAAAGAGGAGAATCGACGCGGAACACGTTGAAATCACTCCAAAGAGCCTCGACGTTGAAGGAAGAAGGGTCGTGATAGTTGATGACATAATATCGACCGGAGGAACTATTGTCGAGGCTGCGAAAGCCCTCAGAGCAGAGAAAGTTGAAGCTGCATGCGTTCATGCTGTTCTTGCGTCGAACGCTCTCAACAAGCTCTATGCTGCGGGCGTTGCAAGAGTTGTTGCGACAGACACAATCGAGAGGGCTGTAAGCGAACTCAGTGTTGCGACGCTGATTGCTGAAAAGTTGCGCTCGTGATTTTGCTGATTTCAACCTTTCTTAACGCCGTTTTTTGGACACCAGTCTGTGAAGGGACACTCGTCGCATAGTGGTTTCAGAGGTCTGCATACTGTCTGGCCGAAACCTACCATTGCTCTGTTCACTCTCGTCCAGAGTTCTCTGGGTATAATTTTCTTGAGTTCGTTCTCCGTTTCTTCCGGCTTCTTCGTCCTGACGAGCCCCATTCTGTTTGAAACTCTATGGACATGGGTATCTACACCTATCGCTGCTTTGCCAAAGGCGCTCGCGAGGACGACGTTTGCGGTCTTTCTGCCAACCCCCGGAAGCTTCACGAGTTCATCGTAGGTGTCGGGAACCGAGCCCATTTCTACGAGAACCTTTGCAAGCTCCTTTAGCTTCCTTGCTTTCACTCTGTAGAATCCTACGCCTCTTATCAACCTCTCTATCTCCTCAACTGGCATCGTTGCAAGGTCTTCTGGCTTCTTCACCCTTTCAAAAAGCTTTTTTGCGACCTTTGCAGTCTGCTCATCCCTTGTTCTTGAGCTCAGAACTGCAAAAACGAGATGCTGAAATGGGGTTTTGAGGAAATCCTTCAGGGTAAAAACCGGAGCACTTCTCTTCTTTGCCTCGCTCTCCATCGTCGAAATGAACTTCTGCCAGTCCACGCTTCCGGTAGGATGGGTAGTACTTATCGCTATCGATACCTTGCGAACGCTTATAACTGGTTTAAGGCGGATTTGGAAAAAAGACATTAAGGTGTAGGTCAGAAGATAATGTATATGATGTGCAGAAATGTCCCTTATCTTGAGCGCGTTTACCGCAACGTTGATGCAATAAGAAAAAGGGAATTTAAGACGTTTTACGACCACCTCTACAGTGCTGACTGCATTATCCCCGTCGGAGAAGGCCGTTCGCAGTGTGCTCTTTACATCGGCCTCGGGAGGATTAACAAAGACGTGAAGATGCCTGACAGCATAGACTTCCCCGGGAAAAACATGTTCGAAGCTGCGAAAGTCCTCGAGAAGAAGTACAAAAGGATTTCACTCCTCGTAAACTCGGGAAGCGGGGAGACGACTACTCCAAAGAGAATCGTACGGGAGCTTTCAGCATACATCGAGCAGACGGACAGTAAGAAATTCACGATAGATGCGATAGTTTCGAATCCCGATTCTGCGATAGGGCGCGTTGGAGAGAAAGAATATGGAGCCATAATAGAGTTGAGGGGAAGGGGTAGAGAGCCAAAAACTGCAGAGGAGTACATGAAGCATGGTATCATGAACGACATCTATGAGCTTGGAAGCCTGATGCTTATTCACAGGATAAAGCAGGCTGTAAACTCTGGAAAAAGCTACAGAGATGTGTTTCGAGGTATACAAAACGAGTTCAGGCGAATAAGTAAGTTCGTCGATGATTTTGTTGACTCAGATATTTACGACAACCTCGTAGAGGCGATGGAAAGGAGAAGCCACGTAATAGTTGGCGGGCTTGGAATGGCGAAGATAGTGGCACTTATGACCGTAATCAGGCTTCAGCACGTCAAGAGGTCAATAGGTGACGAAGTCTACCTTTCCGGGCCACTTGCCCCCCGGCCTCGAGCTGGAGATGTGCTCCTCCTGATTTCTTGGAGTGGTGAAACCGAACCGCTGTTGAGCTGGTGTAAAGAAGCGAAAGACTTTGGGGCTGAGGTGTATTCCATTGTTGGCAGGGAATCAACGCTCTCAGAGAAAACAAACAGCTTCGTCATGGATTGCGAAGTTGAAAACTTCTACTGCTATGCGGCCTTTGTCCTGAGCCCCCTTCCTCTCAGCGTCGTCGAGAGGCTTGCGTCGAGGGGGTTAAGGCTGCCAGAGTACATAATAGGCTGGTATCACAGCGTAACTCAGTAGGTTTTTATTGTTTGAGTACCGAGTCAAATCATGCGACGCCTGCTGCCCGTGCTTGGGACAATTCTGATATTCAGCAGCCTGATCATCGGCTGCACCCAGAACCAGGTGGAAATGAAAACCGAAACCGGAGCGAAAATCACTGAAACTGAAAATCTGAACGAAAATGAAACGGTAAAAGTGTTCTTCTACTACTCACCCCGTTGCCCGAGTTGCGTGAAGATAAAACCCTATATGAATCTGTTGAGGGAGGAAGTTCAGGGCATAAAATTTGATTTCTGCGATGTCTCTAACAAGAGTCTCTGTTCCAACGAAAGTCTGTGGGTTGCCAAGCATATTGGCCTTTTCGGTGTGCCCACGGCCGTATTCATACAAGGGGACAGGGTGGCAGTCTTCGTGGGCTGGAAAAAAGTGGCAAAGCTTGGGGTGTATCTCGAAGAACTTGGCTTCGAAGTGCCTGAAGTCGTGTACGGAAACACCAGTTACGATGTCCAGGAGTGCATTGATTGTCATGAGGGACGTGGAATCAACCCGCCCTCCACGTACTCCTGCACTTACTGCTGCCACATGGCTCAGATTCAGCAGGCACAGAATCAGACTCAGAACGTAACTCAGGGTTCGTAAATTTCGTGGGTGTTGGTAGTGAACTTTCTTCCGAAGCCCGCATGGAGGATAAAGCGGTAGCTTTCCACATCCACACCCCTGCGAAACGCATCGCCATGGCTTGCGTCTACGATTTCACCAACGAAGAACGTGTGGTCGCCCGTTTCAACGTCCTTAACGACTCTGCACTCGATGTTGGCCTGACACTCTTTAATCGACGGAACAGAGACCTTCTTTGAAGGCACGAAGGTCAGCGCAAGAATCTCACATTTATCTCTCTCAGCACCGCTGATAGTTCCGGCCATCCATACTTCTCTGAGCAGTTCGAGCGTGGGAACTGCAACGACGAATTCTCCGTGCTCCTTTATTAGTCTGTGAGTGTACCTCGAATGTCCTATTGCAACACCGAGCATTGGAGGGTTGAAGGAAAGTGGTACCACCCAGTCTGCGGTCATAACGTTGGGCTTTTCGGTGCCTGAAACAATAAGGTACGTCCTGATGGGGTATAGATACTCGAGCATAGAGTCATTTTTTACTTTCCAGCAAAAAACTGTTTTGATACTGGTTGGAATCCTGCTGGGCTGAACCCGCTGGTTGCCACGTGAGCTTGAGCAGGAATGACAAAGCTTATACAATTATGCTAATCATGGATACCTGTGGAGCATTCTGTAGTTGTAACATACTCGAGAAATGTGTTCCTTCCCCTGACAAACGCGTGCAGAAATGAGTGCAAATACTGTGGATTCCGCTCATCGAATCCAGTAATTATGGATTTTGACGAAATAAAGGCTGTTTTGAATAAAGCAAAGGGAGCGAGTGAAGTTCTGCTTACCTTTGGTGAAAGACCGGATGTACATAGGCGGATAAAGGAGAAGCTTGGAGAAATGGGTTACTCCAGCTTTATGGATTACCTGCTCGATGTCTGCAGGTTTGCAATAACGAAGGGCTTTCTCCCCCATACAAACGCCGGAGTACTGGATAAGGGGGAGCTTAAGGCGTTAAGGCGGTACAACGCCAGCATGGGGCTGATGCTTGAACAGGCAGTGGAACTGGAGTGCCACTCCAATAGCCCCGGAAAAAAGCCGGAAGTAAGGATCAGGGTGATAAAAGATGCAGGCAAATTACAGATTCCCTTCACAACAGGCATACTGGTTGGGATTGGCGAAAAAATGGAAGACAGAATTTACAGTCTCGAAGTGATTGCCGACATTCACGAAAACTACGGCCACATACAGGAAGTCATAATCCAGAACTTCAGTCCAAAGAATGGGACACCAATGGAGAATACTCCACCACCTACTGCCCAGGAGATGCTTGAAGTGGTAAAGGCAGCGAGGAGAATTCTCCCACCAGATGTGACGATTCAGATTCCACCAAACCTCGTTGAAGACATCTATCCATTCGTAAAGGCTGGGGCAAGAGACTTGGGAGGAATTTCAGATATAACGCCCGACTACATCAATCCGGAGCATCCGTGGCCGGAGCTTGATAGAATAGAAAGGTGTTTAAGGGGAGAATTTGTGCTGAAGGAACGTTTGCCCATATATCCCAAATACATAAAGCTCGGCTGGTATGGAAATGAAGTTTCTCACCTCATTCATCTCCTTTCCGACGAAGAGGGGTACAGATGCAGGAATTAGACCTGATTAAGAACCCGTTCGAGACATTCAAGCTTGCAGACGAGTTGAGGAAAGAAGCTGCTGGAGAAGAGGTAACTTACGTTGTAAATAGAAACATCAACTTCACAGACATATGCGTCAATAGCTGCAGATTCTGCTCGTTCAGAAACAGAAGGAACTTCCTGCTCTCCCTTGATGAGATAAGAAGAAAGGTTGAGGAAGCAGTTGACTATGGATGTACCGAAGTGTGCATGCAGGGAGGACTCCATCCCAACGCTGACCTCGATTTCTACATCTCGATACTCGATACAGTCAGGGATGTTTCAAAAAGTATCCATATCCATGCGTTTTCACCAATGGAAGTCCTCCACGCCGCGAGGATGAGTGGGCTGCACTACGAGGATGTGCTGAAAGAGATGAAGCGCGCTGGTCTCAACTCCATGCCTGGAACCGCCGCAGAAATTCTTGACGATAGTATAAGGGCTAAGATATGCCCGGAAAAACTCTCAGCAAATCAATGGGTCGAGATAGTCAAATCTGCCCACAGACTTGGAATTCCCACCACTGCTACCATGATGTACGGCCACATTGAGACGTGGGAGCAGAGGATAAGACACATAAAGCTCATCAGAGAGATACAGGAGGAAACAGGTGGTTTTACGGAGTTTATACCTCTTCCGTTCATGTGGCGCAACAACAGCCTGGGCAGGGTGGCGAAGGGCAGTTCGGGCTTCGAAGACCTTTTAGTTATAGCCGTTGCGAGAATTCTGCTGTATCCTGCAATAAAAAACATTCAGGCTTCGTGGGTTAAGCTTGGGGTAAAGCTTGCTCAGGCAGCCCTTTTCGTTGGAGCCAATGATCTTGGAGGTACGCTGATGGAAGAGAACATATCAAAGGCTGCTGGCTCAACGTCTGGTGAATTTCTGAGTGTAGAAGAGCTGGAAGCAGTAATAGAGCGGGCTGGCAGGATACCAAGGCAGAGAGACACACTTTACAGAAAACTATAGAAAAATCAAAAATTGAATTAAAAAAATTAGACATCAAAGCTAATATTGTCCAATTCCTGCAAATCGTTCAGGATGGTTTCGATCTCATTTATAGTGTTCTCAATCTGAGCCACTTCTGTCTCCTCACTCACTGGCTTGATCGGTTCTGGTGTGGGCGTGGGAGTTGGAGTGGGAGTCACCTGCTCCTCTGCACAGCCGAGCAGGAGGGCAGCAGCGATGAGGGCTAAAATCACAGCCAACTTCCTCATCACTGCTCACCCCCTATCTCGACTTCAACACTACCCTCGTACGTTTCCTCGGTCATGTTGTACTGCGGAAGCTTCTTGACTCTGTAGATGCCCTCACCTTCAAGGGTTGCAGTTCCGTAGCCCTTCACGAAGAGCTTAATGTTCTCTCCTTCGATTGTGACCTTAATGTTTTCGCCTCTTATCACTGCCTTGCCCTCGCCACTTACCTTTGCAACTCCACCCTCGACGCTCTTGCTGCCGAAGCCGACCAGTGTAACGATTGCAGTCTCTGGCTCAACTGTGATCTCTCCGCTACCTCTGACGACGACTATGCCTGTTCCTTCAAACTTTGCAGTTCCATTTCCTACGACGAACAGCTCGCCGGTCTGGTTACCGAAGAAGATCTTGCCCTCCTGCTCCCTTATCTGCAGCCTCAGCTCTGCACTGGTTCTAACAATTTCCCTCACGTCCTTGAAGGCATCCCTCAGGAGACTTATTGCCTCTCTTATTAGCTGCTGCGCTTCATGCACGTCCTCTCTCGTTTCAGCGTCGACGAGTATGTCCTTTGCCTCGTTGAGCTTCTCCTTTGCCTCCTCAAGCTTTGCAGCGTAATCTTCGAGCATGGCAGCAAGCTTGGCATCGTCAAGCTCGGTGATCTGCCCCTCGAGCTTGAGCTGTAGATCCTCCGCCTTCTCAATCGTTGTTTCGATCCTCACTATTGCTACCTGCATCGCTACGGCCTTTACGAGTACTCTGACATTCTTCCACTCTTCCTTGAGCTCCTTGACAGCTTCTCTCAGCTCTTCTGGCGTCTCGGACTCGTTGATGGCCTGCAGCTTCTCCTCGAAGGCAGCCCTTTCCTCCTCAATCTTTGCAAGCATTGCCTCCTTTGTCTCTTCGTCCATGTTTGAGGTCAGTATCATGTTTTCTATCCTGTCGAACCAGTTCTCGATGTACATTCCTCCGGCGAGGCAGTACCTCTTTGCATGACCGAAATCAGCTCTTCCCTGCTGCTTAAGCTTATGGTATTCTTCCCTGATAGCTTTGTAATCGTGCTTGGCCTTCATGTAGTCTTCCTCAACCTTGTGTGGGTGCAGTCTCTCTCGCACTTTTTCCATCACCCTTACCTGCTGCACAGCTCCCGCATTCTGCTCTTTGACGTGTTCTCTAACCTGCTCTTTTACCATAACTCCTCCATGCATCCCTGTCTGGTGAGTTACTTCCTGCTCTAATGTGGTCTCAGTCTCATTTACTTCTAATTCTGTAGATGTACTAACACTGGTGTCGCTGTTCTCTTCGTGCATCTCTGTGCTCACATGAAGCTGCATCGGTTGTGCCATCGCTGTAGCCATTACCGCCGTCACGCCAACGAGGCACAGGAGTGCCACCACGGCCAACATTACACGTCTCATCTCGCATCACCTCCAAACTATAGTTCTCGTGGAAGAATATAAACATACTTTTCTATCCAATTATTCAAAAATTTTTGAAAAGAATTGTAAAGCTTTAGAAAACTTTACGATACTTTATCTTGGTTTACAAAGCTTTGCTACAACTCTATTCCCTCAAAGTAGTCTGTTTTATACTCCTCTATTACCCCGGCATCCCCGTACCTTGCAAGGTCTTCCTCGAGCGGTATGCTCGCTATGATTTTCAGTCCGTACTTTCTTGCGAGCAGGGCTGCGCTGTTGCCGAATCTCGCAATCCTTCCACAATCCGGGCAGCGGTAGTAACTCATGTTCTCCACGATGCCGAGAACTTCAGCATCCATCGTCCTCGCCATGTTTATTGCCCTTTCAACAATATTTGCAGTTAAATCGTGGGGCGTTGCCACCATCACGACACCGTCGAGTGGAACTTCCTGCATCACGGTTATCGGCACATCTCCTGTGCCGGGGGGCATGTCGATAATGAGGTAGTCGAGATTTCCCCACGAGACGTGTGCAAGGAAGTCCTGAAGGACTCTCGAAATCATGGGCCCACGCCATATCACCGCAGCTGCTTCGGGAGTCACGAACTGCATCGACATTATCCTTATCGCGTATTTGGGGCTCAGAATAGGCTCTATTCCGTCGATACTCGAAAGTGGTTTTTTCCTTTCGAGCCCGAATAGCTTCGGTATGCTCGGGCCGAGAAAGTCAGCATCGAGTATACCAACGAGCTTGCCCTGCTTCGCCAGATGGACGGCAAGGAGTGCTGTGACGGTGGACTTTCCAACGCCACCTTTTCCACTCATTACGGCGATTTTTCGCTTTATGTGTGCCATCTTTCTCTTAATCGTTTCTTCAATCTCATCATCGGTCTTTAACTCAGCCATCAACATCCCTCCTGCTCATTCGGCTTTTTCTCACTTCCGCTACATCAGGCACTCCCAGACATCGGCTATGGCCTTTGCGGCTTCTCCTTCAAACGGAAAGCTGAGTTTCGAAAGCTGTTCTGGAATTGATGCGTCATATGGTATTTTACCCAGCACTTCAACTCCTTTGGTGGCACACAGCTTTTCTATCTCCTTAACCACATCGGGATTGAGGTCGTGCTTGTTTATTATCACCACACTCTCCACTCTGAAATGTTCTGCAAGGTCGAGGACTCTCCCCATGTCGGATATGCCCGAAAGCGTGGGTTCTGCTACGACTACTGCGATATCTGTGTTTGCCAGCGAGGCTATCACTGGACAGCCAATGCCAGGAGCCCCATCGAGCAGCAGCAGCTTCGCTTTTTTCTCCTCTGCTATAAGCTTTGCCTTTTCTCTGACTTCAGACACGAGCTTACCGCTGTTCTCTTCACCAGGATTAAGCAGTGCGTGAACCATCGGGCCGTAATCCGTCTCCGAAATGAAGATTTTCCCCGACTGCGCAACTCTCATTTCCACCGCTTTGCTGGGGCAGGCGTTGAAGCAGAGCGCACACCCCTCGCATCTTGTTTCATCCACAGAATAAATATCTCCGGGGACTATAGCATCAAACCTGCAGAGCTCGTAGCATAGCCCGCATGCGTTACAGTCGCTGGTGATGAATGCTTTTCTGCCACCCATGAACGGTTCTTCCCTCATAATTCTTGGTTTCAGCAGTATGTGGAGGTTAGGGGCATCTACATCGCAGTCTGCAATTACTGAATTGCCTGCAAGGTAGGCAAAGGTGGCAGTGATAGTGGTTTTTCCAGTCCCACCCTTTCCGCTGATGACTGTGATCTGTTTCATTAATCCACCTCCGTAGTATCTCTGATTGTTCGATAAATATCCTTGAAAACCTGTTTGTATTCAAAGAGGAGCTTTCCTCTTGAATAAGCCTTCGCGATTTCTGGGCTGAAGGGGATTCTGCCAAGAATAGGCATTCCTTCATTCGTGCAGTAGCTCTCTATGTCGAACGGCAAACCGTGCTTGTTTATAACGACGCCAAAGGGCCTGTTAAAGCTCCTGACAACTTCAACAGCAAGCTTCAGATCGTGCATGCTGAGCGGTGAAGGTTCTGCAACGAGCACGACAAAGTCTGCATCCCTTATGCTCTCCACCATCGGACACGAGACGCCAGGCGGGCAGTCGAGGATAGCTTTTTCTGCTACTTTTTTCTTAACTTCTCTGATTAGCGGTACAGGTGATGCTTCCCCTATGGCCAGTTCACCGTAAACGAGCTTTATATCGCCCTCAACTTCGACTATTTTTCCGACCTGCCTTCCATTTTCGCTTATGGCCTCTTCTGGGCAGAAGTAGCTGCATGCTCCGCAGCTATGGCAGATTTCCGGAAATATGACCACTGAATCTTTCAGGACAACGATTGCGTTGTACTGGCACACTTCTCTGCATTTCCCGCAGAGTGTGCACTTTGCAGAATCGACAACCGGGACGGGTCTGTAAACGGGTTCTTCTTTTTTTACGTCTCCTGCGATAAATATGTGGTCGTTTGGCTCCTCTACATCGAGATCGAAGAGAGGCAGACTGTTGAAGTAAGCGAGGTTTACGGCAATTGTTGTTTTCCCTGTTCCACCTTTTCCGGACGCGACGGCGATGCGCATATTTTCCCTTCTTGAAGCATCAACTTGTCTAAAACCTTCCTCTGCCCATCCCCCTACCCATGCCTCGTCCCATACCTCTTCCCATTCCTCCGCCTTTCCCTCCAGACGGAGCCGTAATCTCTTCGAGCTCGCCTCTGAGCAGCTTTTCCACAGCTTCGCTGACTTTTATTCCTGCCGCCATGTATACCTTAATGCCGGCAGCGTTCAGAACGTTGTAGGCGTTGGGTCCGAGTTTTCCTGTCAGAACAGCATCCACATCTCTGTCAACCATGAGCTGTGAAGCGGCGATACCAGCCCCACCGCTCGCCGCAGCGCTCTCGTTCTTCACAACCTCGAAGCTACCGACCTTTCCGTCTTTCACGTCAACGATTGTGAAGCACGGTGCTCTTCCAAAAATGTCCGTAACCACGTCGTCAAGTCCACCTTTCGTTGTTGAAGCAGCAATTCTCATAGAGTTAAGACTTGCTTGCGGCTATTTAAATTTTAGGTATTCCGAAAATTAGAAAAGATCCTGCCAGTCGTAACTCCTGAGCTTTAAATCTCTCCTCTTCTTCTCGAGGAAGCGCTGAACCGTCGAATGCTGTGCTCCTTCCACGAGCATGAGGATCGCTTCTCTTGCAGCGTTCGCAGCCTCCGGATCGCCGATGATCGCGACGGTCTTTCCGTAGACCGAGACATTGACGTTGAGCATGTCCTCGATGTTCTTTCTCACCTTGCCCTCTTTCCCTATGACTCTACCCTTCACTCTCTGCAGAGCGCTGTCGGGGACGTAGTCGGTGAGGTCGATTATCTCAAGAACGTTGAATTCTTCGAGCAACTTCATTGCTACTTCGGGGCTGAAGCCGTGGGCTATTGCGTTTATGACGTCCTTTGCTTTCAGAAAGCCTATGGCATCCTCGCCTTCTACAGTAACTATACCGGTTTTGCTGTTTATCTTTATTCTGCAGCCAGTTTTCTCTTCAATTCTCTTTTTTATCTCCCCTTCTTTCCCTATGAGGACTCCAATTCTATCGTCTGGAATTCTGAGCTCAATTACCTGCATCTTCACCCCTCACGTATTCAAGGACTTCTTTCTCTTCCGCTTTAACACCGTGCTTTCTGAAAAACCTTACGAGGTTTTTGATGTCTCTTTCAAGATACTTTTCCGCATAAGGGTGGTCTCTCAGCACAGCCTGGCTCACGTCGATCAGGTATACTTTATCCTTCAACATGATGTTATACTCACTCAAATCCGCATGAACGAGTTCGGCTTTCTGATAGAGTTTTTTAACATTCTCTACGACTTCTTCAAATATCTCCTCTGGCTCGGGCAACTCCCTAAGCATTTCGAGTGTTGGGGCAGGCACCTCGTTTTCTCCAATAAACTCCATCAGCAGGACGTTTTTGAGGTACGTTACCGGCCTTGGGACACTAACACCTGCTTCGTACGCTCTCTGAAGGTTTCTGAACTCCTTCTCAGTCCAGACGTATATCAGGTCTTTCTTCGAAATCCTGCGCATGTCGAAGCGCTTGTCACCAAAGAGGTATTCGTCCATCTTGTGAAATTCGCTGGTTTCGATGCGGTATATTTTTACAGCAAGGGGTATCTCTTCTCCTTCCCAAACTCCATCCGCGTAGAAGACGTTTGCTTCCTTGCCCGTCGATATTACGCCACCCATGGCCTTGATTATTCCCTTTGCCGAGAGTTTGTAGAGTATCTTCAGCGTTCTCAGATCAAGAACTTCGGCGTAGATTTTCCTTTCATCGCTGTCTTTCTCCTTTATGCGTAGCTTATCCAGGTAAGCGTCGATTTCCCTGTCTTTAAGCCCCTTTACCCTGCCCATTGGCCGTATTTGTCTTGGGAGCTATATTAATGTTTAGATAACATGTTGGGCTTCCGCCCTTAAATACTCCAACCGAAATAAGATTGGAGGGATAGGATGGGCGGAAGCCGTGTATACGTAGGTGTAGACGTACATAAGAATTTCTCCTTCGTATGCGCTATGAAAGAGAACGGAGAAATAATCCTGGAAAAGAAAGTAAGAACTGAAGAGCTTGAAAAATTCCTGGAGAATATTCCTGGAAACAGAACAATCATATTGGAGCCAACAACAACAGCGATAAACCTTGCAAGAAAACTCAGAAAGAAAAACGAAGTCCTCCTCTCCCATCCGTACAAAACCAAACTGATAGCGGAATCAAAGAAGAAGACAGACAGAGTAGATGCAAAAGTATTAGCCGATTTAGCAAGAACAAACTTCCTCCCAACTGCCTATCTACCACCAGATGAAATAATGGAGCTGAGGGAGATAATAAGGGAAAGGATAAGACTGAAAAAGCTTTCAACCTCAACAAAGAACAGAATTCATTCAATCCTCGCAAAGAACGGAATAAAGTACGATGGGAATCTCTTCAATTCAGAAGGAAGGGAATTTCTAAACTCTTTAAACAACGAGTGGATAGATCGCTATCTGAGGATCCTTTCATCAATCGAGAATGAAATTAAGGAAATAGATAAAGAAATAAGGCAGAAGTGCTTGGAGAATGAAGAAACCGTGCTTCTAACAACCATTCCAGGAATAGGCTACTTCTCAGCCCTGCTAATCTACGCTGAGATTGGCGACATAAAGCGTTTCCCGAACTCAAAGAAGCTCTGCAGCTATGCTGGCTTAGTACCCTCCACAAGACAGTCCGGAAACAAAACAATCACTGGAAGGATAACGAAGGAGGGGAACAAACTTCTCAGGTGGGTTCTCGTTCAGTGTGCCTTCGTTGCAATAAGGAAAGATGAAAGATTCAGGCAATTCTACGAGAGAATAAAACAGAGAAAGGGATCCCAGAAGGCCATAGTTGCAACAGCAAGGAAACTTCTAACAGTCGTATATGCGGTGCTGAGAGATAAAAAGCCTTATATAAGTTATACTCCTACAAGCTACTACGGTGAGGAGTGTACCCCGGTAACTAACTGGGCTTAAAAGCCCGACGTTTAGATTGGGGAGAACTCCTCACCGAACGACTCGTTAAAGTGGGCTTAGAAGCCCGGATGGGAGTGTGTCGAATAGAAAATATCCACAGCCTTGGCGGAAGCCCACATGGGAGTTAAATATACGGTACTGCCTTAAAGATATCCTCAACATAATTTTGGAAAGTTACTGTAAATTTCAATATAAAATACTACCAATAAACCCAATTCGAAAAATGTCAGTATCGATAGTTTTATAACACCACAAAACAGGAACCAATCTCAATGAGGAAGAAGGACTACTATACGCCCTCATTGCTTTTTGCCATCGGGGTTTGCCTGCTTTTCATAGGATTGCTGTTAATCGGTTTGTTTCGCCTTAACCGTCGCTCCGAGCCATTCGAGGTGGAGCTAACATTTACGATAGTGGGTTTAGCAGTTCCGCTGGCACTCTACGGTATAAACGCAATGTATGGCTTCAGAAGATACAAGCCAGCCACTCTGGCAGGATTTGCCGCAACTATCTCAGCAGTCCTCCTCTTTATTGTGCTGTATCCTGAGAATTGGTACTACCCACAGGTAATCTATGTCGCAGTCCTGTATGCCCTTGGCCTTGTGCTATTTTTCAGCAGTTCTTTTGCGGAGGCAGTGATGAGGATAATCGAGGGAACAAAGACTATCAGGACAACATACACTGAAAGGAAGAAATTAGAGAAGAAAATCGATACAGATATCGATTACGAGGAGGCAAAGATCATCGTGCCGAAGTTCGAGGACAGCGCGCTGGACTTGAAGATAGTCGAACCAAAGGCTGACATCAAGGTGGGTAAGGTTCTGCAGGAGCGCAGGGGCAGAGTCGTGAAGATTAAGGACACAGTTCCCGAGGCTAACGAGCTGATCAAGGTCAGCACAGGGAAGCTGAGGATTAAAAAGGCAGAAGTTAACGATGTTAACGAAGCATCGAAAATACTGAAAATGCTTGAAGAGGAGAAACTCAAAAAGGAGGATAAGAAGAAGTTCAAACTTTTTGGTGGTTAAAAATCTGTACCGGAGGTTGAAATATGGCAAAGGGTCTGGATATAGGAACGATGAATATAATTTGTGCGGAAATGGAAGGAGAAAATGTCGTGTTCGTGCAGCAGAGGAACGCGTTCCTCGAGCTGGAGTACAACGAGATGACGAAGATGATGCTGGACAACGCGAGGGTTGCTTACGTTATCAAGGGGAACAAGATCTACGTGCTTGGAGACGATGCTCTGAAGTTTGCAACGATATTTAAGAAGAACACGAGGAGGCCGATGAAGTCTGGCGTTCTGAGCCCCGAGGAGAAGGAGGCACTTCCGATTATAAAGCTTATGATAGAAAAGGTAGTTGGCTCGCCAGCCAATGCAGGCGAGGTTGCGTGCATATCCTCTCCGGCAAAGCCCATTGACTCGGACATCGAGGTGCTGTACCACAGGAAGACTATGGAGGCGCTGATAAAGAAAGTCGGCTACAATCCGTTCGTGATCGATGAGGGTCTGGCAGTCATCTATTCTGAGCTTGCGGACACGAGCTTCACGGGAATCGGTATTAGCTTCGGAGCGGGAATGACGAACGTCACGGCAGCGTACTTTGCAGCGCCTATAGTCTCTTTCAGCATCGCACAGGGAGGTGACTGGATTGACGAAAACGTTGCAAAAGCCACTGGATTGCCGAGAGAGCAGGTCTGCTCAACGAAGGAGAGCGGATTCGAGCTGAAGAAAGAGGTGGAACTCGGTAGCGTAGAAGGAGCTCTCGCGATATACTATGACCAGCTCATCTCCCACGTGGTTGAAAACCTGAGCAGAAAGCTTGCTGAAGCGACACCACCGGCTGTGGAGTTTCCAATCGTGCTCGCAGGTGGAACATCAAAGCCAAAGGGATTCAAAGCCCTCTTCGAAGAGAGGTTGAGCGAGATAGGTTTGCCCGTGAATGTTTCCGAGATCAGGGTTGCCAAAGACCCGCTGTTCAGCGTTGCAAGGGGATGTCTGATAGCTGCCAAGACGAGGGAGTCCTGAATTTAGATAGACAATATTAACTACGTCATTTTTACTCATTTTCTACTTTTTCCAGAAAAGAGAAGCTTGGCTTCAAATTTAGAAAATTAGATTCAGAACTTGAGAAGACCCTTTCTCTCCAGCCACTCAACCTGCGGATTTGTGTATCTCCAGATCACGTCGGCTCTTTCGTCCTGGAACGACCAGGGCACGATTATTACAATGTCGCCTTCTCTTATCCATATCTTCTTGCGCATCTTGCCAGGTATGCGCGCAAGCCGCTCTTTGCCATCTTCACACTTCACCTTTATGTGGCCTGCCCCCATCATGGACTCTACAACAGCGAACATTTCTCCTTTATTCCTGTCAGGGAGCCTGACCCTTATTACCTCATCGGTCAGATAATCACCTCTCTATAATTATTGTACAATCTCTCACCAGTCAACCTGTTACTCGCAACTGCAACCAGCCTGAAACTCAGCAAGTTTTCTCCTTGATGCTTCGAGTAATTTGTTTAAATATTTTGCTGCAGCTTTTTTCAGGTCTGCTGGATGCAGTTTCTTTGATGCGAAGTCGGATACGAGCTCGTCGAAGCTATTGTATTCGATATCTCCCCCATACTTCTCGTCTCTCTCCACAACTACCTTTTCAAAGCGAGGGAAGATGTGGTACTGCATTATCTGAATGATGGGGTTATCCTCAACCTGTCCAGCGGGACAGTAGGCCTTTCTCAACTTCTTTTCAACTTCCTCTTCGCTGTCTCTGACCGAGATATAGTTTCCCTTCGAAGAGCTCATCTTCTGGCCATCCAGGCCGAGAAGTATTGGTGTGTGAAGACAGACAGGTGATAGATAGCCGAGGCGAGGCAGGTTCTCTCTCGCGAGCATGTGGATTTTTCTCTGATCCATTCCTCCAACAGCGAGGTCTATTTTCAGGTGCGCTATGTCTAAAGCCTGCATGAGGGGGTATACCATCTGAGAAACCATGGGGTCTTCCTTCCTCCTGCTGACCTCATCCATGCTTCGTCTTGCTCTGTTTAGTGTGGTGATTCTCGCCATCTTGAGGACATCAAGAACGTAATCCCTGCTGAGCTGGTACGAACTGCCAAGAACAAATTCTGTTTTGTTCTCCTCAAGTCCAAGAGCTATAAACGCCTGCTTGTTGTACTCGGCAATCCTCTCAATTTCCTCAAAATCACCCTTCTCGTTAAGGTAGGCGTGAACATCTGCTAAGAGGACAACAACATCAAAACCAGCATTCTGAAGGTCTATAAGCTTGTTTACAGTCATCAGATGGCCAAGGTGTATCTCACCACTTGGCTCGTAACCCACGTATGCTCTTGGCTTTTCATTCGTTTCAAGAAGAGTCCTCAGTTCGTCTTCTGTGACAATCTCTACAGCATTCCTCGTAACCAGCGCTACCCTTGAGTCAATATCCATACCGGCAGCTAAGCCGGATGACTATTAAATTTTATCCTGTCCACACTAAAGTTTCATCCTGTACACTGTTTTGCATTCTGGACATTCGAATTCAAGTTCGATAGCTTTTGAGTTTGAATTTACAAGCCTGATAGCAAGGAATGGATTTCTGCAGCGCGGGCAGAAAATGGACTCAGCATTTTCCACTAATCGCGCCTCGACTGTCATATGGGGGCGTTTTGCAAAATAGTATTTAAGGATTATCTAATGATTGTGATGATGAAAAATTTGATAACAGGCGGTTACAGCTCCGCCTCGAAGTCTTCGACTGCGTACGGGAACTCCGATATTCCTCTGTTCCTCAGAATCTCTCTCGCAAGCAGCCAGTAAACGAGAGCGAGGGCCTTTCTACCTTTGTTGTTCGTTGGAATGACTAAATCGACGTTTGCTGCCGAATTGTTAGAGTCGCACAACGCTACGACAGGTATTCCAATGTCTGTCGCTTCCTGCACTGCCTGGCTGTCTATCGCCGGGTCTGTTACGATGACTACATCAGGTTCTCTGTATTCCCTGAGCATCGGGTTTGTAAGCGTACCCGGTACGAACCTGCCAACTATGCAGTCTGCTCCAACCACTTTAGCGAACATCTTTGCAGGCTTTTGGCCATACTGTCTTGCTGCAACAACAAGAATCTTTGCTGGCTCAAATCTAGATAGGAACTTTCCTGCAATCTTTATGCGCTCGTCGAGTTGTCTTATGTCAAGGACGTAGAGCCCGTCTGGTCTTACCTTGTAGATGAACTTCCTCATGTCGCCCGTTTTCACCTGCGTCCCTATGTGCACTCCCGCTGCGAGGTATTCATCCGGTGATATCAAATACTCGTAAACTTCCTCCTGCGCTTTCCCTTCTTCCCTAATCATCCTGACAGCCTCCTGATCTTTACCATTGTTGGGGAGTCCATATACTCCTCAATCCTCACAAGCTCGTTGAGCTTGGCAAGTCTTTCCCCGCCAACAACTCCCGTCTTTATTAATGTTGCGTTGAAGGCAACGCTTAGATGTGCAATGGTTTCGTCTTCCGTTTCACCGCTCCTGTGGGATACAACAATCTCATAGCCGTTATCCTTGCTCAGCTTTACGGCTTTTATCGTGTCGCTCAGCGTACCCACCTGATTCGGCTTTATCAGAACGGTGTTTGCCGCCCCGATTTCAATGCCCTTCTTTATTCTTCTCGGATTAGTTACGAAGATGTCATCTCCACATACCATGCACTTGACCTGCTTTGTAAGTTCGGCAAAACCCTCGAAGTCGTTCTCGTGCAGCGGGTCTTCGACGTATAGCAGGTTGTGTTTGTCGATTAGCTCGGCTATGTATGTAATCTGCTCCTCCGTGCTCAGCTTTTTATCCTTGTAAACGTAGCGCTCCCCGTTCCATAATTCGGTGGCAGCAACGTCAAGTCCAATCCTTACCTCTACATCCATCTCATCCTCGACTTTCGCGATGGCAGCCTCGAGTATCTCGAAGGCCTGTTCATCGCTGATCTGGGCTGCCCATGCACCCTCGTCGCCTTTTGCTGCGAATATGCCCCTCTTCTTGAACTCCTGCTTTATTGCCTTGTGAATCATCGCATTCGTTCGCTGCGCTTCAAAGAAGTCGCTTGCACCAACTGGGATAACGAGAAACTCCTGAATGTTTGTCGAATCTTCAGCATGAGCTCCTCCACCAATAACATTGCCGAGAGGATATGGAATCTCGTTCACAAGCCCTCCAACGTATGCGTAGAGCGGCACGCCAAGTATTTCGGCTGCAGCCTTGGCCGTAGCTAAGCTTGCGGAAATTGCGAAGTTGCCACCAATGCTGGAGAAATTTTCAGTTCCATCGATTTCTCTCAAAGCCTCATCAACGCTGAATTGATCGAAGACACTCATTCCAACAATACCTTTGGAGATTTTCTCCTCTATTTCGTCGATTTTGTACGGGTCAGCTACGATAGCCTCTTCACTTCCAGTTGAGGCGCCACTCGGAGCAATTGCTCTTCCGATAACTTCACCAGCTTCAATCTCACATTCGACTGTCTCGTTTCCTCTGCTGTCAAAAACGATTCTATATCTTACGTCTTCAATTATCATTCAATTTCACCTCAGAATAAATCATTGCGCTCAAGCCATACAAAACTGTTTCTTCTTCTTCTGACGGTGATGGGAATTATGCCCTTCTCGAACTCCTCTCTCGCTATCTCGAGAGGGTCGGTTCTGTCTGTCTCAATAAGGACTGGAGCACCCATAGCTATCTGCAAAGCCCTCGCTCCGATGATACGGGCTTTTTCAAAGCGTGTATATTCAAAGGGAAAGGTCTTCCTACTGGCTTTCGAAACCGTAATCATCACCTCCGGGAATAAGTGGGGCCGCCGAGATTTGAACTCGGGTCACGGCGTCCCGAACGCCGCAGGATCACCAGGCTACCCCACGGCCCCGTGGAAGCGGGCAAACTCCTTTATCACGGACTTGTACGTCAGAAACATTCTCCTGCAGCAGTATCTGTTTATGCCGAGCTCGTCGAGGGCATCCTTCGGAGACTTGCCCTCTTCGAGCTTTTTGGAGTACTCCTCCCACTTGTGAGCTATGACAGCCCCACACGTAAAGCAGCGAACGGGAAACATAAATAAATCACCTGTAGGAGGTCTGCCTCCTCTTTCTTGCTCCTCTGCCTCCCTGTTTCTTTGGCTCCTTTCTCCTTGTGTCGTTTACGAGCAGGGAGCGGTCGTACTCGAGGTAAACCTTCCTCAGCTCCTCATCTCCACTCCACTCCACGAGCCCCCTTGCGATGGCGGTTCTTGCAGCTTCGGCCTGAGCCATGAAGCCTCCGCCGTTCACTACGACGTCGATGTCGACCTTGTTTGCAAGCTCCTTCGCCATTATCAGGGGCTCCATCAAGATCATCCTGGCCATTTCGGGCTGGATTATCTCGACAGGAATCTTGTTTATTCTGACCCTTCCTTTACCATCCCTCACAGTCGCTCTTGCAACAGCAGTCTTCCTTTTTCCGCTCGTGAGCACGATCTTCATGCTTCCACCTCTACTCTGTAACCGAGATATTTGCTAACCTCTCCAAGTGTGACGTACTTGTCTGTTTTTGAAACTTTCTCAAGCAGAGCCTGTTCCACTACTTCAAACTGCTTTCCTTCGAGCTCTTTGGGCACACCCATGAACACCTTAAGCTGTCTGAACGCTTCTCTCCCCCTCCTGCTCTTCCACGGCAGCATGCCTCTTACGGTTCTCTTGAATATTCTCTCCGGGTGGCGCGGGAAGTATGGGCCTTTCTCCTTGCTGCCCCTGTCATACTTCTCCTTATATCTCGAAAATACCATGTGTCTGTCTCCGGTTATTACAGCCTTCTCTGCATTCACAACGACGATCTTCTCTCCGTTAAGCAACCTCTTCGCGATTACACTCGAGAGTCTGCCCAAGACGTGGCCGCTGGCATCAATTACAGTATAATCATCGCCGAGCAGTTTGAGAATGCGTGAAACGTTTACCGACATGCCTCATCACCCGATTATTCTGAACTTTCCTTCAGCCTGCATTGCCTCGCTTATGCTCATGCAAACTCCGCCCGCCTCCTCAATCTTCCTCTTGGCCACGGCAGAGAAGCCGAGGGCTGCAACCTTGATGGGCTTTGTAACTTCTCCACTTCCGAGGACCTTCCCGGGTACGAGTGCAATCTCGTCGTCTGATACGTACTTCTCGAGCTTCGACAGGTTCACTTCGGCGTACCTCCTCCTCGGCTTCGCCAGCCGCTCCGCCAGGTCTTTCCACACCCGTTTATCCTTTGCAAGCAACTCATCGATCAGCTTTACGAGATTCGGGTTCGACTTTCGCCTCTGCAATTTCCTGAGCCTGCTCATAACTATCCCTCCAACGAAAGCATGGATATGTATTTAAAGATAACTGCCCCCGTGAGATGTCGTAATAAAAAGCTTTTTGCTCAGCAATGTTTTTCACTGAAGCATCTAGACGCAATCCATTCGGCATGGTTATTTGAACGGCTGTGGGATAATTTAACTACTGAAGATACTTTCGTTATGGTATTAAATGTCTTAAACATAGCTTCTACGCATTCGTCTTACAAATACTTTTTCTAAAATCTAAATATCGAAAGACTTTAAAATTTATGTAGTTTTTTGGTATATAATGTTAGAAATATACTGTCCAGTGGTTGGTGGAAAGTGCAATAAGTCTGTAAGAGTCAAGAGAGACGTATTTTTCTTAGCGGAACCCTTTGATTCTGATAGGGGAAGGAGGGAAAAGGCCGTACGGAATGCTATAAAAAACGCACTTGGGAAAGACTACAGCGAGAATTGCTTAATCGTTGGGGATAATGATCCAAAACACCCTTCATGGTTTTGCGATATCTGTAGAATGATTCAGTCATCAGCTTATGGAATAGTAGATATAAGCGACCTGAATCCAAACGTGCTAATTGAGTTTGGAATGATGATTGGTTTAGGGAAACCCGTTTTTGTCTTGGTGAAAAAGAGTGAAGAAAAGAAAATCAAGGACTTGCTTCCCTCTGATATAATATGGATGAGAGTAGTTCCATACGAGGAGTTTATAGACATTGAAGATGTACTCGCACAGCTTATCAAAAACCGCCCCGAGATTGAAGAAGAGCGAACCCCTATCGATGTGGTGGGAGAAGTAGCTAGGAGAATAAATCCTGCTTTAGCAAAGGAGCTTGAAAAATTCAAAGAAGAAATTAAAAGAGATTATGAAAAGAAGATAAATAGACTTGAAGAGCTACTAAAGGACAGTGGGTTTGATACAGCTGAAAAGAAAAATGAAATCCCTAGTCATATAGAAGAACATGTAAGGAGTATTATTAAAGAAGTCGAAGGTAGTGAGAGAGCTCTTGGTTTTCCTGATGACGTAGAATTAGCCTATCTGCGGGCAGTGTACTACTACAGGAAAGGAGAGTATGAGAAGGCCATGACTCTGTGCAACTGGGCTTTAGCTGTTGATCCTACTTATGCTGACGCGTGGAATGGAAAAGGTGCTGTATTGTATAAATTCGGAAAATACTATGAAGCAATTGAATGTTTTACTAAAGCCTTGAAGATAAATCCAAAATTTGTGAATGCTTGGAACAACAAAGGTAATGCGCTATGCAGGCTTGGGAAATACAGAGATGCGATTAAATGTTATAACAAAGCTTTAGAGATCGATCCAGAATATATGGAAGCTATAATGAATCTTTCAGAAATTTTTATAATTTTAGATAAATTAAATGATGCTTTAGTTTTGGCGGAGATGGCTTTTAAAAAAGCAAACAGCATCGAAGAAAGAATTATTTCAAGATTTCTTATAATCTCTGCCTATATTTTCAAAGGTGAACTCGACAAAGCTGATAAAGAAATGATAGAGCTTGCTAAAGAGCTCAACGGTTTCAAAGTAAGGCGTTGGGACTTCTCGCCGATGATGCCAGCTATAGAAAAGATAGAAGATGAGGAGGCAAGGGAAAAACTATTATCGCTTATATCTCTACTCAGAGGCGAGTAATTAGAATCAAAACCAGCAGGAAAACAACCACACCATGAGGTCACCCACCAAGACAGCAATAACGAACCCTACCGTTATGAAGCAAAGGAATGGGAGACCGGGTGTTACCCATACCTTCTTAACTATTCCTTTATCCGCTGCCTTTCTCAGCTTGTCCAGCATCTCCTCTGTTGGTTCGATGCTCCTCAGCCTCCTCTTGACCTCTCCACCTTCAACATACTCCAGCAGGTTGTGAAACCTTGGAACAGCCCTCGCGTCAACCTTGTAACCTATAAGGCAGTAAGGAAACTCAAGGTTTCCCGATAAAGCGTTTCTAACCAGGAGAACTGCTACGAGAAAGGGAGCGGCGAGTACAGAATTCGCAAGCGTCGTGAAGGCGAGCATCCCCAGCCCCTCGTTCAGCAGGGGAAAAACGAAGAAAGATGGATACGCTGGAAAAGCAATGGCTAAACACATGATTGCCTTCGCGTCCGCTCCACCGTAGAGCCCGAGATAGTAGAGCGCATAACAGAACGCCGCAACGAATGCAAACTGGAACAGGGCAAATGTAAGGCTGAATGGCTGCAGGTAGTATTCAATTATGTCGAGGGGCAGGAAAACAAGGAGCATAAGTTTCCAGAGGCGGTTTGGAACCCTCCTCTCCTTTAAATCCATCTTACAGGCTTCCAGGAGAAAGACAAGAGCCACTGCTATCTTAATTAGAGCTATCATGGCTGTATATGTCGATTAAGTCTGAAATTATTGCGCTCGCGGTCTCTATTTTGCCAGCCCCTCTGCCTATGACAAAGATCTCTCTTGCGAGGTCGGTTTGAATCAGCACGGCGTTGAGAGTCCCTCTGACCGCAAGAGGGTGGTGGAGTGGGAGGAGTCTTGGGGAAACCCTCAATCCGTCTCTACTTGCCTCAGCAATCAGCCTTATGGTATAGCCTTTTTCCATGGCTATTTCGAACGCCTCGGGAGTTATGCTCGTTATTCCAACGACTTCGACATCGTTGAAGCTCACATCCATACCCATCACTGCATTTGCGAGAATTACGAGTTTCGCTGCAGAGTCTATGCCTTCGACATCGTAGCTGGCGTTTGCTTCGGCAATTTTAAGCTCCTGCGCCTCGCTGAGAATCTGGTGGTAGCTGAGTCTCTCCTGCTCCATCCTTGAGAGAATGTAGTTGCATGTGCCGTTCAGAATACCTTTTATAGAGAGAATCTCGTTGCCAGCGATGTCTCTCTTTGCGAGTTTTATGAGGGGCATCGCTCCGCCGACTGTAGCTTCGAACATCAGTCTGACTCCTTTGCGTTCTGCAAGCTCTGCAAGCTCTTTGTAGGCGACAACGAGGGGGCCTTTGTTCGACGTGACGACGTGGCAGCCCTTGTTGAGGCAGGCTTTGATATAACTCAGCCCCGGTTCTCCCGTTTCTATGTTCGTTGGCGTTGCCTCGATAGCTACGTCGAAGTCGATGCTGTCTATTATGTCCATCACGCTCATGCCGGGTGGTAGACTTCCTTTCTTCTTCGCTTCAAGCGCCTCCTTCAGGCTAATTCCGTTTTCATCGCAGATTGAACCCTTCGAGTCCGCTACAGCCACAACTCTGTATTCTCCAATCCACCTCTCGATTCTCTCTCTGTTCATCAGTATTTCAGCAACACCCTGCCCAACTGCCCCAAAGCCGAAAATAGCTATCCTTATCATGTCGATTCCTCGTTCAGGGGCTCTATCATCAAGATGTTCTTCTTATTGCACACTTCTCTCAGCAGATTTATCGCTTCTCTGAGTTTCTCTTTTCCGGTTGCAGAAATCGTGACCATTGCCGTTGATGGTTCATTCAAGTGGGGCATGGATATATGCATCTCTACAACTTCCGCGTAACCAGTTTTGTCGATGCTGTTAATGGTGTCGCCCAAATCGGTATGGATTATGTGACCTACGAGCAGAATGGATGTTGTTGCAAGAAGTCTTACCTCGTTGTAGCTTCTTACTATGATACCGTGTCCCTTGATTGACTCGATGAGTTCTTCGACTTTCTTCTCATCTATCTGGAGAGACACCTCAACCGGAATTCTGCCGAGGGGAGTGCGTTTGTCCCTCTGGTGGATTATGCTGAGGATATTGCCACCAAGCTTTGAAATGGGCTCTATGACCTTCAGCAACTGTCCTGGCTGATCCTTGAGTTCGACGACAATAGATATTATCGCCATATCCCAGCTCACTCGTAAATCGGAACTCCTTCTGTTTCTGTCAGTTTTCTGAACTCATCCATAAGCCTTTTCGTTATCTCTCCGGGCTTTCCATCGCCTACAGTTCTGCCATCGATTACGGTTATTGGTGCTATCTCAGCAGCCGTTCCCGTAACGAATATCTCGTCCGCAGAATAAAGGTCAAACAGACCGAGGTTCGTCTCCTTGAACGGTATTCCAAGCTTCTGAATTATCTCTATTGCCACGGCCCTCGTTATTCCCTTCAGGTTGTTGAGGGTTGGGGGAGTGTAAACTGCTCCATTTTTGACGATGAACACGTTATCTCCGCTGCCTTCGGAGATGTAGCCGTTGTGATCGAGGAAAATTGCCTCATCACCACCCTTAGCATTGGCTTCGATCTTCGCAAGGATGTTGTTGAGGTAATTCAGAGACTTGATGTTTGGCGGGAGCGAGTCGATTGCATTCCTCCTGACGGTAACAGTTACAGCCTTCAAACCCTTTTCGTACAGGTCTCCATAGAGCTTGCCCCACGGCTTCGTTATCACGATGATCATCGGCCTGCTGCATTTTCTTGGATCGAGGCCGAGGTCACCAACACCTCTCGTTACGATTGGCCTTATGTACGCGTCTCTCAAATTGTTTCTCCTCAAAGTTTCAAGGATTATGTCCATGAACTCTTCCTTCGTAACGGGAATCTGGAGGTCTATCACCTTTGCACAGTCGTAAAGACGATCAATGTGTTCCTTAAGCTTGAAAACTCTGCCGTTATAAGCCCTGATGCCCTCAAAGACTCCGTCGCCGTAGAGAAAGCCATGGTCAAAAACGCTGACCTTCGCCTCGCTTTCCGGCACAAACTCACCGTTAATATAAACAAGCAAATCGTCGCTGGACATCGGATTAGCGTGGAAAACAGTCTATAAAAACGTATCGGTTAAATCCTGCTCAGCGCTCCTCCACCTGTTTTCCCCTCTCCGAGGGGATTACTCGTATTTTTGCGTCGGGAAACTGGAGGCTGAAGACTTTCCCATCCAGCACATCACGCAGGAAGACTGCGAGGGCTGCAACCTCGCTGTGGGGCTGCGTCCCTATAGACACGTTCATATCTGCAAGCTCGTAAACTTCGGGTGGGACCTTCTCTGCACCCACTATAGCGAGCACTTTTTCCACTTTTTTTATATCGTCGATTTTTTCGGGTAATGGAACGCCGTACATTGTGAGGTGGACCTTCAGACCATCAAATTCCTTCAAAAGCTTTTTCCAGTTGCACTCTTCTACGAAGAACTCTCCACCCCAGCGCCTGACAACATCTCTTACGCTCTCGAACACCTTCCTGTCGTAGGTGTCGAAGTAAATTCCTTTCGCCCCGAATGCCCTTGCTGTAAGCGCAACGTGGGTGGAAATTCTCTTGTCTCTCTCACTTCTATGTCCAAGGCGGAGAACGTAAATTTCGGGCATAGAATGGCTACGGGCCGGTGGATATATAGAGTTGATGAGTATGTCGATGCCAGTATCTTATTATGAAATCGACAAAAAATAAAACTGAGTTTAAATTTTCTACAGCTTTAAAATATATCCAGATTAAAGCCAAAGATATTTATATTTTGAAGTTGTGATCTTTCAACGATGCGTGCATCAACGGGTGTCGAGGGCCTCGATGAGATGCTTAACGGTGGACTTATTCCCGGTAGAACATACCTCGTAAAGGGAGGGCCGGGTAGCGGAAAGACAATACTTTCGATGCTGTTTCTTGTGGAGGGCGCAAAAAGGGGCGAGAACTGCATATATGTTACCCTTGAAGAGCCCATAAATGAGGTAAAGGAGGACATGAAAAACGTGGGGGTTGATATTGATAGTTTCGATAACATACACATGTTCGACGCTTCACCTTCAGGAGAAACTCTTTTCGGAAACTCGTTTTTTAGAAATCTCGAACTTGATATTCCCGGTTTCAAAGCTGCACTGGAGGCAAAAATCGAGGAACTGAAACCCACAAGAATCGTCGTAGACCCCATAACCATACTCGAGCTCGCCTCAAAAAGCGAGGTTGAGTACAGGAGGGACATGATGTCTCTCTTCAATATCTTCAAGGTTCACAAGGTTACGGCGCTGCTGACTTCTGAAAAAACCGGGGTTTCTCCGGAGGATTTCCTGGTGAGCGGAGTTATAGAGTACGTTGAGTACGAGATAAGAGGCAGGCTGATTAGAGGAATTAGAATAAGAAAGATGAGGGGTACCGCCTTTGATGAGTCCATCAGACCGTACCGCATAACATCGGAAGGAATAAAAGTATTCAGTGAGGAGAACATCTTTGAGTGAGGGTTGCCATGTTCTCCTCCGGTACTGCTCTCGACAGGCTACTTGGTGGAGGAGTAGAGGAAGGAAGAACAGTCCTTGTGGAAACTGTCGGTGGGCTCGGTGAGGAGGTAGTCCTCGGGTTCATTGTTAACGCCCTCAGAAACGGCAGGAAAGTCCTGATTCTGCTGGGAAAGAGAAGAATGAGGGATATGATTCGTTTTGTGGGTGATGGTAGCGGAAGTTATGAGATGATTGCTCCCGAAAATGGGGACATAAGCCTCGAAGAACTGTACACCATAGGTGACTCAATAAGAAGAAGAAATGCGGAGCTTGTAGTATTCTTTCTCCTTTCGTCACTCCTTGTTCTGCATAAACCTGATAAAGTGTTTGCCTTCTGCACAGATCTGTGTAACCACATCCGGAGCAGGAACTCCACGGCCATATTCACCCTCGATAAAGCCCTCAGCGATATGAAAACGAGAGCAATGTTTGAGGAATCATCTGATGTGGTTATAGAAATAGAGGAGATCATAGAGGGCTTCAACATAAGAAGAGGCATAAGGGTGAAGAAGAATCCCATTGCCCCTCCTACTGACTACTATGAGCTCAAGCTTACCAACGGGGGTATTGAGATAGGTGAAAGGATACTATAACGGAGTATATAGAGTTTCGAGAGTATGAAAACGTATGTGGTATCCCGAAATAATTTCACTCCTCAATCAACCACCTCCCGCTAAACTCAAACACCCTTTCAGCGGGCAACTTTCTCAGAAACGCCTGATAAGGAATCTCCAGTTCATCAAAATTCAGGCTCATGTGAGGCTTCACGTAATTATACCAGTAAACAAACTCATCCAGCGATTCAAAAAGACCAATTTTCTGCTCCATCAAACCAAAGAACCTCTCTATCTTTCCATTGGTTTGAGGGTGGTTTACCCTCGCCAGAATGTGCCTTATTCCATTCTCCTTCAAGAATTCTTTAAACTTGTGCCTAGCCTTCTCTCTGCTTTTTGCAGCAACAAATTGGGTTCCGTGATCAGTAAGAATCTCATCTGGAATGCCATATTCAGCGAATCCCTTTCTCAGAACTCTGATTGTGTTCTCAGTTGTAGCGGAATCAAAAACACCGTAGCAGGTTATGAAGCGAGAAGCATCATCCATAAAGGCTATTATCCACTTCTCTCCAAGCATTTTCCAGTCTCCCTGCCATAAGGACATGGAGTGTTTTCTCTCGTATCTAACCCATTTCCTCCTCTTCTTCTTGTTCATGTTCTCCTCCACCAAACCGTGTTTGAGTAAAACTTTGTATATGGTGTTGTGCGGAATGTGAATTCCATAATCTCTTTCTATCAGCTTTTCCAGTGGAACTGGGCTGAGTCTGTATTTGTTGTAGGTTTGCAGGATTATTTGTTCTATCTCTTTGTCTATCTGTTTGGGTTTTCTTCCCGATTGTCTCAGTTCTGGAATTTCTCCTGTTTCCTCGTATTGTTTTTTAATCTGGTAGATTCTTCTTGGTGTTACTCTCATCACAGCAGCTATTTCCTTCACTGGAGTTCCTCTGTCAAGTTGTCTGATTATCCACCTGATCTTTTTGTTCGTTAGTTTTCTCACAAGAGTTGGGTTTAGGGTTGTGAAATAATTTTGGGATACTACAGAGTATGAAAACGTAATCAAAAAATATTTTAACAATACCCTTCTTACGGGCGAAAGTGACCAGTTTTCAGAGACCTCCGTTGGGCTCTGGTCAACTTGTACTGCTCGCCACCCTTGTTGGTGTGATTTCGGGAGTTGGTGCCTTCGCATTTTACTTTCTCTTGGATCTCTGCACAGACGTGTTTCTCTCCGGGCTGGATAGCTACACACCTCCTCCCGCCGGTGGCGAGGTGGATGTGGTAAGTCTCAACTTCCACGCGTCACTTTTACCTCTCTACCTTATCCCGGCCATAGGTGGTTTGCTGAGTGGTCTGATAGTTTACACCTTTGCTCCAGAAGCGGAGGGTCATGGGACTGATGCGGTCATAAGGGCATTCCACAGGATGAGGGGTGAGATAAGGTCACGGGTTCCGATTATAAAAATGATCGCATCATCAATAACCATAGGTAGCGGCGGAAGCGCCGGCAGAGAGGGGCCAATCATTCAGATTGGAGCTGGTTTTGGCTCAGCGCTGGCATCACTTCTGAACCTTTCGGACAGGGACAGAAGAATCCTGCTCGTATGTGGAATGGCTGGGGGAATCGGTAGCATATTTCGCAGTCCATTTGGTGGAGCAATTTTCGGAATTGAAGTGCTTTACAAGAGAGACTACGAAGTCGAAGCCATAGTTCCGGCTTTCATTTCATCAATTACAGCGTTTATCGTCTTTGAGCTTATTATAGGGCACATCGCTGGTGTGCACTTTGGTATGCTGCCCATCTTCAGTATTCCGAACTTTACCTTCAGTTCTCCCCTTGAAATGCTCCTGTGTGTACCCCTCGGTCTGTTTGCTGGAGTTATTGGAATCCTGTACATCAACACGTTCTACTCCATCCACAACGCATTCAAGAAATTGAACATCTCTCCCTACCTCAAGCCGGTGATTGGCGGACTTGTAACGGGAGTCATCGGCTTCTACGTTCCGCAGGTTCTGGGAATGGGATACGGGTATGTTCAGGAAGCACTGTACGGAAAGCTTGCCATTTATGTTATCATTGCGGCAATATTCGGTAAAATAGTTGCCACTTCGTTCACCATAGGTTCTGGAGGAAGTGGTGGAGTATTTGCCCCGTCCATCGTAATTGGCAGCATGGTTGGAGCGTTTTTCGGATATGTTTTCCACGACATCATTCCAGTCACCGCGCAGCCCGGGAGTTACGTCCTCATAGGTATGGCTGCATTCGTCGCTGGAGTTGCCAAGACACCCATAGCAGCCGTGTTGATGGTTCTGGAAATGAGCGGTGGCTACAACCTGCTGCCTGCTTTACTGCTTGCATCGACCGTGGCATACTACATTACCGGGGACAGATCCATATACGCCGAGCAGGTGGCAACAAAACTGGAAAGTCCAGCTCACAGAGGTGAACTCTCCGTTGATATTCTCCAGAAGATAAAAGTGAGCGAGGCCATGACGCCTGCAGACAAAATTATAACGGTAAGTCCCTCTTCAACGGTGATGGATGTTCTGGAACTCATTGAAAAGACCGGGCACATAGGTTTTCCAGTTGTAGAGAACGGCAGGCTTGTTGGTATTGTGACCTTCGAAGATGTGGAGAAGGTGCCGATAGAGGAGAGGGAGACGACGAGTGTGGGAGAGATAATGTCGAGAAGTGTTATTGTAACGTATCCCGACGAGAGTCTTGAAGAAGCGCTTGTAAAGCTTGCAACCTACGACATAGGAAGGCTGCCTGTAGTTAGCAGAGAAGATGAAGGAAAGCTCCTCGGACTGATAACAAGGTCTGCAATAATAAGAGCCCACGCAAGGGCTACGAGGTCAGTAGAATAACAAAAACTATTTGGGATAGATAGATAATATTACCTACATGTCATAATTTTACTATTTGGTGCGGTTATATTTCCCACGGAGCCCTCTTTTCGACACCCCATTGCGCCCACGGATAGCAGCGTCCACCGTTGATCACGTTCTCCTCACACACCCAGCACTCGTAATCCATGACCTTGAGGGACTTCCTCTTCTCGCAGAATGTTAATTCACCCATCATTATGACAAAAAGGCAAAATAAGAGTATATAAATGTTACTTTAAATTTTTTCTACCATGAGTAATTATATTAGTTATACAATTCTCACTAAACTTTAATAAAGCCACGGCAAGCAGTGGAGTCGATGAAACTGTGGGTGGGAATAGACGACACCGACTCAAGCAGGGGGATGTGCACCACGTATCTTGCTGTGCTTATCGTGGAAGAACTTGAGGAGAGGGGTTTAAGCGTAGTAGGCTTTCCGAGGCTGATCAGGCTCAACCCCACAATTCCTTTCAAAACGAGGGGAAACGGGGCGGTCTCTTTTCTCGTTGAAGGAAACCTCGACGACGTAATGGACGTTGTGAGGGAGAAAATAGAAGAATACGCAATGCTTGAGGACGAAAAAACGAATCCTGGAGCAGTTTTCGTCGATGCAGAGAACGACAGGGTTATGAATGCCCTATCGAAGTTTGCCCTCAGAGCGGTAAGAGGCGTCATAAGTCTTGATGAGGCGCTGTTTATCATAGGAAAGTACATGATACCTCACCTCAGGTACAAGCTCGGAAGGGGACTTATCGGGGCCCTCGCTGCCGTAGGCCTTGACCTCGACGATTACACCCTCGAGGTTCTCGCATACAGAAAGCCGGAACGTTTCGGAACGCCAAGAGAGTACGATGAAGAATCGTTCTTTGAAGCGGACAGAAAAACCTACCCAAGGACGTGGGACACTGTTGACTGGCACAACAGGGTGGTGGTGGCGGTTCCAGGTTCTCCCGATCCTGTCCTGTTCGGAATAAGGGGCGACGACCTCGCTGCGATAAGGGAGGCCTTCGATACCGTTGAGACTGAGCCAGTCGACAGGTACATGACCTTTGTAACAAATCAGGCCACGGATATGCATCTGATACACGAAAGGAACACGAACAAACTCGAGGACTACCACTCGTACATAGTGAGAGGGAAGGTGGTTGAGGAGCCAAGCACAATAACTGGTGGACACGTCTTCTTTGCCATCGAAACACGGTTTGGGGATGTGAAATGTGCAGCGTTCGAACCAACGAAGCAGTTCAGAGATGTCATCCGGGAACTTAAGGCTGGCGACATCGTTGAAGTTTACGGATCTATGAAAAAGAACACGATAAACCTCGAAAAGATAAACATCGTCAGGCTTGCAGAGACATACGTCTACGAAAACCCCGTCTGTCCGGTGTGCGGAAAGAGAATGGAATCTGCCGGTAGAGGGCAGGGGTTCAGGTGTAGAAAGTGCAAAACAAAGGCCCTTGAGAAAGTTGCGAGAAGAGTTGAGAGGAAGATAGAGGAGGGCTTTTACGAAGTACCTCCGTGTGCGAGGAGGCATTTATCAAAGCCCCTTGTCAGAATGGATGTTTCAAAGAAGCACATCTTCCGGTAAGTTTAACTTTTGCGCACAGTATAATTAATGGAGGTGGGATGTATGAAGATCACATGGCTGGGGCATGCAGCTTTTCTGCTTGAGGGTAGCAGGAGGGTGTTGATTGATCCGTTTCTTTCGGGGAACCCGGCGTCTCCTGTAAAGCCTCAGGAGGTTGACGTGGACGTCATTGCCGTAACACATGGTCATGGAGACCACCTTGGAGATGCCATAGAGATCTCAAAGCGCTGCAACGCTCCTGTCGTGTGCATTCACGAACTTTCGAGGTATATAGCCATGAACGGTGGAAATGCGGTCGGCATGAACATCGGCGGTACGGCTGAGGTTAAGGACGTAAGGTTTACGATGGTTCCTGCCTTGCATTCTGCAGACGTTGAGGAGAACGGCAGGCTGATAAGTACTGGCTGTCCTGCAGGTTTTGTTGTAGAACTGGACGGTGTGAAGGTTTACCATGCAGGCGATACAGATGTTTTCATTGACATGCAGTTAATCGGCGAATTACACAGCCCGGACGTGATGCTTGTGCCCATAGGGGACTGGTACACCATGGGAATAAGGGGTGCAGTTAAGGCCCTTGAACTCGTAAAGCCAAAAGTAGCCGTTCCAATGCACTACGGCACGTTCCCGGTCATAAATCAGGATCCCGAGGAGTTCAGAAAGTTAGCCGAGGATAAGACTGGAGTCAAGGTAGTAGTGCTCAGACCGGGAGAGGGGTTTGAGTATCCCTGACAACTATATATTTAATTTAAGCATACCGAAAAATAGATTGCATACTATTTGTTTCAATGACCACCCATTCTATTAGGGGGAATAAAAAAAGATTTAATTATTTTTATTCTTATTTCGAAAAATTTAAATATGCTGGTATTAGTCCTATTATTGTAATAAGTATGAGTATCACCTCAATATAAGGATGGATCAGAAATGAACGAAATAAAGTGTGTTTCGGTCAGGTTGAATAAGATTCAGGCAATTATAGCTGTTGATGTCACGAACAGGAGAGTAGAAGTCGTCAACTGCAATTACCACGACTTCTGCAGAGTGAACGGCCTTCTGCTGAATGGAGAGTGTCCTGCATACTGTCAGGCAATCGTCGCTGCCAAGAGCTTTGCCATATGGGGTAGGGTAAGGGCTGAAACGTACATAATAGAGCCGGAAAAGTGCCAGTTCTATATGGCAAAACAGGAAATACTTGCACGCTAAAGAGGGACGAGGATCGCTCCATCTCGTCCATCCAGCAGTCTTGCTTTCCCTTCGTAGTAGAGGCTGACCGTGAGGGCTGAGATTACTGCATCTACCTCGTTGTGGTTGCTCAGGTTATCAATGCCCTCAACAAATCTCGCGAGTTCGGCAATTATTCGCTCTCTGCCTCCTTTGGTGGACTTTTTTACGTCGGGGGCTATGCCGAGCCGTCTGCGAGTCGCATACGGATACACCTCGAAGACTTCAGCACCAATTTTTCTGAACTCTTCCGCGATTTCCATTCCCCTGTTTACTACAGACCTGAAGAAATCTGCTCCGGACGGAAAAAGCCTTATCCCCAGCTTTAGGAGCTTCCGCTCGCATTCTCTAAGGCTTCCCGACTCCGGAAGCGAAAGAGGTGCATCGATGCCAACAGCGTCGCATTTAACAGGCTCGTTATACTTTCCGCAATAAACAAGCCTTCTGTTATCGAGCAGGGCGATGTAGCTCATTCTGACGCCAACGTCAATGCCGCACACGAGCATCTATAAAGGTTCAGAGTAACGAATTAAAAAACTGTTCTCACGAAATAAGAGAAAAAAACATAGGGAAAGAGTTATCAAAATTTACTCCTCGCTCTCCTCGCCCTCGGTACCGCCGCCCTTCTCTTTCTCGCTCTCGATGCCCTTAGCAGCGATGACATCGTCAATTCTCAGGATCATTATTGCTACCTCGGTTGCGCTGCTGATTGCCTGCTTCTTGACCCTCAGCGGCTCAAGGACTCCAAGCTCCTTCATGTTCTCAACTTTTCCGCTGAAGACGTTGACTCCAGCGTAGACGTTGCCATCCTCGTGGGCCTTCTTGAGTTCGACGAGTATGTCGATGGGGTCAAGTCCAGCGTTCTCCGCGAGACTCCTCGGTATAATTTCGAGTGCCGTGGCGAAAGCTTCGGCTGATAGCTGCTCCCTTCCACCAAGTGTTGGTGCCCACTGCTTGAGCTTCAGGCTGATCTCAATCTCTGGCGCACCTCCGCCCGCAACGACCTTGCCGCTCTCCAGTGCTGCCTTCACGACCTTGATGGAGTCAGTCAGGCTGCGCTCAACCTCATCGACGATGTGCTCGGTACCGCCCCTGATGAGGATCGTCACGGCCTTCGGGTTCTTGCAGCCCGTCACGAACACCATCTTCTCATCGCCGACCTTGCGCTCCTCGACAAGCTCAGCCTCGCCGAGATCCTCTGGCTTGATGTCTCTGAGATCGGTCAGAATCTTTGCTCCCGTCGCCTTGGCGAGCTTCTCGATGTCGCTCTGCTTTATCCTTCTAACAGCGAGCACTCCAGCCTTTGCGAGGTAGTACTGTGCAAGGTCGTCAATGCCCTTCTGGCAGAAGACGACGTTTGCTCCGGCGTTGACGAGCGCATCTACCATGTCCTTGATCATGCGTTCCTCCTGCTCGATGAACTTCTGGAGCATCTCTGGGTCGGTGATTCTAATCTCCGCATCGGTCTCAGTCTCCTTGACCTCGAGGGCTGCCTTAAGAACTGCAATCTTTGCGTTCTTTATTCTCTTTGGCATTCCTGGGTGCACGACTTCTTTGTCGATCACAATTCCATCGATGAGCTCGGTGTCTTCAACGCCTCCGCCCTGCTTCTTCTCGAGCTTGATTGCGTCATCGTCAACTTTGTAACCGCTGTCGGTCTTCTCTGCAACCTTCTTGACCGCATCGACTACGACTCCGGAGAGGTGCTCTACTGCGTACTCAGCGTGCTTTCCGGTTATAGCGGTAGCAGCGACCTTTTTGAGGGTTTCATCGTCGTTCACGTCAATACTCATTGCGATCTCGTCAAGAATCTCCATTGCCTTCTCGGCTGCGAGCCTGTAACCCCTGGCGATGATGCTCGGGTGGATGTCCTGGTCGAGTAGCTCTTCTGCTCTCTTGAGAAGTTCACCGGCAAGAACTACAGCAGTCGTTGTACCATCACCCACCTCGTCTTCCTGGGTCTTTGCAACTTCAATTATCATTTTTGCAGCCGGGTGCTCGACATCCATCTCTTTAAGTATTGTAACTCCATCGTTGGTGATAACGACGTCGCCGAGGCTATCGACGAGCATTTTATCCATTCCTTTCGGCCCAAGAGTCGTCCTAACAGCCTCGGCAATAACTCTTGCAGCCATTATGTTGAGTCTCTGGGCGTCTCTTCCAACAGTCCTCTGGGTTCCCTCTTTCAAAATCAGTACAGGCTGCCCCTGCAGCGTAGCCATTTCTTCTCACCCCCGCCTATGGGCTGGGAATTAGTAGAACAGTAGTTCTATATATTTCTTTCGGTCGATTTCTTTTCATTCAAGAGGGTTATAAAATCTTTTGGCGAACTGACGCACGCGAGTTCCTCCTTCATGAGGAATACTACAGATGAAATACCCTTTTTAACTTCTTTCTCAACTATGTATGCTGCTTTGGTCGAGAGGACTTCAGAGACCTTACCAATAATCGCGGCTCTCCTCTCGATCTCCCTGACCTGTTTAACACCTGTTAAAACAGCCTCGTCACCTGTTTTAGAAACAACGTCGAAAGGAGCATGCTTTATCGGGTAAACGTTCACGCCTATGCAGCGTAGCTGCTCCACTATCTCCGCTTCACCATTCCTCAGCTCAACATCCTCCTTTGGTTCGACATCATCCTTAACGAAGTTCAGGATGTCTATTGCCTTGATCACGTACTCGCCGAGGAACTCTTCGAGCTTCACTGCATTCTCCACCGATGTATCAACACCTTCTTCGTACTTCTTAATGGCTCTCCTCGACACGCCAAGCATCTTTGCAAGTTCGCCAATGGATATACCGAGTCTTTGCCTCGCCTCTCTTATCCTCTCGCTGTCGAGCCTGACGTAGTAGCCACCCGGAGCTGAATAGACCATCGGCGGGATACCTTCCACAACAAAATCGTAGAACGTTGCGGTGTTTATCACAGGCAACCCGTAGCGGTTGTAAACTACACCTCTCTCAAGGTAGTCGAATTTGAAGCGCTCGCCGACGACTACCGGCGAAGCTTTCAGCAGCTTGGCGACAAGCTTCATCTCTTCGGCCATCTCAGCCTTGAGAGAATCGACGTTGTAGAGCACCTTTATGAGCATGACTATTTCATCTTTTCTTGCAACGATGTCAAAGCAGCGGGGTTTGGTCTCAACTAAGTCCGTAACTCTGAAACCTGCCTTGTCCAGTATCCTGAGTATCGATTCTACCACCGCTGCGTGCATCCAGTTTACAGTAGGTATGATTTACTATATAAAACTTTGCGATTTTGCTTGTGTTTTTTCTGTTGATTCATCCTTCGCCCGCTGGAGAGGGAGCAAGCAGTCCAGCTAAAGCACCCACCGCAGCGGAGCCAAGAGCAACAAGTACATCGGGAGTCGTCTTGTCTACCATGGTTATTACGATGGCTCCAATGACAACAGCAAGCACCGTCAGACCGAGCGCTATAACAACTATGCGGTAAATCCAGACATCGCGCCTGAGCGGTTCAGGTATTGTCGCAGCAACCTCTCTGATTGCCGCAACAGGATCCTCCTTGATTTTATTCTGGAGCTCTTCATCCTCTTCGATTTTTCTAATAAACTCGCTCCACCGTAAATTGCTCATATCAGCTCCTCCGTAATGGACTTTCACCCATCCTATTTACAATGGAATATCATTAATTTATGATTTCGCTTTTTGTCTGCTAAACCGACGATGTCAGTGTATTCCCAACCTTCCACGTATTACTAAAAATAAAACACAATGAACTTACTCAGAACAAAGCTCGGCAACTCTCTCCGCAGCCTTCGCGGCAACTTCCTCCAGCCTGCCCTCATCCTCCACTTCAACACTGGCAATCTCCATCCCAACGACGATAACTCTATCGGGAAGAATTCCAAGGGCCTTTGCAAGTCTGACGGCATCGAAAAATGTTATTGAGTGCGTCATCGGGGCCTTCACTTTTCCATCGGCCCTGACGTCGAACTCAACGAGTTTGTAGTCCTCGTTTCCTCTAACAGCATCCACAACAATCAGCTTCTCGTAGCTTGCGTCGTAGAGGAAGGTAAGCAGGTCTATGTAGTTTGTAGCCTCCTCTATTCTCGCGCTAACTTTTCCCTTTATGAGTCTGGCAACTCTCAGGCCAAAGCTGTCATTGCCAGTCTCGCTGCCTATGCACACCACGAGGTTCATACCTTAATTTCCCTTAGAATCTCTCCGTCGGGGCCGCGTATGTTTATTCTGAGAGGCATTTCACCAATGGCGTGAGTTGCACACGCGTGGCAGGGGTCGTAGGCTCTGAAGGCCATCTCTATCATGTTCAGAATGCCGTCATTTACGTTTCCGTTCTTTATCAGGGCTTTCGCAACTCTGTCTATGTCCATCGCCATACGAGCGGCATTCTGCTGTGTTGCAACTATCAGGTTGACTTTCGTGAGAACTCCGTTCTCATCGCTGCAGTAGTGGTGGAATAGCGTCCCACGAGGAGCTTCGACAACACCAAAGCCCTCTTTTCTCGCGACCCCATCGGGAATGTTTCTGATGTAGCCATCCGTTAGC
Organism: Archaeoglobus veneficus SNP6; assembly: GCF_000194625.1. Classification (NCBI taxonomy): domain Archaea; kingdom Methanobacteriati; phylum Methanobacteriota; class Archaeoglobi; order Archaeoglobales; family Archaeoglobaceae; genus Archaeoglobus; species Archaeoglobus veneficus. Next base: position 1,410,136 of record NC_015320.1, on the reverse strand, counting down.
TCATCATCCATTGCGAGCTCCAAGAGGCGTTCTGCAGCATAGACCATCTCAATTACTCTCGCCCAGTGGTTCGCGAGGCTGTAATGTACGGGCTTCTCGCCAACTGTTTCGTACATCTCATTGTATGCCTCGTTCGCTTCTGGAGTGGCCATGCCCTCAGCGGCGTTCAGCCTTGCGAGTGGAGCAACGCTGTAGATTCCGCTTTCGGCTCCATCAACGAAACCCTTCCACCCCACGTTTTTGAGGTAAGGGAAGCGCATGTACGTCCAGGGCTCAACATGCTCGGCAATGTAGTCAGCATACTCACTGCAGTGGAACTTCGCGTATTCCTTGCCTTCTGGCGACACAACACGCACCATACCATCGTAGAAGTTCACACAATTGTTCTCGTCAACGAGACCCATGTAGTATGTCTCGTGCCTGTATGCATCGGACAGAATTAAATCAACGTACTCCTGATTTTTGAGGACTATATCATGGAATACTTCGAGAGTAAACTTTGCAAATTCGACGCCTTTCTCGGCGAGCTTTATAATCCCATCTCTTTCTTCCTCCTTTATTCCTTTTGCCACTCCTCCTGGCAGCCCGAACACTGGATGGACTACCTTTCCGCCGAGGTGTGTCATAAGGGCTCTGATCTCTTTTCGCATCCCTATTACCTTCTTGCCCACTTCAACTCCGACTTTTTTTATGACACCGACAACGTTCCTCTCCGCTTTCGGCGCGTTTGGTCCCACTATAAAGTCAGGGCCACCGAGAATGTAAAAGTGGAGTGCATGATCCTCAAGCATGAACAGGGAGTAAATCAGTTCTCTTATCTTCCTCGCTGCCGGAGGAGGCTCAACACCAAAGAGGTCGTCGAGAGCTTTTGTCGAGGCAGTGTGGTGGGCAGTGGGACAAACACCGCAGATTCTTTCGGTTATCTGAGGCATGTCCTCGGCAACTCTTCCTACACAGAACTTCTCAAATCCCCTCAGTTCAGGGATGACAAAGTATGCCCTGTCGACGTTTCCCTCCTCGTTGAGTATAATCTCTATCTTTCCGTGTCCTTCGAGCCTCGTAACAGGATCAATTGTGATTTTGGTGCTCAAACGTCATCACCTCCAGCAACCCTTCGAATTCTGCCCCCAAGCAAGGACTTTGGAAGGGAGTACTTGTAAAATAGGCCAAGAGGATCTGGAATCTTCTCGAGAATTCTGTCAATTTCCTCCTCATCCATGGAATCCACGATGGATGCTATGTACGACAGTGCTTTGGCTCCGTAGTCCATAACACCGTCGAGGGGGCCAAAACAGCCCGTGCATGGCATGTTCCCGCCAACACACAGCGCTCCACATCCACCCCTCGTAACTGGGCCAAGACAGAGGAAGCCCTGAGCGAGTAAACATTTATCTGGCTCAGGTTCAGCTTCCCAGACGCGTTTGAACTCTTTAATGAGGATCTTTTCGGGCTTTGTCTCGTTAAGCCTGCAATCGTGACAAACGGACTTCTGGGATGCAAGAACAGAGCCTTTGGGCGGGAGGTTTCCTTCGAGAAGGGCTGTGAAGGCATCGACTATGATGTTGACTGAAGGGGGGCAACCGGGAATGTAGTAATCGACATCTATAACTTCATCGAGTGCCTTGCACTCGTCGAGGAACTCTGGAACGTCGAGCCTGACGTTGCAAGCTTCGCAGCCGGGAGTAGGTCTGACATCGTCGGGATTCACGACAGTTGGAGAATCGCGGTAAACGTAATCAAATATCTCGTCACTGCTGCAGCAGTTTGCAAGCCCTGGAATTCCGCCAAAGCACGCACATGCCCCAAAGGCAAAGACGAGCTTGGATTTCTTCCTGAGCAGTTCTACCATTTCGACGTGCTCGGAAAACCTTATTGCTCCGTTTATAAAACTTGCAACTATTTCTCCATCTTCCAGAGCCTCTACATCCTCTCTCTTGAAGTCCATGGCAACGGGCCAGAACACTATGTCAACCTTCTCAACCACATCGAGTATTGCCTCTGCTAAATCCACGACAGCTTCCTCGCAACCACCACAGCTTGCGCACCAGTAAAGAGCAACCTTTGGTTTCATCTTTTCGCCTCCAGGGGTCCAAGCTTCCTGAGTTCTTCAACAAACTCCTCCGCAACCCTCTTCAGTTTGTCCGCCTCGCTTGCAGAAATCCACTCAAGCCTGAGTCTTTCAGGCTCTATTCCGAACTGCGGAAGGAGTTTCCTGAGAAGCCTGTAACGCCTCAAACACTTGACGTTACCCTCAATGTAGTGGCAGTCCGTTGGTGGGTGACAGCCTGCAAGCAGAACACCGTCGGCCCCATTTTTGAATGCATAGAAAACGAACTGGGGGTCTATTCTGCCCGAACACATTACTCTAACAACCCTCAGATTCGGAGGGTACTTCATTCTTGCAGTTCCAGCAAGATTTGCGGCCATATAAGAGCACCAGTTGCAGAATATCCCCACTATCTTCGGCTCGAATTCACTCACAGCAGAACCCCCCTTACAGCAGAACTCCTTCTATTTCAGCATATATCTGCTCGTCTCTGAACAGGTACTGCTGGGCCGCCTTTGACGGGCAAGCAGCAACACATGTGCCGCATCCTCTACACATGGCCGGATTTACAACAGCTACACCCTTCTCTTCGTCAAAGGATATGGCTCCGTACGGGCACATTCCTATGCATATTCTGCAGCCCGAGCAGCGCTCCTCTCTTATGAAAGCTATATTCGGCTCAAGTTCAACCTCACCACGCTGTATGAGTGACAGCGCCTCTCCTGCAGCTGCTTCTGCCTGAGCAACGGTCTCGGGTATGTCCTTCGGCCCCTGACAGCAGCCTGCAACGAATATACCCTCTGTGGCAGTCGCAACGGGAGCAAGCTTCGGATGTCGCTCCAAGAACCAGCCGTCCTGTGAGCACGACAGCTTAAGCATGTTTCTTATTCTGTCTGCATCGCTCTGAGGCTCGAGACCGACTGAGAGTATGACCATGTCAACGGGAATTCTGCGAACCCTGCCGAGCAATGTGTCTTCAGCAACGACTACGAGTTTGCCCTCCTCCTCCGGGCTTTTTGCAATGTCAGTCACTTCCGCAACCCTGCCACGGATGAAGTAAACGCCCTCGCTCATCACTCGCTTGTAGAACTCCTCGTACGCCTTACCTGCAGCCCTCACGTCAATATAGAAGTTGTAGACCTCCGCACCGGTTCTCTCTTTTACGAGGCGGGCAAGCTTGATGGAGTACATACAGCAGACTTTCGAGCAGTACTTGTTGTAGTTCTCATCCCTGCTACCGACGCAGTGTATTATGGCAACACTCTCCGGCTTTTTGCCGTTGGCGAGCAGAACTTCTCCACCTGTCGGGCCGGTGGAGTTGAGCATCCTCTCAACCTGAAGGGATGTGTAAACGTTCTCGTACCTCCCGTAGCCGTACTGCGGAATTCTCGAAGCATCGAACGTCTTATATCCGGTAGCCACTATTATTGTCCCCACTTCTACTTCAACGAACTCATCACTCATACTGAAATCGATTGCATCTGGCTCACACGCTTCCACGCAGTACTGAGGGCACTTCTTGCTCGTAAGCCACATACAGGTGTTTGGATCGATAAAGGGAACGAGGGGGACAGCCTGCGGAAACGGGATGTGGATTGGCTTCCTCTTCCCGAGACCAGCATCAAACTCAGACGGAAATAGCGGTTCAGCGAACAGACAGTCTTCGACACACTGATAGCAGCCTATACAGAGATCCTCCTTCACGTACCTCGGCTTCTTTCTTATTTTAACCCTGAAGTTGCCAATATAGCCGCTGACCTCCTCAACTTCTGCATACGTCAGCAACTCGATGTTCGGATGGGCTTTGACGGCAGTCATCTTAGGGGTCAGAATGCACGCAGCGCAATCGAGAGTTGGAAACGTTTTGTCGAACTTGGCCATGTTGCCGCCTATTGTAGCTTCTCTCTCAACGAGATACACCTTTACGCCCGCGTCGGCGAGAACGAGCGCAGCAGAAATACCGGCAATACCGCCACCTATAATCAGCACGTTTGGGTTTATTCTTGCTCTACCAACTTCGAGCTCCTCGTGAATTGCGACGCGATTGACAGCTGCTCTCACGAAGGCTTTCGCTTTTTCCGTCGCGCTTCTGACATCTTCAGTAACCCAGGCGTCAAGCTCTCTTATGTTTGCCATCTGAAAGAGGTACGGGTTAAGACCAGCCCTCCTGCAGGCGTTTCTGAATGTCTGTTCGTGAAGTGTCGGGCTGCAAGCGGCAACGACAACCCTGTTTATACCCATTTCCTGTATATCCTTCACGATGAGTTCCTGGCCAGGGTCGGAGCACATGTACTTGTAGTCTTTAACAACGGCGACATTAGGGAGTGTTTTTGCAAACTCCACGACCTCATCTATCCTGACTTTTTCGGCGATATTTCTACCACAATGGCAAACGTAGACACCTATCTTTATGTCGTCCTCACCCATGTGATCACCTTATTAAAATGTAGTGATTTTTCATCCAGAAGTGTAACTGAGTAACGTGATATTATAAAAGATGAAAATTTACAAAAACATAATGAACAATAATCTACATTTCCGGGCATGTTACTCTCCCTTGATCTCTCTGATCTTGTCTATCAGCACAGGCACGAGCTCAAGCACGTCAGCAACAGCCCCACACCTTGCAATTCTGAAGATTGGCGCGTCTCTGTCTGTATTTATTGCAATCACATTCTTGGCCTTTACACCCTCAACGTGCTCGGTAGCCCCACTTATACCAAGAGCAAGGTAGAGTTTGCCAACGACGGTTTTGCCGCTCCTTCCAACCTGCCTTGTCTTTGGAAGCCATCCAGAATCTATGATCGGACGGGAACCTGCAACAACACCTCCAAGGACTTCTGCAAGCTCCTCTGCAAGCTCAATGTTCGCTTCGTCGCCAATACCTCTGCCTACAGAAACAACGATGTCAGCCTTGGATATGTCCACGTCTTCCACTTCTGGCTTTATGTATCCGACGAACTCCACGCCATCGCTGACTCCAAGTTCGTCAAGGCTGAGCTTCTCAACAGAACCAACTTCTCCCTTTCCGTCTTCTGCCTGGAAGCTACCTCTGTTAACGACGAAAACTCCCGGACTCTTTACTGCAAGGTCTACCATTATCTTTCCACCGTATGCAATGGAAGTTGCGACGAACTGGCCATCGCTGACTGATATCTCGGTAACCAGTGTGGCAATGGGCAGGCCAAGCTGGGCTGCAAACTGAGATGCAACGTCGAGACTTGCGGATGTATTGCCGAAGAGGATTGCTGCAGGTTTTACTCTTTCATATACCTTCTCAACGATTGCGTAGTGCCATGGCGAGGGATCGCCGGCATCAACCTGAATCACATCGCTGTTGATGTTGCTCACGTCTGGATTTCCGATAACGAGGGTTACAGCTTTACCCCCAAGTTCGCTGGCAAGCTGCTTTGCTTTTCCAACGAGCTCGTAGGTAATGTCCTGAACCTCATTTTCTATAACTTCTGCAAAGACGAGAACGTCCATCGTACCACCTCACAGCACGGAAAGTTCCTTCAGCACTTCTACAAGCTTGTCTGCTATTTCCTCGGGCTCGCCCTCGAGCAGCGTTATCTCTGGCTTTGGCGGTTCGTAGTACCTCAGAACCTCTACTCCCTCGAGTTCAGGAACCTCTATTTCGACTTCCTCGATTTCTGCCTTCTTCATCGCCTGCCTCAGCTTTGCAAACGGAACGAACTTAAGCGGGCGTTCTGCAGACACCACTCCAACGACCGCAGGCAGAGACACTTTGTATTCTCCCAGCAGGCCACCACCAAGTTCTTTTTTAACGACCAAGTTGCCATCCTGAACATCTGCTTCAACGACTCCACCGATGTAGGGAATTCCCATGCATCGGGCGAGCATTCCACCGAGAGTTCCTGCAAATGCATCTATCGCCTGAATGCCTACCATTATGACATCGTATTCCTTGTCCTTCAGAAATTCTGCAAGTCCCTTTGCAACTTCTATTCTTCTGTACGTACTCCTTGATAGGATTGCCTTGATCAGGTTGTCAGCGCCCTTTGCATACGCCATTGCAAGGGGTTCGTCTATCTCCGTTTCTGTGTCTTCGTCGACAATGCCTAAAACATCAACAGTTGCACCGCTTTTCTCTTTCAGAACGAGCGCTTCCTCAACTGCGTGCTCATCTCTCTCGTTTGCAATGTATGCGAAGGGAGTTATCTCCGTCTCGCTGATTTCAATCTCCTCTACGAGGTCTGGAACCAGCCTTAGGATCGCGCATATCTTCATCGTATCACCCCTTGATCGCTTCAAGTACGAGTTCTGAGATGTCCTTTACCTCAATCTGACCTTCGAGACCTGTCATTTTGAGTGCATCTTCGAACATGGGCACATCAAGCGTGCACGCCGTAACAATGACGTTCGCTCCAACCAGAGCAGCCTCTCTAACCCTGTCTTCCGCAGGTCTCTCTTTGAGAAACTCTTTTATGAAGCTATCAAGCCAGACCCCGCCACCTCCACCTCCACAGCAGAGTGCGTTCTCTCTTGTCCTCTTCATCTCCACGAACTTTATGCCGGGAATCGCCTGAATCACCTGACGGGGCTCATCAAAGATTCCGTTCCTTCTCCCGACATAGCACGAGTCGTGGTAGGTTACGACGTAATCCAGCTCGTTGAACATGTCCTTCAACTTGTCGAGGTTTTCAAACAGGAACTGTGTGTGATGCAGCACTTCTTTCTCGAAGCCGTACTTCGGATATTCACGCCTTAGCGCGTTGTACGCATGCGCATCGTGCGTCACAATTCTATTGAATTCGTACTTCTCGAATGTCTTTATGTTCTTCTCCACGAGGTCTTCAAACAACCCAAACTCTCCGCTGAGGCGGGTTAAATCGCCAATGCACCGCTCCTCGTTGCCAAGAATTGCAAAGTCTGTTCCAAGGAGGTACATAACCTCGGCGAAGGCTTTGGTGATCTCCTTACACCTCCGGTGGTATGACCCAAAGCACTCAGGGATAAAGAGAACGTCAGCACTTTTCTTCTTTGATAGTGTAGGTACTTCAAACTCCACTTCCTTTGTCCAGTTGTCCCTCTTTCTCGGAGACTCTCTGAAGGGATTACCGTAGCGTGCTATGTTCATCAGCGCTGCAGCAAGCTCCTCGGGCGGGTTACCTTCAAGTAGCGAAAGCTCACGCAGAGCCGGAATTATGCCGTCGGTAAGGGGGATCTGACTGGGGCATCTGTAGCTGCACGTATAGCAGGAAGTACACAGCCAGTGAGCCCCACTTTCGAGAATTTCATCAACAAGTTTTGCTCTGATAGCCAAAATCATCCTTCTCGGAGTGAAAGGTGAGGCAATACCATAAGGACACGAACCGCCGCACGTACCGCACTGAAGACACTGCTTGTACTTCTCAGATTCTGCCACTTCCGAGAGTCTTTCGAAGTACGTTTCAAGCATCTCGCCTACGTCCATTTAACCGCCTCCCAATTTATGTTTGCATTAATCATGAAATATTTGAATATTTTGCCACTGTTGTGACAAGGCAAGACACACCGACTATAACTATTTTTCGATATAATTTGCATCTCGTTCACCACCTCAGAACCCTTTATATGGATTTGGTCCAATCTGCTTAATCTGCTCAACGAACTCCTCAATAATCTGCGGAATCTTGTCGTAGTCAGATATGGCAAGTTCTACGAGCTTCACTCTCTCTGGTTCGAGCATCAATCGCTGCAGGGTTTCCTGGACGTTCTCCATTCTCCTGTTGGCAAGCTCACTACCTCTTATGAAGTGGCACTGGTAGTCCTCGCCATACTTGCAGCCTGCAAGCAGGATGCCGTCGATTCCTCTCGATAATGCATCAGCAATGAAGACAACGTTCACAGAACCAAGACAGCGGACGGGGATGACCCTCAGACTTGTGTCTATTTTGTATCCGTTTCTGGCCGCCATGTCCAGCGCCGGATAAGCGTCGTTCTCGCAGAAGAAGCCGAGTATTCTGAATTTACCTTCCTCCTCCGGCACGTCTATTGCCTTTATCATCGACGAAATCATGTCGATGGAGTAGTTCTTGAACGAGATTATGCGTTCTGGACACGCTCCAAAGCATGTACCGCACCTCCTGCACCTCGCTGGATTGAGTATCGGCGTTCCTCTTTCATCCTCCTCAAGTGCAGAGAAGGGACATTCCTCCGTACACCTCTTACACTGCGTACAGCGCTGGAGGAAGAAGATGGGCAGTGACAGGTCTCCACTTCTCGGGAACGTGGCCATGCCCTTCGAAACAAGTTCTATGCACTGTATTGCCTTCATAACGGCTCCGCTCGCATCCTCGACAGCGGTGGCTACATCCATAGGCTGCCTAACGCATCCAGCAGCGTATATTCCAGTCCGCTGGCTCTCGTAGGGGAAGCATATGAAGTTGGAATTCGCAAAGCCATACTGGTTCGTTGGTAGTTCGCTTCCCTGCCTGTACTTCAGGTTCAGTCCAGTACTGTTGGGCTGCATGCCTGTGGCGAGCACGACCATGTCAACGGGAATTCTGCGAACCTTGCCAAGGAGAGTGTCCTCAACTCTTACAATGAGCTTTCCTTCTTCTTCGGGACTCTTCGCAATGTCGGTAACCTCTGCAACCTTGCCCCTGACAAGGTAAACACCCTCGTTCATAACTTTCCTGTAGAAATCCTCGTACAGGCTGGGCGTTCTCACGTCTATGTAGCAGATGTAAACTTCAGCGTCGGGATACTGCTCTTTAATATACGTCGCCTGCTTGAGCGAGGCAAGGCAACAAACAGCGGAGCAGTACGGCAGGTGGTTTTCATCTCTACTGCCTGCGCACTGAACGAAGGCAATTCTCTTTACAGGTTTACCATCATGGGTGAGTATCTTACCTTTCGTAGGCCCGTTTGGCGACGCAAGTCTCTCAAACATCACATTGGTTATAACGTCGGGATACTTTCCAAAACCGAGGTTTGTCAGCCTGCCTGCGTCGTACGGCTTCCAGCCAGTCGCAACAACTATCGCTCCGGCCTTCAGGTTCAGAGTTTTTGGCTCCATCGCAAGGTCTATCGCATCGTACGGGCATGCATCAACGCACGCCTTGCAGCCCTCATTCTTCTGGCAGTACTCTGCATCTATTACGTACTTCATGGGGAAGGACATCTCATGTGGAAGGTAGATTGCCTTGGTTTTGTCCATTCCGTAGTTGAACTCGTTTGGTCTCTCTGCCGGGCAGGCTTTGACACATTCTCCGCATGCTGTGCATGCATCGGTTACGTAGCGGGGGTTGATTTTGACCGTAACATCGAAGTTGCCAGGTTCTCCGCTGATGGATTCGACCTCTGCGTTTGTGAAGACTGTTATCTTCCTGTTCTCTCTGAGTCTCCTGAGGTTGATTTCAAGCCCACAGTACGGCGGGCAGAGCTTTGGGAAGTACTTGTACATCTGCGCTACCCTTCCACCAAGATAGGGGTTTTTTTCTACCAGAATTACCTCGTAGCCCACTTCCGCAGCCTCAACGGCAGCGGTAATACCTGCTATACCCCCTCCAACAACGAGAATTGTTCTTGATACTACTTTTTCCTCGCCCTCGGGGAGTTCTGTCTTCTCTGCCTTGACTATGCCCATTCTAACGTAGTCCTCTGCCAGTGCTTGAGTCTCTTCATTGCTCTCGTGGCTCCATGCTACGCCTTCACGAAGGTTCACTCTCTCAACGACCACACCCTCGAACCTGAAGACGTCAGTGTTTACACGGGGAGAACACGCGGCAATTACGATTGTGTCGATTCCCTCGTCTATGTCTTTCTCTATCATCTCAACCCCTTCGCTGCTGCAGAGGAAGGGGTGAACTCTCGCGTTGAACTTGGCTGATAGTTTTTCCACGTCTATTACTTCGCCAATTCCGCATCCCGAACAAACGTAAACGCCAACACGCTTCATGCGGACACTGCCTCCCAATTTATCATGCTTTTTCCGGTAAGTTGTGCCCAGTCAATAATGTGGGTATTTGAATGTTTTGATATTCTCCAATTATTCAAAGAGTTCGACAATCACAATATAAGTTTGAATATGTTAGCATTTAGAACTGAAATGTGTAGACAAGTTTCAGGCCATGTATACCATCCCCGTAATAATTCCTTAAGAATGTTGAAACTCTGAAACCCTCTTTCAGGTAAAAGTCTACGGGCCCATCAGCAGGGGTTTCAAGCCAGACACTATCGTAACCCATGTCTCTGGCAAATTCAATGCACTTCCTCAGGATTGCTTTTCCAACTCCCTTTCCCCGGAAGTCGTCCCTGACAGCAATAGAGGCGATAACAAACTGTTCAGCCCAGCAAACCGTCGCACATCCCACAATATGCTCTGCATCTACCTCCTCTTTTGCAACAACTGCTCTTTTTCTGACTGGAAGCAGGGAAAGGTTGGCAAAAGGACTCGTTCCAAGAACGTCGTATTCGAGGTGGATGACTTCCTCGACCTCACAGTTTTCCATGAAGTCAACACTAAAGGTAGATCCAGCTTCCACCAACGTCATCTGTCGGCATCGCCTGAAAACTTTTGCGGTTTCCTAATCCTTCAACCTCTACCCCGAGCCCTTAGCTGTGAACAAAAAACTGGTTGGTCCATGAGTTTTCTCATCTGGTTGCTTACAAGACCTTGCGAAAGCGAGGAGATATGCAAGGGGAGGTAGTAGATTTTACTTTCACAACTCTCCCAAAAAGTATATTTTTATTCACAATAAGTGAAATTATAAGAATCCTTACCCTTTCAGCTTCTCCCATACGTTCACAATATCTCTTGAGCTTTTCTCCCAGTTTTCAACGTCGTCCATCGTAAGTATGTCAATAGCTCCTCCCTGCACATCCCCGCTTAACGACTCTTCGAGAATACCCTCGATCTCGCCATAGGCTTCTCTCAATTTCTCGAGTAACTCCTCGTCCGCCTGCCAGAGTCCTCTTTCGGCAGCCTCAACGAGTCTCCTTGCTATTTCCTCAACGGCGTAAACGTTGTTCTCCTCGAACCATTTCCGCATCTCATTATCGAGCACGTAGGTATTTGCTATCTCATCAAAAACCCATTTATCGACGAGCTTTGTCGTTGCTGCCCAGCCGTAGAGGTGCAGAATCTTCTTTGAGAATTCGCTCGCCCCCCTATATCCGTGCTGCTTCATCCCCTCGATCCACGCGGGATTGAGAAGCTTTGCTCTCACAATCCTCTCGATTTCATCTCTCATCTCTCTAACGGATGTTGCTGAGACGTCCTTTGTATCTACCACAACTATCTCTGGACTTCCGCCGAGGGTCTTCACAGTATTGTAAAATCCACCGTGGTACGAGAAGTAACAGCAGCAGTTGAATATGTCATGTTCGTCGCTTATGTGGTTGCGAGTTACAACATCTACATTTTTGAGATTGAGGATGAGGCTCTCAGCAGCCCCCTTTCCGAAGTGCTTTCTCGTATAAGCATACCCGCTCCACTGAACCCACGTCTTTGCAAGGTCTTCATCATCCTGCCAGGCTGAAGCTTCGACGGCGTAATTTACACCAGATCCATAGGTTCCGGGAGGGGAGCAGAAAACTCTGCAGAGAGCGAGATCTTCGTCAACTCCAAGCTCTCTGAGCTTTGAGACGTGCTCGAGGTAGTGCTTCCTCACGTAGTTCATTTCGGCAGGCTCGTCAAGCAACGCAACCTTTGAGACAGCCTCATCAATCATGTAGATGTAGTTGGGCAGTGTATCGCGGACAATTCCCGTTATTCTAATAACAACGTCGATACGAGGTCTCTTCAGCTCATCAAGGGGGATTACTTCAAGCCCCCTGACCTTTCCGTACTCCCAGACTGGCTTTACACCGAGAAGATAGAGAATCTGGGCAATCTGCTCGCCGTCGGCCTTGTAGGCATCTATACTCCAGAGCCATTCCCCGACACTCTCCGGATACCTGCCATGTTTGGCTTTGTAGTGCTCTATGAGCTTTTCAGCAGTATCAACTCCAATTTTCCAGGCTGCTTTCGTTGGAATGGCTGTAGGATCGACGGCAAAGAAATTCCTGCCTGTAGGCAGGATTTCAGTTTTACCTCTCGTTAGCGAGCCTGAAGCTCCGGGTTCAACAAATTCTCCGCTGAGACCCTTTACAAAGCCATCGTACTCTCTTCTGCATTCCTTAATCTTCTCAGCTATTTCAAGGGCTCTGGAAAAAGCTTCAACAACCTTCTTGGTTTTCTCCTCCTCTTCTGCCCTCTTGACTTCAAGCATACTAACACCTCAAACTGCCAACGTGCTTCTTGACAATTGCAGCAATGTCGTGCGATTCCTTCGACTCAAGCTTTAGAAGCTCGTCTATTATCGCAATTGCCTTTCTGTGGAGGAGTTCGAGGGTTTCAGCGTTCGTCATTCCAAGACTGTTTACAGCTGAAGGATTCCTCCTCATCTCGTCGTAGTCAAGGCCGATGTATTCCGCAAGCACTCTCCTTATAGAGGGGAATTCGTGACTGTCGTAGGCCATAATCGTCGCAACGTGTTCGGCAAGTTTTTCGACGTTTGGATGGGCAAAGATATGCAGCCCCGACTCTATTTGAGTTCCCCTAACAGCCTCGACGTAGCGGTGGATCTCCTCAATAGCTTTCTCACCTTCACCTCTTACAGGCACGTTGTTCTCCTTTGCTTTGGCAATTATTTCCTCGTAAATCTTCTCCGCTCTTGCCTCCTCCCCAAGCTGTTTAGCCTTGGAGTACTGCGTTAAAAGCTCCTCCAGTTCTTCAAGCACATCAGCCATTGCCATTGGCAGATAAACGTGATCAACGATGGTTGCGTAGCTCCTTCTCTTCGCTATAACCCCCTCCATTGGATTCGCAACGTTGTAAACGTACAAATGCGGAACATCGTCAATGCTTATCTCCGGCCAGCAGGATGGTGATAAGCCGACACCCTTACCCGGTCTGAACTCCAAGTAGCCGTGCGTGCCAAAGTGAATGATCACATCAGCCTTAAATACTCTCGTAATCCAGCGATAAACTGCAAGCCACTGATGCGGGGGAGGAATGGTTGGATTATGGAGAATTCTGCAAACCTTTCCGTCGCACCTGCTGCCTGCACACCCAAACTTTGGCTGAGGTGTTATGAAGACGTTGCCGAAGAGCAGTCCGGGAATCACGAATTTGCCGTTATAAACCATACCAGCCAGTTCCTTGTCAACACTGCCAGACAAAACGTCTTCTGGCTCACTCCACTCCCTTACCATCGCCTCCCTTGCATTTGCAGGCAATTCGTTAAACCACTCCACGTACGTTTCAGCATCTACAAAATCAACAGCCCCGCCTTTCTCTACGATCTCCTCAACACTCGTCCAGCGGAACTCGCTTATCGCCTTCCTCTCGAGTATAATATCTACAAGCTCCTTTCCGTTTTTAGGAGGATTTTCAATTCTGTAGCCTTCGTCCTTCAACCTGTTCAGCAGCCTTGCAACGCTTTCGGGAACATCGAGCCCAAAACCAACGGCGACACTTGCCTCTAAACCTTTACACGGCGGATTTATGAGGACGATTGCAATTCTTCGTTCCTCCGGCTTCTTCTTCCTTAATTCAATCCACTTTTTCACCCTTTTTGCAAGGTACTTCGCGTGTTCCTTGTAAGGTTCGAACTTCTTAACTCCGTTATCACTTACCTTCGTTCCCGCCAGATAAACCGGTTCTATCAGCCCGTCAACTTCTGGCATTACAACGGTGTAAACCTGAGAAAGGTAGTCCACTCCGTGTTCCGACTCCTTCCACTCGCTAACACTTTGCGATGATGAGAAGCAGGGCTGAATTATCGGGACATTCAGCTCCCTCAGGAGCTCCAATCCTTCGACAACCTTAAATCTGTCTTCTTCGCTCCTTTCCTTCCCATGATCGAGCAGGAAGAAGTACGTGAGGTTAACAACAGCATCAACCACCGGCTTTCCATCAACGAAGAAGAACTCCCTTATCGTGTCCTCCTTCGAAGGTGTGTTCAGCAGTTCATCCCTCCAGCCGTGGGTAAAAACCGGAAGAACACCAAGCCTTTCACGCTCGAAAGCCTCAATAAGAGCTTCAAAATGTCTTATGTTCCTGTAAAGCCAGCAGGTTCTGTGAATTAGCACTCCAACGAGGGGGAAGCTTGAGAACGGGTAATCTCTAAAATATTTCTTCGTGTTTTCAAACAGACCCATCCGTGGGTGGTATATCGCGTGCCACGGGACTTCTTCGACCTCTCCGACGTTAACGTCCATTCCGGCAGCCCAGAGCAAGAACCTCACGAGGTTTCTCAGATTATTCTCTCCACCCGTCTTAAAGTACTCTACAGCCTTGCCTAAAAAACCCGACCGACCTCTCGAAAGGTGGAAATAGTTTTCTGAAGCGGAAACAACGATTTTTGCCTTTGATTCCTCGATGGCCTTTTCCACTTCCTCCGGAAGCTGGTACGTGTAGAGAAAGATTGCATCACTGTTTTTTATTTCATCAACATGAACAGCCGAGAGAGAATCACTCACAGCGAGATAGTTAAAGCCGAGGCGCTTTGATTCGTCTTCGAGAATTCTCGTGAGCATTGGAAGCATCGAAGCTCCGTATCCCATTATAAGGCTAAGATGCATGAAGCTTATACGCTGGATTGTATTTAAGTATTATCACTTCTAATGATTTTTGAGTTCGTTAAGAACAGGGATTACGAACCTGAAAGAATCTGCGTTGATAACTTTAATACTGATCTCATATACCTGACTTAACTCATTTTCTGTCAGTACCTCTTCAGGCTCTCCGACTGCGTGGATTTTTCCGCCTTTAATGAGAGCTATCTTATCCGAGTACATGCCAGCAAGGTTCGGATCGTGCAGAGTTAAAATCGTCGCAACCTTCTTTTCAGCCGTAATCCTTCTGATCATCTCAAGAACCTTTACCTGATTCTTGAAGTCGAGATGCGCAGTAGGCTCGTCGAACAGGATTGCTCTCGGGTTTTGAACGAGAGCCCTCGCTATTAAAGCTAATTGCAGTTGCCCACCGCTGATCTGCGTGTACGGCTTATCTGCCAAATTTTCAATGCCAACGAGTTTCAAAGCCTCCAAAGCAATTCTGTAATCTTCACTACCCGGTGATTCAAATGTGGATATTTGCGAAGCTCTCCCCATCACGACGAATTCCAGAACCGTATATGGAAAGCCTGGATGGTGGGTTTGAGGAACATATCCCATTTTTTTAGCCCTTTCTCTCAAATCCATAGAATGAACATCTTTGCCATCAAGGTAAACACACGGGGTTTTGGGATTAAGGATTCCGTATATACACCTGAGCAATGTCGTCTTTCCACATCCGTTCGGGCCGAGGAGCGTCAGGATTTCTCCTTTATTCACGTTCAGACTTGCGTTTACTTCGAAACCGTTATATCTGAACTTCAAATTTTTAACCTCAAGCATACCATTCCCCTCCTCCCGTTTTCCTGAGCAAATAGACGAAAAATGGAATACCGAGGATTGTAGTTACGATACCAATGGGTATTTCGAACGTAGTTAAAGCTCTCGCCACATCATCCGCCAGAACCATAAAACCCGCTCCTATAGCAATTGACAGGGGAATCAGGGTTTTATGGTCAGGCCCAAAGGCCATTCTGACGATGTGAGGCATGATCAGACCAACCCAGCCGATTATACCGCAGTGCGCAACGGCTATTGCGGTCATGAAGGAAACTATCGAGACGTAGATAAACCTCATCTTTCCAACGTCTATGCCAAGAATCTGCGCTTCCTCGCCCATGGAAAGGACGTTCAGGTGCCATCTCATGAGGCATATGGCAATACAACCAGCAGTTATCGGAATTGTTATGCGGGATACGACGCTCCAGTCTGCGCTGGCAAAACTGCCCATCAGCCAGTAAACAACGCCCGCAAGCTTCTCGTGCTCCATTAAAAACTTCAACATGGACGTTAAGGCTGAGAAGAACGCATTCATTATTATCCCGGCCAGAATTAACGAGATGACGGTAACCCTTCCTCTTATCTTTGCAAGGGTGTATGTCAGGAACATCGCAACCATTGAAAAAACGAAAGCTGAAACCTCTATGCTTGCTGGCAGGAATCCGAAAGCCAGAGCAGCTCCAAACGCAGCTCCAGCAGAGATACCTATTATGTACGAGTCAACGAGCGGATTCCTGAAAGTGGCCTGCAGTACCGCTCCAGAAACAGCCAGAGCAGAGCCAACGAGCATCGCAGTGATTACGCGTGGAAGCCTGATCTGGAACAGAATAGTCTCGTACGTGGAGGGGTAGTTCAGCTCCAGGCTGAATCTGCCAAACGTTATGGCTTCCAGAGTTTTTGCGGTAATCATCTTTATTATGGCTGACAGGGGTATGTGATAAGCTCCAATACACAGACTGAGGAAGAAAGAAAAAACTGGAAAGATCAGAAAAAATAGCAAGATAACTCTACGGCTCATACTTCAAACTCCTTTTCGAATTCCTCGTAACTTACTCCGTAGAAGTACTCGAAGAATTCGTTTGCTGTGCTGTTGAAGTCTATTCTGCCCGGATAGAACTTGTCGAACATCCATGCCTGAAGTACTGCAACCCTTATGCTCCAAGTGTCTGCCAGGAGCCTTGGTTGTTTGTACACCTTCTCATTCTTAATCGCGCTTATATCCTGCCATCTTGGGTCATTTATCAGATCTTCAGGGCCATACTTTGCAGAACTCCAGATTATTATAACGTCCGGATTCCAGGCAACGATTTTTTCAAGTGGGACTTCCACGTACTTCCCTTCGAGCTCGCTTGCGGGATTTATGGCTCCAGCATTAATGATTAAATCGTTCGTAACTCCTGAATTGCCTGTAACCTTCGTGGGCTTACTCCAGAGCCATATTGCCTTAATTCTCTCTTCTTTAGGTATCTTGCCTGCCTCATCCTTAACCAGGGCAATCACTTCTTTCATCTGGTCTATCGTTTCACTGGCTTTGTCCTCTTTATTCAGAATTTCTCCAACGATTTCTATGGTTCTGTACACCTCGTCGAGGTTACTAAGCTCTACAAGGACTACCGGGATTCCAGCTTTTTCGAGCTGTTCTATCACACTCCTGGGCGTTGAATAGCCGTATTCTCCACCGTAGGTTATAACGATGTCCGGCTTCAGCGATATTATCGCCTCAACGTTCGGATCTCTTCCTCCACCAACTGCTGGAATTTCTTTGAGATTCGTGAATTTCGCAAGAACGGGGTTCTTTTCTGCCCACCTCGTTATACCCACAACCTTATCGAAGTCACCCCAGCAGTACATCAGTTCAGCAACTTGGCCAGCGAGAACAACAGCTCTCTCAACCTTAAGCGGAACTTTTACCTCTCTGCCCTCCGTGTCGACGACAGTTCTGTAAAAGCTCATGTCGTAAAAGCTCAGCAGCTCATCTGCAACCTTCTGCCATCTCGGATACTGTTCTGGATAGACTGCACAGCCAAACTGGTAAACTCCGACAGCTATTCTTGGCCCCCAGTCCAGGAAATGTCCAAACTTGCCCCCAGCGAGAATTCCGTACACATGCCTCTCTTTTACTGCCTTAACTTCTTTCCACCTTTCGTCCTCTTTTATCTTCTTAACTGCCTCTTCGAGCTTTTTCTCGTCAAACGAGATTACTATCAGCACATCAGTGTCGTTCCACCAAGCTATGATCTTCTCCAAATCCACCTTTGGCCACTGCGTGTCGAACTCCTTGTCAAAAGCGACGTTGTGAGCTCCGACTATTTCAGGAATACTTCCCCAGGCACTTCCTTTCGCATAAACTGTGATGGGGCCGGATATGTCCTTAGGAGCAGAAATCACAAGAACTTTTTTCTCTGGAACCTGCTTCGAGATCTCTTTTACCTCATCCAGCTTCGAGTTCATGAAATCAACGATTTCCTTCGCTTTGTCCTCCTTTCCAAACGCCTTTCCAAGTATTTCAATGCACTTTATGTTGTCTTCAACTGTCTTCGCCTGCAAAGCTATAACGGGAATTCCAAGCTGTTCTGCTTTCTCTATGATTTCTTTATCCTTGTATTTTCCGCCATACCAGTCCGTTATTATTAAATCGGGGTTTAAGCTCGCAACGGCTTCCCAGTTTACACCTTTGAAGGTACTCCCCACTGTCGGCTTGTTTTTAATGCTTTCAGAAATATAATCGGATTCTGGAACGTAGTTTCCAACTCCAACGACTTTATCATCAACCTCAAGCAATCGCAGCGTTTCAGCCCAGTAGCTCGTTAGAACAACTACTCTCTCCGGCGTCTCGTTCAGCGTAATCGTTCTTCCAGCCATGTCTGTTATTGTTATACCTGCCTGTGGGGCTTGCTGAACTTTTGGCTTTTCCTGAATGCAGCCTGCAAGCGTAAGGGCGAGTGCCAGCAGCAGCAATGTTGCGAGAGAGCTCTTTCTCATGGCTGCGGGTTTGACACTCGATTTTTAAGTGTTACTAACTTTGCGAAAATGTTAAAAAAGTTAAGAGTTTTTCAAGGATTGTTCTTAAAATCGATGGGGACTAATCCTACTGTTGTGTTTCGAATTAACTTTGTATTTGTAGTTAAGTAAATTGTTAAATTATATTAAATGATTGTTTAGTACTAACTTTTTGCCAGCTTGCCATGATCTGGGGAAGCAAATGTCAAAACGCAAGATTAATACGATGGACGGTTTCGTTCTTCTTTGCTGAGGATATGAGGGTCGCTTTAAAGCTTGCATATATCGGCACGGACTTTGCCGGCTTTCAATACCAGCCGGACGAGAGGACGGTTGAAGGAGAGCTCTTTAAAGCATTTGAGAGCTTGGGGATAAACGTAAAAGCATCCAACTACAAATGCGCCGGAAGGACAGATGCAGGCGTCCATGCTTTTAGTCAGGTTGTTGCACTGGACGTCAGCGATGCCAAGAAGGTTTTGCCGAGGGTCATAAATGCGAACCTTCCTGACGACATAGTTGTGTGGGCGTGGGCGAAGGTTCCCGATGACTTTAATCCCCGCTACGCAACAAGTAGAACGTACATTTACGTCCTCTACTCCAGAGAGTACGACATTTCCGCGATGCGCAAAGCTGCAAAGCTATTGCTCGGCACCCACGACTTCACAAACTTCACGAAAAAGTTTGGAGAGGGACAGAGCTGCGTAAGAACAATCTACAACGTCGAACTTCGTGTGAACGGAGACTTTCTGATTTTTGAGATAGAAGGGAACGCGTTCACGTGGAACATGGTACGCTGCATAATCGCAGCGCTTGAAGCTGTTGGTAGCAGGCACAGAAGTGTGGAGTGGTTTGAGGAAATGCTGAACCCGGAAAAGCACAGGGAGAGAATCGAGCCCGCACCAGCTTACGGGCTGATTTTAAAGGATATAAAGTACAGCGGCGTGGAATTTGAGGTTGACGACTACGCCTGGCGAAGCCTGCAGTTGAAACTCGAAAAACTCGTGATGTATCACGGAACAATTTATAAGCTGTTTTCATTATTCCGGGATTCAGCATGATATGCGATGTCTGCGGTGGCAAGGGATACATTGAAGTCGAAGAGCCCTGCAGAATCTGCGGAGGTAGCGGGAAGGCCAAGAGCTTCGACCCAAAGATTACTGCAGAACTAAGCGCAGAACAGCTCGAGATGTTTGCAAAAGGAATTTGTGGTGTTTGCAAGGGGACGGGAGTCGTAAAAAGAACAGAAGTTTGCAAAAACTGCAATGGTAGTGGGAAAGCAGGAAAATGCAGGCTATGCGGGGCGAAGGTTTTTGGAAATGCCGATCTTTGCCCGCAATGCAGAAGAAAGCCCCACGCGTACCTTCTCAGGAATAGCTGTGGTTTAGAGGACGTAAGGCTGAACAGAGTTTATGTAGGAAAGGTTTCGAGCATAACGGACATAGGTGTGTTCGTAAGCCTCAACAAGAGGCTCAGGGGACTAATTCACAAGAAGAACCTCGGCAACATCAAAGTTTCGGAAAACGACGATATTCTTGTCAAAGTTTCTGCTATAAGACCTACTGGTGAAATTGACCTCGTCCCCAACCCTATGGATGGCTACGCTATTGTGGAAATTTCTAAAGAGGCTCCAGCAGTAAAGATTGCTGAACTCGAGAGTCTTGCGGGCAAAATGGTTGAGATAAGGGGGAAGATTACCCACATTAGGCAGACTGGCGGGCCAACGATTTTTACGATTCTCGATGAGACGGGAAGTGTTAATGCTGCCGCCTTCGAAGGTGGAGATAGAGCGTATCCAGAGATAAAGGTTGACGATGTCGTAAGGGCAATTGGAATCGTTAAGAAAAGGGACGCGAAGCCCCAGCTCGAAGTCCTTGAGATGGAGAGACTTCTTGGCGAAGAAGCATATGAAATACATCGAATGATTCAGGAGGAGCTCGAGAGGAGGAGCGAGCCAATCTTTTCCGGATTCCTCATTGAAAGCGAGATTCTCAAAGGGCTTAAGGAAGAGATGATGAACGTTGCCAAAGAGCTAAGAAAAGCCGTTTTTGAGTCGAGACCCATAATCATAAGGCACCACTGGGATGCTGATGGTGTTTGTGGGGGCGTAGCCCTCGAAAAGGCACTCGTTGATCTTGTTGAGAAGACCAATGCAGATAGCGAGGCGAAGTACTATCTCGTGAAAAGAAAGGTGTCGAGAGCACCGTTCTACGAGCTTGAAGACGTTGTTAAAGACTTGGATGAGGCTCTTGAGGACGTTGAAAAGCACGGCGATAAGATACCTCTTGTCGTGCTTGTGGATAACGGTTCTGGCAGTGAGGATGTGCCGGCAATACGGCAGTTCCTCGCATTCGGAGCGGACGTCATAACCATAGACCACCACTACCCCGACGAGGAGGTTGATAGCTATCTTCTCTATCACGTAAACCCCTACAAGGTGGGAGGGGACAGCAACTACACCTCCGGTGTGCTATGCGTTGAGATTGCGAGGATGGTGAATCCCGAAGTCGATGGACTGGAACTGCTCGCCGCAGTGTCCATTGTAGGTGATAGAAGCGAGGGTGAGGTGGAAAAGTACATAGAGCTATCCGGCTGTACAAGAGAGGAGCTGTACGATATTGGACTTGCGCTTGAATTTGAGGGTTTTTACCTTCGCTTCAGGTCTGCAAGTGGCATAATCCACGAAATCCTTGGATTCGGCAGGAAGGACAGACAGAGAAAGCTCGTTGATATGCTTGCTGGTTATGCAAAGAAAGCCATAGAAGAGCAGCTCGACACGGCAATGGCCGGCGTGAAGGTGCAAACGCTGCCAAATGGCATTGCCCTTGCAGCTTTCGACGTCGAGAACTATGCAAAGCGCTTTACCTTCCCTCCGCCTGGCAAGCTGACAGGCGAGATTCACGACAGGCTCAAGAAGGAACATCCAAAGATTGTAACAATCGGATACGGCCCGGATTTTGCCGTAATAAGGAGCGAAGGGGTTGAACTTGACATACCGCGATTTGTGAAGGAATTGCAGCAGGAAGTGCCGAACGCTGGCGTTGAAGGCGGAGGCCACCTCGTCGTCGGCTCGATAAAGTTCATACCGGCGAAGAGGAAGGATGTGCTGGCGAAGCTGGCTGCGAAGATTGGCTCCCTTTGATTGGTTGTTTTTTGTGGGTTTTTTTTACGTCATCATGTTTCATCATGTGTTTCACCACCCAGCATTAAATACTCAATGTGGCGATCCTGCCTTAATAGGGGTCTCGTTGCAGCCATTCCATTTGTTTCGCAGCTAGTCCAGATTCCATTTGCCGCTCTTGCCGAGAACTTCGGCAGAAAGAAGGTGTCTTTTGTTGCCAACTTAATTTCACGCATCTCTCTGCTGCTAATTGCTGGGGCTTGCTTGACGGGTTCCATTACGTGGTTCGTGGTGATCTTCGTAATCTACAGCGTATTCAAGGAAATCTCAGCAGTTGCCTGGAGTTCGTGGATGAGGGATCTGCTGCCATTGAACATCAGAGGTGAGTTTTATGCAAAGAGAGTAGCCTACGGCAAGTTTGCCTCATTGATGGTAGTTCTTGCGGTTGCAGCGATTTTCCACTTTGCATCGGACTCTCTGCGGTAAGAATTTCCTCAAGCCAGCGGCCATTTTTTGCAGTAAATCTCAGGCTCAGTTCTCCAACACCTCATACACAACGACTCCACAATCCTCGTAAGCCTTCCTCAACCACTCGCACTCATCCAGCCTTATTTTTCCATACCTCTTCTTTTCAACCTCTCCAACGAAGATGTACCTGATCTTGTACTTCTCGACCAAATCTTTAGGTGCGTTCAGATAGATCGAATCAACATCCCTTACACTCTCATTTACAGCATCCCATCCCCTGCCCCACATGACCTCATGGCTAACCCAGCCAATAACCGTGGGCAGTCCCGTGAATGTTGATACTCTCGAAGAGTACCTGTAAGCCTCTCCGGGAGCCTCCAGAACCACTCCACTTTTATTTTCAAGCCATCTTATCGCTCTGTATTCTTCAGGCTTGCACTCTTCGAGCCACTTCATCCCGTTTAGCGTTAGCTCCTCTGTTTCGCCCATAAAGGCTTTGTTCGGCATCGATACTGCAGATGCGAACGGATGAATGAGCGAGGCAGCGATGAGGATTACGGAAATCGCTTTCGCAGCTTTCCGTAACCTTGTCAGAAAGAAAGCTGACGAAACGCCCCAGAGCAACCAGACTTCCATGTAAACCTTCATCACCGTATTCATTCTCTCATACGGTTCCTCGTAAGCATCGTCTATGTAAAACAGTTCGCAGAAGATGAGTAGGAGCATGGCCGTTAACGCCAGGATAGCTGGAAATTCTGCTTCCTTCTTCCTGTTCTGCAGTAGTAAGACTATTAAAGCCAGCAAAAATGCCAGTTGAAAGTTCAACAAGAAGCCGATGGTGGTGATGGATAGGAGAATTACTGCCATCCTCAGTTTGATCCCTGCAAGATAGGCGAGCGTTATAAAAGTGAACACAGCGAAGATCTGGAGGAAGTCCACAGCATTCGTCCTCTCATCGACAAATCCAATATAGCCGTTGAGAAGTGAATAAAGAAATGCCATGGTGATTGCTACACCCGGAATTAAAAACATCCGGTTCTTTGTGGCGAGATATGCGGTTGCGATGAGCAGAATTAGGTATGCGGGGAAGTCCCATGTGTTAATTCCGATAAAGAATAAAGCGAAGGCTAATGCTGAGGCGAACGAAATCACGTTGAATCTCTGGTATATGGCAAGGCAAATTCCAGTGAATGCCAGCTGGAAGGGGATCGACGTGAAGTGAGCATGCATGTCTCCCTGCAGGAAGGTGAAAAACGGGTAGAAGTTGATCGTGTGGGGAATTATCCTCGTGGCTGAAGAGAAGTCAAACAATAGGAGCCAGTCTGTAAGTCCACCGTTGAACGGTTTGTAGTTAAATATGCCTGTTCCAGTGACGTACGCCAAAAGCTGGAATAATCCGGATACGAACCCCGTAAAGCAGGTAAGAACTGCTGTCGCCAGCCCATGCAGCTTTCTTCCACTCAGGTTGTATCCAATCCCAAAGGCCGACTGCACGGCAATGGAGAAGAAGGCTGCAACAGCCAGATTATAACCAGCTTCAGCTTCAACTCCCGAGATCTTGATGAGAATTGCAGCGATTAAATGTCCGAAGTAGTAGGACAGATTCTCCCCGGCGAACCACGGGTCCTGGGGAGGGAAGTAATCCGACCTTAAAATCGACTTTAGAAAGGCAAAATCCATGAAATCCTCTGAATACGCAAAGTAAATCTCGGGCTTGTGCATTAAGTATGTCAGTGAGATAAAAAAGGTTGAGACGAATAGGACTTCCTGCAGGATGATTCCTCTGCTAAACTTTACGCGCTTTAAGGTTAACAATGAGAGAGCAAGCAGGGAGAATAGGGCAAGGATAACACTAAAATCAAATTTAAGCACTCTGAGGCTTGAAAGTATCCAAGTAATATAAACAATCGTAACTATGCCGAACTGTTTTGAAACTGAATATCCGCAATCTTTTATGGTCTTGAGCAAAACTATTTATACTAAAAATAACAACCAAAACCATGGGTAGAAAACGCGTCTACGAAGTAGTGAAGCATCTGCCAGCAGAAGAACTCGATAGAAGAATCAAAAGGCTTGAAAAAGACACGAGAGTTCTTAAGAGACTTTACTTCATAAGATACCTCTATAAAGGAATGAACGTTGAAGAAGCCGCCGAACTCGTAGGAATTACCAAAGCAACAGGCTACGCATGGCTAAAAAGGTGGAACTCAAAAGGCTACGAAGGCTTAATTCCGGAATTTGGAGGAGGAAGGCCAGCAAAACTCACGAAGGAGCAGAAAGAGAAACTCAGAGAGATGCTAAAAGAAGGGGATTCGTGGACGACGAAAGAAGTTCAGGAGCTAATTGAAGCTGAGTTTGGAGTTAAGTATTCTTCGTGGCAGGTCAGGAGAATTCTCAGATCTTTTGGCATGAAATACGCTAAACCTTATCAGAAGGATTACAGAAAGCCCGATAACGCTGAGGACACTTTAAAAAAACCTGGATGAAGCTGAGATTGATCAAGACATCCTAGGATTCATTGATGAGATGGCAGTCGAAGCGAATGCAAATACTGCAAGGCTGTGGAGTTTCGGAAAGCCGGTTAAAAGAGTTGCCACGTACGTCAAAGCTAAGGTTTCAGGATTCTATAGCTTGAACGGAGAGAGCGTAATAGAGTTTCCAGAAAGAAACAGGACTGAAGAATTCATAGCATTTCTAAAAAAGATTAGAGAAGCAAATCCTGGGAAAAGAATCGTGATCGTTCTCGATAATTTCAGGACGCATCATGCAAAGAAAGTGAGAGAGGAAGCTGAAAAGCTTGATATTGCACTGGTTTATCTCCCTCCCTACTCTCCCGACTTGAATCCGATTGAGAACGTTTGGAAGAGCGTTAAAAGGTTTGTTTCTGAAGTATCTCCGCTGAATATAGAGGAGCTGAAGGAAACGATTTCCAAGGCTTTCAGAAAGTTAACTGAATCAATCTCCTTTGCAACGGCTTGGATTGAGAAGTTCTTGGGAGATAAGTTTAAGATGTTTTGCACCTAACCATAAATTCCCGAACAGAAATGCTACAAGCGGAAATGCAATAAATCCGATCGCTTCTACGATTACCAAGAATGGCAAGAAGTCCATCGCACCACCTTCGACGTTAACACATTTTTTATCAACTCATGCCGTCATTCCAACCGTCACCCCAACCACCGAACGAACTTCCGGCAGTCCACTTAAGGCTTGTAAGTAGCAGAGAAGGTAGCATTTGCTGCTTTCAGATAGTTCTGCAGTCTATCTCTGGGCTTCCAAATCTGAGACTGAACAGATGCATTGAGTGTTGGGCAGAAACTCGGTGCTACATGAGAGGTTACCAATCCATGTTCTGCTGAGTTATTAAACCACCAGTGCAGATAATTAAAAAATTCCGAAATTGTAAGGTAAAAACCTTACGTTTTCGCTGGTTTGATAATTTATTTATTATTATGCTAATTTAACTAAAAACGGCAGGGAGGTGAAAGATGAGAAAGGCTTGGATCGGGCTGATAAGTGCTATGGTTCTGCTGGCTTGCAGTGGTGTACTTGCAGCCCAAAACGACGCGATTGGCG
The DNA here is from genome assembly GCF_000194625.1 of Archaeoglobus veneficus SNP6. Classification (NCBI taxonomy): domain Archaea; kingdom Methanobacteriati; phylum Methanobacteriota; class Archaeoglobi; order Archaeoglobales; family Archaeoglobaceae; genus Archaeoglobus; species Archaeoglobus veneficus. Next base: position 1,384,538 of record NC_015320.1, on the reverse strand, counting down.
CACAATTCCGCCTTGAGAAGGGAGTTGCAGGTTACTACATTCCGCTTGGTTCAGTAGTTCACCATTTTGCCGATGGAACAACAGTCGTTCATGGACCGGATGGCATGTTGAAGTTAAGGTTAAATAACACAAAAAATTGAAATTGGGAACTTTATTTAAATTAAAATTTATTGGGATGATATATCCTTAGCCGACAATGAATGAATAAACCACTCTATATATTCAGTAGCTAAGCCTTACGGAGTGTGAGGGTTGTAGATGGATAGGGGAGATAAGATAACCATTGGTAGAAAAGATTTGTTTGCCTTAGCATCCGAAACGAGAATAGAAATACTTAAGAAGCTCGATGAGAGACGAATGACTTTAACCGAACTATCAAAAGAGCTTAACATATCAAAAACCGCCGTTAAAGAGCACCTCGACAAACTCGTACAGGCAGGGTTGATAAGAAAGGTGGATGAGGGCAGGAAATGGATGTACTATGAACTAACGGGGAAGGGTAGAAGAATTTTACACCCAGAGAGCAGGACCAAAATTATTTTGCTGCTATCGTCCGCCATAGCAAGTATATCAGCTGGATCATTCGAACTGTATAAGTTTATGGTTATCAAGTCAGCCGTACCAACCCCAACTCCAACGCCAGCCCCTGTACCCGTTCCGACTCCAGCCCCGACCCCAGTTCCGGCTCCTACTCATCCGGAAATACACTTGCTGGTGGGTTTAGCTTTAATCTCGCTGGGTGCCGTAATGTCTCTATACTGTATCAAAAAATACTGGTTGTAATTTTGCGTCATATTTTTACAAGGAGAATAATAGATTATTTATCTTATCAACAGCGGTTCTATCTTTGCTTTTTGCATCAGTCTCTTTTGCAGCCCACATCTGCTCCCCTTCCTCGTTGTTTACGTTGGGTTATACACCTCAGTTCCCGGAATAGCTTCTGTAAATATCATAGCAAAGCTGACTCCAAAGGGCCCGTCCGCCTCCTATTATGCAGCTCACAACGTGATGTCGCTGGCAGCTCGATAACTGTGGCATCCTCGTGTCGCTGCTCAGTTCTCTCCGTTCTCTCCACTTTGCTGTCGATTACTGCAGCCAAGCTCTTGAAGTCGTTCAGGGAAGAAGATAGTCAGGCTAATATTATAAATGAAATGAATTTTCCTGCCTTGTTAAGCAAACTCAACAATACACTCGTAGTCCTTCTCAATCTCCTTCAGAAACTCCTGCTTGCTGAACCCCCTCGCATAAGATAGGAGTGTTGCCCCTCCAGCTCCAACACCCTCTTTAACGAAGCCCTCTGCATAGGCCCTTAACCCGGGTTTAACAGAATCACCAAGTCCTGGATCAGCGGCCATCACTGTAACGGGCGAGATTCCTGCTATATCTGCCGTGTCATCGTCCGCAACGTAAACAGTGGTTGCAATGGCGATATCCTTGCTTTCGTCTATCTTCTTTATAATGTGAGCTATTGCTGCCATCTGCGTTCCGCCTGCAAGTAAAACTGGCTTTGACGAACCAACGGCGATTCCGGCAACGCCGACCATAACCGGGTCGCCAACCTCAGCAACGACATCGAACACGTCGCTGCTATTGACTCTCTTAACAGCCTCCTCTATAACGCTCCTCTTCAGCTCCACTGGATTTGAAGGCATGCTCGACGAAACTGCATCCTTCACACCGAAAGCCTTTAGCACGGCCCCAGCAGTTGTCGTGCCAGCGGGAATACTCTCCCCTATGACGAGGATGTCTGCAAGCTTCGACATATGCTCTCCAAGTTTCTTCGCTCTCTCGAAGCTCTCTTTAACCTCTTCGACGCTCATCGCCTGCCCATCTTTTATATTTCCTCCAACCGGAGCGCCTATCGAGATGTACGGTGTTTTTGGCTTGACCATGAGCCCGCTATCAACGACGAAGAATGGCACTTGAGTAAGGCGGAGGGATGTGTATGTAATCAGAGCTGGAGTTGGTTTCCCATCGGGTGTTGCGGGAATCGCATCGATGGACTTACATTTGCCGTAGTATAATAACTCCACGTCGGCGGGAGGCGTGTACTTTATGAGTTCAGGATTCGCTCCAGCAACCGTTATCCCTGGAATTTCGGCTGTTTTTGTGTTGCCGATTGTGAAGAGAAAAACGACATTCTCCTTTAGAAGTTCGAAGAACTTCATTGCGTCTTCTTTCTCACCCTTTACAATCCTCCACTTCATGACAATGTTTGACAGCCTCCTGATTTATAGCCTGTTCACGTGAAGCACAGGAAAGCGAGCAACTTCCGCCCCACTGGCAACATTTAAGTTCACTCTTACAAATGCGTTGCCATGGACACAAAGCCCATCGGCCTTGTTAAAGGGCCCGCAGAGTCCCAGCACGAGTTTCGTTTCGTCACACCCGACAAAACCCGCCTTAAAAGCGGCGAGTTCGTTTACTATCTCTTGAACGGTAGAAAGGTCATATGCAGGGTTACGAAGCGCTCACCTCTCCGCCTTTATCCTGACGTTTTCCTCTCAAAACCCGAAATCGCCCCCGAAAGGATCGTAAGAGCCCTCGGCATTAGTACAAGTGAGTTCGAGCTTTTTGAAGTTAAAGCATGCATAATGGGTTATTACGACGAAAACCTTGGCTTTGTGAATCCCCGCATCCCGCCAAAGCCGGGCCAGCCCGTTTTTCTGGCAGAAGGGGAAACGATTCAGGAAGTCCTCATGAAGAAGAAGGTAGGCGAGATGGGCTCAATTCACGTTGGCTATCTCCTGAACAGGGATGAGGACGTTCCAGTGGTTCTCGATACAGCTTTAGTTACGAGTGAGCACATGTGCATCCTCGCTTCAACGGGAAGTGGAAAGAGCTACCTTGCAGGCGTTATTGCCGAGGAACTGCTTAAGCCGTACAATTGCGCCGCTTTGCTGATACTTGACCCCCACAGCGAGTATGCAACACTCAAGGAGGTCGAGGGGCTCGAAGAATTTACAGGCAACGGCTATAGACCATATGTGAGGGTTTTCGACAAGGACGAAATAAAGATCCGGCTGAGCGAACTTGAGTACGACGAACTCATCAACCTTCTGCCGGATTTAACCGACAAGATGGAAGCCTTACTCAAGAAAGCCTACGACAGCCTTGCCGGCACGAAGTTTACATCAGATGAACTCGTAGCAAAGGTTGCAGAAGTTTCAGGAGACCCAAAGGATGTAACGGTAAAGGCGCTCACGTGGCGAATCAGGAGGTACATTCAGAGCGTTGAGGTCATAGACGACTATGTCCACATGGAGCTGAAAGACCTGCTCAAGCCGGGGCAGGCGAGCATTCTGCAGCTTTCCGAGCTCAGCGACATAGAGCAGCAAATTCTTGCATCTGTTCTGCTGAACAGAATTCTTAACGCAAGAATAAACGCAGAGAAGGGCCTGATGGGAGAAAGGCTCGAGTATCCTGTCTTCGTCATCATTGAAGAAGCGCACCGCTTTGCTTCCCGCGATGCCAAGAGCTATAACGTTTTGAAGACAATTCTGGCTGAAGGTCGAAAGTTCGGAGTTGGTGTCTGTCTTATAAGCCAGCGCCCGTCGAAGATAGATTCCGACATCCTCAGCCAGTGCATGACCCAGATTATAATGCGCATTGTCAATCCTGCTGATCAGGAAAACATCAAGAGCAGCGTCGAGAGCATTGGCAGGGAGCTAATAGAGGAGCTTCCCGGCCTTACAAAGGGACAGGCGCTGGTTGCGGGAGTTGCGATAAATTCGCCCGTGCTCGTGAGAGTAAGAAGAAGACTTACGAGCCACGGAGGAATGAGCAAGAACGCTCCCGAAGAATGGCAGAAGTGGCTCAGCCTTAGCAGGGAAGAAGGGCCAGGAGCTGGAGTGGGGATAAAACAAAAGCAGAGAAGGCTTTTCTGGGATGAGTAAAAACCTACTTTGCCAAATCATTTAGAATGAACAACTAACGCCAAAAATATTATGTGAGTTTAGATCAGAAAAATGCTGTTATGAAGGTAAATGTATTGATTGTGATTTTGACCATTCTAACCGTAGCAGCACTTGTAAGCGGGTGCGCAGAGAAAATGAAAGAAGACAGCACTGAAGAGAAACTTGGAGAGAAATCTACCCCTTCTGGTAACTTTGAAAAGGTTGGGAAAAAGATTGGAGAAGTTACGTCTCCTTCCAAGAGCTTTCAAGAGCTTGAGAAGTCGCACTTTTCGAGGGTTGGAAACGTCAAAAACGCCACCTGGGTGAGATTCTGGGTTACATGGCAGGCAGTAGAGCCGGAGGAAGGGAAATACGATTTTAGTTTTGTGGATGAGGTCGTTAGGCATTCTCAGGATGAGAACCTCTGTCTTCTCATAACAGTAGAGCCATTCGCAAACTGGGATCAGGACAAATGCCACGGAGATGAGTACTGGGGAAAGATGCCACTTCCCTCAGGCAAGGAGAAGATTAAAGTTGGAAAACCATGTGATATGGAAGCTTACAGAGAATTTCTGAGAAGACTCGTCGAAAGATACGACGGAGACGGCGTGGACGACATGCCTGGCTTGAAGTATCCTATAAAGTACTGGGAAATAATGAACGAGCCGGACATGCAGGGTAAAGACCCATGGGATCTAAAATTCTTTTTAGGGACACCTGAAGACTATCTCGAGATTCTGAAGGTATCTTACGAAACTATAAAGGAGGCTGACCCTGAGGCGAAAGTTGTAATGGGTGGAATGAGCGGGATGCTGGATAAATTCGTCGAGTTCTGGGAACCGATAATCGGAGAAGCTGCAAATTATTTTGACATTGCGAACATCCATACCATTGATACCAACGAGGAAAGAGAAGACCTATACGTACTTAAATTCAAACGGTTTCTGGAAAAGCATGGAGTGAAAAGCAAGCCCATATGGATAACTGAAGTGCAGTACGGGGGTCTTGAAGAACCTCCAGAAGACATAAGTTCGATTGATAGGCTTTTAGTGAGAAGTTCTGTGTTCTCCATTGCTTTAGGAGCCGAGAAGCTGTTTTACATCGACAATTGGCTTTACTGGAAATCTGACAGCACGCAGAAGGCTTACGAGACCCTTGTGAATAAGCTGAGCTACTTCGATAGCGTTGAGGTTCTGAGGCAGGAGTACCACGAAACCTTCGAGGGTGCGAAAACAGAAGTCGGGCAGTACAAGTTCTCAGTTGGAAACAAGGTCATTTACGTTCTCTGGGGAAACGCTCCCCTTCCAGAGGAGATAAAGGGAACTGTTAAAGTTACCAATATCTACGGAAATGAGAAAGTTATGGATGCAAGCGAGATAGAGCTCAGCGACTCTCCTGTCTACGTGGAGGTTCTGACATCCTAAAAAATATAGGCACTATTTATCTAAAAGTCTCCTCAAAAGATAGCAGCAGCCTCCACTGCTTCTCGATTTTTCTCCTTATCTCTTCGATATCTTCTGGCTTTATGCCCTTGAACCTCCCCTGTGCTTTAATGTACTCTTCAAGCGGCGCCCCCCTTTCTTCGTTCTTGTAAGGCTTGCTTGGCGTTGAAATGCTGAACCTGCCGTCGTACTCCCACAACACCCATGCTCCACTCTTCACTGCAAGTCTCGCAATTTCAACAGTTCTCGAACTGTCAAATCGCCAGCCCGGCGGACATGGACTGTGGAGATGTATGAATCTGAATCCCTTTATTTCCGAAGCCCTCCTCAGCTTCTCAATGAAATCCGGCAGGTAGCCAACACTCGCAGTTGCAACGTAAGGAACGCGGTGCATGAGCATTATTGTGGCGAGATCCTTCTTCTCTTCGCTCTTTCCTCCTGGTGAAGTTGTGGTTTTTGCCTTCCAGAAAGTCGTACCGCTGGACTGAATTCCCGTATTCATGTACGCTTCGTTGTCGCTCACGACGACTATGATGTCTTCGTTCCTTACAGCAGCCCCACTCAGCGTGGCGAAGCCTATGTCTGCTCCGCCATCCCCCATCCAGACGACGACGTTCGCATCAATGCCTTCCTGCCTGTATGCTGCTGCCAAACCAGATGCTACCGCAGCGGCTGAAGCAAACGGGACATGCAGGACAGGCACGTTAAAGGACGCCTTCGGGTGTATTCCCGATATGATGGTGGTACAGCCAGCGGGTATAACAAGGACGATGTTTTCGAGGGCCATTCCTAAAGCTCTCAGCCCAAGACCATGCGGACAGCCCTGACAGGATGGATTTCCGGGCAGCAATATGCTCTCTCTTGGAAGCTCGCTGATTTTCATGAGAACACCTCCTTTGGCCACCACTCAACCCTTTGAAGCTCTCCTTTCGCAAACCTCCTGAACATCGCCTCGAAATCCTCAACTCCTACGTCCACGCCGCCTATTCCCGCAATGACGTTGGTTACGTTGTTAATGACTGAAGAGACTTCCATGCCGAGAATGCCCATGTGACCCATGGAGAACGCCCTGTCAACGACGAGAACTTTCCTTCCTTCGAGTTCTTCCAGTTCTTCTCTGGGGAAGGGTCTGAAGTATCTGAGCCTCAGCATACCAACTGGCAGACCTTCGGCTCTGAGCCTGTCTATCGCATCCTTCGCATCCCCGCACCATGCTCCGGCCATCACAACCACGTACTCAGCATCGTCGAGTTCGTAGCTTTCAACGAGCCCTCCGTAGCTTCTGCCAAAGGTCTTGCCGAAGCTTTCGTCGGCTTTCCGTATGAGTTCTTTTGAGCTCTCTATGGTTTTGGCCATGTCGTATCTCAGCTTTGCCGTGTACTCGTTTGGCCCGATGCTTCCGACTGTTACGGGGTTGTTGGGCTCAATTTTGTAAGACTGCTTTCTTTCAGGCAGCCATTTATCGACATCTTCCTGAGACGGCAGATCAATAACTTCAGCGGTGTGGCTGAGCTGAAAAGCATCCATTCCCACAACGAAGGGAAGTTCAGCTTCTTCACTTATCCTGAAGCCCTGTATAGTCAAATCAAAAGCTTCCTGCACGTTTTCTGCCATCGAGATTATCCAGCCAGAATCGCGCATCGTTAGCAGGTCCGTGTGATCTGTATGGATGTTCCACGGTGGGCCTATTGTTCTCGTTACCACTGCCATTACAAGGGGCAGCCTGGCGTTTGCAACCCACCACACCATTTCGTACAGGTAGAGCAGCCCGTGGCTCGAGGTTGCGGTGAATGTGCGGAGTCCGGCAGCAGCGGCTCCGTAAACGGCTGCAAGGGCTGAATGCTCCGATTCGACACGTATAAACTCTGCGTCGAGCTCTCCCTTCTCAACCATCTCCGCAAGCTTTTCGACTATTGTGGTTTGGGGGGTTATTGGATAAGCAGCAATGACCTTCGCCCTTGAAAGCTTTACAGCTTCAGCAACTGCATAGTTTCCGGTTAAAAGAGTCCTCATTCTTCCTCCTCCATTTCTAATGCTTTCTTGGGACATATCTTTGCACATATTCCGCAGCCCTTACAGTACTCATAGTCGATCTTTACCTCTTCATCGTTGACCTCTATTGCGTTTTCGGGACAGTAAAGCCAGCAGAGCAGACAGTGGTTGCATTTTTCAGGGTTGTATATTGGTTTGAACGTCCTCCACAGTCCGGTTTTGCCTGCAGACCCCTTTGAAGGTTTTGCCAGCAAGCAGTCTATCTTTAGCACTGCCTCACCTCCCTGTAGGCAATTTCTGCTGCTTTTGCGTTTACTTCGGCGAGTTCTCCGGGGAACGTTGACTTTATGGCTTCTATCACCGAGTCTATTGACAGCCCGAGGGGCTTTGCCATGGCCCCTGCCATTGCAGTGTTCACGATTGGCCAGCCTGCAGCCACAAGATTAAGGCTCAGAGCAATGTCAGCAGCATTAACGCAGTAGTTTTTCTCTGCAATGCCTTGCTTTGCGTTCAGAATAGCAATTCCCCCATCCCTGATGAACTCATTCGCATTAACTATACCAAGAATCTTCTCGGCAAATATGGCCAGCACATCTGCCTTTTTTATGGAAGAATGCCTTCTTATTGGCCTGTCAGATAGTCTGAGATAGCTCCTGACAAGGGAACCTCTTCTCTCCGCTCCGAACTGTGGAATGGCCTGTGCGTACATTCCCTCGCTTACTGCAGCGAGAGCGAGAATTCTTGCAGCCGTTACACCACCCTGACCTCCAAAACTGAGAATCATCACTTCTGTCAGCAAGTTATCACCTTTTAGGGCTTCTGAGCGAGTTGTGGTTTTAAAAGATTTACCATTATAAATTTGATAGGGCGTAGCACAGGTGGTGGTTGGTCACACTGGAAATTCACACCGATAAACATGGGAAAAACACTACGTTTTATCGTTAAAAAATAAAAGGTTATCTTTAAATACTTACTTCCAAAGTCCGGAGTATGGATGTTGTGAGTGAAATAATTGATATGGTCAGGAAAGGTACACCTCTGAGTGCAATAGATGTGATAACAACAAGCGCCCCGGAAGAGATTAGGAAGGTTGCAGTAAATCTGTTTGCCGACCCGATGTGCGTTGCGAACATTGACGAAGAGTGGAAGAATCTGCTTCTCCTCGTTTACTTCTCACACTTCTCCTACCTCTCAGAGGGGAAGGCTGGCGAAGAGGACATATCAAATCTGGCTGTTTCTTCACTTACTGCTGCCAAGCTTTGCAGGAGACTCGGTATACCCGACCTCGAAGCAAGATTCCTGATTAGTGGAGGGAGAGCAATCTACCAGATGAGAATGAAGGATAAGGCTGAGAAAATCTTCAAAGAGGCTGAAAAAATACTCAAAGAACTCTCAGAAAAGGACGAAAGTTACCTTCCGATGCTTGCAGATGTGCTCAATGAACTTGCTGTGCTCTATATGGACTTGAAGAGGAACGATGAGGCAGAGAAGTATCTGGTGTGGGCTCTTGAGATAAGAAAGAGTGCTGGAAACGAAGCGGAGCTTGCAGAAACATTGTATAACGCCGGAGTATTTTACACGAGGACGAAGAGACTCGATATTGCTGAAAAGTACTACAAAGAGGGTGAAGATATTCTCAGAAAGCTCGCAAAGGAAAACGAGAACTTTCTACCCCAGCTTGGCGTACTCCTTAACAACATGGGCGTACTCTACAGAAAACTGAGCAGGTTTGATAAAGCTGAAAAGTACCACAGGGAGGCTCTCGAAATCTTTGAGAAGCTGTCGAGTGAGGATGAAAAGCTGCTCAAGTACGTTGCGGACACCTACGGCTACCTCGGAACAATGTACAACGACATGATGAAGTTTGACGAAGCGGCGAAGTACTACGAGATGGCGAAGGACCTCTACAACAAAATTGAAAGGTCTTACAGGGAGAAGGCGAAGGAATCTACCGCCTCGACATAACAAGTGCTCTGTAAACAAGACTCCATCCAACTGCAACGAGAACGAACCCGAATGCAATAATCAACTGGGCTGCTCTGCTCACGGGGGCAAGGAAGATTCCTGCCCCTACAGTCATATATCCTATGGTTTTTATCCATATTCCAGCAAGTAACACCCTCAGCATAGCAATCGTTTCGGCATCAAACTTCACATCATTATCTTAATCGCCAAAATTTTAAGTTATTTGCAACCAACTTCGTTTAATGAACTACAACAACCTTGAAAGACGAATCGTCATCCTGATTCTGCTCTTAATAGCCGTTACGACTTTCGGCACCCTTGGTTATTATTTCATTGAAGGGTGGCCCCTCTTCGACTGCCTGTACATGACTGTGCTTACTATAACGACAACTGGTTATCGAGAAGTTGGTGAGCTCAGCGCTGCTGGAAGGGTACTTTCGATGTTTCTAATGGTTTTTGGTGTTGGTCTCTTTCTTTACTCCATTGACGCGGTAATTCCAGTTTTAATTGAAAGAAGAAGTGAGAGGTGGAAAAAATTGCTTGAAAAGATTTCAAATCACGTCATCGTGTGCGGTTACGGCAAGATGGGTATGGAGATATCCAAGGAGTTCTCAAAGGATAAAGTCGTTGTAATCGACCTCGACCCGAACAAAGTTACCATAGCAAGGGAAAATGGATTTTTGGCTGTTCAAGGTGATGCCACCGAAGAGGAAGTTCTGGAGAAAGCAGGAGTTAGACGGGCGAGGTGTTTAGTGGTATGCATGGAGCGAGATTCAGCAAATGCCTTTGCTGTAATGGTTGCAAAAGACATGAACCCTGAGATATTCACAATTTCTGTCCTCAGAACGCCTGCCAGTGAGAAGAAGTTGAGAAGGGTTGGAGTCGACATGCTGTTGTCCCCCTATAGAGATGCTGCAAAAAAGGTTGCCGTAGCAGTCCAGAGACCTACAGCAGCAGATTTCATAGAGATAATAGGAAGGCAGGGTACACTCATGCTTGAGAAAATTGTTCTCAGGAATAATGAGTTTGCAGGGAAGAGTTTGAGGGATACGAATCTGAGAAAACTGACTGGGTGTATCGTGGTGGCCATAGAGAGAAACGGAGAGGTAATTTTCCCCGATCCGGACACGGTTCTTAAGCTTGAGGACGTGCTGTACGTGCTGGGGAAGGAGGGGAATCTCGGTAAGCTTGAAAAACTCGTGGCTAAAGCCTCGCAGTCCTCGCGATGAGGTATGCGAAAACGGCAGCACCGAACCCGTTGTCTATGTTGACGACTGCCACGCCTGAAGAGCAACTCTGCAGCATTGCAAAGAGCGTGGTCAATCCGTTTAGATTCACACCATATCCAATAGAAGTCGGGACAGCAATTACAGGTCTGTCAACAAGCCCTGCAACAACTGACGGCAAAGCACCCTCCATTCCAGCAATGGCTATAACTGCATCTACTTTCGCCTCTCTTATCTTCTTTACAGGCTCGATGAGGCGGTGGATACCCGCAACGCCGACGTCGTAGAACTTCAACACTTCCATGCCAAGAAACTCTGCCGTGGCGGCAGCCTCCTCTGCAACGGGAATGTCAGACGTTCCTGCAGTTAGAATTGCCACCTTTCCGACTGGTCTGGATTCTGCAGAATACTCCTTCAAACGTCTTCTTATTGCAACGACCCTACCCTTCCTGTTGACCTTAACGTCGCAATCGGAGAACTCCTTAAGGATGGCCTCGATGTGCTCGCTGCTCGCCCTCGTTACGAGAGACTCACCACACCTTTCAATCTGGGCTTTCACAATTCTGACGACTTCTTCCGGCGTTTTGAACTCTGCAAAAACTGCTTCAGGCTTACCGGCTCTCGAGTGTCTACCGTGGTCTATCTTTGCGAACTCCTCGATATCTTCCAGCTCGTTTCTGCCTGGCCGCTCATACGGCCTCTTCATGGTATTCTTGGATTGACTTTATGGTCATCTGCGCGTTCTTTATCGCCTCGATGCCCTTCACTGCTGCTATGGCTCCCGAAACCGTCGTAATGTATGGTATGTTGTGATCAACTGCTGCCCTGCGTATCATATAGCCCTCAGTTTTGCCCCTCTTACCACTTGGCGTGTTTATTATGAGGTCTACCTGCCTGTTTATTATTACATCCAGTATATTGGGCCTGCCCTGACTCACCTTGTTTACTATCTCAGCATCGATTCCATTCGCCCTCAGGAAGTTTGCGGTTCCGTTGGTTGCGATGATCTTAAATCCGAGTTCTGCGAGCTTTTTCGCAACGGGCAGGACTCTTTCCCTGTCTTCTTTCTTTACACTGATGAATACCGTCCCTTCAGTTGGTAAACGCATGCCTGCAGCAAGTTCGGCCTTGTAGTACGCAACGCCGAAATCATAGTCTATTCCCATGACCTCTCCAGTTGATTTCATCTCCGGGCCGAGGACGGGATCGACACCCGGCAGCTTGATGAACGGGAATACTGCCTCTTTCACTGCAACATGCTTTAAGTTGAGTCTTTCCTTAACGCCAAGCTCCTTCAGCTTTTTGCCTGTCATAAGCTTTGCAGCTATCTTTGCGAGAGGTATGCCCGTAGCCTTGCTGACGAAGGGGACGGTTCTGCTTGCCCTCGGATTTGCTTCAAGCACATAGACGATGTTATCCTTGACAGCATACTGTATGTTTATAAGCCCTACAACGTTCAGCTCGAGGGCCATTTTTCTTGTGTAGTCCACGATTCTGTCTATTATGTCCTGAGAAAGCGATACGGGCGGTAAAACACAAGCAGAATCACCGCTGTGCACACCGGCCTCCTCTATATGCTCCATTATGCCTCCGATAACAACTTCTTCGCCATCACAAAGCGCATCAACTTCAACCTCTATTGCGTCCTCGAGGAACTTGTCTATGAGGATTGGCTTCTCCGGGCTGACTTCGAGGGCCTCGCTTATGTAGCGCTCCAGAGTCTCCTCATCGTAAACTATCTCCATTGCCCTTCCGCCCAGAACGTAAGACGGGCGGACAAGAACAGGGTAGCCAATCCTCGCAGCGATTTCCTTTGCTTCTTCTATGCTGTGCGCTATACCGTTCTCAGGCTGTGGGATGCCGAGCCTGTTGCACAGCTCTGCGAACCTTTCTCTATCTTCGGCTATGTCTATCGAGTCAACCGAAGTGCCGAGAATTTTTGCCCCGCTGCTTTCGAGCTGCTTAGCTATGTTCAGCGGCGTTTGCCCGCCAAACTGAACAATAACGCCTTCTGGTTTCTCATTCTCATAGATGTTCATGACGTCTTCATGGGTTATCGGCTCGAAGTAGAGCCTGTCAGAAGTGTCGTAGTCTGTCGATACAGTCTCTGGATTGTTGTTCACCATGATGGTCTCGTATCCTTCCTCCTTGAGGCTGAAGACAGCGTGACAGCAGCAGTAGTCGAACTCTATACCCTGCCCTATTCTGTTCGGCCCACCGCCAAGGATCATTACCTTTGGCTTCTCCGTGGGTTTTGCATCGTTCTCCTCTTCGTACGTTGAGTAGTAGTAGGGTGTTTTTGCTTCGAATTCGGCTGCACACGTATCGACCATTTTGAAAACCGCAGAAATCCCATCTCTCTTTCTTATTCTCCTGATTTCTACCTCACTAACTCCGAATATCTTCGCAAGCTGCACGTCAGAAAATCCAAGCTTCTTCGCCTTTTTGAGTATTTCAGGAGGAACGTCATCAATTGAATGCTTTGAAGCGAGCTCCTTCAGTTCTTTTTCCATCTCTACGATGTTTTTGATTTTCTCGATAAACCAGGGATCTATCTTTGTTATCTCGTAAATCTCCTCCACACTGAACCCCTTCTGTAAGGCATAGCGGATGTAGAACACTCTCTGCGCATTCGGATAGCGAAGCTTTCTGATTATTTCCTCTCTCGTAACGTCCTTATCCTTCCCGTCGCTGCCAAGCCCGTAGCGTCCGATTTCGAGGCTTCTCAACGCCTTCTGCAGAGCCTCCTCGAACGTTCTACCTATTGCCATAACTTCTCCGACGCTCTTCATCTGGCTGCCGAGAACCGGGTCGGCTGTGGGGAACTTGTCGAAGGCGAAGCGCGGAATCTTTACGACGACGTAGTCAATCGTTGGCTCGAAGCTCGCTGGCGTCTCCTTCGTTATGTCGTTGGGTATTTCATCGAGAGTATAGCCAACTGCGAGCTTTGCAGCAATCTTTGCAATGGGAAAACCAGTAGCTTTAGACGCCAGCGCAGATGAGCGGCTTACACGGGGATTCATCTCTATCGCAACAAAGCGCTCGGTTGTAGGATGCACGGCAAACTGTATGTTACTTCCTCCCGTCTCTACGCCAATCTCCCTGATTATATCTATTGCAGCGTCTCTCAAACGCTGGTATTCCCAGTCTGTAAGAGTTTGAGCCGGAGCAACGGTTATGCTATCTCCCGTATGAACGCCCATCGGGTCGAAGTTTTCAATTGAGCAGATTATCACAACGTTATCGGCTAAATCTCTCATTACTTCAAGTTCGAACTCCTTCCAGCCGATTACACCTTCTTCGATGAGAACCTGGTTTATCATGGACATTTCAAGACCATGAGCAGCGATTTCTTTCAGCTCTTCACGGTTGTACGCTATACCTCCCCCAGTCCCGCCAAGGGTGAATGCAGGCCTCACAACGACGGGGTATCCGATCTCCTCTGCAATTGATAGGGCTTCACTTATGTCGTTGGCTATATCGCTCCTCGGAACCTCGAGACCAATGCGATGCATGCATTCCTTGAACAGCTCCCTGTCTTCAGCCTTCTTTATTGCGTCGAGCTTTGCTCCTATGAGCTCAACGCCGTACTTATCGAGGACGCCCATTTCTCCAAGCTGGACAGCAATGTTGAGTGCTGTCTGCCCACCAAGGGTTGGAAGCAACGCATCTGGCGTTTCACGCTCGATTATTCTTGCAACCACGTCGGCTGTCAGCGGCTCGATGTACGTTCTGTCTGCCATCTCTGGATCAGTCATTATCGTCGCTGGGTTCGAGTTTACGAGGACAACTTCGTAGCCCTCTTCGCGCAGAGCCTTGCACGCCTGACTGCCAGAGTAATCGAACTCGGCAGCCTGCCCTATTACTATCGGGCCGGAGCCTATGACCATGATTTTTTTGATATCTTCACGCTTAGGCATTTCTTCACCCCTAATACTCTCTGAGCATTTTCACAAACCGATCGAAGAAGAAGTACGTATCGTGCGGGCCTGGGGAAGCTTCGGGATGGTACTGGACGCACATCAGCGGGTACTCTTTATGCCTCAGACCTTCGACGGTGTGGTCGTTGAGGTTAATCTGCGTAACTTCCATGTTGGGTGGGAGCGATTTGTCATCTACGGCAAAGCCATGATTCTGGCTCGATATGAAAACCCTACCAGTCTCGAAGTCCTTAACCGGCTGGTTCGCCCCACGATGCCCGAATTTGAGCTTGAAAGTCTTGGCCCCCATAGCTAAGCCAATAAGCTGGTGGCCGAGGCATATTCCGGCCATTGGCAACTTGCCTGCAAGTTTTCTTATGGTTTCGATTGTGGGTTTAACCCTTGCCGGATCACCGGGGCCATTCGAGATGAAAACACCGTCGGGGTTCATTTCGAGTATTTTCTCTGCAGGGTAATTGTAAGGGACAAGAGTGACGTTAACGCCCCTCTTCACGAGTTGCCTCGCTATGCTGAGCTTAATTCCACAATCAACGAGAACAACCTCGTATTTGCCCTTTTCAGCCTCCATGCGTTTCGGTTCTCTAACACACACCTTATCGACGAGGTCGAGTTCCGTTATAGAGGGCTGCTCGACTGCCCTTTTAAGCAATTCTTCTTTATCGTAGTCACCAACAGCAAGAACAGCTTTCATCGCTCCGTATATCCTCGTCTTCTTCGTCAGCATTCTCGTATCGACACCTTCAATACCTGGTACTCCATACTCTTTCAGCAGTTCGTCAACGCTCAGCTGACTTCTCCAGTTACTGGGTTTTTTGCAAAGCTCTCTCACAACAAAGCCCTCAACCTTAACTCCGTCGCTCTCGAAATCATCCCTGCAAACACCATAATTGCCTATAAGAGGATATGTCATCATGAGAATCTGTCCGGCGTAGCTTGGATCCGTCAAGGCTTCAACGTAGCCTGTCATTGACGTGTTGAAAACGAGCTCTCCTTCAGCCACACCTTCGCTTCCGAATCCAAAACCTTCTACGAATGTTCCATCTTCTATTGCAAGGGCTGCCTTTATTCTTTCCTCTTTCATGCCGACACCTGCATCAACTCTTTCAGCTTCTTGACAACTTCCTTAAGGCTGTCAACATCGAAAAACCTGATGCCTGTTATTTCATTGCAGCATGCCATGTACATTTCAGACACAGCCATCCTCAATTCCTCTGGAAGCCTGGGCGGTGTACCAGCTTTCTCTCTCCAGTCGGGCTGCCCTTTTAGAGCTTCAACCCTTCTGTACCAGTCCGTTCTCCTGTAGTAGTGCCTGAGAACTTCCTTGCTTATCTGCATGCCTTCAAAACTGAAGCGACACTCATCCGGTGTACCTATTGCATCCACCACCATCAGCCTTCTTTTTTCGTCGAAGGCAAACTCGAGCTTTCCGTCTTCGTTCACGATTCCGACCTTTGAGACCACTTTCGTGATAATCTCGTTTACACTCATTGTGATTGACTTCAGCTCTTCGATTTCTTCTTCGCTCAATCCCGAGATTTCCTTTGCCTCTTCCCAGGTAATGTAGCGATCCTCGCTCTCAAGCTTCGTACTCGCCTCTATTATGGGCTTATCAAGTTTTTGTCCTGGTTTTGGCATTCCTTCAAGTCCAAGCTGCTCTGGTGTAATCAATCCTTTTTCCAGCCTTCTGAACACGCTTGAACCTTCAGGTAGTACGTTACGGTAGATAACTTCAAGGGGGATGAGGTAATTGGCCTTTTCAGCTTTAATCGGGCTGTAATCGTAACCGTTTACCTTTAGTGGTTTAATCACCCTAACAAGCTGTACTTCCATAATGTTGCTTGGACTTTCCAGTTCTTCGAGCCTCTTCGCCTTATCGCCTTCAACTATGCCAACGTAGTGATTTGCTACATTTTCTTTCTCAAGTCTTTCGAAGAAGTAGGCAGAAATCAGACAGAGCGACGCGCCCTTGCCGTTTATTTTGTCAGGCATCTCGCCATAATCGAAAACTGAATAGCGATCGGAGAAAATGAAGCGCCCAAGCCCAAGGTTATCCCTTTCAGGCTCTTTTAAAACCTGCAAATCTTTTACGCTGCCCATCCTGCTGCCTTTGGCAGTGGTGTGTTAATAAACTTTTTTCGTGCTTTGACGGAGCATACGCATTATTTTAAAATGCTTATTTCGATTTTAATGAAAAAATATATTAAATTTAGCTTCGATTTGCACTCTTGAGCGTTTGCTGGCGACTTTAATCCAGATTAACTACCGATCGTGGTTAGTAAATTTGTTTGATAGATGGGTTCTGTGTCGATACAGAATTAGATAATTGGCGATAACTTACTACCAGAAAGCATCAAGCGTTTTCTGCTCTCTACCTTTTATCTGCGACTCGCTGTAACCAAATCTCTCGAGAATTCGCATCACCACTGGAATTACCTGGTTGTCAATGTAGTAGTCCTTGTCAAGCTTGTAGCGGTTGCCGTCAACATCAACAATGCTATCACCGTCGAAATCCTCTATCAGATCCGACGGAAAAGCTCTGTCTCCAATGTTACCCGTCCCCTTTAAAACGACGAAACCAACTTTAGAACCAATTGTGTAAACGATCCCTTTTTTCGCAGCTTTCATTGCCGCCTTAACGTGAGCCTGCATACTCTCGTACTTTGACGGTTTTCTCGTGAGACCTTTGTAGATGATATAGTCCTCTATCGGCACCTTCCCACTCTTTATCTCTTCGATAACCTTTCTGACGTAGTTTACGGCTTTTTCTGGATCACGATCCTTCAGTATTATTTCAATAACGTTTTTCTGAACCCTCTTTGCAAGCTCACACCAGTCTCCCCTTCTTACCTCCAGACCTTTAACGACGATTCTTCCGTCTGCCGTCAGGCCTGCGTACCTCTTCTTTTCAACGAAGAATATAGCGCTGTAGTACTCGTCTATCTCTATCAGTATTGGCATCTCTTCTCTCAGCTTTCCTATGAGCTTTCTGACTTCTTTCTTCAGCTCTTCAAGATTCAATCCGCTTTTCTTCACGAATATACTGTCTGTGTCTCCATACAAAACTTCCAGACCCAGTTCTTTGGCGATCTGGGCAGACTTCTTTATGAAATGTCTCCCCCACGCTGTTGTTGCTTCAGCGCACTCTCTGCAGTACCACCTCGCCAAACTCCAGCCGGTATAGCCGTAGAATGAGTTCGTTAAAACCTTGAGCGTAGCCTGCTTAATGTCGAGCAGCCTGTACTCGTTGCTCTCTCTATCGAGTTTCTTCATTATCTTCTTTATTTCCCTGCGCTTCTCTATCAGCATGCGCAGAATGCGCTTGAAGAAGCCGTCGGGCTCTCTTCTGAACTTATGCCCAACTTCCGGAGCTACATTGCAGTCGTCGCACTTGCCTATTACGAGGGTATCGGGGCTTATGTTGAAGGATATCATTATGGAGGGGTACATCGAGGCGAAGTCGAGGCAGATTACGTTCTCGTGCAATCCTCTTGCTGGCTCGAGCACGAACGCGCCTTCATACTTTTCGCCAGCCTCTCTCGGATTCGGAGCGAGTTCTCCAAGCTTGTACGCCTCACTCATAAGTAGCCATTCCACCTGCTTGCCCCTTCCACATCTTGTGACGTCGTCGAGGGGGATGCGTATCATTCTTGACAGCTCGTAGTGCATCGGCAGTAGCTCTTCAGCTATGAAATAAGTGTTAAGCACGTCCTGCCTTGCGTATCTCAGCACGGCTTCTCTATCACCCCTCGTCCAGTGCTTGTAGATGTCCTTCGCTTCTATGTCTGCAAGCTCCACCTTTGTTCCCAGAAATTCGGCCACGTTCTCGAGCTTCTTTATCTTTACATCGATGCTCCTCATCGCTATGTCGTAGAGGTCAACATTCAGCCTGCCAGCAATCTTCGGCCTTCCACCTCTCATTGCAAGCTCGCTTCTGTCTCTTCCTATGTCCAGCCTCACGCTGAGTTTTTCGGCTCTCTTCTTTATGTATGGCCAGTCGAAACTATCTTGGTTGTATCCGACGATTACGTCTGGATCTATGTCTTTCACAGCTTTCACGAATCTTTTCAGGACTTCCCTTTCGTCGTCACCGTTAATTATGTCCTCAAAATCGCCGGATTTAACAGAAATAACAATTATCGGGTCTTTTTCCGGGTCAGGCATACCCACGGCTGAAAGCATCTCACAGTCGAATGCGAGAATCTTCAACTCTGGGAAATCATCTTTTGGATTTCTCTTGACGTTCTTAACCTCATAACTTCTGAAGGAGCCTGTACGTTCCACACATTCAATGGTTATTCCATCCATACACGCAAGATCCTTGTCGATTAGGTAGCGGTAGGCAAATGGTATGTCCGCTTCCCTGACTTCGAGGAGTTCTCCAACAGCTTCGCGAAGCTTTGGGACGTGCTGAGGGTGTTTTGCATAGATTTTGAAAACCTCAACCTCTCTACCGAGATTTTTTGCGGTAGTTTCCTCAACTCTCTCGGGAGAAATAACTTCCTTTCTCTTCTGGATTTTTAAGTTCATTATATCTTCGGCAGTAACTCCTTCCTCCTTTATTGCATAAAAGTAAGGCTGAAACGAGCGATCATAAGCTACAAAAATTCCTTTCTCGTCCTTACACCACAGCCTAATTACGGCTTTTCCGTTCTCAGTTATATAGTCTGCGTCGAGCAGCCAGCCTTCAACTACAACCATCTCTCAAACACTTACTCTGTTCTCTTAAAAAGGTATCCGCTTAAGTTCTTGTATGTTATGGTTGCCGAATTGAAAACACTTCTTTGGGGGATCATTGTCTAGTACTTCCTTGTCACAACGCCCGTGCCTATGTTAGTACATTCCTGCTCTTACTTTTAATGCACTTTCCAGAACTTCTGCCCTGAGTGATGAATCCTGAAAAATTATTTAAATTGTGAGGCAAACGAGCAGCGATGTTCCGCAAGATACTCGTTGCCAACAGGGGTGAGATTGCGGTAAGAATCATGCGCGCTTGCAAGGAGCTGGACATTTCTACGGTTGCCGTATATAGCACCGCCGACAAAAAGTCGTTCCATCGTGTTTACGCTGATGAGGCTTACTGGATAGGAAAGCCGGAGCCGAAGGACAGCTACCTCAACATAGACAAGATAATAGAGGTCGCTAAGAAGGCAGAATGCGAAGCAATTCATCCTGGTTATGGATTTCTCGCTGAGAATGCTGAGTTCGCAAGGAGATGCGAGGAGGAAGGAATCAAGTTCATAGGGCCGTCGCCGGATGTCATCGAAGCGATGGGCTCCAAGCTTAACGCAAGGAAGTTAATGAGTGAGGCAGGCGTGCCCGTTGTGCCTGGCAGCCCCGAATTAAGAAATCTCGACGATGCGTACAAGTGGGCTGAAAAAATAGGCTATCCTGTAGCAATAAAAGCATCTGGCGGTGGGGGTGGCATTGGCATATCCATAGCATGGACCGAAGAAGAGCTTGAAGCCGCATACCATCGCTCTAAAACACTGGGTGAGAAATACTTCAGAGATCCGGCAGTTTATATCGAAAAGTACATGCCAAAACCGAGACACATTGAGTTTCAGGTTCTTGCAGATGAGCACGGCAACGTCATACATCTCGGCGAGAGGGAGTGCAGCATTCAGCGCAGACACCAGAAGGTTATAGAAGAGGCCCCCTCGCCAGTCGTTGACGAAGAAACGAGGGAGAAGATTGGCAGACTTGCGGTTAAAGGTGCTAGGCACATAGGCTATACGAACGCCGGTACCATGGAGTTTCTCTATTACGAAGGAGAGTTCTACTTCCTCGAGATGAACACCCGTGTTCAGGTTGAGCATCCAATTACCGAGTTAATTACGGGCATCGACATTGTGAAGTACCAGATTCGGATTGCCGACGGAGAACCTCTGCAGCACGAGCAGGAAGACGTCGAATTCAGAGGGCATGCGATAGAGTGCAGAATTTACGCTGAGGATCCCATCACGTTCCTTCCAAAAACGGGCGTAATCGTCCACTATCGCAGCCCCGGCGGTATTGGTGTCAGGGTTGATAGCGGCATCCACATGGGCTGCGAGATAACGCCCTACTACGACCCCATGATTTCAAAGCTCTCGGTTTGGGGCAACGACAGAATGGAAGCGATCCAGCGAATGCGGAGAGCACTGCACGGTTACATAATAGACGGCGTTGAGACGAATATACCGTTCCACATGGCCGTGATGCATAACGAGGCTTTTGTCAGAGGCGAAACACACACCAAGTTCATAGAGGAGCAGAACATAAAGGAGAGCATAAAGAAGATTACAGAGGAGCTCCAGCCTTTGAAGAAGAAACTAGCGGAGATATTCTGGGAAGAGGAGCTGACAAAGGAGGAAGTTGTTGCTGCGACGATTGCAGCCCTCTGCTACGCAAAGAGTATGGCCAAGTAACATTCCTCTGATCTATCTACATTTTTGAACCACTCCAAACGTATTTATAGGTCGTGTGCGAGGTAGAGATATGGATTTAATACCGGCTAACGTAAATCTGATATTCGTAGGGCTGGTCGCAGTCGTAATTCTCTTTCTCCTTTCGGCGATAAGAGTCGTGAAAGAGTACGAGCGTGGTGTAATCTTCAGGCTTGGAAGACTCGTTGGTGCGAGGGGGCCGGGACTCTTCTTCGTTATTCCAATCCTCGAAACAATGGTCATAGTCGATCTGAGAACGGCAACGTATGACGTTCCATCGCAGGAAGTGGTTACGAGGGATAACGTTACCGTCAGGGTCAACGCAGTGGTTTATTACCGCGTCGTCGATCCTGAAAAGGCTGTAACAGAAGTCCTTGACTACCGCTTCGCCACGGCCCAGATTGCTCAAACAACGCTCAGAAGCGTGATAGGTCAGGCTGAGCTCGACGAGGTGCTTTCGGAGAGGGACAAGCTTAACGTCAAGCTCCAGCAGATTATCGATGAGGCGACAAATCCGTGGGGAATTAAGGTTACTGCCGTAGAAATAAAGGACGTCGAACTACCGAAGGAGATGCAGCGTGCAATGGCAATGCAGGCCGAGGCAGAGAGAGAAAGAAGAGCGAAGATAATCAGGGCCGATGCGGAACTGCAAGCAGCAATTAAGCTCAGAGAAGCGGCAGACATACTGGCGCAAAGCAGGGGCGCAATGATGCTCAGAGTTCTTCAAACGATAAACGAGGCTGCTTCGGAGCAGGGTACGACAGTCGTTCTGCCCATACCCGTAGAACTCCTCGAGTACTTTCCCCGCAAGACTGACAAAAACTAACTGACAAAAACTAAATATCTCTTTTTTTGTAATGTGTCTCGATGCTGCTGATACCTGGTTCTCAGGGTCTGATGGCGGTAAAGCTGTCTCGCCTCACTGGCTTCAGGCTCGGATATGCACAACTCGAAAAATTGCCGAGCGGAGAAAAGTACGTGAGGATCTCTGGCGAGGTGCGTGGGGATGTAGTAATTGTGAACTCTCTTGCCCACAATCCCGACGAGATGTTAATGGAGTCTTTATTCCTTGCGGAAACGCTCAAGGAGTATGGGGCAGAGAGAGTTTTTGCCGTGTTTCCGTACTTTCCTTACTCGAGGGAAAGAGTGATTAGGGGCGAAGCTTTCCCTATCAGAATCATTGCAAGGATTTTCTCGTGCATCGACCGTATGTACGTCGTTGATTTCCATCTTGAAAGGATGGTGGATGAATTTCCCTTTGAAGTCGTAAACCTGACTGCGATGGAGGAACTTGCAGAGTACGCGAGAAACTTTGACGTCAGCGATCCTGTAGTGATTGGGCCGGACGAGGAGGCGGTCAGGTGGGCATCAATAGTTGCCGAAAAACTCGGAGCAGATTATCGGTACATGAGGAAGATAAGGGTCGATGCAGAGAATGTCATAATCGAGTCCGCTCCCGCAGATGTCGAAGGGAGGGATGTAATAATAGTTGATGATATGATTTCCACTGGCGCTACCGTCGTGCAGGCAATCAAGGTTCTGAAGAGGGCTGGTTGCGGAAAAATCTACGTAATGTGCACGCATCCTGTTTTGACGTCTGACGCTCTCCGGAGAATACTTGAAAACGGAGCTGAAGAGGTCGTTGGTACGGATACGGTTCCAAGCCCCATAAGCTACGTTAGCGTTGCACCTCTTCTATCGAGAGCGCTGCTTGAAGGTTAGTGCTGTATAGATGGCCAGTGAGACAAACAGAACCCACAGAGATGCAGGAATCCCTGCAGGAGTAATGTGCAATGCCATTAGCATTATTGCAGTAAAGGTACCCATCAGAATTGTGATTGCTCCGGCGCGCCTTCCGAGAGGCAAGACTCCGAGAATGGCGAGAGTCGGAGGAAGCAGGCTGAGCAGAATTGTGGACGACAGCACTGCAAGCTCGACTATGTAGCCCGGTCTCATCAGGGCGAAGACAGCTACAGCCATCGAGATGCCGAGAACCGCTACTTGACCAACAGCGAGGCCTTTTTCTCCTGCGATGTCCCTCGAAACGATGGAGGACAGCGCCAGTACTATTGAGTTCGCAGTTGTAATCGCTGCTGCGAGTATGCTGAACGCTACGAGCAGGAAAAGCCAGCCGGGCATCAGCGTTAGAAGGGTTGGGGTTACCGCATCAGCATTGCTTACGAGCGGGAATTTTCCTATCTCTGTAAGCGTCCTGAGTTCTAATCCGAGGAACGTGACGAGCACGGTGTAGATGAGTCCAAAGCCTCCGAAAAGCAGAATCATCTTTCTGAGGGCATTGCTGTCTTTTGGGATGAACAGGCGCTGCACGACCTGTGGGTTGGTGAGGGCAAAGAAGAACCACGGAACAGTAAGGCCGGCGAATTTTGCGGGCGTCCAGAAGCTGTTGGGGACCACAAGAAGCTCACCGAGCCTTTCAACTTCTGAGATGAAGGAAACGTCCGAGAAGCCCCACTGGTATACCCAGAGTACCGCTGCAACTGCTGCAAAAAGCATAACGCCTCCCTGCACGGCATCAGTCCACGCAACACCTCTCAGACCTCCTATCAGAGCCCACAGCACCACAAGGGCAGTAGTTACAAAGACGGCGCTGGTGTATGTGATTCCGGTTTTTTCAAGAAGCAGAGAAACGCCTATAATCTGAATGGATGTGTAAGGTATGAGGGCGATAAGCGATACGAGGGCTGCGGCGATGGCTGCACTTCTACCATGAAAGTGTCCTATGAGCTCCGCGGGTGAGACAATTTCGTAGTCTTTTGCTATCTGCCATATTTTACGAGCGAAGGTCGAAAGAAGGAAGAGTGTACCGACGAGGTAGAAAAGTTCGAATGCTGCCGCGCCAACCCCGCTCGCATATGTGTAGCCTACGAGACCAACCATCATGAACGCGGAATACGTTGTTGCCGCGTATGTTAAAGCGGAAATAACTCCGCTGACGTTTCTCCCTGCTATGAAGAAATCAACATGATCCTTTACTCCTAACTTCCTTGCGTATAGTGCTATTGCCGTGCCTGCTACGGCGTAGGCGGCGAGCAAAGCGTGGAACTCATTCACGGATCCACCTCCTCGTTGTGAATGCCACGTAGATGAGATACGCCGTTGTGAAGGTTATCCAGTAAAGGTAGGCTGCAAGGCTGTAGCTTTTGAAGGTAAATGGAACGAGCATTCCGAGGATGACTGCAATGCCCTCTGCAACCTTCATCGAACTAATGTTCGGAGCTGGTTTAAAAAAGCTTTGGCAAAGACTGTTATATGATGCCGACAATGTAGTTAATTATGATATATCGTGACAGAACTCATGCGGGAAGAGAGCTTTCGAAGCTCGATGTTGATTTCGATGTCGTTGCGGGGATACCTCGGGGTGGAGTCATCGTAGCAGCTGAAATTGCAAAAGAGAGGGGAAAACCCCTTCTGATAGTAGGCGTTAGGAAGCTTCCGGTACCATTGAACCCTGAAGCAGGCTTCGGGGCAGTGGCAGAAGACGGCTCCATTTACCTCAACAAGAAAATCGTTAACAGGACCGGTCTCAGCGATGACGAGATATGGGGAATCGCTGAAAATGTTAAGAAGGAAGTAGAGAGGAGAGTAAACGTTTACAGAAAAGGTGAGGGTGAAATACATGATCTGGATGGAAAAACCGTGCTACTTGTTGACGATGGTTTTGCTACTGGATACACAGCTATTGCGGCAATAGAACTTTTGAGAAATAAAAACGCCGGAAAAATAATAGCTGCGGCCCCCTGCGCTCCTGAGACCACGGTAGAACTGCTTGAGGACTACGCGGACGAGGTGGTAGTTTTGAACGTCCAGGCGTATTCACCCTTTGCAGTAGCCGAATACTACTACGACTTCCGAGAACTGAGCGATGAAGATGTTCTACGGGCTCTCGAAGATGTTGACGTCATGTAGAAATTACGTACCGGCTACATACATCGGTAGTGTCAAGTTAACACCTCCAGTAGTTGTAGAAGGCCATAAAGCTCTCCAACCAGCTCTGTACAGAGACAAAAGAACTCCTGAATGGAAATCTGTTCCAGAACCTCTTCGTTCTCTCTTTAAACCTCGAAAAGAATCCTTCTACAGCATTTCTTCTACCAAACGTTTCATGCCTGTATCTCAGCCCTAACCTTTTCAAAGCCCACAGATACCAGAAACCTCTATCAACAACGATCTCTGGCTTGTTTTCGCAATGCTTGAGAACTTCTCTAAGGAAAACGTAAGCTTCAAAGCTTCCTCTTCCTCCAGAAGCCCATATAGCTAGGCATTCCATGGTATCAACGTCTATAGCAGCCCAAACAAAGATTTGTTTCTTTTCCAGTTTTATTTTTGTTTCATCTATCGCAACAAGTCTTCTTTTCTTCTTTTCTGGTTGTTTTAAGACTGTTTTGAGTCTATGGTAGTAAATCCTAACAGATTCGTGACTTATTTCTTCGAATAAAGATAGAAAATCACTTGTTTTTCTCAAAGAAAGGCCAAAGAAGTATAATAATGCTGCAAGTATTTTAAGTTCCACATCTTTCCTGTTCCTTCGAAAGACTTTTGTAGACTTGACGTAATCTACCAACTGGCTTAGCGCAGGCTGCATAAGTTGTATCTTAGTTATTTATTTTTTGTTATTTTGACACTGCCACATACATCATCTTCTGCTCAAAGTCTGTATGTCCGCTCCATTCAGCATTTCGACCAGAAGCGCTCAGGCTCGAAATGTTAACTGCAATTGCCAGTATTACTACTGGCAATTATTGACTCTAATACATGAAGAATGTTTCTACTTACTTTATCTTCTCGAGTACGATGGCTGGGCAGACTCTCTTAACTCCATCGAGCCCTCCAATCTCTGCCAGAATTTTCATAAGCCCCTCTCTGTCCTTGGCCCAGATTTCGGTCATTATCATGTGGTCTCCACTCGTAATGTAAACGTTATATGTGAAATCATACTCTTTGAGCTTCTTTGCTATTTCCAGAAATTTGTCGGGCTCTGTATCCACGCCCGTCAGAGCCGTGACATTGTACCCGAGCTTTGAGCCATCAACTTCAACCGTGTATTTTTTTATAACTCCTCTCTCCTCGAGGTTCTTGACTCTCTTCCTCACGGCAGCCTCGGTAATACCCAACTCCTTCGCAATCCTTGTGAAGGGGGTTCGAGCATCCTCCTTCAGGATTTCGATAATCTTTCTATCTTTAGCATCTATGATTCTTCTCATCACACTAAGTTGATTTTGATAGTATATATACTTTGAGAAAACTGTGGTGATGGAGTTGATAATTGTGAATTATAGACCGGAATGAATTGTGCATGAATAATTCATATAACAAAAATTAAATGAAACAAAAATTAGAGGTGGACGTAAACGGCATCAATTATTCCATCGAGCTTGACCATTTCGTCGAGCACTTCATCGCTTGGCGGGTCATCAACGAGAAGCAGCATTAGCTGCACTCCACCTCTCCCACCGTACCTGCCTACGAGCATACCGGCGATGTTTATGTTGTGCTTTCCGAAGAGTGTTCCAACTCTGCCGATAACTCCCGGCTTATCTTCGTGAAGAGAAATCACATAGTGGCCTTCCGGCACGAAGTCCACCTTGTAGCGGTCAATTCTGACTATGCGGTACTCGCTGCCGAAGCATGTACCTGCTATGCTGATGCTGCGCTCACCGTTACTTATTTCAGCCTCGAGAAGGCTCTCGTAACTCTCGACATCACCCCTCGTTTCCTCGATAGCAATTCCACGCTCTCTCGCTACTGGAAGCGCAGAAACGAGGTTGATGTTAGACACTATGCCCTCAAGAAGCCCCTTCAGCAGAGCCCTTGTCACGAACTCCGTCTTGACTTCAGCGAGCCTCCCCCTGAATGTAATTCTTACGCTTCTAACTGCCCTGAGTCTGGAGGCTGCAAGCCTCCCCATTTTTTCCGCGAGTTTGAGGTAGGGCATGATGTACTCGTACTCTCTCGCATCCATACTTGGTAGGTTTACTGCATTTCTGACGGGCAGTCCTTTCGCCATGTTGATGATTTCATTGGCAACAGTCATGCCGACGCTTATCTGCGCCTCTTTCGTCGATGCACCGAGGTGGGGAGTGGTAACCACATTTTCGAGGGTGAAAAGCGGGTTGTTTGCATCGGGCGGCTCTTTCTCGTAAACATCCAGGGCAGCTCCAGCGAGCTTGCCCTCTTTCAGGGCATCGTACAGTGCTTTTTCGTCAACAAGTCCCCCTCTCGCGCAGTTTATTAGATATGCTCCATCCTTCATGATGGCAATCTTCTCGCGGGATATCAGTCCCTCAGTCTCCTTTGTTTTTGGTACATGGATCGTCACGATGTCAGAACTCTTCAGAAGCTCGTCGAGGTCCACGAGTTTCGCTCCAATTTCCTTGGCTCTTTCCTCGCTTATGTAGGGGTCATATGCAAGCACGTTCATTTCCAGAGCCTTTGCACGCTTCGCAACTTCGAATCCGACCTTGCCGAGACCTATGACGCCTATGGTTTTGCCCCTAAGTTCCATACCTATGAACTTCTTTCTTTCCCATCTACCCTCCTTGACGCTTCTATCTGCCTGTGGGATCCTCCTTGCGACTGCGAGGATCAGAGCAAGTGTATGCTCAGCCGTGGAAACAGAATTACCGCCAGGGGCGTTTACGACGATTATGCCGTGCTGCGTTGCAGCCTGAACGTCTATATTGTCAACGCCCACGCCAGCCCTTCCGATTATCCTGAGCTTCTTTGCCGCCTCAATAACTCGCCTCGTTACCTTTGTGCCGCTCCTCACAACGAGTGCCTCGTATTCCGGTATTATCGAAACGAGTTCATCCTCGCTTATGCCCGTCCTGACGTCAACTTCCAGCCCCTCGCTGCGCATTCGTTGTATCGCTTCATCTGGTATCGGATCGGTGACAAGGACTTTCATCGCCCAAGCTAAAATAGTGAGATTATAAACTTTTGCTTTAGAGTGACAAGGCCGAAAGACTCTTCACTCGTTTCCTTCGTAGAAAACTACCTTGACTCTCTCCTCGGTAATCAACCCCTCCTTCACGATTTCAGCAAGTTTTGGTTTTATCTTTTCTATTTTGTCCTTTCTGTCTACAACCTCTACAACCACAGGGAGGTCTGTTGATAGCCTGAGAACCGAGGTTGTGTGAATTATGCTCGTTTTTCCGAAACCTATGATGCCTCTGAAAACAGTTGCTCCAGCAAGACCCTGCTCCTTGAAGAACTCCACCAGATACTTGTACAGGGGTTTTCCACCGTATCTGTCCGATTCACCTATGTATATTCGCAGGAGGATGGCATCTTCTCCGTTCATATCGGACACCCTTTACGTTCTCCATATACTCAGTGCAATAAGCTTGCCCACATACACTCCGAGCAAACACAGACTGATTGTCCCGAAAGTGTAAAGAAGCGCCAGGAGGAATTCCCCACTCTCCAGCATCTTGAACGTCTCAAAGCTGAAGGTTGACATTGTCGTGAATGAGCCGAGAACACCTATTGTCAGGAAAAGTCTCGTCTCGCTGTCGAAGAACCCCCAGTATTCGGAGAGATACATTATCAGCCCAATAAGAACACAGCCAGTGAAGTTCACTGAAAGGGTACCGAGGGGAAATAGGGAGGTTCTGCTCTGCATCCATCCACTTATGTAGTATCTCAAAATTGCTCCGGCAAATCCACCAAGACCAACTGCAAGCCAAGTGTACATTACAGCGCCATACCATTGCCGATTTTAATACATTTCCCCATGGTGGGCTTTAAAGCTGAATTGTTTGAGGAAACCGTTAAATACGAAGCAGAAATTACATTCAACGTAGTACATAGAGATTACTGTATGCGGGTGATGGCGTCCACCCTTAACCGCCCGGCAAGGGCTGATGACGCCTGTTTTCGGGGGTGGTTCGTTGTTCCCGCGGGCAGTGTACAACTCCCGTATCTGTGATATTATCAACGTCGAAAGGCTCAGAGAGTTTGTGCTAAGTAGAAGGAACGACGACGGTGGATTTACGTTCTGCAAACAGCTGCCATCCACTCTTCCAGAGACTTTCTACGCAGTATATATACTTACTTCGATTGGGGATGAGGTGCCCGATAAAGAAAAACTCGTTGAATTTCTGAGAAACAGCATCAGGACAGAACCCTACTCGATATTTTACACTCTAAATTCACTAAACCTTCTCAGCGAAAAACTGCTGGACGTGAGTGACCTTCTGTTTAACAGACTTGAGAAGATCACAAAAGTCGTACCGAGGGAATTCGGCTCAGAAATTGGAACTACGGCAACGTACTCTTTTGACATGCCAAACGTTCTGAAGGGCGTATATATCCTTACAAGCTCTCTAAGGTTACTTGGAAAGGAGATTCCGGATGAGGTGAAGGACTTCATCATGAAGTTCCGGAAAAACGGTGGATTCGGGATAGCATCGCCAAACCTTCAGGAAACGTACTACTGTGTTTCCGTTCTCGGCAATGTGATTGAGAGGGCTAACAGTGTTGTTTCCTTCGTCAGGGAACATGAGTGTCAGGGTGGTGGCTTCACGAAGGTTCCGAACGGCTACCCGCCATACCTCGAAGACACGTACTATGCAGTGTCGTGTTTTTGTGTGCTCGGCTATGACTACGCGAGTGAGAAAACAGCAAGGTATATCTCGGCTCTCCAGAATCCGGACGGCGGCTTTAGAAGGAGCATTCATGGGGGTATTTCGAGCCTTGAGTACACGTACTATGCAGTCGCGAGTCTGGTACTTCCTGAGGAATCTATCGGAAACCTGCGGGAGTGAGACTCTCATCTTATTGCTGCTGTAGGGTGAAATCTGTGACAACGTACTTCTGCCCGAAATGCTGGAGCGAGTTCAAAGAGGATTTTAGAAAGTGTCCTGTCTGTGGATATGATATCACTGAATACAAGAAGCTGCCATACGAGGACAGGCTTATTATTTCTCTTGGCCATCCTGTCAGGGAAGTTCGTATGAATACTATCAGACTGCTCGGGCATATGAAGTCTGAGAAGGTGTTGCCTCATTTTGAGAAAATGGCTGATACCGAAGATGTGTTTATCCTGATGGCGATAGTTGATTCACTCGCCATCATACGTTCTCGGAGAGCCATAGAATTACTTTCAAGACTTGCTGAACACAATTCGAAAATCGTTTCCCAGGCCGCCAAGAAAGTCTTAGAAAATCTTGAACCTTAAGCTCGACGAACGACGAATTAAGCTTTAGGACAAAACATGCCCAGAAATTGTAATCAAAAATCTTTTTTCTTATATCTACAGTTAAGTATAAATATTAAAGGATTTAAAACTTTAATTATGCATTTAGAGGAATATGATGAAATAAAGAAATGGATTACACAAGTTAAAGATAGCAGCAAGGCAACCTATCTTTCCGCAATGAAGGCATACATAGAATTTACGGGGTTGAACCCCAAGGAACTGATTGATGAGGCAGAAGAGGACAGAAGAAAGCCAAGAAGGCTGCAAGGTAAACCCGAAGAGAGATTGGCCGAGTTCCACAAGTGGCTTTTAACAGAATACGAGGTAAAGACAAGAGGGAAGGACAGAAAACCATCGGGAAAGAAGGGCATAAGTAAGATGATGGCAACTACATATGTTGGAGCTATTAGATCATTCTACAGACGCAACGGCTTTCCAATAATGACCAAAACACCAAAGGCAGCACCCAAGAAAGAGAACCGAAAAATGATGCTTACACCGAGAGAAGTAAAACTGTTAGTTGACCATGCACCAACGCTAAGGGATAGAGCAATAATCTTGTTTATGTTCCAAGGTGGTTTCGATGCATCAACGATATGCAGCCTTAACTACGGAGATGTTAAAAGGGGACTGGAAAGAGGAGAAGTACCGTTGTTGATAGAGGTCGTCAGAGAGAAGGACGAGGTGGAGTACTTTACTTTCGTTGGTTATGATGCTGTTGAGGCTTTGAAAGCTTATCTAAATGACAGAAAGAGAAAAGGGGAGGAATTGAGGCTTAATTCCCCTTTGTTTGCCAAGGAAGGAGCTAAGAAACTTAAGCACGAACGCATAACACCAAACCTGATACAGAATATGCTTAGAGAGACAGCACTGAAGGCAGGGTTGATCAGTGAAGAAGACTTGGAGAACGCCGACTTAAATCCCTGCCGTCCACACGCATTGAGAGCAGCATTCTCTACTATACTAAGACTAAATGGCTTCGATCCCCTATTGGTTGACTTCATGCAGGGACATAGAATTCCCTACAATGGAGCATACCTTATTCCACCACCCGAGAAGGTTAGGCAGATGTATGCCGAGGTTGAACCACAGCTAAGCATAAGCTCGATGCATCCTGTTGAGAAGAGAGTAGAGGAGAAGCTTAAAGCATACAGAGAGGACATAGCAGAGTTGCAGAATGAAGTAAACGAATTGAGAAGACTCGTGGAGATTTTGATGACGAGCGTTTTAGATATAGGCGATAATAAGGTGGAAGCACAGGAGCTTATTGACAGAGTAGCTGGACTTGTTAAACAGCCGGAGAGAGTGATAAAGATAAGTGAGATAGAACACTACAGTGGAGGAAAAGCTAAGGTTAAGTTAGCTTAATCTCTACATCCCTTATCTTTTCGTGGTGTTTTGTTTTATGTGGTATAATTATATGATGATGTGGCATAAAGTTCGTGAGGTGTCGTATATGCCTTTCTGACGCTGTCCTGATATTGCCTTAGGCCTCTTCCATAATATTCCTGACACTGCTTTAATAACTGATCAGTGCTCTCGGTTACTTCTACACGTTCTTTAAGCATATAGTATCTCTTCCTGCCCTTAAGTCTGAACACAGGATTATCTTTTCTTGTCTCTTCCACAACACCCAGATTTACAAGCTTTTTTAGGGCTTTATATACTGTTAATCTGTTCCTTACGTGATCTCCGTTGGTTTTAAGCCAGTCTAAGATTGTGTCCACATCGGCAATATGCAAATTGTTTAATGCCCTGATGACTAGCTTTTCCCTTGGTGTTAGCTCCAGATCCTTGGCGTTTAGAGGCAGAGTAATGTCTGTTAGTGCCAAGCTTCCCTTGCTAACTCTATCTCCATTGATTTCTACAACTCTAAATGCTGCAAGAATTTCCAGCCTTTGCGTGATCAGGTTTAAAGGTTTGCCCCATCTTTTAGCTATTTCTTCCACCGAGACAGATCGGTCATTGCTTACTGAACTAAGTATAGCTTGATCTATTTCCCGTGATCTTTGTTTTACCTGCTCTACGAAATCATGCATAAATTATTTTTAAATTAAACAGTGATAAAAATTTTGGTTAAGTTTTTATGGTCGGTTCTCCAGCAGGTACTATATTGGGAGGGGAGGGATATACCCTGAATACTGATTTATTGGATAGTTACTGGTTGTTTACTCCAATAACAATTTGGCCTGCTTTCTTTTAACTAAGTGACTATGACACTATATAGATTACCTTAGTCAAACTCTCTGAGACTATATGGTTTTGTTAAATCTCAAAATCCCTTAAATCTCGAAAAACATTGTTTTCCTTGTCCTCTACCAAGTACTTTATACATGGGCTGTTGTTAAGGTTATTAGCTATTTCTCTAAGCACATCCGGATCCTTGGCGATCACTATGCATTTTGACTTTCCGCTATTCTCGAAGCAGCGAATTAAGCCAGCTTTTTCGGGCAAATTGAATTCTCCAATATTATCTGCCATAGATTATGTTAATATTGATAGTATTTAATAGTTTGGTTGAAGCCATTATGAACAACTATGAAAACTCATATATGCTGTATTCATAATATTATTTTATGTATTATTTATGATCCACACTTTTACCCTTCAGGGCTTAAGTCAAATCCATCAACTATAAAGCCACTATTACTATCATTTCTACGTTCGGCATCACTAACGGCCAGCATTTTAACAATACCAGTGATTGGATCATGCTTCTCAATTATTCTTATATCCTTAACCTCTACAGTTTCGTCAGTCTCTGGCGGATCAGGTAGGACATCTACAAATTCGTATTTTACTTTCCTTCCTTCTCTTTCCTTTCTCAGTAGACCAGCACGAACCATGAGATTTAGAAGCAAAGACTTTACCACATTCCGCCTAATACCCACAGTTCTGAACCACCGATCGACATCAGTTGGTGTTAGTGTCTTGCCCTTTGTTTTCTCCCAGAACTGATCGAGAGCACTCGAATCAATGCCAAAAAATTCCCCTTTTTCTTTTTCATCATTTGTATACTTAAGCAATGTGAGCCACAGTAATGAGGCGTTCTTAGTCAATTTCAGAACCTCCAAATTCTTAGTTATTAGACATTCACTATCTTGATTACGAAGCCCCTGTACTATTTCAGACCATGAACGTGTCTCAGTCTCGTTTTCAACGGAAACGAAAAAGGGCGATTTTTTCTTAATCTTTCGAGCTGTTATTTTCGTGGGCATCGTTCTGATGTTTGTAAGTGGCAAGAAGTTGGACTTAAGTATGATTTCTTTGGTATTACTGTCGAGATTACCACGCAGCTCGTTCAGTACAAATTCCTGTTCCTGCTTGCTTCTCTCGTTCTTATGACACCACACGATGAGACGAGGTAGTGGATCATCTTCATCAATTGGAGAACACCTTAAGATAACCTGTTCAAGCTCGTCTCTCATTGCTTTCATTGCGTCTCCATCAGGTACGGCGAAAGTATAGTTATAAACAAAGACAACATTAATCATTGGAAGATCGATACCCTTACTCACCCTGCTGTTTAAGTAAAGGATGATCTGATAACCATCGAGCAACAGCTTCTCAATCTCCTCTTTGGTGTGTTCCTCTGCAATAACACCAGCAACTCCGTGTTTTCTTAGCTCATCCTTAAGTTTTCGTGCGTCTTTCTTACGTCCAGTAACCCAAGCAGAAGGGACACCATGAGCATACAGAAATTTAGCTATCTCAAATGGTTCACTGGTTATGACATTGATGAACCATGGCTCGAAACGGAAGTTATCCTTGCTTATTAATTTGTAATTTCTGTTTAGCTTACCGAATAGCCATTCGTCCGCTTTGCTTGTCCTGTTAAGCACGAGCCAGATGACTTTAAAACAGCTTAACCAGTCCTTAAACAGCACATGATCAGTGTCAATCTTGCTCCATACTCTTGCTCCACTCTTAACGAAGAGTACTTCAAAGAAGATAGTGGCGAGAGTGTTGGCAAGCATGTTGTATGCTTCATACATGTCATCGTTTAGCTTCCCTTTCTTCTTGAAATATTCGATGATTCTTATGATCTTCTCTGGATCAGGATGATAGTTATTAAAGTACTTATGGGGCAGATATTTCACGTTTAGCTCAGCTTTAATTCTGGTTAATGCTTCCTTCTCTGGCTGATCCACATTCATGGCTTTGTATTGTTCTTTATAGAGACGATAAGACTTAATTACTTCATTCACTTTCTTAGCCCAGGAGCACCAAGCCTGAATGTGTTTGTTCTTGTGGCTTTCAAGCATCTTGTAAGCACGCTCAAGTGGGCTATCCTCGGTGTACTTGCCGAAATCTCTATCATAACTGAACACGAGCAAGCTTTGTAGTCTGAACCACCTAACTGTTTGTTCTTCATCGAGCACAAGCAGATCAAATATCTTAGGGTCATACCAAATAGCAATCTCGGGAACAGTAACAACCGCATTGATCATGTTGTCCTTTATCATCTGTGTAGTATACTTCACTATGTCCTTGCGTCTGTTTTTGCTAAGAAGTTTCCAGAGGTCAGCAGGAGTCCAGCTAATAGCATTTCCTGTGTAGTTATAGTTAAAGTTCTTCCACATAACACCAGCCACATGAGCACAGGAGACACCGAGAGCTGTTAAACGCTTCATTACTTCTTTCGCTTGCTCGTGAGTTCTAACAACGAAAAGCACCTTCGGGTTGGTCTTGCTTATTTTATAACACACAGCAAAGGTTTTCCCTTCCCTGATTGGTGCTTTAACGCAAATATTTTGGTGTGGGTTCAATGGTTCCAAAGCTTTAACTAGCGGTGTCCTTTTAACCTTACCGAAATCTTCATATATTGTCTCGTTATTTTGTGTTTGGCTCATGTTGGTTATCTCCGAAGGGTTTTTAATTTTTTAAGTGTGGGAGCAGTCGAGAACTACTGAGCCGGAGTTATCAGCTTTCTTTGCGAACTGGCTGACAATGTACCTTAAAGCCGCACTTCTGCTGCTCCTAAGCTCTTCTGCTATTTTTTCGAGTGTTTCAATAGTTTCTTTATCCAGCGTGAAAGTGTAAGTCTCCATAACGTGGAGTAATATATTACGTTATTTAAATTTTTTGCCTGAATAAAAAAGTGAAAGTTCTGATTATCATTTGGCAGTAAAATAAAATGATTCAGGGCTTTATCGTCAGATTAAGACGATTTTAGAAGATAACAAAACTTAAACTTATGTCACCAGAATATATTTACTTTATTAAAATGATAAAAGTTTAACTCCACGTTAAAAAGTGAAACCCAGATAGTACCGCTCAGGTATTATTGGCATTAATTATGATTTGCTTTAGAAAATATTTATATAAACAAAATAAAAAATAAGCTATTACTGCTCAGACCATCTTAATTGAGGATACATAATATCACTCACGTTTGATGAATGTGCCAAACCCAACGCATGTCCTATTTCATGCTTTGCAACTTTTAACATTGTAGCAAAATCTACATATTCTTCTTTTCCCTCCTCCAAATACTGTAAGGCTATTACAGCTTTCAGAAACAATTCTTTCTTATTTCCGTTTTTATAGTAGGTGACATACTTAACGTCTGTCAGTCCAAACGGTTCTTCTCCAATCCCCGTAACAACATCCGGTGCCCAATACACAAGTATTTCAGCTTCCGTAGGGTCTGAAACTTCATCAAAAATCGGCTGATATGCTAGTGCGCCGTTACCTCCCTCTTCCCACCAACGCATTGCCTTTCTGAATGCATCAATATAAACACTTCTGTAAGCTTCGGGAGCTGTGTTTGCATCGATGTAAACCTTAAAGACATTATCTTGCCAAGGATTTTCCTGATTTCTTACTTCGACAGGTTCTAATGCTTCTACTAAAGATGCATCAGCCCCTTTCAGATCTTCTGGCTTCACATCGAACGTAAATTCTTCAATGAGGCTATATTCAAGATATTCAACAATACTCTTGTTAACCCTTTTCCATTTTGAGTAAACCTTAACATCATATTTGCCAAGCCCAATTGAACCTTCCTTACCCGAAGTCCAATTTATCCAAAGTGGCAAAAGTATATAGCTTGCGTTTCCATAGTACTCTTTAAAGGTGCATGTTTCTCCAAAACAATAGACAAACAAAAGCTTCTCTTTCTTTTTCAGCCTCTCATTCAGCTCAATTTTAGCGTAAACTCCAGAGGGCTTGGCTATAACTCCAACTTTAATTCCATCTTTGACCTCCCTCATTACAACTTGTTCAGTTGTATTCGCGTGAAGAGGTGTCTCAGTAGATTGAGGTGTTGTCAAACTCGGGACTGTTTCTGTGCCTGATGTTAGGAATTCTTGCTCTTCCATGAACTCAATGATCCCTATTATTGAAAAGAGAAGGATTATGGAAACTCCAGTAAGAACAATCACTACATCCCGTTTCTTCCTAAAGACACCCTTACCCCTATACATAATATAAGGCAGTAGCCACGGTAAAGTTAGGATTAAACTCATACCAAGCATAATAAGTCGGGGATCATCTGTTTCACCTATTGCTGCTATAGGAACAATGAAACCCAGAAAAGCAGCTCCTAAAAGTATAAAGATGTCTCTAAGCCTCATTTAACCACACCTAGAACTTTTGTAAAATAAAAGTTTCGTAATTTACTTGTCTTTGTTTTTGTGTTTTTTGTTCTTGTTCTTCTATTTTCACCCCACATACCCTTACCAGATAAAACAAGTCTATTCCTCAAGTCAGCTCAGTCTGATGTTTGTACCCAGAAGCGTTTTTCACAGTCCTTGCAAAGGTATTCTTTTGCTCCTCTTCTCCACTTTCCAAACTCTATCAGTTTTGTTCCGTAGCTTTCAACATTTCTCGAGCAACAACGAGGACATCTAACTTCGTTACTCATTCTTACACCTCAGCACCTGATTTAGTCACTCCACTCCAAGTTTCTTAAATATTTTACCAGCCAAGCTTGAGTCCCATTTCTTTTTAGATTGCTCGTATCTCTCGATAAATTCTTTGGTAACCTCTAACGCTTTCTCGAACTCTTTAACTTTAGCCCATATCTCGAACTTACTTTCTTCATCTTCTAGTTCCTCAACCTTTTTCTTCAGACCTTCTATTGCTTCTCGTAAGATATATACAAACTCGTTTGGGCTAAGGACGGCCACGATTCTACTTTCGGAAATATTCGGATGCATTGCTCCAAGGTATCCGTCGCTTGTGCCAATAATTCTCATCGCTCCAATCCTATCTATGTGCCCCAAGTGTAACCACCTTTTTATTTCTTCTATATCCACTTCGACCATAATCATTTTCACAATTTCGTGGGATATAATTTTTACTACCAAATTGGTATACTAATTTGTTAACCGGAAAATTATAGTAATACCAAAATGGAGTGCCAATTTATGATCCAAGGTATTGGTAAATTTATCAATAGACCAACAAAAACTGGTGGAAGGACTTATGATAAATTCTTCATTTATATCCCAACCAATGTGGCTAAGGATTCCGCTTTTCCTTTCAAACCTGGAGAAGAAGTGGTGATAAGAATAGATGGAGATAGGTTGGTAATTGAGAAAACTAAGCGGAAATAGAAAATGCGTAATACTATATCCCCATCTACTCCCTTCAAGACAACCGTTGCTTGTCTTATCTCTCTTTACTCTTTTTAGCTATTTTAAAAAACTAAGTTAAGTCCAAAATTAATCAAAAATCTTTTTAAAGCCCGCAACAAATTCGATCACGGTGGTTTTAATGGGCGTGATGTGGCTCAGTGAAGTAGATAAAAACGATATTCCGCTTGTCGGGGGTAAGGGAGCAAACCTCGGCGAACTTCTCAGAAACGAAATTCCCGTCCCAAATGGTTTTGTTGTGGACAGCAGGACGTTCATGGATTTTATAGAAAGGACTGGTATTAAAGACAGGATCATAGAAATACTTGAGAGTCTTGACATTGAAAGCACGGAAGAACTTCAGGAAGCATCGAGGAAGGTTAGAGAGCTTATAGAATCGGCCCCGATTCCCGACGACATTGTTGAGGAAATCAAAAAAGCTTACAGGCAGCTATGCGAGGAAGAGGGTGAGGAAGTTTACGTTGCTGTAAGGAGTTCGGCAACAGCCGAAGATCTGCCGGAAGCGAGCTTTGCCGGTCAGCAGGAGACGTTCCTGAATGTCAGGGGTGAGGACGATGTTGTTGACAAAGTCAGGAAGTGCTGGAGTAGTCTTTACACTCCAAGGGCAATCTATTACCGGATTAGGCAGGGGTTCAAGCACGAGGAAGTGAGCATAGCTGTTGTTGTTCAGAAAATGGTTAACAGCGATAAGAGTGGCGTTATGTTCACGTCTCACCCCGTTACCGGGGAGAAGATTGCTATTATTGAGGCGGTCTGGGGTCTCGGCGAGGCAATTGTGAGCGGGAAAGTAACCCCTGATACCTACGTTTATGACAGAGTTAACAGGAAAATCGTTGATATTACTATTTCAGTCAAAAATCTCGCAATTGTGAAAAAGAACGGGAAAACAGTCGAAATCGAGCTGCCGGAGGAGAAGGCAAAAGAGAGAGTTCTCAGCGATGAGGAGATAGATGAACTTGTCAAGATCGGAGAGGTTATAGAGGACCACTACGGCAAACCGCAGGATGTTGAGTGGGCAATTGAAAAGGGAAAGCTCTACATACTTCAGTCAAGGCCAATAACCACGATTAAGAAGGGCGAGGTAAAGGAGGAGGTTGAAGAGGGTGAAATTCTCGTAAAGGGTCTCGGAGCTTCGCCGGGCATAGGCATTGGAAAGGTCAAAGTCATTCTTAGCGAGAAGGAGATAGGCAAAATAGAGCCGGGCGATATCCTCGTTACGACAATGACCACGCCCGATATGGTGCCCGCGATGCAGAAAGCTTCGGCCATAGTAACGGATGAGGGTGGCATGACGTGCCATGCAGCAATTGTTTCAAGAGAACTTGGAGTTCCCGCAGTGGTTGGTACGAAGGTTGCAACCAAGGTTCTCAAAGACGGCATGGTTGTAACTGTTGACGGTGAGAAAGGTGTCGTTTACGCTGGTAGTTTGAAGATTGAGAAGAAGGAGAAAGAAGTCGTTACGGCCGTCTCGGCACCGATTATCACTGCTACGGAAGTTAAGGTGAACATATCCATTCCTGATGCTGCAGAAAAGGCTGCTGCTACTGGCGCAGATGGCGTTGGGCTTTTCAGAATAGAGCACATGGTTCTTGGCCTTGAAAAGCACCCCATGAAGTATATCAAGGACGGAGAGATAGACAAGTACATCGAAGAACTCTACAAAGGAATGAAGAAAGTCGCCAAGGCCTTCTATCCGAAGCCTGTATGGATAAGGACTCTCGACGCTCCTACCGACGAATTCAGGACGATGGAGGGCGGAGAAGACGAGCCAATTGAGGCGAACCCGATGCTTGGATTCAGGGGCATAAGGAGGGATCTGAGAGAGGACGAGCACTTCAGGGCAGAGATAAGGGCCATAAAGAGGCTTGTAGAAGAGGGATACACCAACGTGGGTATAATGCTGCCTTTAATTACGCATCCGAGGGAAGTTGAGAGGGCAAAGCAGATAATAATGGAGGAAGGCTTGTCTCTTGAGAAAATAGAGTTTGGAGTTATGGTGGAAACACCTGCAGCAGCACTGGTAATAGAGGACATAATAAAGGTGGGTATAGACTTCATTTCGTTCGGCACGAACGACTTAACGCAGTACACTCTTGCTGTAGACAGAAACAACGAGAACGTCGCGTATCTCTACGACGAGACTCACCCAGCAGTCATGAAGCTGATAGAGAGAGTAATCAAGATATGCAAGGAGCACGGCGTTAAAACATCGATATGCGGTCAGGCGGGCAGCTATCCGCATGTCGTTGCGAGACTCGTGGAAATGGGTATAGACAGTGTTTCCGCAAATATAGATGCGGTTCAGAGGGTAAGGGAGACTGTTGCGAGAGTGGAGAAGAAGCTCATTCTCGAGAAACTGAGGAAGCTTTAGTTTTTTTCTTATTTTATCTCAGTAGACGTGTTAGGATTGCCTTGATTCTTGGCTGTCGATATCGTTTCTGCAACCTTTAGTGGCTGTATGCGAAAACGAATGACGAAGATGTTAAAAACTGGTGAAGCCGCACTCGAAGTGGTGAACATGCAACCGCAAATTCTCGCAAGAATAGACTTCGAGGGTATTCTGAAAGAACTCCAGACGAGAGGGGTAAAGATTATCGGGATACAGCTTCCCGACGGCCTGAAGTACTGGAGTTCCGAAATCGCTGCAAAATTTGAGGCCGAAGGTTTTGAGGTTATTCTGTCAGCTTCTCCAACGTATGGGGCGTGCGACATCGATGTTTCACTCCTTCAAGACGTTGAAGTTTTGCTTCACTTCGCCCACGAACCAATTTTCGAGCTTGATAGAGTTATCTATGTTCCCTACAGAATTGATTTCGACGAACGGAGCGTTGAAAACCTGAACATTCCCGAAAGGAAAATAGCTCTCATTGCAACAGCTCAGTACGCGTGGAAGCTCGAGGCTGTGAAGAGTGTTCTCGAGGCCGGTGGTTACGAGGTGGAGATAGGCGGAGGAAGTGACAGGATAAAGCTTCCCGGCCAGGTACTGGGCTGCAACTACACTGTATTGAGAGATACGACGGCGGAAGCAGTTCTCTTCATCGGAGACGGTCTTTTTCATCCCATTGGGGCTGCCATGTACACAGGAAGGAAAGTTTACAGGTTCAGCCCCTTAAGCAACGAATTCGAGGAAGTCGAAGCGTCGGAGTTTCTTAAGGAGAGAATGTTTGCAGTTGCCAGAGCCATGGATGCGGAAAACTTTGGGATAATAGTCAGCTCGAAAATCGGGCAGAAGAGGCTCGGCCTTGCAAGGAAGCTGAAAGAGAAGGTAAAAAAAGCTGGAAAGAAGGCAGATATAATCGTCGCTGATGTTGTCAGTGTTGCAAACTTTAATTACGACTGCTTTGTAAACACTGCCTGCCCGCGCATAGCCTACGACGACTGGAGAAACTTTCAAAAGCCCGTTTTAACCCCTCTGGAGCTCGAGATAGTCCTCGGACTGAGAAGCTGGGGTGACTATGCCATGGACGAAATACTCTGAGTACTTTCCACCCGATTGCATGGAAAGGCTTAAATTTAAAGCTCACGAAGGCTGGGGAGGTGAAGTGTCATGAGATTCTTCATGATAGGGTTCGGTCAGGCCGGAGGTAAAATCTTAGACTTATTCCTCGAAAATGAAAAGATGAGGGGTAGCAAGATAGAGCTGAAAACTCTCGCAATTAACACTGCAAGAACTGACCTTATGG
Source organism: Archaeoglobus veneficus SNP6 (assembly GCF_000194625.1). Taxonomy (NCBI): domain Archaea; kingdom Methanobacteriati; phylum Methanobacteriota; class Archaeoglobi; order Archaeoglobales; family Archaeoglobaceae; genus Archaeoglobus; species Archaeoglobus veneficus. The sequence continues at coordinate 1,343,147 of NC_015320.1, read as the reverse complement.
GTTTGAAGCATGTTCCCATGCAGGATAGGATTCTGATCGGCCAGACTGTAGTTAAGGGTCATGGTGTTGGGACTGACAATAAGCTCGGGGCGAAGATAGCCCAGGATGAGATAGAAACGATTCTTAGCGAGATAGACAATAGAGGTACGCACGAGATTGATGCATTTCTAATAATTTCTGGCCTTGGTGGTGGAACCGGCAGCGGTGGTTCACCTGTCCTGGCGAAGTACCTTTCCGAGATGTACTCCGAGCCAGTTTATGCCATTGGAGTTCTGCCTGCCCCAGAGGAGGGCAAGCTCTACTCCCTCAACGCAGCAAGGAGCATGATTTCCCTTCTCAAGTACGTTGACAACCTCATCCTCGTTGACAACGGCGCTTGGAAGTTTGAGGGGTTGAGTTTGCGCGAGAGCTTTGCCAGGATAAATGAGGAGATTGTGAGAAGACTCGCAGTTCTTGCGAGGGCGGGAGAACCCATGGAAGAGGGAATGGTCGGAGAGATGGTCGTTGACAGCTCGGAGGTCATAAACACTCTGAGGGGTGGAGGCATATCGTCAATAGGCTACGCTACTTCACTCGCAGAACCTGAGTCGAAGAAAAAAGCCAAGCTTCTCCCCTTCTTCAAGGCAAGGAAGAAGGAAGAGGAACCGATAATGGAGGACGACAAGGCGATGAAAATAGCCTCCCTCGTCAGGAGGGCTGCGCTCGGCAGGCTGACAATTCCATGCAATATCAGAAGTGCGGAAAGAGCCCTCGTGCTCGTTGCTGGCCCACCCGAACACCTCGACAGAAAGGGGCTTGAAAAGGCAAAGCTGTGGTTAGAGGAGCAGATTGCTGGAGTAGAGGTTAGAGCCGGAGACTATCCGACAAGGAGAACGAAGTACGTTGCTGCCCTTGTAGTTCTTGCCAATGTGACTGATATTCCGAGAGTTAGAGAACTGCAGCGCATGGCTGCTGAGGCGAAGGAAGAAGTTGAAGATGCGGAAAGGATGCGCATAGAAAAGACACTTTCGCTCTTCGACGAGGACATCGAGCCGCTTATATGAGGTGGTGGGATGAGAAGGCTGGCGATTGCGCTGATAGCCTTATTTGTTCTGATTCATCCCGCTCTCGCCCTTGAGAAGCTAAACGCCAGTGACTTTAAGGAGCCGGATGTAACCGTTACGATTAACGATGTGGAGTACAAGCCGACGCTGAGTGATGGAAAGCTCGTTGTGGATTGCGTATGTGAGAAGGGCAATTCTGTGGAAATATCTTATATAATTGAGCCGATAGATGAGGATAAAGCAAAAGATGTCGATGGGCGAACGTACACTGCAAGAACCGAACTGAGTGGGGCTATTATAAAGGCTACTGTCTACTACAGAAACGGAGGTGGCGTGGGCTACGAGAGCACACCTGGAAAAACTTACCTCGATATAAAGGTTGGGGACTGGGAGGATGGACTTGATAAAATAAGTGTTACAGTTCAGGGAACGACTCCTTCTCCATCATCGAGGCTGCAGGAGTTAAATGCCCTGAAATTTGACATTCAGGAAGCAGCCGAAAACTGCCTCCCTCCGGTAGTTCTCCTCGTTGTGGATTACACAAAGTTCCAGAACGATATTGACTCCATGAAAAAGCAGTACGATGATCTATCGGCAGTTCTCGAGGCATACATCGGGAAGGTTGACACTTCCAAGCTCAGCGATTATCTCAACTATGCGGGCCAGAACATATCTCTCGCTGAAACCTACTACAACGATGGTGAATATGTGAAAGCCGATGAAAGGCTGAACTACGCATCTGAGTGGCTTGACAAAGCAGACACGGAGGCTAAAAAGGTAAAGGCAGAGTACGCCTGCGATCAGGCTGACAAAAAGCTGGAGGATATTGGAGGCATCCTCGACACGATAGATGTTTATCTCAGCGAAATAGAGGAAAAGAACCTCGTTAACACGAGCACGCTCTTGAACTACAAGACCGATTTCAGGGGGCTGCAGGAGAAGAGCAGCAGCCTTGCAGAAGAACTGGCTGTGGCAAAGGCCTACATCAGCACTGGAAAGTACAGCGAGGCTGAGATAAAAGCCAGCAACATTCTGAATGAAGCAAATGAGCTCGAAAGTTCTGCAAACGCGCTGCTCGACAAGTTGAAGAAGGTGGTATCTCCGGCCGAAACGGCAACTCCGGAGAGCACTTCGGAACCGTTCAAGATGCCGAGTATAGATTACAAACTTCTCGGCATGGCTATAGGAGCGATCGCAGCAATTGCTATCGCTGCAGTCGGCATAAAGAAGTACATGAAGCGCAGGAAGTGGGACGAGCTGAAGTAGTGATAAGAGCCCGGGGGTAAGAGTCCGATAGAATGATCGCCCTCGTACCCTTTGGCAGGGTCGATGGATGGCTCGTTGAACGTATAGAGAGGCTGGCAGCAAAATTTTTCTTTAACCTTTCTGTTTTTGATTCTGTCCCCGCTCCATCATCTGCCTATGACCACGCAAGGCGCCAGTACAACGCCTCTGAGCTTCTGCTGACTCTAAGGAACCTCGCATGCAGTCGGGGCTTTCAGAAAGTTCTGGGCATCACTTCTGAGGACCTCTACTATGGCAGTTCTCTTTTTGTCTTTGGATGCGCCGAATTTGGTGGAACATCGGCAGTCATCTCAACCTGTAGGCTTAAGGCTGAAAGCGAAGGTCTGTTCGCCAGTCGGGTGTTCAAGGAAGTACTCCACGAGCTTGGCCACCTATTTGGACTGGAGCACTGCATGAATGACTGCGTGATGACATTCTGCGAGAGACTCGATCAGATTGATGTCAAGAAAGCGTCGTACTGCAGCGAATGTCTCGAAAAGCTCACCAAGGCTATAGAAAACGTGAGGCAAACGTCACGGGCTCACTCTGGCACTCCTCAGAGTAGGGACATCTGGTGCACTTCGAGTCGTTAACACCTTCCGGCATAAATCCTTTTACGAGTTTCGCAACTCTCTCCACGAGTTTCATGACGGCGTATCTGTCCTTCCTCCTAACCTCGACTCTCTTTATCTCACCGTCGAAGCAGTGATAAACAAAACCCATCGAAACTTCTATGCCAGCGTCTCCAAGAAGCATGCAGAAGGCTGCGATTTTAATCCTGTCTCTGTACCAAACACCGTCTTCCGGAGATCTTAGGGCAAGAACGAGGGGATAATTCTTCCCCCGAAACCTGACCATTTCATCAAGCTTCCCTTTCAGCCTGAGGCGGGGAGATTCGAGCACTATATCGTTCTCCATCTGCTCGAACTCGTCGAGCATGGGGTTGAAGACGAAGTTTTTCAGAGCTTTATCAAACACATCCAGGTTTTCTTCCCCGTACAGACCCACAAACTTCTCCTTTGCCCAGTTATCGTCGAAGCCAGACCTTCTGCTGGAGTAAATTTCTTTCGCAGCATGAAGCTCGTTTACATCCTGTCCGCCGTGCTTCAGCCTGAAATAGCAGACGCGCGGGCAGTAGATATATCCTGTAATGTCGCTAACTCTGACGAGATTACTCTTCAAGCTTTACTACCTCCAGAACTTCGAGCGGTATTCGCTGGAGACGCTTACCTATTTCATACTTGGCTATTCTCGCTGCATGTTCTTCATTCTGCGCGTTGAAGACCTTCATTTCAAATATCAGACCGACGAGGGCCATTCCTGCAACCATGAACGCGCTCTTTAACGCTTCCCCGCACTTGGGGCATTCTACGTAGCCCACATCTATTTCGACGAAATCGAGGTCTGGACTGAGCCTTTTGCCAGCTTCAGCCACAGCTATGTTCATAGCATCCTCAACGCTTCTGGCCTTCTTAACTATCCATGCTCCTTGGAGCACAACAAGGTAGTTCATACTGTCTTCACCTCTGCAATTATCCGCCGAACATCTTTTTCAGGAGGCTACCTTTATTCTTTTTGCTCTCACGTTCATCTCCGCTCTTCTTGCCTCCTGTTCTGAACAATCCAATGCCGCCGCTTTTTTTCTCCGACTTCTTTTTGCTTTCTGTTACGACATTCACCGCAGCCCCCCCATGCATACTCTTTCTGACTCTGACACTCACGATTATCGGTCTTTCGAGTTCGGGGCTCACGACCATCGCCGTACCGGGTGGCAGTCGCTTAATCTCATCCACCATCTCAGCAGTAAGCCCTTCGACACCCTTTTTTATTGCGTTTATGTCGTTGGGATTTGTTACCCTGAGTATTATCTGGGTGTTGCACTGGCTTATTACATTCTTGTCAACCCTCGCCGGGCGCTGACTTATCACCATGAGCCCGAGGCCAAACTTCCTGCCCTCGCTCGCTATTGTACGCAGCACCGGCGTTGAAACAGCCCGACCAAAGCCTCTCTCGGGTATGAAGTTATGCGCCTCTTCGAGTACAATCATCCCCGCAGGCACCTCATTTCTTTTTCTGAGTTCGAAGAGCTGGTGGCATATCCTTGATACTATCAGATCCTGATGCTCTGGAGGTACTCCCCTCATGTCGAGCACTACTGCCTTTCCCTTTTGCAGGAGAACGTGCACCGGTGTGGGGTTTTCATCGAAAAGACCTGCTTCAACAATCTTTTCGAGATGGCCAAGAAGTGCCCACTTGGCGTTGTGCTTGATACTCTCTATTTCGCTCATTATATCTTCTATCGTGTAGTTGCTGCCCTTAAGATTCTTTATTGCCTGGTAGAGCAAAGCCTGAGAAGTAGAGTTCGTTATTCCGGCAAGCTCAACTATCTCCTCTGCTGTAAGGTTCAGTCCGTCGAGCTTCAGCACCCCATCAGCCCTATCAACGAAGGGCGAATTTGGAGGAACGTAAATCATGACGTTTGAATATCCTCTGGGCTTAACTCCAAATACTTCCATTCTCTGGATTTCTTCCTCGTTTCTGTTCGGTTCTTTCAGCGTTGCGTATTCGCCGTGGGGGTCGATTATGAAGAGGGGCACACCTCTCTCGAGCAACTCTTCTATTATCACTCCCGCCGTATAGCTCTTCCCGCTTCCGGTCTTTGCAAGGATGCAGCAGTGCTTCTGGACGAGGGAGTTTATATCGAGGTTGACCCTGATATCCGTATCCTGAAGGAGCCCGAGGTATATGCCCTCCTTCTCAAGCCCGAGGACATCTATCACCAGCTCCTCTTCGGCCTTGAAAACGTTCTCGCCCGGAACAAAGGGTGTTTTGGGCACTCTGAGCAAACCTTTCTCATCCCTCTTTCCAATAACTGTAGCTTTTGCAACATAAAGCTCCTTTTCAGCGTTTCTACCCTGCAGGACATCACTACCGCTTAAATCTGCCGTAGCCCTGATGTCGAGAACCTGAGCGACGACCCAGCCATCGACGTCGTTCCACACTTTAACGTAATCGGTACGCCTGACTTCCTTAGGATCGAAAACAACGAAGTTGAATTCGGTTGGCGAGGCTTCGCCATATATCCTTCCAACTGCTCCTTTCATTAGCGAAAAAAGGTCGAGAAGGATTAAAATGTTTCCACCATGCTACACTACGAGGTGTTAAACTATTTCACGAGCCTCTCGAGTTCGGGAGGGGCTGATGCAAAAGCTCTCAGGCATTCGTATTCCATGAAGTGAAGGGTTTCTGCCAGAATCACCATGATGTGCAAGCCTTCGCCAAACTCGTGATTTTTCAGCTTTTCGAGCGTGTCACACTTAACAACTGGCTCATCGCTACCAGCTCTTGCAATTCCAACAGCAAAGCAGTCTTCAAGACCAGCACTTCTGAGGATTTCTACTGCCTGAGATATGAGCATTGGCTCCGGATGCAGGTCAAGGTATAGCAGCGTGTGAGCATCCACGCTCCAGTTAGCGTGCACGACATTAACGGGTGTGGCTGAAGGTTTTCCGTAGGGGTAGCTTACAGTTGCGGACTTTCCAAATCTGTAGTTGTGTAAACCTGTGAGCCCGCAGACTGCCGAAGATATGCTTGCACCGTGGATAATTCTCGTTTTAACTCCCTTCTGCTCAGCTTCAAGTCTTAAGGCGGAGTGCGTCGTTGCCACCATCGGGTCGCCGGGGACGAGAATCGCCACATTTTTTGTTTTTGCTTCCTCGATTAAGGCTCCGGAATTCTCTTCCAGATCACTTCTTTCGAGAACTCTTATTTTTCTTCCTAAGAGTTCCTCAATTCTTTCAAGGCTTGTACCCATAAGTCTGGACGTGTAGAACTCCACACATACAACGTCAGCCTTTTTTGCCTCTTCAAGCCCCTTCAAAGATATGTCCTTCTCGTCCCAGAGACCCATTCCAATGAAGGTGAGCATGCACGTCGCTGGGCTGTGAGGCTAAAGTATTTTGCCGCTCACTTCACTCTCTTCCCTCTGACGAAGTAGTAAATTCTCTTAGCCTGCTTCTCCCCAATCCCTTCAACCCTCATTAGCTCTGGAATCGTTGCGTTCACAACTCTGTAAACACTTCCAAACTTTTCGAGCAATCTTTTCGCCTTCTCGACGCCTATGCCCGGTATTGCCGTGAGCATGGCAACGCTATCTTCAACGCTGGCCTTCTTCACTATCCTCGGGACGGTTTTCAGCTTTCCCTCTTCAACCTGTCTGTTGATGGATTTCAGGACAAGGCAGAATTCTTCTTCACTATCCGTCCGCAGAGGGATAACGCTGCCCTTACTCTTCAGAGCAATGCTGACGAGGCTGCCTGTGAACGCCTCTTTTCTTATTCTGGAGAAATCGACTTTTCCAACGATGCAGAGAAAAGAAAGTTCATATGCATTTGCGAGGCGGTGCAGCTGGTCGAAAAGTCGTCCATCGACAATTGAGCTGACGTAATCATCTGCATCTTTCCTTTCAACCGCAACAGCATAGCTGCCGTGGATAATAAGATAATCGCCAACTTCAAGCCTTTTCTTTCTCACAGTTATGCCCATGGACTGCAGCGCTTCCACTATCCTCTCTGGCTCTCTGTCGTCTGCGAATATCATGATGCAAGGTACATCGAAAACGATAAATTGTTTTGGTCAGATGGCTGTGTGTACATGAACAGACTCATTGATATAGTAAAGGAGGGAGAAAGGGAAAACGTAGAGTTTAAGGAGTTCCTTACACCTTACCATCTGAAGGAGGACAGGTTTCAGGCCCTCGCATGTCAAATGAACCACAGAATTATAATGGGTAGAGGAAAAGCCCTCTACGTCGTTGGAGTTTCCGATTCTGGAGAACTCAGGGGCATAAGCAGGGAGCAACTCGATGAAACACTCTCCATTCTTGGAAAGATAGCCAGTGAAATAGGTGCTAAAATCGAGGTGGTTGAGGAGTACACAATAAACGATGGTTTCGTTGCGCTTGTTGAAATTGCCAAGAGTAGGGCGAAGGAGCACATTCTGATAGGTACTGCGGGCCATGTCGATCATGGAAAATCGACCCTTGTTGGTTCTCTCATTACAGGAACGCCAGACGATGGAGATGGAGCAACGAGAATTTACCTCGACGTGCTCAAGCACGAAATCGAAAGGGGGTTGAGCGCTGATCTGAGCTTTGCAGTCTTCGGATTTAAGGATGGCAGGGCCATCAAGATGAAGAACCCTCTGAACAAGAGCGAGAAGGCGTGGGTTGTGGAAAACGCAGACAAGCTCATATCTTTCGTCGATACCGTTGGCCACGAGCCCTGGCTTCGCACCACCATAAGGGGATTGCTGGGCCAGAAAATCGACTACGGTTTGCTCGTTGTTGCTGCGAACGATGGGGTTATGAGGACCACGAAGGAGCACCTCGGAATACTGCTCGCAATGGATCTGCCGGTTATAATAGCGATAACCAAGGCTGACATGGTGGAGGAGACGAGAGTGAAAGAGGTTGTATCTGAAGTATCCAAGCTCCTTCGCTCTGTTGGCAGGGTTCCTTACCTCGTCCATGGAGTCAGAGAAGCAAAGCACGCAGCAGAACTCGTGGCTGCGAAGCCAGTCGTGCCAATCATCGTAACTTCGGCCGTCACTCTTGAGGGATACGATGTGCTCGAAGCTCTGCTCTACAGGTTGCCCAAGCGCAGCGTGGCGAAGAGAGAATTCCTGATGTATATAGACAGACTCTATAAAGTTAGCGGTGTGGGAACTGTTGTAAGCGGAAGCGTAAAGTCAGGAGAACTGAGAGAGGGCGAGGAAGTATTCATCGGCCCGTTCCACGACGGGAGCTTTAAGAAGGTAAAGGTTCTGAGCATGGAGATGCACTATTACCGCGTGAGTAAAGCCGAAGCAGGAGATATCGTCGGCGTAGCCCTTAAAGGCGTCAGGCTGGATGAGCTGAGGAGGGGTATGGTTCTCGCAAAGCAGGAGCCGAGGGCTGTCTGGGAATTCGAAGCAGATGTCGTTGTTTTCACACATCCGACGAGAATAAAACCAGGCTACGAGCCGGTTATGCACGTGGAGACGATATCCGAGGCTGTGGTTTTTGAGGAGATGGACAGGGAGTATCTTAAGGCCGGTGACAGGGGCAGGGTCAGAATCAGGTTCAAGTACCACCCCCACTGCGTCTTTGAAGGTCAGAAGTTCATATTCAGGGAGGGCAGAAGCAAGGGTGTTGGAGAGATAAAGAGGATTTTCGATTGACTTATTTTTTGTCTTAATAAATTATAAATTTTAATTACTGAAAATTTTGCTGAACTTTGAAAAGCTTCTGGAAATTATATATCAGTGACACAAAGTTCACAGGAAATTTACAGCAATAACGACAAAATTCAGAAACTCTTAAATTTTCATTAAAGTCGTGTGGAATTCATGGAGGATTACGGGAGCTACTCGATCTCTATTGGAGAACGAAAGCGAAAAATCGGAAAAGTATGGGCAACGGTCGCTCTGATTCTGTTCGTTCTGGCAGTCGTGGCAGCGTCGTCCATCGTGGTGATAGACAGCACCGAAGTCGGAGTGGTGAAGATTCTCGGAAAGGTACAGGACGAGGAGCTTACAGAGGGTGTGCACATCGTAACTCCCTTCATAACCGAAGTGATAAGGATGCCGATATACGAGAAAACGATGGAACTCGTTGGAGAGAAACACATAAAGGCTCTGACCACTGAGGGATTGCCCGTTTACTTCGACATGGCGATTCAGTACAAGATAGAGCCCACGAAAGCCTCAGACGTCTACAAATCTCTGAAGAACTACGAGATCTGGATGGAAAACAGGATAAGAGCCAAGGCAAGAGACATAATCGCTCAGTACAAGGCAGATGACCTGTATACAGAACACAGAACCGCCGTTCAGGCTGAGTTCGAGAAAGAGATAGCCTCTGAATTCGAACCCTACGGAATAATAGTCACCGCCGTCCTCATAAGAAACATAGACCTGCCCGAAAGCGTTGAAAATGCTATTCAGGCAAAGATTCAGGCAAAGCAGGAAGCAGAGAGGATGCAGTTTGTCGTTCAGAAGGAAAAGCTTGAAGCAGAGAGAAAGAAGATAGAGGCTGAGGGTATTGCTGAAGCAAACAAAATAATCGGGCAGAGTCTTGAAAGAAACCCTCTTTACCTGCAGTGGTATTACCTGAAAACTCTGCAGGAGCTTGAGGGTAAGGAGGGAGACAAGATCATTATCATGCCTGTGCCATCTTCGATGATTCCCGGGGTAAACATAAGCGAGCCGGTAACAACGATGATTCTGCCGACGAAGTAGGAATACAATCGAGAATCGTTAAATAGTTATCATTCCAGTTTATTTTTTGATGATAAAAGTCGGCTGCTGCGGCTTCTGTGAGGCGATGAATAAGTACTTTCAGGATTTTAAACTCGTTGAGGTTCAGAAAACGTTTTACAAACCCCCAAAACCTGAAACTGCTGGAAAGTGGAGGAAAGATGCCCCCAGCGACTTTGAATTTACGGTCAAGGCGTGGCAGGTCATAACACATCCACCAGCGAGTCCCACCTTTCGAAAGGCTGGCATAAAGGCGAAGGACTGTGGCTTCTTCAAGCCAACCAGCGAAGTTTTCGATGCGTGGGAGGAGACGAAGAGAATCGCGGAGATTCTCGACGCGAGAGTAATTCTTTTCCAGACGCCTGCATCATTCAAAGAAACGCCTGAAAACGTGGAAAACATGAGACAATTTTTCAGTTCAATAGAGCGCGATTTCACCTTTGTCTGGGAGCCGAGAGGGTGGAGCAAGGAGGCTGTAAAGAAGGTCTGCGAGGAGCTAAACCTCGTCCACTGCGTTGATCCCTTTGTCGCGAAACCTTTGTATGGTGAAATTGCTTATCTCCGCCTCCACGGAACACACGTGAAGATGTACAGGCACAGGTATAGCGACGAGGAACTAGCTTACCTTCTAAATTTCTGCAGGGAGCTCAATAAGGAAATCTACGTGTTATTTAACAACGTTTACATGTGTGAGGATGCAAAACGCTTTATTTCTACGCTCAAGTTTGACTAAATTGGAAACTGTCTGGAACGATTTTCGGAAAATAGAGAGAGTAGCGTCAGATGATGGACATTGCATCCTCGCCAAACCTTACGGAGGGCGAAACCGTAAAGTCAACCTGCTTTACATCCTTCCCGAAACATTCTATTTTTTTAAGCACTTCGTAGATGTTGCCGTACAGCATCGCTTTAACGGGCTCTCCGTTGTAAAAGGCGTTCATGCACTCAACGCTGAAGTCACCGCTTATTGGGTTTGCAGTGTGCGCCCCGATCAGAGAATGGACGATGAGCGCCCCATCCTCAACATCTGATGAACGTTCGAATTCGAGTACGACGTTGCTGGGAGTTATTATAGGGTATGATGTTATCTCGTCTCTGAAGCCGTTTCCGGCTTCTATGCCCAGCAGGAGTGAGTTCCTGTAGTCGCTTATGAATGTTTTGAGTTCTCCCTTGTCGAATATCACTTTTCTGATCGATTTGCTGCCCTCGTCATCAAAAGGCACACTGTTAAGCCCCCTGGGAAGTGTTGCATCATCTACAACAGTCAGCTCTCCGTAAAACTCGCCCAATTTCAGGGGACTTCTGCCCTTCAGCACGTTCTCCGCTGACATTGCCTGATAAAGTGTATAGCTCAGAAGCTGGTTTAAGGCGAGCGGGGACAGTACAACGCTGCATTTTCTTTTCTCCAGCTTTGCAGGATTTCTGCTCTCAACAGCAAGTTCGGCTGCAGTCTTTCCTACGTATTCGAAGTCGAGCTTCATACTTCTGCTCTGAAAGTATTCGTAGGCACTGCTATCTTCACAAACAGCTTCAAGAAAAGCTGTGCATGAAGTTTCCTCTCTTTCCATCTCGAAGCCGGAGGAATTCTTTACCGCTGTAACAATTTTTTCAACCTCGATACTTCCAAATGCTGGATTTGCATTAATCGCTATGCATGGCGAAGTCATAGCCTCTGCAGCGTTCATGAGCCACTCGGCATCGACATCGTTGAATCTGCTGTCGTAAATTCCATCAACAGCCGTATATCCGCCTTCAGGAAATGAAGACAGTTCTTCTCCCGAAACCCTGGCAACTTTTACAGCCTTTTCGAATGCCTCATTAACATTGGGCGATGTCGCGAAACCGACTTTTCTGCCAACGATAACCCTCACTGCGTATCCTTCTTCAATCTCTTGGGCAACGTTCTTCACTTTCCCCCTTTCGATCAGAACAGCCTTCTTTTCAGTCTTTCTGTAAAAAATCTCCCATGCATCTGCGATGTCTTTTAGTCTGCCTGCTATGTCATCGATCATAGTTACGCCACCCCTCCGACTTTTGCCCTCACGAGGGAAGGTGGAGTCCCGTCAGCAACAGGAACGAGCTGGCCAGCCTTGCCACAGAATCCAGGATCAAATCTGAGCCCTTTTCCGAGCTTTATGTCTCGGAGTATGCTCAGAGTGTTTCCGGAAAGAGAAACATCTCTAACCGGCTCTGCAAGTTCCCCGTTTCTTATTAAATAGCCGTACTGGGCATTGAACTGGAAGTAGCCCGTTGCAGGATTTGTTTCTCCACCTCTCGAGCCAGCAAGAAATATGCCGTTCTTCGCTTCCTCAAGCAACTCCTCAAAGCTGAGTTCTCCATCGGCCATGAATGTGTTGCTCATTCTGACTATTGGCTCTGCAACACCCTGGGCTCTTGCATTTCCTGGCATTCCTCCAAGCTTTGCAGCAGTTTCTCTCGAGTGGAGGAAGCTCTTCAGCACGCCGTTCTCGACAATGACCTTCCTTTCTGCTCTGACTCCTTCGTCGTCGAATGGGTAAAATCCGAATTCGTTGATCGTGGGATCATCGTAGATGTTCACGTCCTCACAGGCAACCTTTTCACCAACTCTGCCAGCCAGAATCGTTGCGCCCTGCAAAACGTGGTCAGCTTCAACAGCATGCCCGAAAGCCTCGTGTATGAAGACGCCTCCAAGATCGGAATCCATTACCACGTTCATTTCACCGGATGGTGGTAGTTTCGCTTTCAGCAACTCTGCCAGTCTCTCTCTGACTTCGGTAGCTATGCAGAAAACACGGTCGTCGAATATCTCGTAGCCTGCTGGTTTCATGAGGCGTTTGGAGTAGAACTGCATAACGTCGTCCTTTGCGACAGCCTGGATGACTATGCCAGTTCTCGGAACTTCGTAATAGACTTCTACACCTGATGAGTCCACATAGCTGAACTTCCTGAGGTTTTCGATGTAGATTATTTTTGTGCTCACGATGTAATCTGCTCTGACCTCCTTTTCGATTTCCTTTATCAGCTCTACCTTTTCCTCAATGGAAATGTCAGCAGGGTTCTTTTTAACCTTCATAACGAACTTTCCACCCTCTCCAGCATCGACTATTCCTGCATCACCCTTTCCAGTGGCGTTTTTTGCAGCCCTCTCAATACCTTCTTCATCGGAAACGTTTCCAGAAAAAATACCCCAGAAACCGTTTTTCAGAACTCTGAAGCCTTTATTAGATGAGCGTTCAAATTTTGGTTTCTCAACTTTCCCGTTTTCGAGATTGAGGACGAGAGAGGTTGATTCTACCTTTCTTACGTCGTAGAATTCCACTACATCCATGAGTCCCATCTCCAGCATGCTTTCAGTGATGTAGGCAGTAATAAAAAGCTTCTTAAGCACCCTCTGGAATACTGCCTTTCGTGATTACCATAGTAGACTACGGCGTCGGAAACCTCAGGAGCATACACAAGGCAATTGAGTTCGTTGGTGGAAATGCAGTGGTGACATCTGATGCCGGAGTAATAGAAGAGGCAGATGCAATAGTACTGCCCGGCGTTGGAGCGTTCAAACCTGCAATGGACAGGCTCAAGTCCTTTGAAAAGCTGATAAAGGATGCAAACGTGCCTGTTATGGGTATATGCCTCGGAATGCAGCTCTTTGCAACAGAGAGCGAGGAAGGGGGGCTTTACGAGGGACTCGACGTGATTCCGGGAAGAGTTGTTAAGTTTCCGGCAGATGTTGGCAAAATCCCGCACATGGGCTGGAATCAGATAAAAATACACGTCGAGCATCCGTTGCTTGAGGGTGTGAAGGACGGGAGTTACGTATACTTCGTCCACTCCTATCACATGAAGACAGACAGCGAACACGTGCTTTCAACGACTGACTACGGCATTGAGTTCGTTTCAGCGGTTTTCAGGGATAACTTCGTTGGCTTCCAGTTCCATCCGGAAAAAAGTGGGAGAGAGGGTTTGAAGATAATCAAGAACTTCGTGAAGCTTGCGGGCAAGTAGCTGCAGGCAGGCTAAAATGAGAGCTCTGTACAGGGAACTCGGCCTTTCGGCAAGAGAGGCTGCCGAGGTTACAGGCGAGGTAGTGGAGATAATCGCACAAAGGCTGCCTGATATCACTGCTATAGAAAAGCTCGCAGACAGATTTGAAGGAAAAAAGCTCTGCTTTGCCCTGCTGCTCCTCGGCAGGCTTGCGGGAATGAGCTTTGCCCTTTCAAATCCGGAGAAAGCGAGGGCAATACTTGCAGATTTTTCGAGGCTGATTTCTACCCTCGAGAAGGAAGGAATGGAAAACCTCGTCCGACTTCTTGAAGAGGAGATTCTTGAGGAAGTGTATGCTGAAGTAGACAAGCTGAAAGATGTAGTATAGTTCTTTTTCACATTCTCGTGTTGTGGTAGAAACGAGAAAGAATGTAGAGTAAAAAAGGGCAGAACTTACAAAGGGCACTAGTCCAATTACATATATCCGTGGTGCAGGAGGTCTATAAGCTCGCTCGGGAGGTCGTACTCCTTTATCCTGTCTTCCACGTCTTTTTTACTATACTCGAAGTCGTCGAAGGCAACGTACATGTTGTCGGTATCTATGATTGCAAAACTCGGCTTTGAATCCTTTATCGGCTGGAAGCCTGCGCTTCCCGGACATACGACCTTCCCGTACCTCGTTTCTGCGATGAATGGTATTGGGCCTGCTACAACGAGCATCTCGTATTTTCGGAGGGGTGCGAGAAGGCTTTCGTAGTATGAGGTCGGCATCTTTGGCTTAACGTCCTCTCCTGTCGGGTTGAAGGGTTCGCCGTAGACGAAGAGAATTTCATTTTTTTCTCCGAATTTTTCGATGATAAATGCCGGAACATCGTTTCTCAGCCAGCTCCTTCCATCTTTTCCAAGCATCTCCCAGTTCCACTCGATCATTCTTATTACGAAATCCGGATGGTCCTCCCTGAGCCTTTCTTTCTCATCTTCTTCCAGCTCTCTCCATTTGGCAATCAGATGGTCGTACTTGCCCCTAACGGGAAAGATGTTCTCCGCACTGCTTATGAACTGGTAAACCTCCTTTGGATAGGGCATCAGGCCGAAAACGCCGAGAACGTAGATTTTGTTTATCTCTTCTCCCTTTTCCCTCAACCTCTCGATTTTTGAAAGAGCCGAGGCGAGGGCCAGCAAATTACCATGAAGGTTCGAAATTACAGCCACCTGCATAATTATTCCTTGCCAGGCCGGTATATAAAGCTTGGTCTTCTCTTTTCGCGGTAACCTGTTTATGCATAGACTCACTATGCCAATCCTTTCATCCGGTAGTATGGCTGAAGCGAAAGATTTTTGAAAAAAGGGCAGATTAGCGCTATGCTCGACATTGTGGTCGCGAAGCTTCTCTACCTGCTGAAAAACGTTATTCCAGTTCTTGTAATCGCGATTGTAATTGCCAACATCCTGAGCGAGTTTGGAGTTATAAGGAGAATTTCCTTCATATTCAAACCCCTTATAAGGTTCGCGAACCTCTCGGAGGAATCTGCTCTGGCGGTAGTGACCTATCTTGCCAGCGGAAGTGCAGCAATGGCCATGCTTGCCGGGTTTCGTGAGCAGAGAGTTATAAGCGAGAGGGAAACAGTCATTGCTGCCTTCGTCAGCAGCTTCTTCAGCTTCGTGAACCATCTTTTTGTTTACTTCATTCCCGTTGTAATCCCGCTCCTCGGCCTTACAGCCGGCATGCTATACATCACGGCAAGACTCTTCGTGAGCATGTGCGTCACAGCAACGGCCGTAATTGCCGGGCACTTCCTGCTTTCCGGAGAGGTGAGGGCGAGGGTTAATAACAAAACGGAAGCCAACGAAAGAACACCGGAGGAGAAGATTAGGGCGGGGTTGAAGCAGGCGTGGAATGTTCTAAAGAAGATTTTGCCCAGGCTCGTTGTTGTGTATGTGATTACCGCACTGCTGAACGCCTACGGATTCTTCGAACCCCTAAAGGAGATACACGTGGGAGGTTTCCCAGGCGAAGCTTCGGCAATAATCGCTGTTGGACTTGCAGACACCACAAGTGCTTTTGCCCTTGCAGGCTCTATGCTGGCGGAGGGCATGCTCACCCCTGTTGAAGCCGTCTCTGCACTGCTGCTCACGAGCATAGTGACGATGTCCGTCGTCCTCGTCCGCCACTCGCTGCCAGGGAGAATAGCGTACTTTGGAGTCAAGCTGGGCTTCAAAATTGCAGTTCTGAGCGCACTCCTGAACGTAACCTACACAATCGTTGCCCTCGCACTACTGCTTTATCTTACATAGTTAAAGTTAAAAAGACACGCAGTTAAATCTCAGCAGTGCCGGAGCTAAATTCGAACCTTTACACAATATTTGCTGTGACCCTGATGGGTGTTATAGGCGTGTCTATCCTCACTCCTGCATTTCCCCAGATAGGTGCTGCACTTGGTATTGGTAGAGCCGAGGTGGCGATGCTCGTTACAGCCTTCACACTTCCCGGCATCTTCTTCGCCCCCCTGATGGGAATTCTCGCAGATAGATATGGCAGAAAGAAAGTCCTCGTTCCGTCTCTCTTTCTATTTTCCATCGCTGGAACGCTCTGCGCTTTTGCAGACTTCAAAACCATGCTTTTGCTGCGATTCATTCAGGGAATAGGCGGCTCAGCTTTGACTGCCCTTTCTGCAACCATGATTGGAGACATCTACGAGGGGATCGAGAGGGCAAGAATACTTGGCTACAACGCCAGCGTTCTCACAATCGGAATTACTGCCTATCAGGCTATAGGAGGGATTCTCGCTTACTTTGACTGGAGATATCCCTTTCTCACTTTTGGCATTGCAATTCCTGTCGGAATTGCTGCAATGCTCATGCCCCATCCCGATGTGAGAAGTTCAACACCAATATCTTCGTACTTCAGGGGGATGGCAAGAGTGGTCAGCGGAAGGTTGCTCTTCGAGTTTGCATCAGGTGCAGCAGTCTTTATAATTCTCTACGGGGCTTTCCTCACGTTTCTGCCGTTCCTGCTCAAGGAGAAATTCATGGCCAACAGCATTATGATAAGTGCCGTACAGGCGTCCATGTCTGCCTTTACGGCAATTTTTTCCTATAGGCTTGCGCATCTGGTAGAACGCTTTGGAAGCATTGGAGCAATAAAAGCGGGTTTTGCAGCCTACTGTATTTCAATGCTCGTGATACCATTTCTACCCTCGTACTACCTGTTCTTTGCCGCAGCGCTCCTCTTTGGCTTTGCTCATGGCTCGGTTCTGCCAGCACTTCAAAACCTTGTCATTTCAACTGCTCCGAATGAACACAGAGCTGCGGTTATGACTGCCTACGGTTCAACGATAAGGATTGGTCAGACCACCGGCCCACTGGTCTTCGGACTACTCTCTCTCAACGCAGTGTTTGTAGTGGCGGCACTTATAGCGTTCTCGTTCTTTCTTGCATACAATTTCATCGATAAGAAATTTCAAAAGGGTTTTATCCAGGCATCGTAACCAATACTATGATGAAAAAATGGCCAGTTCTCGTTCTGGCGATCGCAGTCATGCTTACGCTCTGCGTATCGCATGAGGCGAATAAGACCACACCTGATGTAGGAGACTCGACTCCCACACAGATTATCGTTTTCGAAGACGATGGAGTGTGGAAGGCGCAGATTATCATTACGCTCCCAAACCCGTGCCACAAAATAGAGTTTCTCGGTGTTGAAAGGGAAGGGAACACCTTCATAATCTCCTTCAGGCACACGCCACCGAAGCCCGACGAAATTTGCATACAGGTTTTGCAGAAATACAACAAAACACTGGAACTCGGAAAATTGGAGAAGGGTGACTACAGGGTTGTTGTTAAAATCAATGATGTGGATGTGAAAGAGCTACCATTCAAAGTGAAAGATTAAAATACTTCGCTACTTGCAACCATGTATCATGCCCTACAGCGATAAATACTGGCAAAAAGAGGAGGTAATGCCTCCAAAAGAGATCGAAGAGCTCCAGTTCAAAAGACTGAAGTGGGTAATCAGGCACGCGTACGATAACGTTCCGTTCTATAGGCAGAGGCTGAAAAAAGCGGGCGTTCACCCCGATGACATAAAGCGGAGGGAAGACATAGCGAAGATTCCCTTCACGACCAAGGAGCACCTGAGGGAAAACTACCCGTTCGGCCTTTTTGCGGTTCCAAAGGAGAAGATCATCAGGATACACACTTCCAGCGGGACATCGGGCAAGCCGAAAGTCGTTGGATACACCCGCAGCGACTTGGAGAACTGGATAAACATGGTTGCAAGGTGCCTGTACATGGTAGGGGTCAGGGAGAGAGATGTCTTCCAGAACATGGTGAGCTACACGTTCTTTACCGGCGGTCTCGGCTTTCACTATGCTGCCGAGCTCATCGGAGCGATGGTTGTGCCCGCAGGAACGGGAAACACCGAGAGGCAGATAAGGTACATGCTCGATTTTGGGACGACTGTAATTCACGCAACGCCGAGCTATGCGATGCACATCAAGGAAGTTGCGGAAGCGATGGGCATAAAGCCGGATGAAATAGGCCTAAAAATTGGCTGTTTTGGAGCCGAGCCGTGGAGTGATAACACCCGCAAGAGACTTGAAGATGCCTTTGGCCTGAAAGCGTACGACTCCTACGGCTTAAGCGAGATGAACGGGCCGGGAGTTGCTTTTGAGTGTGAGGAGCAGAACGGTCTTCACATCTGGGCCGACCACTACTTCATAGAGATCGTTGACGAAGAGGGTAATCCCGCTGCGGAGGGTGAGAAGGGCGAACTCGTGCTGACTCCGCTCACAAAGGAAGCTTTGCCCCTGCTGAGATATAAGACGGGCGATATAACGTTCATAATGGACGACGAGTGCTCATGCGGGCGCACACATCCAAAGATTCACCGCATCCTTGGCAGGGCGGACGACATGATAGTTGTCAGGGGTATAAACGTCTTCCCGAGCCAGATAGAGCATGTACTCATGCAGATTCCGGAGGTCGGCGACCACTTTCAGGTTGTAATCACCCGGAGAGGTTCGTTGGACGAGCTTACGGTTAGGGTGGAGGTCAGGGATGAAATCTTCACAGGGGAACTCGCGGACCTGGATAAAATCAGGCAAAAGGTCCAGAGGGAACTGCAGAAGGAACTTGGCCTGAGAACGAACGTCGAGCTCGTTGAGAAGGGTACCTTGGAGCGCTTCGTGGGGAAGGCCAAGCGCGTGCTGGATTTGAGGGAGGAGGTGTGATGTTTTGCCTTTTTTACCCGTTTACTTTTCCTCCCACGTGTGGGATTTAACGAGGCTATGGAGAAAAAATGCTCACGGAAACATCGATTACAACCATGTGAAATCAGATAAAACAAGGACGTCTAACCAGAGAACCTGCAACACGAGCAGTCCATTCTGGAGAGGTAAAAATGATCGAGTTTACACATCACGCAAGAGAAAAACTCAGAGAAAGAAGAATAACAGTTGAAGAAATAGAAGAGACATTAAATGATCCAGAGTTCCGGTATTTTGATGTCAAGACGGAAACTTCATTGCTGTAAAAAAGAGAACTATGAAAAATCACTATCTTATCGTCGCTACAACGTGGCTGATGAAAAGCTTAAAGTTGTTACAGTTATAGACACTTCAAAAGGAATCGAGTTCGTCAGGAAGAGAGTTGATTCGGGAAGGTGGTTGAAGATATGAAAGTTAGATACGATCCAGAGGCAGACATCCTTTACATCTTAATTAAGGAGGGGGAGGTTAAGGATACCGTTGAGGTAGGAGAAGACGTTTTCATCGAATACGGAGAGGATGAGGAGATCATTGGCATTGAGATCTGGCAGGCCAGGAAGTCGGTGATACCCGGTATTGTTGAGTATATTGAGAAGGCAAAGACGGCTGTTAAGGCGTGACTACACATTTTCTGGTAGAAGTAACTTGTCAACTTTACTCAATTAGTGAACCTTCAAGAAATCTGAAAGAGGGGCCTTTCATTCTCGACCACTCGAAGCGAGCTCAAGCTCTATATCCAGTTCAGTCTTTATCCCGATCCTGTGTAAGGCTTCGTTTGCCTCCTGTATGCTGTTGCAGCCTTTTACAGCCTTTGCCATTGGATTTAATTCGTAGAGCTTCTTGGCGTCAATGAAGAAGGCGAGGGCGTTGAGAATGGAAACCTCGATTTCATATCCGTCCCATATCGTATACACTCCATTATAGCCGAGTGCAGCGAGAAGCGGAACTCGAGACGCTTCGGTCTCAATTCTCTCAACGAGAGGATAGATTCGTGATGCGGTCTTTCTGTCTATCAGAATCGCTCCGATCAATCCACCGTTAGCGGCAAGCTCGCTGAGGTAGCCTTCGATCTCTTTCCTGCTCAACTCCCCATCGCTTCCAAAGCCCACCACCGCCACGATTGAGTTGAGGGGCGAAAGGGCAGCAATCATCAAAGCATCGCTCAGTGGGCTGACAAGACCTTTTTCACTCCCTCTCGCGAGCGCATCTCCTCCAGCATCTACACCAATAATAATCTCAATGTCCTCTTCTCTGGCGAACTCCCTGATACTTCTTGTCAGGCGCGCAACACCCTTCGTTATGTCCACACCCACCGCATTTCCTGCGATTTCTGCAACTTCCGCAACTATTGGCTTTAATCTGCCAATTTTAGCCCCCTTCATCCACGCGAGACACTCGTTTATAACTTCTGCATTCTCAATTTCCTCTATACTCCTCGGGCCAGGCTTTGGATCTCTGCGGAAGCGTTCCCACACAACACCGCCGCAGATGTAATCTATTCCGTATTCTTTTAGCATCTCTCCGATGACAAAGGCGCTTACCACATCTCCTCCGCCACCGATGCCGATGAGCATAACTCTGTTCGCTTCGAGGACTGAGAGCATGATGGGTGTTTGTGGGCTGCATATATGAACAATTCCGTATTCCACTAAGTTGTCTCATCATAATAGTCATTGTCATTTTTATTCAGGTTTTATAATCTTATTGCATAAAAGAACCAAAATGCTTAAATATGATTGTGTCGGACATATGTAGGACAATGTCGGACACACGTCACCCACGTGTGAGGCGGTGAGATGGCGGTCGTATGGCGGGTGTCGGACGCAAGTGTGACCTTGCGGGACACCCGTGTAGACGGCGGGGGGCTGCGATGAGAAAGATCTCCATAAGACTGACAGACCAGCACTACGAAATGCTCGAGGCTTTGGTGATGGCGGGAGAGTACGCCTCGGTCAGCGAAGCAATTAGAGATGCTATTCGGCGCCTCCTGGCGGAGAAGGTTGAAGTTATTGAGAGGAGCCAGAGACTCGGCTCCTTTACGTAGGTGATTTAAATGAAATCGTTCGTTAGTAAGGCCCAGGCATTTTACGAAAAGGAAAGGGCAAACAGGCGGGAAAACTTCGACATTGAAGAATTTGGAATGCCAAAAATCGTTGTTGTTGGCTGTGGCGGGAGCGGGAACAACACAGTAAACAGGCTGAAAAACATAGGTGTTGATGGCGTAACGACAATTGCAATCAATACAGACAAACAGCACCTGATGATGATAAAGGCGGACAAAAAAGTCCTTATAGGCAGGAGCCTCACGAAGGGGCTTGGAGCTGGTGGATATCCTGAAATAGGCAGAAAAGCTGCGGAGCTTGCGAGGGGCACCTTTGAAGAGCTGTTAAGTGGGGCAGACCTCGTTTTCGTCTGCGCCGGTATGGGTGGTGGAACTGGAACGGGCTCTGCTCCGGTTGTGGCGGAGATTGCGAAGAAGCAGGGTGCGATAGTCATCGGAATGGTGCAGACACCCTTCAGAGTAGAAAGGGCGAGAATTCTGAAGGCTGAGGAGGGCCTCGAAGAGCTCAGAAAGCATGCAGACACTGTCGTGGTTCTTGACAACAACAAGCTGCTCGAATACGTCCCCAACCTCCCCATTGAGCAGGCCTTCAGCGTCATGGATCAGCTCGTTGCAGAAACGATTAAGGGCATATCTGACACCATAACAAAGCCCTCGCTTATGAACATCGATTTTGCGGATGTTAGAGCTGTGATGGGGCATGGTGGAGTTGCAGTCATGCTCGTTGGTGAGGCGAAGTCTCAGAACAAGGCGAAGGAAGTCGTTAGAGATTGCCTGAACCACCCGCTGCTGGATGTCGATTACAGGGGAGCAACTGGGGCGCTTATACACATATCTGGCGGCCCCGATTTGACCATAAAGGAGGCTGAAGAGATAGTCGAGAACCTCACTTTCGAAATCGACGCTGGAGCTAACGTAATATGGGGAGCAAGGATCGAGAGAGAGCTTGAGGGCATCGTGAAAGTTATGGCCATAATGACAGGAGTACAGTCGCCGAACATCCTCGCTTGTGAGGAAGAACTTGAGACTGTTGAAGAGAAGCCGGTCGAGAAGGTTGAATCCTTCAATGGCAGAAAGATTCACAGAAACGCTACGAAGGTTAAACCTCTCAGGCCAAAGGTAAGCGTGATGGGCATAGATGTTCTGTAAACTTTTTCTTTTTTTACTTCCATTTTTATCGCATGATTGTTGAGATCTCAGTTGTGCCCATCGGTGTTGGTGAATCCCTGAGCAGCTATGTCAGTGAAGCACTGAAGGTTATCAGGGAAAAGGGGGTGAAGTATCAGCTAAACCCCATGGGCACCGTGCTCGAAGTGGACAGCTTTTCGGAGCTTGGAGAGCTGCTGGATGAGATAAGATGCCGGCTGGAAGAGATGGGTGCTCCGAGAATCTACGTCGTAGTGAAGGCAGACTGGAGAAAGAAAGCTACGGACATGGAGCACAAGGTGAAGGCGGTCGAAGAGAAATTAAGAAGTTGAGAACGCTCAGAACTCAATACCCTCATCACTGCTCAGAGGGGTCCATTCATCATCGCTGTAGTGAGTGCACTCCTGTGCTATTTCTCATTTTCGATATAGTTTTCGATATAGGTTAATAGTTAAATATATATTCTTGTTTTTCGAAGATTGTGCATGCGGGCAGGGGACATGATTATAACCGTTCTTTCAGTCGTTTTATTTGCTTTATGCGTATACCTCAACCCGTCCATCGAGCCACTTATACTTGTTGCAGTATTTGCCATCCTTTCTACCCTGCCCTATCACGTTAAGAATTCCAGAATAAGGTTTTTCGGCTACTTCTTCTTCGGTGCGTGCGTTTACTGGACAGTCGGCAGGTTACTCACACATCCTGAAATGCTCGGTGACTTCACCTTTATCCTCACTCTCTCTATGGCCAACGCCACTGGGGCAATAATTTCGACTATCGAGAGAAGCGAGCATGCGTACTCCTATTCAATTGCCGCAGTTGCAGCGTATCCGTCCAGCTTTCTGATGGCCTACACGTACTCGTATCCGGATGTCTCCACACTCCTTGTCTTGATTCTCGTAACACTCTCGGCAATGTGGATCTACTTCTTTCAGGGGCTTAAGGGCCCGCAAATGGGTGTCAGAGAGGGAATAGTTCAATCCATCGAAACAGCTCTCCTCACGGTACCTATTTTTCTACTTCTCATAGTGATTCCCTGGCTCATATACCACGTAATGGAGATTAACCCCACCAGCGTAGGTCTCTACATATTCAGGTACGTTCTGCTGTCCTTCATCACTGCATCGGCAGCATGCATACTGCGAGACTTCGTTACGTACCTTGGGGGCTACAAAAGAGATTACAGAAATGGGAGAGCAGTGTTCATAAAAGGTAGGTCTTCGTAAACTCTCTCAGCAAAACCGTTGCGTAGCAGCCCTTTGGCAGGTAGAATGAGAACAACCCGTCCTCGTAAGTGAAATCGGAGAAGGGCATGTCCGCAACGCGGTAGCTCCCCTTCGAGGAGAATTCTCTGTGTTCGTGCCTGAAGTCTTCCAGGCGTATACCATCTTCATCGAGGATTTCCTCCACCTTCTCCTTGACCCAGCCCTTCATTTTCGTTTCGTAACCGGGCAGCGGGAGAGCAAGATATGCTCTCTTTTGGGAAATCAGAAACTCCACCCGCTTTCTGTTTGCATTTACGAAGCTAAATTCATCTTTCAATTCGGGGAAGCTCTCAGCGAAGGATACAAAGCCAACGCAGTCTCCCTCCTGCACGACTTTAAGGTTTCCAAATTCTTCTATGCGGGTGGTGAGCAGGCGGTTGAAAACGTAGGATTGGTATGCGTGAACGAACATCAGCTTCAGATTTTTTGGAAGAGCGAGTAACGCCCTCTCCTCGTCTTTTCCCTCTCTGAGTCCCTGGAGCAGAATTCTCTCGTATCTCAGGTATGATGGGAATTCTCTGAGCCCGAGCTTGGCGTCGCGGGTATTCCAGAGTTCCTCCCTTATTTTCCTGATGTCCTCTCTTTCTCCTTCGAAGGGCTTTGCGACGTACGTCCAGAAGGCGTTCTCGTATTCCCGCTTGAGGATGTACTTTCCGACCTCATGGGTTATAAAGCGGATGGTTCCGAAGCGCTGCAGGCCAAAGAAGTTTGGCGTCCCTTTTTCATCCAGCTCTTTCAGCGTGGACTCGACTATGCGGCCATCCCTCGCATCGTGAACCCTTATTCTGAACTTGTTGCCGAGGAGATCGCCGAGGTCAATTCCTCTGTTTGACCTGCCGACGATTTCGATTTCGGCGTCCTTTATTCTGATGTTCTTTAACCTCTCGATATCTTCCTCGCCGAGTTTGCTTATGCTGAAGTACTGGACGCTTATGGCTCTCTTGTCCTTTGTTCCGGCGTATTCAACTCTTTTCTGGCTTATTCCGAGCTTTTTTGCCAGAACCCTCGCGAAGTTGAGAGTGTCCCAGTTAACCTTCTTAACTCTGATTATGACGTAATGTCCCTCATCGCTGAGCTTGAGTTTCGCGACCTCTTCGACGTAGAAATCCTCTGGGCTCTCCTTTATCCTTCCGCCCATGCCCGGCGTTGAGGTAATGTAGCAGCCTATGCCGACTCTTTCTTCGATGTCCATCTCTTCCTGCTTGGTCTGAAGGGTATAATTTTGTTTCCAATGGAGTTGAGGAGTAGTATTATTAAGCTGCCAGCCTGACTTCTATCGTGGATGTAGTGATCGTAAGGTATGGTGAACTTGGGCTAAAAGGAAAATTGAGGAGGAGGTTCGAAGACATCCTCGTTGGCAATATAAAGAGAGTTATGAAGGTTGAGGGCTTCTCTGGGGAAATTTCGAGAGAGTGGGGGAGAATATACATCCATTCCGATAGCGAGGAGCTTGCGAGAAGGGTGGCAAAGATATTTGGTGTTGTTTCAACGAGCGTTGCTGCGAAATGCAGGGCTGAACTCGACGAGATTGCGGAGCTTGCGGTTACGATGGCAGGCAGCATCGAGAGAAGCTTTGCTGTGAGGGCGAGGAGAGCAGGAGTTCACGATTTCACATCGATGGATGTTGCGAAAACTGCTGGAAAGGCGATAAAGGAAGCAACTGGGGCAAAGGTCAATCTGGAAAACCCCGACGTGGAGATATTCATTGAAGTGAGGGACGACGTTGCGTATGTATATACTGCTATATTCAGGGGGTATGGAGGGCTCCCGGTGGGGACGCAGGAGAGAGTTCTTGCCGTTGGCAACCCCCTTGCTGCGTGGTATGCGCTGAGGAGGGGGTGCGACGTAGACGTCGAAAGTGAGGAAAAGGCCGAACTCCTGCGTCCATGGGCGTGCTACAGGCGCATAAACGTTGTACCTATCGAAGGCTCTACAGGCGAAAAGCTCTCCAGGGCATTTGATATGAATTATCCGGGGATTTTCTGTTCCTTACTGGCTCACGAGCTCTCGGAATATATTGATTTGCTTAAAAAACGTAAAATGCCCGTTTTTATGCCCCTTCTTCCATTTACACCTTCGGAGGTTGAGGAAAAGATCAGGGAAATATGGGGAGGAAAATGAAGGTTCAGATATTTGGCGCCGGGGCAATTGGATGTTTATTTGGCTACTTCATTCAGAAAGCCGGATTTGACGTTGTTTTCGTTGCGAGGGGGAAGCAGCTTGAGGCTTTACAGAAAGAACTTCGCATAACTGGGTTGATCGACGACAGCATATCCATCGACGCAAGGCGGTATGCATGCAAGGCGGATGTGACTTTCGTTACGGTGAAGAGCTACGACACCCAAACCGCTGCAGAACAGCTTGCGGGAAAAACTGAAGTCGTTTGCACAGTCCAGAACGGAATTGGAAATGAGGATATCCTTACGGAAAAGGTGGATAACGTGGTTGGAGGTGTAACAAGCTATGCAGCAAACCTCGTTGACTACGGCGTTGTTTGCTATGCGGGCGAGGGAATTACGTATCTCGGCGACTGGAAGGGAGAAGGAGCAAGTGTTGTTGCCGAAATTCTGAAGAAGGCCGGGATGAATGTAGAGGTTGTGGAAGATATAGAAAGAAAGAAGTGGGAAAAAGCTGTTATAAATGCGACAATTAATCCTCTTACCGCACTTCTTAGGGTTGAAAATGGAAAGATAGTCGAGATTGAGGATGTGTGGAATGTCGCTGAATCGATTGCAAAGGAATGTGAGGAAGTTATGAAGGCGATGGGCTATAAACTCAACGCGGTTGAGCTGGTTAGGGAGGTGGCAACAAAAACTGCCAGAAACAGATCGTCTATGCTTCAGGACATCGAAAGAGGAAGAAGAACGGAAATAGAAGCTATAACAGGAGAAATCGTGAGGAAAGCAAAGGAGCTTGGAGTTGAAACTCCCGTCAACGAATTAATGCTGAGGCTTGTGAGGGGGCTGGAATGCTCGATATTATCTTCTTAGCGGCGATGCCCGTCTCGGAGCTTAGAGGGGCGATACCTCTGGCACTGTACAGAGGATATCCACCGCTCGAAGCCTACGCTATAGCCGTAGCCGGGAACCTTATACCAGTCCCGATTCTGCTACTTCTACTCCATCACATCAGAACAATTGCATTTAAATGGAAGTTTACAGCCCGCGCACTCTCGTGGGTTGAGAAGAGAACCCTTAAAAGGCGGGGTTTGATTGACAGATACGGCTACTTTGGGCTTACTCTCTTTGTTGCAATTCCCATGCCCGTCACGGGGGCTTGGACAGGAGCATTGCTTGCAACTCTCCTGAATCTCAGTCCCGGAAAGGCGCTTGTCTTTATTTCTGCTGGGGTGCTTGTAGCCGGAGTTATCGTCACTCTTACGACTATCGGGGCGTTTAATGCTATTATTTAGATGGAATATATTGTTGAAAAATAATTGGAATTCTGATTTTAAAACTTTTTTCCTTTAACTATTAATCCCCTGAATGAATATGGCTGATAGCACATGCCAAAAAGCTTTAAAACCTTCAGCAGATTTACAACTGGTGTTTGATATGCAGGCAGATATTCCAGCGAAGGACATAATGACAAGGGAGGTCTGCACAGGCAACCCAGACGAGACACTTTTTAGTGCCGCAAAAAGGATGCTTGAGTTCGGTGTAGGGAGCATAGTCGTGGTTGAAGACCACAAGCCTCTGGGAATCGTAACTGAGAAAGATATTCTCGAAAAAGTCGTAGCTAAAAACAGAACGCCTTCCGAGGTAAAACTTAAGGAAATTATGAGTTACCCCCTTATCACGATCAAGCCTACAACCTCTGTAAGGGAAGCTGCTGACATTATGCTCAAAAGAGGGATCAGGCGTCTTCCGGTTATAGATGATGGAGACCTGATCGGAATTGTTACGGATACAGATATACTTGGCGTAAGTCTCGATCTTGGAGAGCTGATGGGTCTTGTCAGAGAGCGCTCCTTTGGCTCATTTAACTTTGTTGAAGAAATGGGCGGGAAGTGTGAGCGCTGTGGACGCTTTTCTGAACACCTTATAGAAGTTGACGGTTTGAAGTTGTGTGAGGACTGTGCGGAGACCTTTGGCTAATAGCCGAAGTTTTGAGGTGTGTTAATGAGAAGAAAGGAGATATTTGCCGGAGGTAAGAGGGGAGAGGAACCTAAAAAAACGAATCGTAAGAGTATCAAACCTGGTACAATTATGGATATCGCTACAACAAACGTCGTTACGATTCCCCCAACCTCTACGGTGATGGCTGCGGTCAAGTCGATGGTTACTTACAGTTTCAGGCGTCTGCCCATAGCAGATCCAGGTACGAAGAGGCTTGAGGGTATAATTACCGCGACAGACATAATCAATTTCTTTGGTGGTGGAAGCAAGCACCGCATAGTTGAGGACAGATATGGTAACAACCTCCTCGCTGCAGTTAATGAAGAGGTCAGGGAGATCATGGAGAGGGAAGTCATTTCCATCGAATTCACAGAATCGCTTGAGGATGGTCTCGACGTTATACTGAAAAAGGGTGTTGGGGGCTGCCCAATCATCGACAGAGACGATAGGGTTGTGGGTATGGTTACTGAGAGGGACTACCTCGCATACCTTGCGGAGAGCAATCTAACCGGAGAAGTGTCCAAGTATATGACGAGGGGAGTTATAACCGCAAAGCCGGAGACGAGCATAGAGGATGCGATGAAGACAATGATCTCGAGGAAGATAAGGAGACTTCCGGTCATTAAGGATGGAGTGCTTGTTGGTCTCATAACATCTTCCACTCTCGTCAGATTTTTCAGCGGTGAAGCATTCAGGAGTTTGATTACAGGAGACGCGAGTGACATTCTTGAGAAACCTATTAGTTCCATTCTCGCAAATGGAAATGTGCTCGAGTATAAGGAGCCCCTTGCATTTCCTCCCGATGCGAATATCTCGGAAGTCGCAAGGCGCATGATTGATGTGAATCATGGGGCTGCTCTCATAGTCAGCGACGGCAGGCTTGAGGGCATTATAACTGAGAGGGATATAGTCAGGTTCCTTTACAAGGTCAGGAAATGAAGTTTGTTGCCCAGGCTCTCGGCCTCTCCGAGCCTGCAGCCCGGAAGCTCGAGGATAGAAACATTCTGAGAGAAGCGGTAATAAAACACCCTTTTTTTGCCGATATTATCGAGGCGTACAACCTTGAAAAGAAGTTTGGTGCCTACGAGGAGGGCACGCTTATAGCAAAAACGAACAACAGCCTTGAGGTTATAAGGGGTTATCCAAAGATAAGACGGGCGCTGGTTCTCTACCCGACTTTAAAGAAACACTTCAAAGGTGAGGTGGCGATAGAAGAGAAGATGAACGGATACAACGTCAGGATAGTAAAAATGGGTAGCAACCTGTATGCCGTGACGAGAAGAGGCTTTATCTGTCCTTATACTACTGAGAAAGCAAGGCTTGTATTCGAAATGGACTTCTTCCGCGACAATCCCCATCTCATGCTGTGCTGCGAGGCCGTTGGAGACGAATCACCATTCGTGCCCAAGGATATCTACGGCAGCGGAGTACACTTCTACGTCTTCGACATCCGGGTGAAGAAAACCAACGAACCTCTTGGTGTTAGAGAGAAGGAGAAGGTTGCAGAAGAGTATGGATTCAGACTTGCACCTATACTCGAGTTTGCTGACGTGAAGAGGGCGCACGAAGCTGTTATAGAAGCGGTGGAGAAACTCGGCAGGCAGGGAAGGGAGGGCGTGGTTATAAAGGATGTATCAATGAAGAGACCTCCGGTGAAGTACACCACCAGCCAGTCCAACTGCTCGGATTTGAGCTATGCCTTCAGATACTTCAACGAATACGCGAGGGATTTCATGATCTCCCGGATTGTTAGAGAAGCGTTCCAGAGTTTCGAGTTCAAAGAGAGTGAGGAGGAATTCAGGCAGCGCTGTTTAAGGCTTGGCGAATCCATCCTAAGGCCGATGGTGGAGAGCATAAGGGATGTGAAGGAAAAAGGGAGGGTTGCGGAGAAATCTAAGTTGCGCTTTTACAACCTCGAAGTTTTCGAACTATTTAAAGAACATCTGAGGAGGATGGGAGTAGACGCGCGATTTTCTGAACCAGCAGAGGACAATGGAAGCTACATTGTTTTCATGGAGAGGTACATGATGAGCACGACTGACAAGATATCGAATCTCCTTAAAGGGGGGTTCTGGTGACCAAAGTGCTAACTAATTCGGTCGGTGATCGGCGTTGATAGTAGCAGGAATTGACGCGGGAACGAAGAGTTACGATATTTTCTACCTTGACGATGGAGATGAAGGTACTATAGGCAATATCTCCTTCTCAACGGAAGAAGTTAAGAAAAACCCCTTCTGCATAGTTGAAGCTCTGGAAGAAATTAAACCGGACGTCGCTGCAGGCCTTTCTGGCTACGGCCTTCCTGTCAAGTCTTTTCAGAAGCTCGACGACAGGGATTTACTTTTAATGACCCTCACGAAGGATGCTCCTTCTGTTGGATTGCGACAAGTCGTGCAGTTGATAAGACGGGAGAAGCTTCCTGTTTACACGATTCCTGCCGTAATACATCTGCCAACTGTTCCGCACTGGAGGAAGGTTAACCGCATAGACATGGGCACTTACGACAAGCTCTGCTCTGCAGTTCTTGCAGTCTGGGAGTTATCTTCTGAAGTACCCGTTGAAAAGCTTAACTTCGTGCTCGTCGAGGCAGGTTACGGCTTTAACGCGTTCGTTGCCGTTAGAGAAGGAAAAATCGTTGACGGAATTGGTGGCACATCTGGCTTCCCGGCATACTCTTCCCTCGGCTGCATCGATGGAGAGCTTGCCTACCTGCTCGGAGGTTTCTCCAAATCGTTGCTTTACCATGGTGGTATTTCTGAGTTAACCGGTTGTCAAAAAGAGCGCATGGAGTGGCTCGCGGAATTTACCATGAAGGGCGTAAGGGCAGTAGAAGTTTCTACCAGCAAAACAGAGATAGTAGCAGCTTCCGGTAGAATGTTTGAGAATGTTGACTTCTTTAAAGCATTCAAAAAGCTTGCGGGAGAGTTTGGTTACGAAGTAAAGAGGATAAAGGGCTTTGGTGTGGCGAAACAGTCGGCGGAGGGGGCGGCAATAGTGGCCAGCGGAATTGCTGGAGGTAAGTACGCCGATATTATTAAACACATGGAAATTCTGAACGTAAGAGGCACTGTTTTTGATTACTTGACTCCTGCCATCCGGAAGGTGATTAACCTGATTACTGAATAATTAATATTACTGAATAATTAATGTAGAATAATTAATTAGCATGAAAATTTAATTATAGATATTCTCTCAAATTAGCTCTTTTCAGCAGGCTTTGTTCTCTGAAGGCCATAAAAGTTAAATATATCTTTGTGCTCATTATTATTGTTGTTAGGGGCAATTATAGGTACGGTGATCAGGATGTTTAAGGGCGCACTCAAGAAGCTTTCAGGCTCAAAAGGAGAAAAAAAGAAGAAGGATAAATCAAAGAAAAAGAAGATAGAGGAAGAAGAGTTTGAGGAGGAAGTGGAGGAGACAATAGAGGAGGAAGAGGGATTCGAAGGATTTGACGAGGTTGCAGATGGGTTTGAGGAAGAAAGTGACGAACTGGAGAGTGGAGGAAAAATTACCGAACTTGAAACGAGAATTAAGGATCTTGAAAATGAAGTTGGTATGATTTCTTCAAAGCTTAACACAATCAAAAGTGAGAATGAGGAGATCGGAAAGAGATTGGAGGAAATTGAGGAGAATATCCGAAAGCTCCTCGGTATTTATGAAATGGTTACCGAGGGTATTAATCCCTTCGCAACAGAAGTTGTTGGAGATGAGGATGGATTTGGTTTGTTCAGCGCGTTGAACAAGGATAAGAGCAAGGAAGACGTGCCGGACGAACTTCTCTCCAAGGATGCAGAGAGCTTCTTTGAAGATATAGACGAAGAAGATTTTGAGGAACCGAGTGTTTCTGCCGATGAATTTAATACATCCAAGAGCGTCGAAGAATCTCCAGAAGAGAAGTTCATGAAGCTAAAGCGCGAGCTGGAGGCATCAGAGTCAGAATCACCTCAGCCTCAGCCACAAGTCCAGGAAGATCAGACACTTCCGGAACCGCAACTCGAAACCGAGTCCATCGAGCCCGTGGAGCAGGAAACGATTGAGGCTGCCGATTTACACACTCAGGTTGTGCAAGATGAGAAGAGAATAAGCATCTCTGGCCCCTATCTCAAAGCAATTAAGAGAGATTTCATTTCTGACATACTCGTACTTAAATGGCTTGACTACCTCGTCACGACATTCGGGATAAAGAGAATGGCAGAACTTCTCGACTTCTATGTGGACATAGGCTGGATAAGCAGGGAAGTCAAAGAATTTCTGATTAATTGTTCGAGAGGCTACACTCTAAGAGATATGCAGTTTGACGATGGCATGATAAGCAACGTACCCACGCTAAAAGATCACGTAAAGTCATTGATATTTATTTCCAAGCTGAGTGGGGTGGAGATTAAAGTTGAGGACATAGAGAGGGCGATCAGGGAAATCGAGGAACTCGAAAGAGAAGTGAACGAGGTTATTCCCGTAAACGATCATGGGGCTCTCGACATCGGCTGCTAGTGTAGTACTACTGGTAGCAATTGTCATCTCTGCGAGTGTCTTATTCAACACAATCAGCGCAACTCAGGATATAGTCAGGCGGGCGCAGGTGGAGAAAGGAGAACTGGAGTACGAGCAGCTTCATACTCACATGGTAATCCTTAATGTCACCTACCTGAGCGGAAATTTGACAATAACAGCCAAAAACGACGGGAGTGAGGAAATACTCGTTGACGAGATGGAAATTCTGCTTGATGGGCAGATATATACTCAGAATATTACGTCATTTACAGTAAATGGTGTTGAAGTTGACGTGTGGCTTCCTGGCGAGACTGCGGAGATCAACGTTACGGTTTCCTATCAGCCATCGAGGGTGAAAATAGTGGCCCACAACGGAGTTTCGGCGTACTGGGAGGGATGAGATGGCCTCGGAATCTGCTTCACACATTGTTCTTTTCATAGCGGCTCTCGTTGTCTCCTCTGCTGTAGCTGCAGTTATGGTGAGCACAGTGGGGGAGTTGTCCGGCGTTCTTAGTCAGAAAAACAGGATTCTGGTGGAGAGCATCAAGGATGACATAACGATAATAAACGATCCGAAAAACGTCACGACAAACCCTCTCATAATATACGTGAAAAATACGGGACTTTCCACGATTCCTCTCGATAAAAAGATAGTTGATGTACTTGTGGATGGGGTATATCAAACAGACTACACAATGACATCACTGTCCGGCAATCCGCAATGGGAGCCAGGCGATGTGGTGGAATTCAGGATAAACGTTACTCTGAGTCCGGGTTCTCATGTTGTTAGAATTTACGTAAGGGGGACTGCTTGGGACGAACTCTGGTTCAGGGTCTGATTTTTTAGTTATTTAAGTGATACGGGCCAATCATTCGGCTTTCTGCAGCGAATTAGCCATCATTATGACAGAAAGCTTTATTAATTTAGATGATGACAATAATGATAGTGATGTTGTAAATCAGTATCATCAGGAGGGGATAGCTTGTACTCGATTGATCTTGAGGATCGAGATCAGTTAAATGAGAAACTTGGAGGTGGGCTACCTGAAGGGGCTATCGTGCTCATAGAAGGTAAATACGGTGCCGGAAAAAGTGCTTTAACCCAGCGCATAGCGTATGGTCTTTGCGAAGCGGGCTACAGGGTCACGCTCGTTTCAACGGAGCTATCCATAAGACAATTTCTGACTCAGATGCATTCTTTGGGCTACAACAGGATTGAGACACACCTGCTCAACGAGAGGCTGCTTTTCCTGCATGCAGACTTGGGTAAATTCAGAGGCAAGCGCGAGCTACTCAAGAGGATGATGGAAGCGAAGGTGATGTGGAAGGCAGACGTAATTATAATAGATACGTTTGACGCAATTCTCAGAAACGACGCAACATTTGACGCTCTTGTAAGGCAGGACAAGGGTAGAAGTGCCGCTCTACAGATTATATCTTTCTTCAGAAGCATGATAGGCAAAGGGAAGACCATTATCATTACTATTGACCCTACCAACCTGAGTGATGACGTTCTGAGCCCGTTTAGGGCAATTGCTGACGTTTATCTCGAAATAGAAATGATAGAGGTTGGAAACGAGATTAGAAGGAGTATAAACGTTAACAGATTTGCTGGAATGGGTGAGCAGGTTGGAGATAAGATAGGATTCTCTGTAAGGAGTGGAATTGGAATAGTTATCGAGGCGAGAGCTATAGTGTAAAGGTGCGAGGTAAGTTGGGGGGTATGGCGGCGACAAAGCTTCAGCCGGAGCTTAAGAATCTTGCTTACAGGTATCCTCACTTAAAGGACCATCTCATCAGCTTCAAGCGGATTACTGGGAAGTATCCAATTTACAAGGAAGAGCTGACTGATGAGGATAAGAAAAATCGCCGCCCTAATGTGATATACCCCATCGGAGATCTTTTGTTTGCACACGTTTGGGGTGAAGGTTCGCAGGAAACGAGGTATTACGTCATAGAACCACGTTTAAATGAGGAAGAGAAGCAGAAGTACAAGCTCGTGCTGGAGCTTGTACTTGAGAAGTCTGTTACGGAGGAAGCCCCAACGTCTGACGAGGAGTTTACAGATATAATCGAGGAAATTCTGAGGGAATCTGTTATAATAACTAAGAAGAAGAGGAGTAAGTCCGGTATAGGTTCAATCCTGAGGCGATTCATCAAGTTTGACAGAAAAATTGAGGTTACTAAAGAGACTTACGAGAAGTTCCGCTACAGACTCAACAGGGATATAGTGGGAATGGGCCCCCTCGAGCCGCTTATGCGAGACAAGTACTTTGAAGATATTCATGTCATAAACAGGCAGATAACTTACGGTGTACACAAGGTTTTTGGAATGGTCAGGACGAACATAAAGTGGGATAGTGATGAGGAATACGAGCGGTACCTCAAGTCTCTCGGCGAACGCCTTGGAAAGCCTATAAGTGATGCACATCCGATTATAGATGCGAGGCTGCCTGATGGTTCGCGTCTCAACCTCATCTACAGCGACGATGTTTCTTATCGTGGCCCGTCTTTCACCATCAGAAAGTCGAAGGATGTGCCCATCTCCGTCACCCAGCTCATTAAGTGGGGAACACTAACGCCAACACTTGCAGCCTATCTCTGGCTGGCACTTGAGAACGACATGAGCATGATAATAGCCGGTGAGACTGCTTCGGGTAAGACTACAACGCTCAACGCCATTCTGACCTTCATCCACCACGATGCAAAGATCTACACCTGTGAGGATACGCCGGAAGTCATACCTCCGCATAACGCATGGCAGCAGATGGTTACAAGGGAGGGCGAGGAGGGCAAGGGCGGAGTTACAATGTTTGACTTACTGAAGGCTGCACTGCGTTCAAGGCCCAACTACATAATAGTCGGTGAGGTTAGAGGAGCCGAGGGCAGAATAGCCTTCCAGGCAATGCAGACTGGACACCCGACGATATTCACATTCCACGCTGCAACCATTGAATCGCTCGTCCAGAGGCTTTCAAGCGACCCCATCAATGTCCCGCTCGCTTTCATAGGAAACTGTAACATAGCTCTCTTCCAGAACTACATAAAGGGCAGGGGAGTAAGGAGAGTTACGAGCATTCATGAGATTGAAGGTTATTCGAAGCAGTTCAACGGTGTCGTTACGAGAGAAGTTTTCGAGTACGATTACGTTGATGACAAGATTATCTTCAAGGGCTTCGCGAACTCGTACATCCTTGAGGAGAAGATTGCCGAAAAGATGGGTCTTGCCGACAGAAGAGAGATCTACAACATACTGGAGGAGAGAGCGAAGGTTCTGGAAAGGATGGTTCAGGAGAGGATATTCGACTACTACGAGGTCAATGAACTGATCAAAGCTTACAGGATTAACGGACTTGAAGGATTGCCATTTAGCATACGCTGAGGTGATACTGTGGAGTATGCAGACCTTTTCAGGATAATCGGAATAAGTGCAAGGGATTACTTCGTAAAGTTTGCTGCACCACTTGTAGTAATCTCCATCATCTCAAGCCTTCTGTTTTACTATCTACTTGGCCCGCTCGTGGGTAATATGTCCTTTATATTCCTTCTGATACCGCTATTTGGTATTCTCCTCGCTCTGCTTTATCCGAAGATCGTAGCTGACAAGAAGAGAATAGAAATAGATCAGAATCTACATCTGTTCATCACACATATTGGTGTTCTCGCCACTGCTGAAGTTGACAGAGTGGCCCTTTTCGAAAAAATAGCGGAAAAGAAGGAGTTTGAGGAACTGGCAAATCAGGCAAGGAAGATAGTAAAACTCGTGAGGGAGTGGGGTCTCAGCCTACCAGAAGCATGTAAGTTTCAGGCAAAACGCTGCCCGAGTAAAATCTTTCGTGACTTTCTGGAGAGATTTGCCTACAATATCGATGCTGGCCAGCCAGTGGAAGAGTTTCTCATGGCAGAACAGGATGTGTTAATGACAGAATTCGAGACGATGTACTTCAACGCCCTCAAGGATGTAGACATCTTCAAGGATCTCTTCCTTTCTATGGTTCTGTCAATAGCGTTTGCGGTGGTATTCGCCACAATTTTGCCAGCTCTGACAGGAACGGACCCGCTATTCATGCTGCTGATAACTCTGGTACTCTTCGCAGTGACCGAAACGGGCTTTCTCTATGCGATGAAAACCCGCATTCCAAATGATCCGCTGTGGGCAAAGTTTGACACAAAGACTGAGTCAGAAAGAAAGCTCGATTTGTACATTTTCATCGCACTGATTGGAGTGGCTGTACTGTGTGTAGTTGTAGCTCTGATGTTTCTTGGAACAATTCCAACGACTCTTCCCATAATAAACAAGCCCATGCCGCTGATAATGCAGCTTGTGTTGCCTTTGACTCCTTTAATAATTCCAGGTATGGTTTCGAGAAAGATAGAGAAAATCTTGAGAGAGCGGGACAAGCACTATCCAAGCTTTATTCGTTCCCTCGGAGCTGCTGAAACAGCCAAGCAGACGACAACAACTCATGCATTGAAGACTCTGCAGTACAAGGATTTTGGTGCGCTGACAGAGAAGGTGAGGAACCTGTACAAAAGGCTAAACATGAGAATAAGTCAGGAATACTCCTGGAGAATGTTCATGAGGGAGTGCGAGACGTTCATTATTCATCGCTTCAGTGAAATGTACATGGATGCCCGTATTAAAGGTGGAGTTCCGGAGAAGATCGGAAACATAATAGCCAAGAACGTCGAAAGAA
Organism: Archaeoglobus veneficus SNP6; assembly: GCF_000194625.1. Taxonomy (NCBI): domain Archaea; kingdom Methanobacteriati; phylum Methanobacteriota; class Archaeoglobi; order Archaeoglobales; family Archaeoglobaceae; genus Archaeoglobus; species Archaeoglobus veneficus. The sequence continues at coordinate 1,306,515 of NC_015320.1, read as the reverse complement.
TAAATGCTCTCAGAATGCATCGCAATCAGACCACAACCACGCTCATCGGTGTTCTTTACGGCATAACAGCAAGTCTGGCATTTGCTCTTTACGTCGGCGTTGAGGTTATAGAACTCATGGCAAACTCCCTGCAGGTTATAAACATGAACCTGCCCGAGGGTGTGCCATCTGCGAGCATACTCAGCCTACAGCAGTACAACATTCCGCAGGTCAACTTCATAATAGCGCTCCTACTTATAGTTCACTCCATGCTATCTTCGGTCATGATAAAGATCGTGGATGGAGGACACCAGGTTAATGCGTACTTCCACTTTGTGGTAATGCTCTGGATATCTGCCCTCTCAGCCCTTGCAACAGATCTGGGCATAGGTTCAATGATAAAGATAGGTGAACTCGCATGATCAGGCTTTATGAGCTCGAGAAGAAAAAGGACATTGACACACTTATTGAAGTACTTAGGAATTCCAAAAGTCAGGCTGTAAGAGCGAGAGCAGCGGAAATCCTCGGAGACATAGGTGGCGAGAGGGCGTATAAGGAGCTCATATCAATCCTAATCAACGAAGATGAAGATGAAGAAGTGAGGAACGCCGCAGCGAAATCGATAGCGTGGGCGGATGAGAAAGCCCTCAGAATGCTCCTTGAAAAACTTGAGGGTCGTAAGATAAAGGGTGCAACCTGGGTTCTTGTTGATAGACTTATAAAAACGCTGAAGAGCGATGATGCGTCGATAAGGATGAATTCTGCAATTGCACTGGGCAGGCTCGGAGATACGAGGTGTTTGCCACACCTCATTGATGCTCTCGAAGACGAAGCGCCGGAGGTGAGAAGGGCTGCTGCGATGGCCCTTGGCATGCTCGGAAACAGTGCTGCAGTTGATGCCCTCGTTGAGAGGCTAAAAGATGAAAACGTGGAAGTTAGAAAGGCTGCTCTTGAAGCGCTTGCCGATATGGAAATTGCAGACGAGGTTGATGAAATTGCGGAAGCCCTAAAAGACAGCGATGCGAGAGTCAGAGAACTTGCAGCAATAGTCCTCGAGAAGGGAGGCGAAGCTGCTGTAGATTACCTGCTTGAAGCAATGAAAGACCCGGTGAGAGATGTTAGAATTGCTGCAATTCAGGCTTTGATGGGCTGTCTTTCAAGAGTACCCCCTGCAAGGAGCGAGGCGGTAAGGAAGAAAATTAGTGAAGGACTTACAGAAGTGAAGGATATAGCTGATGTGATCATAGATGTCCTCGACAAGACTGAGAATGCTGCAATAAGGAAGAATGCAATATGGCTCCTTGGACAGCTCGGTGATCCAAAGGGACTTCCGCAACTTCTCAAGGCTCTTGAATTTGGAAAGGCGGAGGAAAGGAGACTTGCGGCAACTTCTCTCGTTAAAATGGGATCTAAGGCTGTTGAACCGCTACTCGACATGATACGGCACAACGACGAAGAGATAAGAAGGCTGGTGTGCTGGATACTTGGTGAGATAGGTGATATAAGGGCTAAGGAGCATCTGAACCTCGCTCTCGAAGACCCGAGCGATAGAGTCAGAAGCATGGCTTTTCAGGCCTTGAACAAGATAAAACGTGCCGAAAAGCTTAAGAGAGCGATTTCCTAAATAATAATCGTGGCAATGAAGGAAGTAAAAGTTGAAGACATAATTGGAAGGTTTATATCTCCGGCAGCGTCTGATGGAAAGAGATTCAGAGATGCTGCTTGGGTTCCCGGAAGATTAATTCTCTCAAACCTTAACATCTGGCTGATTGGAAAAGATAGAAAGAAGAAAATACCTCTTACGAGGATCGTTGATATAGGCGGAAGACTCGACCTGAATACCGAGATTGCTCACACCCCCTTTTATCTTCTCATAAAGCATATCGGGCCAAAAAACGAAAAACTCGTGAGTTTAATAACATCCAGCAAAAGACAGGACCTTGAAAGATTCAAGCTTTCTCTCATAGAACTCCTTCTCAACAGAAAGATAGTGCTGGTTAAGTACCCTGTTACTAAAGGTGGCGTGGTTCAGAGAAACGTTAAGTGGGAGAAGGCACAGATTGCAGTTAAGGACAATAAAATAAGGCTGGTTACGGAATCGGGAAAGTTCATCAAAATAGATCTGGATAAGATTCAGCTTGTTAGAAGAGACGAAAGAGATGTCAATGGTGAAATGAAGAAGGTGCTTGATATCCAGTTTTCAGAAGTCGAGAACAACATGGAATTTACGGTGGAGGCGTACATATATGCCAGAGACGAAATACTGAACATACTCCAGCAATTCATATTTGGTGGCTTTGATAAGGTTGCAGCAGACATAGAGCTGTCCGAGACAGAAAAACAGATAATAATGTCTCTCTACACGGGAGTTTCTCCATTTGAAATCCCCAACTTCCTCGGTTTGGACGTTGATCAGGTTGAGGAGATATACGATCGTCTCATTCAGCTTGGTGTTTTGAAAGAGGTGAGGAAGAGAAAGGAAGTCGTTCTGACAACGAGAGGTAAGAATTTGGCGAGCGAGGCACTTGGCTCTGAATAGTTTAACTATCCTCTTCCGACTCCTCGAACTCTACTTCGTCGGGATTGAACTCCTCAAAGCCTTCAAACTCTTCTGATACTCCTGGGATGTCTTCTGAGGCACCTTCTAAGATTTCAGATTCCGCTACATCTCCTTCTTCGGTTTCAACTTCTTTAACGTCTATGACCTCTTCTTCGATTTCCTCGGATTCTAATGTTTCTGCTCTTTCCTCTTCATTGGCGTTTTTTCTGCTTCCGTTTGTGATACTTCGGTTTCTTCTGTTTTCTCAATTTCCTGTACTTCGTTTTCTTCCACGGGTTTTTCACTCCTCCCCGTCTCGTCTGCAGATTTCTCTGACTCAACTATCTCCTCTGACTCTTCTGCTTCACCCTCGCTCTCTTCTTCCTCTTCTTCTACCTCCTCCTTGCCTCCTTGCATCAAATCGACCAGATCTTTTATTGCTGCGGCTATGACTGCGATGACAATCAGAAGATGTCTCGTCATAACGTCGTAACCAAAAACGGACACGTACATCGGGACGAAGAAAGGAAGCAATTCAACAAGTCTAACACCGTTAAAGTACACGAGCAGATTGTCGGCAGTGAGGTACATACCGTAGACCGCAAAGGCTGAAAGGAGTGTCAGGTGCGCGTATACCAGATGGACATCGCTGAGCTTTGGAAGGTTCGGGCCGAGTATAGTTCCAATTCCGAGGAGGAACAGCGATGCGAGAAGAACAACTGCAAAAATGGCTATTTTGGTTCCCAGCTTTATGAAGAAAGATGTGAGAAAAACTTCGCTTCCGTCAAGTAGTGCGGACGTAAGAGCGTCTCCAGCGACGTAGAAGCAGACCCCAAGGAGAAGGGCGACAACGAAAATTTTGTACTGTGTTTCAAACTCCATCAGACCCTCCTGTATATTCTGTTTATTCTATCAACAGCTTCGAAGTATCCTTCCACAGGCAAGCTTTCGGTCTTCCCGAGAACAAGGATTCCGCCTTTCTTGAGTGCAAGGTACAGGTTCTCAGTAACCTTTGGTTTGTACTCAGGTTCGATGTATATCAGGAAGTTTCTACACAACACGAGATCGAAGTCTGAAGCAGGGGGAGCGTTCCTTATCATATCGTGTCTCATGAAGGTTACTTTTCTCTTTATGGACGGCTTCACTCTGAATGTTTTACCATCTATTTCCACGTACTTTTCAATATTTCCGATGAACGAGAGTTCTTTCATGAGGTTTGTAACGCTGGAGTCTTCATACACACCCCTCCTTGCCGCGGCCAGTGCGTCCTCGTCTATATCGGTGGCAATTATCTTTATGTCTCGGCCAATTTCCTCGCAGAGCATGGCGAGGGAATACGGTTCTCTTCCATCTGCACAGGCTGCACTCCAGGCCTTTATTGGTGTGTCATCTTCTTCCAAGATCTCCTTTAGCTTCTGCCACACTTCCGGGTTTCTGAAGAAGGCCGTCACATTAATACTCAGCGCGTCCTTAAGAGCGCGAATTTCTTCCTTATCTTCTTGTAGAATCTTGAGATATTCCTCTGTGTCTCTGATACCTCTTCTTATCATTCTGGCGTTTATTCTCCTCATGAGGTAGCTATCTTTATAGGCTCTCAGTCCAAGCTCGTTTTTTACAAAGCTTAAAACATCGGTCATAACTCCTTAATCACCTCGTTAGCTCTTTTTATTATCATCCTGCCGTCTGACGTATGGAACTCTACAGTCCTTCCATGGTTTTTTCCAACGTCTTCTCCAGCAATTCTGATTCCATACTTTTTCAGAATCCTTCTAACAGCCTCTACGTTTCTGTCTCCCACGTACTCCATTTTATCGGAACTGAAGTTGAACATCCTTGCCCCTCCGGCTATCTTTGCTATAATTCTCTCCTTTTTTGCTCTTTTCTTCTCCATTTCCTTGAGCATTGCCGGGATCGCTGTATCTGCGTATTTTCCTACAGCATCGCTTTTTCCATTTGCCTCTGGAAGCATGATGTGTGCCAAACCTCCAACACCTGCTACGGGATCAACAAGACCTATAGCAACGCAGGAACCAACTGTGGTAACAAGTATCCCTCCACTATTGCACACTTTGTACTCGGCCATTCTCACTCTAATCCTCTCTGCCATAGTATCCCGGACACTTTTATCAGAGTCTCTCGAGCGCCTCTACGAGCTTGTTCATGTCCGGGAATACGTAAATCTGGCAGGTAATGTCCTTGTCTTGGGCTGTGATGCTGCTATTGAAAACGAAGGCGTGGTCATGCTCCTTTGCAAGTTCCACAATTATCGGGTCTATTACTGCCGAGCCCATATCGTGAATTAGATGGGGTGTGGAGATATCTATCTCTGTCTTCAGCACGTTTGCCCATCCGTCGATGAATGAACTCGTTATGATGTTCCCTACTTCGCTTATTGCAGACTTATCGAGGTCTGTAAACCCTTCTCCCGTTCCGTTATCTTCTCCAATCCCTGCAAGCAGTAGGCTTGCTACTTTCTTGGCACTCGCTACCGGGAACAGAACCATGAGGTGTCCAGAAGGGGTTCCATGAAACATCAGGTAGACACCTACCATCTCTTCGTCGCCGATCTCCTCGGGTATGTCGCTCAGTGTGACGAAGTCTATCTTTGTTATTTTCATCTGTACATCCATGCCGAGCATTGCCGAAAGGTTCTCTGCAACCCTTCTTGCGCCTTCTTTTGCCATTTCATTCATTTTTGCAAGCTTGTAAAGGTCTACTTTCATGCTACCACCTCCTAAAGAGAGTTTACATCCAGTATGGGCACGACTTCTCCTTCACCAAGGATGGAGACTCCAGAAATACCCTGAATTCCCCTCAAAACACCCCCAAGTGACTTTACTACCACCTCCTTCTGAGACAGCACCTCATCGCAAATGAGGGCAACAGTGCGCTCGAAAGAGGAGGTGATTATAACCATCTTGCCTCCATTGGACTGTACATTGAGGGCCTTCGCCAAATGGATGACGGGGATTATTCCGTCTCTCGTAATAAGCTTGTCAACTCCTGCAATGCTTCTTATTTCACATCTCGATACAGGTTTTACTTCCATTATATCCTTTAGTGGAAGTCCATATTTCTCATGGCCGACTCTGATGAGAAGAACCTGCATGATTGCCATGGTAAGCGGTAGTCTCAGTCTGACAGTCGTACCCTTTCCTTTTTCAGATTTAACCTCTACAGAACCGCCAAGGGAACGAACAGTGTTGATTACGATATCCATTCCCACGCCCCTACCGGAAACGTCTGTTACCTTCTCTTTTGTGCTGAATCCAGGCTGGAATATCAGATTATATGCCTCTTCATCGCTCATCTCCTGTGCTCTCTCGGGAGTAATCAGACCTATCTCAACAGCCTTCTTCTTTATCTTTTCAGCATCGAGTCCTCTACCGTCGTCAGAAATCTCTATGACAACGTGATCCTTCATTTTTTCAGCTACAAGTCGTACCTTCCCTCTCCTTGGTTTTCCAAGTTTTTCTCTCTCTTCGGGTGGCTCTATACCGTGGTCTATTGCGTTTCTCAGCAGGTGTATAAGGGGATCCTGGATCTTGTCCAGGACTGTTCTGTCAACTGTAACGTCTGCTCCGATTATCTCGAAATCGACTTCCTTGCCGAGGGAGTGGCTTAGGTCTCTGACAACTCGTGGAAGCCTGTCAACCACGTGCTTTAGTGGTATAAGCCTGAGATCCATTACTGTGTCCTGGAGCCGGCTTATGACTCTGTCAAAAACTGAAAACTCTCTTTCTATACCTCTTCTCAGTTCCGGTGGTAATGAGTTTTCAAGTTTTAACTTTCTGACAACGAGTTCCTCAACCAGGTTCATCAGTTCGTCGAGCTTCTGAACGCTTATTCTGACTGACTGAATCTTGTCCGTCTTTATTTTAATATCTTTTTTAATATCCTTCTTTGTTTCTTTCGCTTCTGCTTCTCCAGTTTTCTCTTTTTCCTCCTCTGGTTTTTTGTCTACTAACTCTTCTACTTTTTCTTCACTTTCAGGCTTGGTCTCAGTTCTTTCATCGACTTTGAACTCCTTTACTTGAGGTAATTTTTGCAGGACTTCCTTTATCTTTGTGACATCACCTTTGAGAAGGAGCTGGAAAGAGGAATTGAACTTCCCATCTTCGATTTCTTCTCTTGCGGGGGAGGTAGCGACTATCTCCGCCACATCTTCGACATTTTTCAGGATTATCATTGCGTCTATTCCCTTCATCTGGGATGCGGGGTCGATACTTATCTCAACGTGGGTACCTTCTCCTTCTATTCTCTGAACTTTCTCCTCCTTTTTCTCCTCCTTCTCCCCACTTAGCCTTTTTTCGAGTTCACCTCTTATCCGTGATATGAGTTCGCTCGGGTCTGATTGTGGTTGTCCGGATTCCATGACCTCTCCAAGCATGTTTTCGAGGGTATCTACGCCATCGAAAATTAGATTCATTATTTCGTCATCGAGTTGTGTCTTACCCTGCCTCAGAGCATCGAGCAAGTCTTCAATAGCATGGGCGAGCTCCGACATGCTCTCAAAGCCCATAGCAGCGCTGTTACCTTTGAGAGTGTGAGCTATGCGGAAAATAGAGTTCATTACTTCGACATCTCCTCCTTTCTCCAGCTCTAAGAGGAGATTGTTCAGGTCGGTAATCAGACTCTTGCTCTCCTCAACGAAAGCTTCCAGGTACTCGTTCATACTTACGCCCCCGCGAGTTTGAGTATGGCGTTAACAATATCAGGAATGTCAGCAACCACATCAACGCAACCGGTCTCAATTGCCCGTTTGGGCATTCCAAAAACAACACACGATTCTTTACTCTGGGCTATTACCTTTCCACCGGCTTTTTTAACAAACTGAACACCAACCTGTCCATCTTTACCCATTCCAGTGAGAATGACAGCAATCGTGTTAGGCCCGTCAACACGGGCGGCTGAGATTAGTGTTGGCTCTACAGATGGCCTTACACCGTTTATTGGCTGATCTTTGTTTAGCCGGACTGTTATATCTCCATTGCTCTTTTCGAGGACGAGATGATAGTCACCAGGTGCGACGAGTGCAACCCCTCCAGTGAGCTTATCGCCATCTACAGCTTCTCTGACTTCGTAATCCGAAACTGAATCGAGGCGCTTTGCAAACCTGCTTGTGAAACCCTTTGGCATGTGCTGGACAATAACCACTCGAAATCTTGCTGACAGTGGAAGAGATGACATAATCTCCTCAACAACAGGTGGGCCTCCTGTGGAAGCCCCAATAACAACAAGTTTTCCGAGTGGGGTAACAAATTTAATCTTTGGTTTAGGCTTCACAACTCTCTTATAGATGGAAACCTTCGCAACAGCAGCATTTTTAATCTTCTCTATTAGCTCGAGCCCCTTCTTTCTTAAATCCGGTGAAACAGTGCCGGAAGGTTTAGGCATAAAATCGACGGCACCACGCTTCAGAGCCTCAAAAGTTGCATCGGCACCCTCCTGTGTAAGCGCACTCAGCATGACTATTGCGGGCGGGTTTTGGAGTTTCATTATCTCGCTTACAGCTGTTAGCCCGTCCATTCTTGGCATCTCTACGTCCATTGTGACTACGTCTGGCTTCAGCTCCTTTACTTTCTCAATGGCCTCTACGCCGTCACAGGCCTCGCCAATGACCTCTATCTCAGGATCAGAGTTGAGAATGTCCGAAATAATAGTCCGCATGAACTTGGAGTCGTCAACAACAAGAACCCTTATAATCGCAATACCCCCTGCAGAGCCTCAATCACCTTCGGCCCCTGGAAAGGTTTCGTTATGTAGCCATCTGCTCCCGCCTTTATGGCCTGTTTCATTTTTTCTTCTTGGCCTACTGACGTACACATAACAACCTTTGCCTTCGGGTTAATCTGTTTGATCTCTGCAGTTGCTGAGATTCCATCTTTTATCGGCATGACGATATCCATCATAACTACATCTGGCTGGAGTTCTTTGAACAGTTGTACAGCTTCGACTCCGTTTTCTGCCTCGCCAACAACAGTGTACCCAGATTGCCCCTCCAGAATTCTCCTTAGCAGCTTTCTCATGAATTGGGAGTCGTCAACTATCAGTATCTTCACTACCATTTACTTCCCTCCTCACAATAATGAGTATTAAAAGAAGTATATTAAGGTTATGCCTCATTCTCATATGATAATGATATCCTGAGAACTGCTGCTGCCGGTATAGATTCACTAAAAAATTTCAGGAAGTAGAATAATAATATCCAGTAAATTTAAAAAATAATATTCAATGTGAATAGGACTCGAATACCATGGCAATTCCCATACCGCCGCCGATACAGAGTGCTGAAAGGCCGTACTTTGCTTTTCTTCTCTGCATTTCGTGGAGGAGAGTAGTCGTTATCCTTGCTCCCGTTGCCCCTATCGGATGGCCGAGGGATATTCCGCTTCCGTGGACATTCGTTTTTTCTGGATCAAGATTTAGTTCTTTCATTACCGCTATTGCTTGGGCTGCAAAAGCTTCGTTTAGCTCGATGAGGTCAATTTCCTCTATGCTAAGTCCTGCTTTCTTTACAGCCTTCTTTATTGCTGGAATGGGTGCGAGACCCATGTAAGCTGGGTCTATTGCAGCACACGCATAGCTGACGATTCTCGCCATCGGCTTCAAATTCAACTCCTTTGCCTTCTCCTCGCTCATGAGTATAAGGGCAGCAGCACCGTCGTTCACACCGCTCGCGTTGCCGGCAGTGATTGTACCATCTTTTTTGAAAACCGGTGGGAGTTTTGCCAGTTTTTCGATACTTGTATCTCTTCGTGGATGTTCATCGGTGTCTATGGTTACGGTTCCAACCTTCGTCTGAACTGTTACAGGTACTATTTCTTCCCTGAAAATTCCCTCGTCTATCGCTTTTACAGCCCTCATGTGGCTCTCGTACGCAAGCCTGTCCTGCTCCTCCCTGCTTATTCCGTAAAGCTCGACGATGTTTTCAGCGGTTACACCCATGTGGTAGCCGTAGAACTTTTCCCACAGGCCGTCGTGAACCATGAGGTCTAATAGTTCTCCATTGAACATTCTGTAGCCCCATCTCGCCTTCGTTAATGCATAGGGAGCGTTGCTCATGGACTCCATTCCACCCGCTACGATTACGTCACTCTCACCGATAGCTATACTCTGGGCTGCAAGGGCAACGGCCTTCAAACCACTTCCACACACCATGTTCACTGTGAATGCTGGCACTTCTTTCGGTATTCCAGCGAAAATAGCAGCCTGTCTCGCAGGATTCTGGCCCTGAGCTGCCTGCAAAACGTTGCCCATTATAACCTCGTCGATTTCTATCTCGATGCCGTCGTAATCGTAGTACTTCTCCTCGAGGTCTATTCTTCCTTTATGCAATTTGCTGGGGTATTCTTCCTGGCTGGAGATGGGCTTGAGGTTGAGTTTTTTGAGTAACCCTTTAATTGCTATGGCTCCAAGTTCGTAAGCCTGAAAGTCTTTCAAAGCTCCACCGAATCTTCCAACTGGCGTTCTTACTGCACCGACAACAACAGCGTCCATGCTGGCTGGCATGACAGGGGGTTAATAAAATTTTTTTCAGCATTATTTTTAAATAGAATTGTTCAGAAAATTGGGGGAGAGTTGAATAAGAGAAGTATTAGCTGTATATGTCTCCTACGTTACCTGGCCACACTATGGTGCCATAAGATGTAGTTCCGTTGCCAGAGGTGTTACCCCACACTACTGCCTTTGCGGTTCCGTTGTAATTCCAGTTCGTAATAGTCCAGTTGTGCGGGCCGTTTCGTTTATTAATTGATGCTCACTATTATTATTTCCTGACATCCTTTGCAAAAGTTATGTATTTCAGGAAGAGTACTGTCTCAAGAGTATAGGGCATACAAAACCCTTAAATAACAATAGCCAGAGGCTGCATGGGGTGACGATAATGGCGAGATTTCCTGAAGCTGAAGCGAGACTGTTTAACGTTAAAATCTGCATGCGCTGTAATGCTCGAAATCCCATAAGGGCCAAAACCTGCAGAAAGTGTGGATACAAGGGCCTGAGGCCGAAGTCGAAGGAGAGAAGGGGTAAGTAACCCCTTAATTTTAATTTTAGGCTTCTGTTTGTTATTTCATGTTTTATCTTGTCTATAAGCCTTAAAAATAGAATGGATTAAAATCGAGCCAGTTTATTCTTCCATAATTTCGCGCTTCTCCCTCTCTTTCTCCTTCAGCTTCTCGTAAAGCTGCGGAACAAAGAGCCCGACGTCCGTAACGACACCGATAGCCTGAGCTGTACCGCGGTCCATAAGCTTCGTTACTGTTGCTGGGTTTATGTCCACACATATCGTTTTTACAGTGGATGGCAGGAGGTTGCCAACGGCAATTGAGTGCAGCATTGTGGCGAGCATGATAACCATGTCTATATTCTGAAGGGCTTCGCGCATGGCCTTCTTCGCTACCATTACGTCTGTTATGACTTCGGGTAGTGGCCCATCATCTCTTATCGAGCCTGCGAGGATGAAAGGAATGTTGTTCTTGACACACTCGTACATGATGCCGTCCTTGATTATCCCAGCCTCGACAGCCTTTCTTATCCCTCCTGCTGCGATCACCTTGCTTATTGTGTAGAGGTGGTGTCTGTTGCCGCCAGGCACAGGCCTGCCTGTTCTTAAATCCATGCCAAGCGAGGTACCGAAAATTGATAGTTCAATGTCGTGAACTGCAAGAGCGTTACCGGAAAGCAGCAAATCGATGTAGCCATCTCTTATCATGCCGGCGAGAGCATTTCTTGCCCCGGTATGGTCTATCGCTGGGCCAGCTACGACAGCAACCCTGCCACCGTTCCGCTTGAGGTTTATGATTTCCTCTGCAATTATTTCAATCAGCTCTTCGGTGGGTCTCTCGGAGGAAACGCTGCCCCCCATAAACTGGAAGTGGGAGACTTTCCTCGGTCTTTCGGGCGGCACAACTCTGACACCTTTTTCGCCGACCACTATCAAATCGCCCTTCTTCACCTCGTTCAGGAAAAGGCAAACGGCCTTGCCGTTTCTGATTGCAATAACCTTGTCCATCCCTATTCCTTCTACCTGCAACCATTTTCCTTTATAATTAACGAAGGTGGGGTGGTTCGTCGTGACGTAGAAGTTCTCTGGAAGGACTTTATCCGCAGGAGCTGGTTTGAGTTCGACCTCTTCTGCTTCGGGGATTTTCGCTCCGATCCTGTGCAGGACGTGGAGTATTTTTTGCAGGTGTTGTTCGTCCCTGCCAACGACAAGAAGCCTTGCGTAGCTGTGGTCTTCCTTCTTCTTCCCGATTCTGAACTCGAGGATTTCAAACTCGCCCTCGAGGTCGAGAATTGCATCGAGTGCTTTCGGTAGAATCATGGAGTCTATAAGATGGCCTTCAAACTCAACTTCTCTTGCGTTCATCTTTTTCACGCCCGTTCGTTTCTTTCATCTTTTTTACATTTTTTCGTCCACTCTTCGAAGTACCTCTTCGACTCGAGTATCGCTTCTTCGTCCCTCACTTCTATGGTAGCGTAACCCTCATAGCTGTTGGGGATTATGCTGAGGTCGACGTTGCCATGGCCGAGAGGCAGGTGGGAATCAATCTCGCCATTGTTGTCGTGGAGGTGTATGTTCCTCACTCTGTCGAAGTGCCTCAGGAATACATCGTGGTCTCCTTTAGCGTAGTAGTGACCAATGTCAAACGTGAGGGCAACGTCTGTGTTTTCGAGGAGGAATTCAAGAGCCCTGCTTAAGGACTCGTCGAATCTTATGGTATTCTCGATGGCGAGCATTTCGCCATAGTACTTTGCAAACGCATAAAACTCTCTCGTCAAAACCTCGTAGTTGTGTCTTGAGTATATTTCCTCCTGAAAAACGAAACCTCTTGCAGTTATAAAGCCTGGATTCCAGCCAATGTGCACGGTTACAAGCTTGGCTTCGCATCTTTCGGCAAAACTCATCGTCCTTTCGAGTTCAGCGTAACTTGCCTTCCTCATCAGGCTGCTTGTGGATATAAAGTTGGTGGAAGTTGCGGGAGCGTGCAGGAGAACTTCGAGGTCGTAGCTCCCCTTAAGCTCGAGAACTTCCGCGTAGCTCAGGTTCTCGAGGGAGTAGTAGGGATGATCCATTAAAAGCTCGATATGTGAAAAACCGTTGTTTGCAGCAAATTCGAATGCTTCTTTTGGCTTGTGCGCTATGTCGGGCTGAATCCCAAGTTCAACTTTCATGCAGCTCACGGCTCCACCATTGTTCCTATTCCCTTCCTCGTGAATAGCTCAAGGAGAATGGAGTGTTCGCGCGAACCGTCTATTATATGGGCTCTCTCGACCCCCCCTCTCAGCGCTGTAAGAACTGCTTCCACTTTCGGAACCATTCCTCCCCTGAGTTTGCCCTCCTTCAGCATCTGCTCGAGTTCGTCTGCCCTAATCCTCGTTATGAGTGATGCTTTGTCGCTGAGGTCTGAAAGTATTCCCGGAACGTCTGTCAGCATTATGAGCTTCTTCGCCTTCAGAGCAGCGGCTATGTTGCCTGCAACGAGATCTGCGTTGAGATTGTAGCAGTTTCCTTCAAGGTCTGCAGCAACAGGTGAAACGACAGGAATGAACCCCTTCTCTATGAGAATTTGAAGAATCTCGGGGTTGACGTATTCTGTTTCGCCAACGTAACCGAGGTCTATTATTATTTCCCTATCTCCCTCTTTTTTCTTCTTAACTTTCTTCTTCGCAACGACGAGCAGACCGTCTTTCCCGCTAAGTCCTACAGCTTTTCCCCCATTCTTAATGAAAGTTGTGACGATTTTCGAGTTGATCTTGCCATCGAGAACCATCTCTACGATTTCCATCGTCTCCTTGTCGGTAACTCTCAACCCATCAACAAACTTGGGCTTTATGCCAAGTCTCTCCATCTTTTCCGTGATTTCCGGCCCACCGCCATGAATGACGACAGGCTTGATACCGACGAAGTAGAGTAGCAGGATATCGCGGATAGTTTTCTCGAGTACGTCTTCACTCACCATCGCGTGCCCACCAATTTTAATGACCATGCAGGAGCCGTGGAATTCTTTTATGAAGGGTAAGGCTTCTACTATTGCCTCGACTTTTTCCATGTTCGTAGCTCAATAGCAGGGTTATAGATTTTTCGATGATTCCTATTGCGGAAATGTTAAGTTCTACGCACTTCAAGCTTGGCCGTGCATCCAGCACATCCACCTGAAGACAGGGAAATGGAGCTCAGGGAGCACCTGGCCGAGTTAAAGAGCAGAACGACGAGGGTGCTCATTGTTATAGTTGCAGGCATGGCCATCGTTTTCCAGTTCTCCAGCGAACTGATCAAGAGATTCTGGATGGATGTTTTCAGAGAGGAGCTTGACATGGTCGTTTACACGCCGACGGAGTGGATAATGGCCCGTCTCGCTTTCTCTTTCGTCCTGACGTTTTTCGTAGCCTATCCGTACATCGTTTACGAACTCTACCTGTTTGCAAAACCCGGACTTTACGAGCACGAGCGGAAGTTCGTCAAGACTTTTCTCCCCTTCTCTTACCTGCTGTTTCTCCTTGGTACAGCCCTCGCATACTTCGTCGTGATTCCGAAGCTTTACGGCCTCGCAACCTCCAGCTATCTCGGAGCTGAGCCGTTTCTTTCCGTTAAAAAGACACTTTACGGGGCATTCAAAATATTTCTTGCTTTTGGACTAGCTTTTCAGATTCCGGTTTTAGCGGTTATTGCAGTACGGATCGGTCTGATAGACTCAAAGTGGTTGAAGGAGAAGAGGCTGATAATTTACATTGCCGTTTTCATTCTTGCAACGAATGTCACCCTCGACATAACGGGCTTAAGCCAGATCGTGATTCTCGGCCTCGTCGTTGTCATGTACGAGCTGAGTATAGCAATAGCAGGGCTCATGGAGGGGAAGCGGGAGAATGGGATGAGAACAAGGCGAGCAGTCTAAAAAAACAGAAGCTCAGCTGATGACTATCTTCTGGACACCTTCTATGGCAAGAAACTCATCAACGAGTCTTCCGGGGATTTTAGTGTCTGTTACCACCGTCAGTTTTGACTCGACGCTGAGCTCTGGATCTTCACCGAGAATGAACCTTATTGAGATACCTTCCCTCGCGAGAATAGAGGATATTCCTGCAACGATTCCTATCTTGTGACTATCGGCGTAAACCTCAAGAACACCGCAGCCAAGTATGCGTGCCACCTCGGTTATATTCGCAACGGGTTTCAGCGATGAAAATACACTTCTGAGCTCTTCGTCGCTTTCGATGTTCTGAATTGCCATTATGACTACCTTTCTGTCAACGCCTATTGCCTCTGCAATCTTGGTCGGCACAAGTTCGATGTTACCGCAGTAGGCTTTACCATCCCTGACACTTATTCCAAGCCTCAGGAACTCCCTCGCCACAGCAATCTGAGATGGATACCTCTCGAACTTCTCCACGATTCTTTTCCACATTGTCTCAAAATTATGAATGAGGCTAAAAAATGTTTTCGAATGTTTTTGTTGGGCGGGATTGTAGCCAGCACCATAGCTTCAGAAGCTCTGAGGATGGTGGGGGGCTGTCGGTATGTTGTGAACAGTGTTATACTTAGTAAATTTGGTTAATCTCAGAGAGGACATTCAGCAAAAACCTTATATTTAATAATTTAAAAGCACACCACCGATGTACCTCTACCCGAAGGAAATCTTGGCAGATACGTATGTGAGTAAGGTAGGAGGTTTTAGTAGCGAACTCGACGAAAGGGAGATCGGAATAAATGCCCTTGCCCTCTCGATGAATACCTCTATAATCGCCAACGAGACTGAGGCGAGGCTGAGGTTCTTTGACGACAGGCCGCTACCATACTTCCTGAGGCGCAGCTACAGAATTGTAGGGCTCGAGGAGAACATGGATGGGTTTGAAGCGTCGCCGAATGGGGAAGTAGTCTTTAGCGAGAAATGCGAGCTACGCGATGTTGAGGGCAGGGATGTAATAATTAATACAGTTGAAAGCTTTAGAATAGACGGCGACTACTCTTCTGTTGTCAGGGCCCTGAGGAGAAGAGTATGGTTGTAGATTTCAGACTCAGGGGACCAAAGAGGAGAGAGGAAAAAACAATAAAAAAAGCTCTCTCCGCCTACGATTCTCTTGACTTTCTCGAAAACAACGTCATCCTGATAAGGGATGGAGAGCTAAAGGAAGTCTTCGGGCTTGCAAGAGAACTCGACGAATTTTTGCAACGCTTTCCTGGCCTCAATCTGAGGCATGCGGGCATAAAATTGGGAGAGGTTGGGCGGAGGTTCAGGTTCAGCATTGAGGGAACTTTTTTTCTTGCAAAGAAAGAGAGTAAACGGGTATATCTGAGCGAGAAGGGAGAAATGCTGTTTCTCTATGGCAGAGATGTTTTTGCGTCGTCGGTTATTGGGATAACTGAAGATACCGGCGAGAACGACATCGTGATGGTCTGCAACGAAAATGGCGACATTCTTGGCATAGGCAAAAGCAGATTTGACTGGCACCGAATGATGGAAATGAAGGAAAAGGACCCTGATAGGGTTGTGGTTGAGAACCTATTGGATAGAGGAGAATATTTAAGAAAAGAAAAGCTGTACAACGCGTACTAATGGTTTCGAACCTTTAGCGCCTGAATTAGCCCTTCCTTAATTTCCTCGGGCATATCAACCCTGAAGCCACTTACCTGGATCTCGTAGATCTCCTGACTGATGGTTGATATCGGCGTTTCTATAACGAGCTTTCTGATCCATCCGGAGTCAGCGAGTGTCTTGTTTAGTCTGAGTACACAGGCGAAAGGTCTCTCCATCATTATCTCGTCTCTCACACTTTGCGCCCCTTTAGTCAGCAGTGCGAATGTTATGCCACCTTGATTGTGAATTTTCCAGATTGTGTTCAGCATGAAAAGATACGTTTTTTCCAGTCCGTGTATGAGTAAAAGCTCTGGAATAAGTGTAATTATTAGAGAAAACTCCTTGAACTCCTCTCCAGCTTTTGATATTGCTATGCTCACCTCGTTGAGGTTCATTATGTTGACAAAGTTATAGCCCCTCCACTGTTTAGGTGTGACGACATTGAGGCGACCTTTGAATTCGTAAGCAGAAACTATAGATTCGATAATTGCCGGTGGTTCGGCAGCAATCCAAACTATATTTGAGGAATACTGTGATGCAAGGTTAAACAGGAGAGAAACCCCTTCATATCCAGGATCAGAGATTAGCAGTACGTCTGCGTTGGTCATAGTTTATAGCTTACGATGGTGGTATATTTTTCTTTCCATTAAATCTCTAATCATTGCTTGCGGTGATTTTGTACTGCTCAAAGATGTTGTTGAGGTAAACTGGCAGTCTTCCGCTCCTCCTCTTCTTAGCTCCGCTAACCTTTGGTGTGGGTTCTATGTTGGAACATTCGAGGTAATGGTCTATCGCCTTTGCAAGAGCTTCTTTTGTCGTCTTCTCCCCTGTCTTCTTCTTCAGCTCGGCAAGCACATCTTCCGGGAGTTTTGTTTGAACTATAACAAGCTTCTCCACCATCATCACCTCATTATAATCTTCATTATCATCATCACTTATATACTTTTCGGTGTTCGCAATTAGCAGCCTTCTGTACCATATATTATGAAAAACGCTATATACCCTTTGTATTACTGACTGCCATGAAAAAGGCTGCAGTTCTCATGGTGCTCTCGCTGCTCCTTTTCACCTTTGCATCATACACGGCACTGGTGAAGCTTCCGCCTTCCCCAGAACCTCTGCTCAGAAATAACTACAGGATTATATTTTTCCACCTGCCATCAGCCATCTGCTCGTTTACAGCTTTCACGGTGACACTTATAGCGTCAATTCAATACCTCAGAACGAGAGACTACGGATGGGATATTATCTCAGCCTCTTCAGCCAAGGCCGGTTTTTTCATGATAACCGCAGCACTTATAAGCGGCTCGATATGGGCGAAGGTTGCATGGGGTTCGTACTGGAACTGGGATCCGAGAGAAACCACGGTGCTGATCCTCTGGTTCGCCTACGCAGCCTATTTCGCTCTACGCTCTTCTGTGGAGGATATTGAGGAGAGGGCGAAGGTCTCGTCAATTCTTGCCATCTTCTGCTATGTCACGGTTCCACTCAGCTATTTATCGACGCGCATATACTTCTCTCTTCACCCTTCCACGCAGGAGCTCAGCATAGGGCTCGGTATAGGCATGGCTCTTGGCCCGATGATCGTCTCCTTCCTGCTCCTCTACGTGGCGTACATGATTGTGGATGTCAGACTGTCAAAAATGGAAATGGAGGTGGTCTGAATGGATGACTTCACAGCAGTTTTTGCAGCGTCAATGGTCGTCATGCTCCTGATAGCATTACTGTTCTTTACAACCCTCAAAAAAGCTCTGGAACTCGAAAAAAGGCTTGTAAGGTAGACAAGGCAAGAAATATATACTGGTATTTATTAAACCTCCACGGGGAGGTGTGCCTATCGATTCTATTCGAATGAATTTCAGGGACGTGAAGGAAAGTCTCGTGGCCCTCATTCTCTGTACGTTCGGAGATCTTATTACCGGCGTTGTTATGGGCCACTCTTCAGCAAAGTTCGGACTCATCCCCGCTCTGATACTACTCATCCCGCCGAGCATAGGGCTGAGAGGCAACATTTACGCGTCTCTCGGCTCGAGGCTCGGCTCGTACCTTCACACTGGCAGAATTGCTCCCAGATTGGAGGCAAACCCCCTTGTTCTCAAAAACATTTCTTCGTCAACTTTCCTCCTTCTCGTCTTCAGCGTTGTTAACGGCGCTTTTGCGGCGGTGGTAGCGTACATAATGGGTTTGAGCCTAAACGTTGAGAACGTGTGTATAGATCTGATTTTGATTTCCGCTATATCGGCCTTTCTGTCCGCAGCGCTTATGATTCCTGCAACACTCATGCTTGCAATAGGCAGCTTTCGCTGGGGGTGGAATCCCGACAACCTTACTGCCCCCTTAATTACTCTTTTCGGTGATCTGATAACTCTCCCCCTCATTTTCGTCGCAGCCGATGCCGTCATTTCGATGGAAACCACGTACAAAGCCTATGGGATTGTGCTGATACTCGTTACTTCTCTGCTCCTCCTCTTCGCCAGCAGATCTGAAATGGGCTTGAGAATCGTGAGGGAAAGTATGCCTATCCTTGCCGTCTGCACGTTTCTGCAGTTTGGGGCTGGGGCCATCCTCGGCGGAGAACTCGACAAGTTCATAGCCATTGCAGGTCTGCTTACTGTAGTTCCTGCCTTTCTCGAGGATGGTGGAGCCATGGGCGGAATTCTTGCAGCCCGATTCTCCACCATGCTACACCTCGGTTTGCTTGAGCCGAGTATAAAACCCCAAAAGGATGTTTTGCTCAACTTTGGGGCCATGCACGTCATAGCCCTCGTTATATTCTCTCTCGTGGGCGTTATAGGTTATGCTGTTAATGTCATGCTTTCACTTCCCACAATCCCTTTGATCGAGATGGTTCTTGTAACTCTGCTGGCAGGACAGCTCTTAATGCTGATGATAGATGCCATGTCTTACTACTTCTCGATAATCTCTTTCAAAAAAGGTCTCGACCCCGACAACGTTGGGATTCCTCTCATAACGTCGTTCATGGACGTCCTTGGAACGGCATGCTATGTGGTAGCTCTTAAGGTCTTTCAGGTGGTATGATTGAAGTGCTGTCGATGTGATTACGGGTGATACCATGCAGATGAAAATTCTTGCTCTCCTTTCCGGAGGTATAGACTCAGCCGTAGCCTGCTACATCATGCTCAGGAGGGGTTGCAGTGTTGAATACCTGCATTTCTCGATGGGAAGCGCGAGTGTAAATAAGGCAATCAGATTAGCATCGAAATTGAAGGAATACGGAGGCTCAGGTAGAATTTTCGTGATTCCTCACTCGAGGCTGATCGAGCTTGTACCGAAGGACAGGTACACGTGTGTGTACTGTAAGAGGGGCATGCTCAGCATAGCTGAGATGCTCGCGGAAAAGATAGGCTGTGCAGCGCTTCTGACAGGAGACAGCCTCGGGCAGGTGGCGAGCCAGACTATTCCGAACCTGCGGGCAGAAGATGCAGCGGTCAGAATACCGGTGCTGAGGCCGTTGATAGGCTTCGACAAGGATGAAATAATCGGCATAGCAAAGGAAATCGGAACGTACGAGATCTCCATTGAGAAGGGTGACGAATGCAGTGCAGTGCCGAAAAACCCGGTCACAAAGGCCAAACTTTCGGAAATAAAGCCTGTTAATGTTTCGGGACTCGTGGAACTGGTGGAAGAAATAAAAATTGATTAACACTCGAGTGAGAGGTACATCTGCACTCCGCCTTCCTCGCCGATTACTTCGAAACCCATCTTTTTAAAGAGACTAATTGCCCCCTCGTTGTCTCTCTCTGTCGTGAGAATTATTCCAAAATAGTCAAGGTTTCGTGCAAATTCGATAGCAAAAGCAACCATACGCTGTCCAATTCCCCTGTTCTGATATTCCTTCTGGATAAACATGCACAGTTCGAGATTTTCGTCAAAGGGCACGAGGGCAAGGTGACCAACTATCTGTTCGTCATGCTCAGCAACGATTGAGTATCCTTCTTTGTTCAGATAATCGAGCCAAGCTTCGATGGCGTTTCTCGAAGCAGGCGGCAGGCCAAAGCTTCTGTCTGCCTGGTCGTAGTTTTCGTACATTTCAATCAATTTGCACATGTCCTCTGGCCTGTACGGCCTTACAGTCAGAACCTCCCCCTTCTTGTCCCTAAACACGAGCTGAAAATTAAGCATCTCTACCACCGAATTTACAATATTGATTTTATTTTGAACATATATAAGTCTTATTCGAAGCTTGATGTCACACAGCAAGCTGCGAGCAACGGCGTAGCAGTTGCGGCCAAAAAAAATGCACATCCATTTATACAGTGAAACGCGGTGTGTAAGTATGGTCAGAATACACATCCTTGCAGACAACAAAGTCGTCCAGCTCCGCCCGAAAGGTCTGCTTGCTGAGTGGGGTTTTTCTGCAGCCGTGGATGGAAGGGTATTATTTGATGCAGGTCAGAAAACCGCTGCGTACAACAATGCAATTCTTCTCGGTTTAAAACCGGAGTTTGACTGCATCGTTTTGAGCCACGGACACTACGACCACACCGGGGGGTTGATAAATTTTCTGCGCTCGAAGCCAAAGCTCTTCATGCATCCAGACGCGTGGCTTCGTAGGTTCCATGAGGGCGTGCACATAGGTATGCCGTGGTGCAGGGAGGAAATAGAGAACCTCGCGGAAGTCATCGAGCACCGCGAACCTGTCGAAGTTTCGAAGGGCATATATGCACTCGGGGAAATCCCCAGAAAGCATAGAGACGTGGGTATTGGGAAGGTCCTGAGGGATGGAAGGCTTACAGATGACAGCGTTCCGGACGACCAGTCTCTTGCAATTAAAACGGAGAGGGGTGTTGTGCTTCTCCTCGGCTGCTGCCATGCGGGACTGAGGAACACCGTTGAGTATGCCGAAGAAGTCTGCGGTGACGAGGTAAGGTTTGTGATAGGTGGCACACATCTGGTAGCGTTGAAAGATGCTGAAGTTGTTGAAGTAGCGGAGTGGCTCAAAAAGAAGGTGGAGTTCGTCGCTCCGTGTCACTGTACGGGGTTTAGAGGTGAGGCTATCCTTGCATCAAAGCTTGGCGAGAAGTTCAAACTCATTGGAGCTGGCAGCGTGATTGAAATATAGTTTTCTACATTTTAATTTAGTAAATTAGAAAGGTTATATCAATTTAGATAGAAAATAAAAAGAAAGATATAGGCTTCTTAAACCAGCTTCGAAAATGCGGGCAATTTCTTCAATAGCAGGTGTGGCTCTCATGCTCGCTGTAACTGTTGCATTAACGTCGGCTTTTGCGTGTTTTGGGCTTAATGTCCTGCAGAGTCCGCCGTACGTCTGCTGCTTAAGTGGTCATATAGTTGCCGAAGGAACGGGCAAGAGGACTGACCAGATAGTCGAAATAGTACATGCTGGAGGCGACAGCGTAAACATGGAGGAAGTGAAGATAAAGGTCGAGGTTTACCGTAGTGGGGAATTGGAGAGGGCATGTATCCTCAAGAATTTTCCTTGGGAGCGTAACAAATTCATCAGTCCCGAGAACATTGAAGGAGATCAGATGATTGACAGGAGTAGGAATCAAAAATACCTTGGCGAACTTGCAGGCGACGGAATATGGAGTGTCGGAGAGAAAATTGGTTTCAGGATTAAGGAAGACCACACGAACCCGAATAGGGGAATAAAGCTGAGGGTTGGTGATGTGGTACGAGTTGTTATTATTCACACTCCAAGCGGTTGCGTCATCGCTGATAAAGAGATTGTGGTTGATGTATCATGAGCGGCTTTTGATGGATCCATACTGTGTAGAATGCAGGGATTTAGCCATAGAACTGCTGGGGTAGGATTCAAACCGCACCTGCAGTCAGGTGCACCAACAGAATGGGTATAGGAGATACTCCCTTAACGTTGTTTGTGGGTCTTGGAAAAAGAGCGCCGGGGGTGGGATTCGAACCCACGCGGGCAGAGCCCACACGCTCTCCAGGCGTGCGCCTTACCACTCGGCAACCCCGGCTTTAAAGGTCTATAACTTCTGTCTGACTTCACGGCAGACTGAGGTGTTATAAATCTTATCGGTAGGGATTTATTCAAGGCTTTCGGTTGTATGCTATGGTCAGTTACAATGACGTTGTTGACACGGTTGTAGAACTTTTCAGAGAAGCTGAGACAAGTCTCGGTGACGATGTTATTAGCGCCTTGCAGGCAGCGTGTGAAAGGGAGGAGGGCGTTGCGAGAAAGATTCTCGAGGCCATTCTCAGAAATATAGAGCTTGCGCGGGAAAAAAGGGTTCCAATGTGTCAGGATACCGGACTGCCTGTAATCTTCGTGGAATTAGGAAGAGACCTGGGCATTGAATTTAACCTCAGAGATGCTATTACAGAGGGTGTTGTGAGAGCTACAAAGGAGGTACCGCTCCGTCCCAACGCTGTTCACCCCCTGACCCGCCACAACTCGGGGGATAACACCGGGATGCACATGCCACTGATTTACTTTGACATAGTCGAAGGTAGCGAACTCAGGCTGACTGTGATGCCAAAGGGGGCAGGAAGCGAGAACGTCTCGGCAATAAAGATGATGCTGCCGGGAGACGTGGATAAAATACCACTGTTTGTGGCAGAAGTCGTAAGAAACGCAGGTGGAAAGCCCTGTCCACCGGTAATAGTTGGGGTTGGAATAGGAACGACCTTCGATGGGGCAGCAAAGCTTGCCAAAAAGGCACTGCTGAGAGATATAACGAAAATGAGCAAGTACGAGCAGGAAATTCTCGAAAAGGTAAATTCTCTTGGAATAGGTCCTATGGGTCTCGGAGGAAAAACGACTGCTCTATCTGTGCTCGTCGAGATGGGGCACTGTCACACAGCTTCTCTGCCTGTAGCTGTAAACATCCAGTGCTGGGCGAACAGACATGCAACTGCAGTGCTGGGATGATATGGAGGTGATGTAATGGGCTTAGATGCTGGTAGTAATGTAGAGCTGAAAACACCGCTGAACAGGGAAGAAGTACTGAAACTTAAGGTGGGGGACATCGTTTACATCACTGGCGAGGTTATTACGGCAAGGGATGCTGCCCACAGGAGGATGCTTGAGGCAATTGAGAGGGGTGAAGAGCTGCCGTTTAACCTCGAAGGTGCGGTGGTCTACCATTGCGGTCCTCTTATCAGGGAGGGAGAAGTGATCTCGGCTGGTCCCACAACTTCGGCGAGAATGAATGCCTGCGCGCCTCGAATTCTGGAACTCGTTGAATGCATGGCGATCGTAGGCAAGGGAGGAATGAGTGATGAAGTTTGCAACGCATTGCGTGGCAGGGGCGTGTATATGGCGTATCCGGGTGGAGCGGGAGCGCTGGCAGCAACAGCGATAAAAGGAATCAAAGCAGTATACTGGGAGGATTTGGGGATGGCTGAAGCTGTGTGGGTGTTAGAGGTCGAACATTTTGGCCCCTGCATTGTTTGTATGGATTCTCGTGGTGGGAATCTTTACAGGGAGGTGGAAGAGAAAGTGGATGGGAGTTACAGGTATCTTTTCAGTTCAGCAGCTAAGTCTACAGGTTCGGCAATCTCCCAGAAGTAGTCGAATATTTTTTCTCCCCACTCGACACACTTTTTGTCTCGTGAAATAAAGAAGGGTGCGTTCTCAGCCTGTGACATCTGCAGATATATGACTTTCCCATCAATTATTCCCAACTGAAAAGGTAAGTTAAGGACTTTAAGGTCTGAGTTGATTAGACGCCTAAGTTCGTCTATTGGTATGTCTGTGTTTCCGATTACGTCTTTAACTGCTTGGGCAGTTACTTTAATGTTTTTTTCGAGGAGGTCAGGATAAAATATAACATAATCATGTACACCTTTTATATTTCTTTCAATCATATATATGTTAATTTCATAACTCACAATTTTGGTAATGTATTTCCCGTATCTATTGGCTTTTTTTATATCCTCAAAAGCTTTCATCATCGCGGCATAAGGATCAGGCTCAATCTCGGCATCACACAAATAAACGAGCCCGGGTTTGAGCTCAGTGGGCAGGATCTTCATGAACTCTCCAGCATCACATATATACTCCCAGAGTGGAAGTATCTGCTCCACGTTGGAAAGGTAGTCCGCTATAAGATATCCAATGCCTGTCAGTTCGAACTTATTGCCGTTCTTTTTAACCATGCAGCAGTCGTTGAGTATTTTCAAACTCCTCGAAATAGTCGAGGTGGGCAGACACCCCACTTTTTTCGTGAGTTCGGACAGTGTCATTGCTCCATCCATAAGATGCTTGAGAATCTCTATCCTTCCATGCAAACTGAGTTCCCTCATCATTGATTGAATGTGTCGGTTCATTGTTCGGAAATTGGGTATAAAGCGGATAAAAGATTTTCGAATTCGGAATGATATTATGGAATAGAATATTCAATATGGGAAAAATTATATTGAATTTCTTGAAATTTCGGAAAATTTAATGTCGTCTCCAATTTTTATCAGTTTCTTTCGTTGAATTTTATAGTTTTATTTATTTAGAGATACTCCATTTTACTCCTGTTCATCCTGAATGCAAGTATTCAGCAAGCTCAATCGAGCTGCTTGAGTGAGTGAATCATCCTGTGTACGGTCGTAACCGCTCCGAGAACGGTCAGAACCACGAGCGTCTCGTAAATTGCTCCAAAAAGCAATCCGAGCATGATTATAAGCAATCTTGTATCTCTGCCACCAACTCCGACTTTGCAGACAGCACCCTCTGCTTCTGCCATTACCCTCGTTATGCTGACACCAAAGGATGTTGTTAAGGCGAGCATACCGAGGAGCCAGTACTCTGGATTTACAGCAACGAGACCCATAATAAGCGCTGCATCAACGAATCTATCCATGACTCTGTCGAGGTATGCTCCTTTCCTTGTGGTTTTTCCCGTTAACCTTGCGAGGTCTCCATCAGTGCAGTCCAGAATTTGTGAAATAAATATGGCTACAATTGCCTCGTAAAACATGCCGTAAGCCATCAGAAATGCAGGAATCATGCCTGTTAGCGTAGCTACGATGGTTATGTGGTTGGGATCGACGTCAAATCTCGCAAGAAATTGTGCAAGAGGTCTGGAAAACCTTCTGTAAACGACTTCTGTCAAAACGTACTCCCAGTTCGTCCCCATTTTTCCAAAGCCCCCTGACAAAAAGTTTATTAAAAAGGGATTCTAAAGCTTTTCCATGAAAGCCGTAATACTCGCTGCGGGAATGGGCAGGAGACTGGGTGAGCACTCAGGTGGTGTGCCCAAGCCCCTCGTTGAGGTTAATGAAAAGCCCGTTCTCGCCTACACTCTCACCAGCCTTGTGAATGAGGGAATTCATGATGTTATTATTGTCACCGGTTACAACGCCAGTGCTGTCAGGAAGTTTGTTTCTACTTTTTCAGATCTGAATGTCCGCTACGTTCACAACGAGCGTTACGACGAAACAAACAACATATACAGTGTATACCTCGCAAAACGTGAGGTAGATGGGAGGAGCTTCCTTCTCCTGAACTCTGATGTGCTGTTTCATCCAGGAATTCTCAGAGCACTGATAAAATCGGAAAAAGAGGGTGTTGTTCTATCTGTTGACTTCAAGAAGGAGCTTGGAGAAGAAGAAATGAAGGTTAGGGTTGAAGATGGAAGAATACTGGAAATTTCTAAGGAAATTCCTCCCGAGAAGGCTGACGGCGAGTACATAGGCCTTACGAGGATAGACTCGAAATACAGTTCTGCCTTTTTCGATGCAGTTGAGAATGTTCTGCAAACGGCAGGTAGTGGGGTGTTTTACGAAGAGGCATTTCAGAGGATGATAGATGATGGCAAAATGCTGACCTTTGAGGACACAGAAGGCTTGCCATGGATTGAGATAGATACTCCCGAAGACCTGCGCGTGGCGAGAGAGGTTGTAGCTCCGGGTATACCGGATTGTTAATCGTCCTCCTCGCTTACAACCACGACTTCCATCAGTCTCCAGCCGAATCTGTCTTTGAGCAGCACGAAGAGTTTTCCTCTGCAGCGAAACTCCTGAATCTCGGCTTTAAACCTGTGTTTCTTTTTGCATGCCGGGCAAAAGACTTCGATGTCTTCACTCATCGAACCACACCACATCCTCGTCGCTTATACACTCGCCTATCTGCACTTCTATCACCTCAAGCGTCATAAGCCCCGGATTCTCTATCCTGTGTTTTGTGCCCGCTGGCACGAATGTGCTCTCGCCACTCCTCAGGAAAAACTCCCTGTCACCAACGGTAACCTTCGCCATACCTTTTACAACCACCCAGTGCTCGCTGCGATGGTGGTGCACCTGCATTTTCAGCCCCCTTTTCGGCAGCACAGTTACCTTGTTTATCCTGTAGAATCTTTCCTCCTCCAGAATGGTGTACGATCCCCACGGCCTGTAGATTGTGAGGTGACTCTCTGCTCTTCTGTCTTTTCTGTCTTTGAGCACCTTTACAACTTCTTTCACCTTCTGTGCATCGCCGCGAGAACACACGAGCAGCGCATCCTTTGTGTCAACAATTATAGAATCCCTGACCCCCACTGCCGCCACGAGCCTTTCGCTGTAGATGAGATTATTGGATGAGTCTATAGTTATACATTCTCCTTTTACGGCGTTACCACTTCCATTTTTCTTCATTATCTCGTAGAGCGCGTCGAAGCTGCCAACATCACTCCAGAAAGTATTGAGTTCTACGACAGCAGCCCGGTCTGTTTTTTCCATAAGCCCGTAATCAATGGATACCTCTGGTACGTCTGTGTAGGCTTCGATTCCTTTCTCCTCGAAAGCCTCTATAATCTGTGGTGCATGCTTTCGGCATTCTTCTATAAAAACGTCGGTATCAAACAGGAACATTCCGCTGTTCCATAGGAAACCCTCTGTAATGTACTTCTTTGCTCTCTCTTCATCCGGCTTTTCGACGAACCGTTCCACTTTGAAACCATTTTCCAGCCTGTTTCCGGGCTTTATGTAGCCGTATCCGGTGTGGGGTCTCGCTGGCTTAATGCCGAAGGTGACGAGGTGCTTCTCTGCGAGCCTTTCCGCTCTCCTGAACGCTTCGATGTAGTTATCGTTAGCCTCCACGAGGTGGTCTGACGGCAGAACGGCCACCTTCCCTCCTTTGTCTCTCTGTTTGACTATTGTTAGAACTGTGTAGCATATGGCTGGCAGAGTGTTCTTTGGTAAAGGCTCGGCTATCACGTTTTCCGTAGGAATCTTAAGCCCAAGCTCGGCAATCTGGTCGAGGGCGATAAATCTCTGTTTTTCGTTCGTGACAACGTAAATGTCCTCTGGGGAGGAGAATATCAAAGCTCTCTGCAGAGTGAGCTGGAAGAGGGATTTATCGAAGAGCTTTATGAACTGTTTCGGGAAGAACTCTCTGCTTAAAGGCCAGAGCCTCGTACCGCTACCACCAGCGAGAATGATAGTTTTCATGCAATAAAAACAGAGGTCGTCTTTTATAACCCTTTCCACAATCCTTAAGTCTGCTCACGCGAACAAGTCTTGGATGAGCGACCCGAGCCTTACGAGAACTCTTGCGGGTGTCAGGCCAAAGGACTCAGATGTGGTGGAATGTATTGGCAGTATTGATGAGGCGAACGCATTCATAGGCTTGGCCAAGGTTTTCGTGAATGATGAAGAGCTGAGGCAGACTCTCGAAGAAATTCAGAGGACGATGTTCAGAATCGGGGCTGAGGTATCTTCGGGAAAGGCTGTGATGAGCGAAGAGGACTACAGCAAGCTTATCGAGCTCATTTCACGCCTTGAGTCTGAAGTCGAACTACCAGATGCCTTTCTTATCCTCGAAACCAACGAAGCTTCTGCTTTTCTGAGCGTTGCAAGAACTGTGGTCAGAAGGGCAGAAAGAAGGGCTGCGAAGCTCTACAGAAATGGAAAGATAAGGGTTAACATAGTAGAGTGGCTCAACAAACTAAGCTACCTCCTCTATCTTATGGTGCTTAAAACGATGGGGGAGCGAAAGCCGGTATGAAGGTCTGCGTTGTGCAGTTCGAAACTAAAAGAAGCAGGGAGCGCAACGTGAAAAAGGCTGTGGGGATGGTGAAAGAGACCCTTCAGCATGAGCCAGCTCTTGTAGTTCTACCCGAAGCTTTCAACACCGGCCTCCTTGAAGAGAACTACGCAACTGCGGGCAGTCTGGACGAGGAGCTGAGAGAAATCCTCGAAATTTCCGGAGAGTGTGATACAGTCATTGCTGCAGGAGTCATCGCAAGAGAGAAAGGAGGACTTTACAACTTCACAGCCATCGTTCACAGGGGGAATATAGCTGCAGTGTACGCTAAAGTTCTGCCTTTCCCGCTAACGTCGGAAAGAAAGTATTTCATCCCGGGCAGAGAGCTCGTTGTTTGCGACACGCCGGCAGGCAGACTTGGATTGCTCATGTGCTACGAGATAAGGTTTCCAGAAATTGCAAGAAAGCTCACGTTTGCCGGAGCAGAAATACTTGTTGTACCGTCTCAGTTCCCGAAGAAAAGACTTGACCACTGGGAGTGCCTTGTTAGAGCGAGGGCCATCGAAAACCAGATTTTCGTGGTAGGAGCGAACTCTTACGGCCGTTCTATCGTTGCGGATCCATGGGGCAGGGCTATTGTTGCGGAGGAGGGAGATACTGTTCTTGTCACAGAGATAGAACTCGAGGAGATGCAGAGGATACGGGCTGAATATCCCTTTTTAGGAGATGCTAAGAAATTAGGCTCTTTAGACGTTCGTACTCTTTGAGAAGCCGGCTTTTGCTGTATCCGTGGTCGATGAAGTCCCACGGCAAGTCTTCGTCCTCTTCAATCCTGCCGAGGTATGCGTAGAAGTCTCTCAGCCTAAAGTTATTTTCGGCAATTGCTCTCCCAACTTCCTTGTTCCCCCTTGAAAGTATAGTCTGGATGGCAAAGCTTTCAGCGCTCTCAGCGCTGACGGACGCTCCTTTTCTACCAAGTTCTTTCTTCAAAAACCTAATTTTCTCTTTTAATGCTTTCATTCCTGCTTTAACGTCATCAATTCCACCAAAAGGCTCCCACTGGAGAGGAGTGTGGGGTTTGGGGACGAGAGGGTTAATTGAGACAGAAACACGGGGCACGAGCTTTTTCACCCTATCAACGAGCTCCACGATTGCTCTTACGTCCTCATGGCTCTCGCCTGGAAGTCCGACCATGAAGTACATCTTAACCTTCTCAATTCCGTGCTTCGCAGCAAGGCTTGCGGCGTTAAGAACGTCCTCCTCCGATATTCCTTTCCTGAGTAGCCTGCGCATTCGCTCGCTTCCCGCTTCGGGAGCAATCGTAAGGCTCTCCAGTCCTCCTCTCGAGAGCAGTTCTACGAGTTCCTCATCAAGTGTATCTGCTCTGACAGAAGAGGGAGATACGAGGAAACCCATATCGATGAGAGATGCAATTAGCTCCTTTGCCTTCGGGTGGTCGGTTACAGAAGGGGCAACGAGGGCAACCTTATCGACGAACTTTTTCGCTCCTTCTGCTATCTCGAGAAGGAGTTTTACGTCTCTCCATCTGCATGGTGAGTAAATCTGCCTGACTATGCAGAAGCTGCAGGCTCTTTTACATCCTCTCCCAACCTCCAGCAGGTAGCACTCCCCATACGCTCCGCTGCCAACTATCTGCGTTTGCAGATGTGTGCTGAGATCGGCCTTTCTTACTTTGACCTTCTCTCCTCCAATCCTTTCCGCCTTTACCAGATATTCTGTTTCTTCACCCTTCTCGCATGCCTTAATGAGGTTCGTCACATCTCCATCCACCTCACCGAAGTAGAAGTAGTCGAAAAGTTCCACGAGGGGTAGGGGGTTCTCCATGACACATGGCCCGCCAGCAACTTTTAGTCCTGTAAATTCACTTTCTTTTATGATTTTAATCGCTTTAAAGTAATCTTCTTCATACTGGAGTGAGAAAAGAGCGATATCAAACTCCTTAAGGGGTGTTCCGCTCTCAACACTCTTTGTTCCACTAAAAACGTCCCAGTAAAACCTTTCGCAGATGTAATTGTCCAACGAATTTATTTCAGCATAAATATGCTGCAATCCTATATTAGCGATACCACCTACATATCTGTTTGGATATACTAGGGCCACCCTTTTTAGTCCTTTCCTCCACTTCTTCGCGATTGGGTTTATTTCCGGAAATTCCACTATTCAATATAGGTTGGGGAGATAGATAAATGTTTATGGGTGTGTTTTTTGTCTTAACTACGAGTAAGCGTCTTACTTGGTTGGTTATAGGGACAACACTTTTTGATACACCAATCTCAAAAAAACGGCGTACAATCGCTTTTAGATTTTTGATGGGGAAACATGATATATGGGTAAAAACGATCGTATATTGGTGTTGGAAAATGGTGTCAATAGATGATATAAGGAGTAAGTACGAAGAAGAGTTACTGAGTATAGAAGGAGTGGTTGGAGTTGGGATTGGAGAGGCAGCCGATAAAAAACCCTGTATAAAAGTATACGTTGTAAAAATCGATGAGAAGTTAAAAAAGACAATACCCAGTGAGTTAGAGGGATTTCCAGTAGAACTGGAAGAGGTAGGAGAAATAAAAGCGTTGTAAATCTAAATTGTAACTTTTTCAACTTCTTTCCTTTCCCTGGCTTGTAGAGAATTCGTAATTCAAATATAAGGAAGTTAATAATATTCTTAGTAAGTCTTAAATAGTATTAGGTACTATAATATTTACTTGGATGGCAACATTTAAATGAAATCGTTAAAAATTATTTAAGCCATCCAAGAATATCGAAAGGTGGTAAAAAAATGGAAAGACTAAAAGAAGAGTGGACGGAATTTTTGGATGTATCTAAACGAATAGAAGAAAGTTTTGAAGCATTTTTCAGAGAAAAAGCACCCAGAGATCGCCCAGACGAACCTGAAATAGAAGAAAGAGAAATAGAAGAAATAGGGAACATTGTAGAAGTGAAAGAAAAGAAAGAAGATGAATTACTTGAAAATCCAAACGTTGTTGGAGTGGGAATTGGGTATAGAGTAAGGGAATACAAGGTTACACCCGAACTTTGTATACAGGTGTTTGTGACAAAGAAGCTTAGGAAGGACATGCTTACTGAAAGGGAGTTAGTTCCTCAGGACCTAGATGGAATTAGGACTGATGTGATAGAAACAGGAGTAATAGAGGCTTTAACTTATAAGTCTATGTACAGACCTGCTTTCCCGGGATGCAGCATAGGGCATTACAGGATAACTGCCGGGACGTTTGGATGCATAGTGCAGGACAAGAAAGACCACGATTTTCTAATACTGAGCAACAACCACGTACTAGCAAACTCAAACAACGCTAATATAGGAGATCCAATTCTGCAGCCAGGTCCTTACGATGGTGGTACCCAAAGAAATATTATCGCCAAGTTGAAGAAATTTGTACCTTTGCTCTCCGGTTATAACCTGGTAGATGCAGCTGTTGCCAAGCCTTTGGATATGCGTTATGTAAAAGCAAGTATTGCGAAAATAGGAATGCCTACTGGAGTTAGGGAGCCATTACATGGTCTGCGAGTTCAAAAAACGGGAAGGACCACTCAATACAACAGAGGGAGAATAATTTCAACTGATGCAACTGTAAAAGTGGGATATGGGCCTGGGGTGACATACCTATTCAAGAACCAGATATTAACCACCCGAATGGCTGCCGGAGGAGATTCCGGATCATTGTTGCTTGGCATGTGTAAAAGAGCTGTCGGTCTGTTATTTGCGGGGTCTTCAGTAGTTACAGTACATAACAATATATTCAATGTCTTGATGGCATTGGAAGTTGAATTAGAACCCCGCCAGAGATATTATTAATATTTTTTATTTAATTTTTTAGCCCAGTTTATGCTTTTAAACGTTGTAGGAGAATGAATCAGATATACCAGATCTGTGGTTGGCGTGTTGGGAGTAAGAATTCCAAGCATTTCCCCCAATTGCGAGAGGGTATGTCTGACTATCGTTCCGTAACTCAGCTTCGGAACTTTGTTTCTTGTTTCTTGAAATAGGCATCCGACAGTATAAAAATCAGGTGATTAAGCTTGAAGAATGTTTGGGTACTGGTTCTTGTAATAACTGCGGTGGCGGTCGTTGCCATTGGGCCAGCATCGGCAGTGGTTGGGGCAGGTATTGCTCCTTCTGAACTCAATCTGGGCGATCTGCTCAGAGGGGGTACGGTTGAGAAGTCTGTGAAGATTTTTAACCACGGTGACACTGATGTGACGTACACTCTTTCTGCGGGAGATTACGATGGCTGGGTTTCAATGTACGACGTAAACGGCACCCCTCTCGAATCCTTTGTTGTTCACGGTGGAGGAACGAAGCTGATTGTTCTCAGATTTACAGTGCCTGAAACAGCTCCAAACGGCGATTACGAGTTTAAAGTGTACTTCGTTTCAAAACCGCCAGAAGGAGGCGGAGCGGGGATATCTATCAAGCTCCCCTTGAATGTGAACCTGACGGTCACTGGCAAGCAGAGAATGCAGGTTAAGGTTTTGAGGTATGAAGCTACAGATACTGAAGTCAACGTGCCAGCGAGGTTCAAAATTGCCGTCGTTAACGAAGGCAACGTGAACGCCCTTCTCGGATTCAGGGTTGGTATAGTCAGGGACGGGGTAATAATTGACACCGTAACTATGAATGAAACTCTCCCAATTGGGGAGATTGGCGAAATAGAAGTATCATGGGATACTTCGGGAAAGCCCGTGGGCGAGTACACGGCGGTATTCCACTTGGACGTGGGGAGAGATAAAATTCTCGCCGCTGAGAAGAAGTTTAATGTTTATGATAGAGGAACTTTTACAGCTAAAATAGACGTGATTGAAGCGAAAACCAGGTCAGCGATACAGCCGGGAATGTCGAAGATCGATGCCACAATTCGTAATTCTGGGTTAATCGATTACGAGGCAAAGCTTAAGGTGGAAATATTCAAGGGTAATGACTTCTTAACCGTGGTAGAAAGCGACCCGGTGTGGGTCAAGACGGGTGAGAAGCGAACACTTACCACATATTTCAACCTCGACGAGCCGGGAACGTACATCCTCAAACCGTCAATTCACTTTGGGGGAAAGGTGGCGATTTTGAACGATACCACGGTTACAGTGACCACAGTCGCTGTAGAGGAGGAAAGAACTGAAGAGATCCCCTTAACATCACTATCCTCGGCATTTGTTATCACCTGCCTGGTGCTTGCTCTGTTCGCTTGGATACGGCTGAAGAAGTAGAAAGACAAGGGAGATACGGCTAATTTCATTTTTCTTTTTTAGAGTTCTTCCAGTCTCACTATTTGGATAATTTCCGAATGCATAGTAACTCACTCCTGCCGTCAGGAAATGCTGACCTCTTTAACACCTCGAAATCATGGCAGTATGAGCTTATAAGCTTCTCAAACTGAAATCCTTCTCAGTAATTGTGTCCTCTGTAATCTGCTATTACTCTGATAGCATCTCCGAACCTGAACTACTTTTTTCTCTTTATCACCTCTGAGTTGAGGATAGATCATGCTTTTATGCCTCTAATGGAAAGAGCATGAAGGAATAAACGATTTTAGGATTTCTCGGTTTTATTGACCGGAGTTTTATTTCTGGCTGAGGTCTTCTTTGTTTCCCTATTTTCGAGTATACTGTTTCAATGACTCTCACTTCTCATCTTCGTCATCCGGAATAACCGTTAATTTCACATTAATTGAGACAATGTTAAGTTGGTTTCCGTGAGTTATTGTTTTGTTTTTTTGCTTTCAGGCTGGTGGTAATGTTCTGTTAAAATGGAAATCTGAGTTGGGCTTCAGGCATCAGGTGTCTGAATGGAAAATGGATGACAGGTTAGTGGAACGCCTTGGATAGGAGTACTGGAGCAGAAAAGGAGGATGTAAACGACTTGTTAGCAATATTATTTTAAAATTAACTAAGTAGCTTGGCTTCAAACTATTTTTCAGAATTAAATTGGAGGTGTTGTGTTTGAAGAAAGTATTGTTGGCAGCAATGCTGGTTGCAATTGCCAGTCTTGTACTGCCCGCAACCGCTTTAACGGCAAATAGTGTGGATGAAGGAGGAGTAGTAGAGGATATAGGCGTTAATGCCTACGTAGATCCTGAAGGAAGCCCGCCGATAATAAAAGCAAAGTGGGAGATATATGATGAGGACCAGGTTAAGCCTGGAACACAAGTAAACATAAACCCTGCAGACGATCCGGGGCCGAAAAAACTCTGGAGTATTGTAGTTGTTACAGACCCAAACGGTGCTGCAGACATTGCTAACGTTTACATGGATCTCTACCACCCGTGCTGTGGCGAATTCAAGTACCAGAGGCACGCATGGGAGATAACCCCACCGCTCGGTGAGGGAAACGTACCTGACATGACAGCACCAATATTCGACGGTTACACGCTCGAAGAGTTGCTTGACATGGCACTGGCATCAGGCTACATCAACCAGACACAGTACGACGACATCTTGATGGAAGTTTCCAAGAAGGACGCAAGGGTTTTCATTGTAGAACTCGAAATTCATCACCACCAGCCATATGGATGGTACATTGCTGAAGCATGGGCGACTGATACAGGTGGAGCAATAAGCGAGAAGTACTGCAACTACTTTGAAGTTTTACCAATGCTCGCCTATAGTATGGACTTTGATACGGTGAGTTTTGGTGATATCAAGCCATGTATTGAAAAGATTGTCTACGGTGACAAAGACCTGGGCACGCCAGATCTGCCAACACTCAAGAACGATGGAAACACAATGATTGCGCTTGCAGCCCACGACACAATGGGTGCAACATCGGTAAACACAAACCAGCCCAAGACGTTTATAAACGTGTTTGACCTGAGATTCCTCGACGAGCAGGTTATGCTTAACACATCTGAGTGGTACTACTTCCATGGACTGCTCGCACCGTGCAACTACACGCAGGTAGACTTCTCAATCCATCTGCCAATGGGTGCACCGGCTGGAGCGTACACAGGTGTAATTGAGCTTGAGATAATCCCGGTTGTAGAGGAATACTGCGTTCCTGTGGGCCTAGCCGGACCTTGCGGAGATGGAATCTGTCAAGGAAGCTAATACTTTTTATTTTTATTTATTTTTTTATAACGTTATTCTGAGTATGGTTTGGGTCTGCTCCTCCCAAGCTCGCACTAATGGAAAAACTATTTATCGTTGCAAAATCATGTTTTTGTTGTTTTGATTGCAGCTATCTCTTCATTTTTTGTACCAGTCTGCCAGCCAGAGTTTTTTCCCCTTTCAGCGATTGTGGTTAATCCCCGTTTAGTATTAAAGTTTAGAAACTATAGAATTGTATTAAATACTTTCATCGACATGTTAAATTTTGGTGATATGTATGTTAGAGCAGCTTTCTGAACTTATTTCGAATACGAGGCGAAGACTTCTGTTAAAACATCTCGTTGAGAGGGGCGGGGAGAGCAGCCTCGAAGACGCAGTATCCTATATATGTGTAAATGAAGGTGATGATGAGTGCAGAAACAGGAAGAGCGTTTACATAAGCTTGAAGCAGACTCACATACCGAAGCTCGAGAAGGCGAGAATATTGACCTTCGACAAGCACACAAACACGCTCAGGCTTGAGGAGCGGTATATGAAAGATGTGAAAATGTACGTCGAGTTTGTTGAGGGCAGTGATATTTCGTGGAGCAAGTACTACCTCGGCCTTGCGGGCATGACTACACTGGCAAGTCTATACATTTTTGATCTCTGGGCCATTATAATTTCGCTCGTTTTTCTCATGAGTTCGGCTGTGAATATTGCAAGGCAGAACCGGTTGATTTAGAGGAGTAACGAGTTATTAACGGCGTAGAAATGACTGTATTTCGTTAGAAAGCTTCCAATTAACTAAGTAGATCGGTGCCAAAATTTTGCATGTACTGTAATACGGAGGTGTTTAAGTGTTGAAAAGGTATGGAGGGATAATCCTTCTTGCTGTGGCAACACTTTTTGCCATGGGGGTTGGAGCAGATTTCGCGTCTTACAATGCGGATAGAAGCGTGCATGTAGCGGTTGTAGCGGACGACCAAGAACTGATAAACCTGAATCCCAAGCAGCCGTATGCCTACATTGACAACGAAACTGGTAAACTTGTAATTGACATCAGTGACTCAAACCCTAACTGGCAGGATGGATTTGGTGAGGGTATAAGTCCAGATGCGAAGTACGCCTTTGACTGCATGTTCGAAATTTCAAACGATCTATGGGAAAATGTAACGATAAACGTGACGATCTCTTCGGATAATCAGTTTATCCAGCTATACAGAGATAAGTCCGATGAAGCGAGTTCAAGTATAAACTTCGAAATTGACCCCGGTCAATCTGCTTGTGTGGGCATGTCATTTAACGGAGCCGGTAAAGAGCCCGGAGAGATTCTGGAGGGCACAATAACTGTGCGTGCTGAGGCTGTAGAATAAGGTGAATACAATGAATAAAATAGTAGTGCTTGGATTCATTGGAAGTGTACTGCTGCTTGCTGTATCCGTTGGAGCGGACTTCAAGTACTACAAGGCGGAGAGAAACGTGACAATTTCAATAGTGAACGATGAGCAGGAGCTGATTAGCCTCAAGCCTGTTCAGCCCTATGCGTATATATCCGATAACGGGGAACTTATAATCGACTTTTCAACGGAGAATGTCAACTATAAAAGTGGCTACGGGATGGGCATAAGCCCTGATTCGAAGTATGTGTTCGACTGCGTGTTTGCAGTTTCAAACGATCTGTGGGAGAATCAGACAGTAGTCGTTGACCTCGACGCTTCGATGGAGGGACAGAGTGTAATTCTGCTGTACTCTCCTTCCTCGGAAGATAATCAAGGCCCATCAATGGCAGGCTATAACCTGACAGCAATAATAGAATCGGGAGAAGAAGCCTGTATAGGTATAATACTTGACACAAGTGAAAAGAGTTTAGGGGAATATGCTGCTGAAATAACGATTCACGGCTATCTGCACAGTAGCGAGGTATAGAATGATGAAGCTTCTTTTG
Source organism: Archaeoglobus veneficus SNP6 (assembly GCF_000194625.1). Classification (NCBI taxonomy): domain Archaea; kingdom Methanobacteriati; phylum Methanobacteriota; class Archaeoglobi; order Archaeoglobales; family Archaeoglobaceae; genus Archaeoglobus; species Archaeoglobus veneficus. The sequence continues at coordinate 1,269,514 of NC_015320.1, read as the reverse complement.
TTCGCCTTGTTTATTTTAATTTTTTCGGCACTTGCAGTGTATGGAGATTTCTCGCCCTACCCCGCTGAAGGAAGCGTTGCTGTAGCTGTGGTTAGCGACGATCAGGAATTGCTCAGAATACTCCCAAACCAGCCGTATGCATACATTGGCAGTGATGGCAAGATTAGAATCGAAGTGAGCAATGAAAATCCGAATTATCCGGGGAGAGGGAATGGTTTGAGTCCTGGTAGTGAACATGCTTTTGACTGTGTGTTCTACGTTGAGAATACTCTCTGGGAAAACCAGACAGTCAACTTTACCGTAAATTCGAGCAGTCCGAGTGTTCTTGTTTACTCTCCTGCATGTCCTGACCACTCGTCATATAAAAATGCTACACAGTGCCTTCATTTCCCAGTTGAGTGGAAAGAAAGAATCTGTGTTGGAATGGTCTTCCAGATTGGAGGAAACGAAGAAGTGGGAGTGACCTTGGATGCTACCATTTAAAGTTTCCGGTGCACCATTTTCTAAAGACACATTGCCTGGCAGAGCAGACAGTTTGCAAACAGCGTGTGGGAGGATCCAATGAGAACTATAGTTGAATTTATAATAATTTCTGGCATCGTAATGCTATCTGCTGTATCAATAGTGGGAGCTTTGTTTGATAGGCCAGTTCTTTTGTCGTACGTAACTTCGGACAGCATGGAGCCAACGATAAACCGATACGACCTGTTCTTCATCAATCCGTTCTCTCACCAGTACTCCAAGGGAGATATAATCGTCTTCAAGTCGGAAGGAAAGTGGGTATGCCACAGAGTGTATGCTGTGGTCGATGATGGCTACATCACTAAGGGGGACAACAACGTCGCCACCGACCAGTCAGGCGGTAAAAACATCGTGAGAAGTGAAAACATAGCAGGGAAGGTAATAACGATATTCGGAAAGCTCATACTTATCCCCGGCGTTGGAACGTACACCGGCAGCATAAGTTCTCTTGTCTGGAAAAATAAGCTGCTGTTTCTGGTTATTTTCAGCTTGGCCGGTCTTTTCAGCCTCACAGGTGGAAAGGGCAGGAGACAGAGAAACAGGAGGTACATAAAGCTGAGACATTCTCAGCTTTACACAATCATGTGTTTCTCCGTACTCATAATAGTCTCACTGCTTTCAGTAGCTCTGATAACTCCTCATAACATAAGCTACGGCACAACTTCGGCTGCAGGTGTAAGACCGGAGTGGGTATCGCCTGGAGATGTGTTTGAGAGGGAAATAGAGATCAAAAACCACGGCATTTACCCCTATTACTTCTACGTCAAAAGCGAGAGCCCGAGAGCTGAAGTTGAAGAAGGATTTTTCCTGATGCCAGGGGATGGGGCCGTAGTTAGTGTAGTAATTCACGCTCCTGACGATACTGGAATTTACTCCGAAAAAGTTCTTGTCTGTAAGTATCTCCCCCTTGCTCCTCTTGCTGTCTTCGATGCTCTTGCAGCAGTAAGTGTTTACTTGCCGATAATGTTCGTAAACTTTGAGATTGGAATTCTCATGCTGATTCTGTATCCTCTTGCAGAGAGTTCTGAGGTTTATAAGGTAAGGAATCCCCTTACCAGGAGGGTTTGAAAATGAGAGTCTTTTTGATTCCTTTACTGGCATTAATCTTCCTCACGGCTTTCGCCATCGACGCTCACTTCGAGGAAGGTATGATGTCGAGAACTGCTGTTCTGAACATTGCATGTCCTGAAAATTCATTGATATCTTACACGTGCCCATGCGGTTGCTGTGGTAACTGTAGCAACTGTAGCTGTGGAGGCAACTGCTGCAACTGTTGTTGTAGTTCCTGTGGCGATGGCTGTAACGATAGTTGCGAGTGCTGCGACTGCGATAGCTGTGTGCAACACATGGAAAGGGGCGAGATCTGTGAGCTAACGGTTACAGAGCTCACCAATCAGATGGCGTCTACACTTTACATTGATAACGCTGATGGATACAGCGTTCCTGCCGGAATACTGTTCACGTTAGCCAGTCCTTACGAAGTTGGCACGGGAAAAACATCAGACGTCAGGTTCGTATTTGATACTTCCGCTGCAAGCGCTGGAGAATACTGCGTGTACCTCACGCTAAAGCTTTCCTGGGTGAACGGCAGTGCGGATATACCACTCTTTCCAATTAAGCTTAAAGTCGAACCACAGCGCAGGGCAGTCTGGGCTCTGCCAGACGGGCACTCTCCATTTGATGATGGTCAGGGCGGATATTTCCAGGTTTGTAGCAGCGTTAGTGCTCCCCTGATCAGCGGAGACGATGTACTGGGTGTTCTCAGAGTTACGAGGAATGAGACCCACATTACAGTTGAAGCTGCGACAGTGGATGGCTGGATTTTGAGCCTTACACGTCTCTACGTTGGTGACACCCCGCCTCCTTCCTCGCCCGGCCAGTTTGGATATTCCCACACACCTTTTGGTGAGCGAGATGTGCTCGTTGTGCCCTCATCTGGCGAAGTTTACGTTGCATTCTATGTGGAGGTGGAGAAGTGACGGGTAACGCGATGGAGCTGTGAGGTGATTTGTTTGAGGGAAATCCTTGCCGCCCTACTGGTAATCTCAGTTGCTGGTATGGTTGTGTGGGGAGCTGTTTTGTTCGACTGCTATGACGAACCCGACAGGATAAAGGTGAGAGAGAAGCGGGCAGAGTACGTTCAGAAGGGCGAGATGAACTATACTGCTTTTCTTGCCCCAAACGTCATCTACGGCAAAGAGGAGCTGTCGAAAGGAGAGGGTGTGGTTTACACAAACCTTATGAAAGAGATGTGGGTTGAATACAGCTACGAGATAACAAACTGTGAGTCTCTTTCTGGCACATATGTTATGAGGACGTTTCTTTATCCTTCAGAAACGAGGAATGCCCCTTCGTGGGAGAAGGAGCTACCCTTTACAGTTAGCGGCAGCTTTAACGGCAAGAGTTGGAGCGAAAGCATCAAGCTCGATTGGGGATACGTGCTCAATCTCTGGAAGACGATTCAGGAGGAAACCGGATACAGATATGGTAAACCGGCGGTCAGATTCGATGTCGATGTGAAGGTCGATGGATATGCTGGTGGCACACCCGTTCACGATAAATTCAGCCACACGATGTCTGTTGTTTATGACAAGAGTCTTATTTTTGAGAACATGGAAAAAGACGAGGTAAAAGGTGTTTTTGCGATTAGGGAGGTTGAGAATACTGTGGATGTATTCGGAGTTGACACACCTGTTTCGTCTGCGAGAACGGTTGCGATAGCTGGCTTTGTACTTTCCTCTATTTCAGCGGTATCCCTCACTTACGTTATGAGAGGTGACTTTAAGGATGCGATAGCTGAACTCAGAGCGAAGAGAAGACTCAGCGAATTCAGAAGGAAGTACGGAAACATGATAGTTGGAGTCGACATCAGGGACAATGGGGCTATAGTGCTGAAAGATATTAAGGACATGGGGAAGCTTGCATTCGAACTGGAGAAACCCATACTCGAGACTGAGAAAGATTACAGAGTAATCGACGGTGAGAGGCTGTACATGTGCATGAAAACGAATAAATCGGGAGAAAATAACAAAAACTGAACTGAAGTCTGCACTATATCTGCACGACCTTTGCTCCTCTTGCCATCGAGATTTTGCCAGTCCTCGCAAGCTCTTTTATTCCATACTGCCTCATCAAATCGATGAATGCATTTATTTTCTCTTCATCGCCAGTAATCTCTATAATCAGGCTATCTCTTGCAACATCAACGATTCTTGCCCTGAATATGTTTGCTATCTCGATTATCTCACCCCTTGTCTCGGTTGTTGCGGCAACTTTTATCAAAGCAAGTTCTCTGCCAACGCTGTTGGTGGTTAAATCACTGACCTTTATCACCTCTATGAGCTTGTTGAGCTGCTTCATGACCTGCTCAACCGTTCTGTCATCTCCTTTGACGACTATGGTCATGCGAGAGATGTCCTCTCTCTCCGTGGTTCCGACAGCGAGGCTGTCGATGTTGAAACCCCTTCGCCTGAAGAGCGACGCGACCCTTGCAAGAACTCCGGGCTTGTTTTCAACGAGAACGGCAATTGTGTGCTTCTCACTCATAATCACACCTCCTCGTCAAGGATTTCGTTCAGCGCTGCTCCAGCAGGAACCATTGGATAGACGTTCTCCAGCCTTTCGACCCTGAAGTCTATAACCACTGGCAGGTCGTTGATCTCGAAGGCCTCTTTGAGCGCGTCCTCAACCTCTGTCTCTTTCTCAACTGTTATGCCAACAGCTCCAAAGCCTTCTGCTATCTTCTCAAAGCTCATCTCTTTGCACCTCAGGCATGTGGCGGAATAGCGTTCGTCGTAGAATAGCTGCTGCCACTGTCTCACCATTCCGAGGAACATATTGTTCAGTATGCAGACCTTGACGGGAATGCGGTAGTCAACGCACGTTGCAAGCTCCTGAATATTCATCAGGAAGCTACCATCCCCAGCTATATCAACGACGGTTTTATCGGGAAATGCAACCTGTGCACCCATTGCTGCTGGAAATCCGAAACCCATGGTTCCAAGACCGCCACTCGATATGAACTGCCTTGGCCTTGAAACTTTGAAGTACTGAGCAGCCCACATCTGATTCTGTCCAACTTCCGTGGTGACTATTGCATCCGGCTTCAGTTCGTACACCTTCTCTATGACGTACTGCGGCCTGAGTTTACCGTCCTTTTTGTAGCGGAGCGGATAGGTTTTCCTCCACTCATTGACCTTGTTCTCCCACTCCTTTCTCTGCTTGTACTTTATGTACTTCACAAGTTCTGCAAGAACCTGCTTCGCATCACCAACGATTGGAACATCAACCCTGACATTTTTGCCAATTTCCGCCGGATCGACATCTATGTGTACGACTTTTGCATAAGGGGCAAATCCCGAAACTCTACCGGTAGTTCTATCGCTGAACCGGCAGCCCACAGCAATAACGAGGTCGGCCTCCATTATCGTGTAGTTCGCGTACTTAGAACCGTGCATTCCTATAAATCCAAGGCACAGCGGGTGAGTTTCTGGCATTGCTCCTTTCCCCATCAGTGTTGTGACGACGAAGGCAGGAATTGTTTCAGCAAGCTTTACGAGTTCTTCGCTTGCATTGGAAAGGATAACTCCACCACCAGCAAGAATTACCGGTCTCTCGGACTTCATTATGAGTTCCGCTGCTCTTTTTATCTGTTTTGGATGCCCCTTCATCTTGGGCTTGTAGCCGACGAGGTCTATCTTGGGCGGGTAGTCGAACTCTATATCTGCCATTGTAACGTCCTTCGGCAGGTCTATGAGCACTGGTCCTGGCCTGCCAGTCGAAGCGATGTGGAACGCTTCCCTGACTGTTGTAAGCAGTGAATTTGGGTCAGTGACGAGGTAGTTGTGCTTGGTTACGGGCATAGTTATGCCCGTTATGTCTGCTTCCTGAAAAGCGTCATTTCCAATCAGTGCTCTCGGAACCTGCCCGGTCATGACGACAAGCGGCGAAGAGTCCATGTATGCCGTTGCTATGCCCGTGACTGTGTTTGTCGCTCCGGGGCCTGAAGTTGCAAAGGCAACTCCTGTTTTGCCCGTAGCTCTTGCATATCCATCGGCTGCGTGAACAGCAGCCTGTTCGTGCCTCGTAAGTATGTGCTCTATATTTGAGTCATAGAGCGCGTCGTACACCTCTATTATCGCTCCTCCCGGTATGCCGAATATGTGTTCAACACCCTCGGCCTCCAGAGCCTTAACAAGCGCGTCTGCAGCTCTCATAAAACCCCCTCTTTTAAAAGACGATTTACTGTACTACTACAATAATTACAGAGAAAAGCTCCAAGTTCCTGATTCCGCAGTTAGCAAGCATTGAAGGGCATCGAGTTAAGGGTTTTAAATAATTTTTGGTTAAAGTCTGCATTTGATGTGGAAATCGAGTGCCAGGTCTGGATTGAAATAAAGGGATTAAATAAGCATATTCAGCCCTTCAAGCATTGCCTCAACTGAAGCCATTATAATGTCTGTCCTTGCACCCCTTGCGGTAACAATGCGGTCTCCACGCCTCAACTGCACGATAACGTCAACGAGGGCATCTGTTCCGCCTGTTATTGCATCGACGCGGTAGCTCACGAGTTCTATGTCTCCAAACTCCTTAACAGCCTTTTTGATTGCGTTTATGGCTGCATCGACAGGTCCAAGACCAATAGCTGCCTCTATAATCTCCTTTCCGTTAATCTTGAGCTTTACACTTGCCGTTGGCATTATGTTCATGCCGCTCACTATCGAGAGGTCTTCGAGAACGACTCTCTTTTCTCTCTTTACCTGGAGAACGGTCTCTATAATGGTCCTAACGTCTGCATCCGTTACACGTTTGCCTTTGTCGCCCATGTCTTTGATACGCTTCAGTATTTCTTTCATTTGCTCTTCGGTCGCCTTGTAACCGAACTCTTTCATGACTGCCTCAACGCTCGCCCTTCCAGCATGCTTGCCAAGCACGAGGTGCCTCTTTCTTCCCACCATCTCGGGAGTTATCGGCTCGTATGCAGAGGAGTTGCGGAGGATAGCAGATGTATGGATTCCGCTCTCGTGCGTGAAGGCATTTTCTCCAACTATAGGTTTGTTGAGGGGCAAAGCAACGCCCGTGATCTTCTCCACGAGCTTTGAGGTGTTGTAGATGTTCTGCTTGTTTATGTTAGTTTCAATGCCGTAGAGGACTTCGAGTGTCATTACAACTTCTTCAAGCGCCGCATTGCCAGCCCTTTCGCCAAGCCCATTAACTGTGGCGTGAAACTCTTTTGCCCCGCCCTTCACTGCGTAAACGGTATTTATGTTCGCAAGCCCGAAGTCATCGTGGCAGTGTATTGCTATCGGTACATCGAACTCACTGCAAAGCTCTTTCATGATGGCTTCGCTTTTTTCAGGAGTGAGAACTCCAACCGTATCGGCGAAGGTAAGCCTGTCCGCCCCCGCATCAACTGCAGCAGCGAAAAGTCTCTTTATAAATCCGAGGTCAGCCCTCGATGCATCCTCTCCTCCAAACTCGACAATCAGTCCTCTCTCCTTTGCGTATTCCACCGCTTCAACAGCCATTGCAATGACATCGTCCTCGCTCTTTCCCGGAAACTTGGTGGATATGTGGATCGGCGAAGAGGGAGCGACCATGAAAATTGAATCCGCGTTTGCATCTGCAGCAGCATCGATGTCCACCTTCTTAATCCTGGCAAAGCTGCAGATTTCCGCCTTAAGGCCGGCGTTGGATATCTCCTTGATTGCGTTGAAGTCACCTTCAGAAGCAATGGCCGTGCCGGCCTCGATTATATCAACTCCAAGCCTGTCGAGCGCTTCGGCAATCATAAGCTTCTGCTCAACGCTAAGCGAAACACCGGGCGTTTGCTCGCCATCCCTAAGCGTCGTGTCAAGTACCATTGGTTTCATAACTCATCACTCTTTCTATCCAGCAGCCAAACAAATGAAGAATCATTTTAAATCTTTTTTGGTAAAGTATGACAAGGTTATGAGGGTTTTGAGCTGGCAGATGGTCTATCTCAACCTACATGATTTCAAGCACCTCAATTCCGAGCAGAATCGTCAGGACTATCTGAACGGCAATCATCGCCCAGAACAGGTACAGTGCCTTTTCTCCAAGCTGAATAAAGGCTTTTTCAACATTTTCAAAGAATCTTTTTCCCATGACGGTAATCTCAACCTCACGCCTTCCATAGGAGATGTCAGCTTTTTTGAATTTCGCATCGCTCAGGGCTCTCTCCATAAAGCTGAACACGGCTTTTTCATCCTCTTTGTTACTCCCCACCGGATTGTATCCCACCTTTGGTGAAATGCCAGTTTTCGAGTGGTTGTCCGTCGAAACCACTGTGAGTCTTACACCCCTTTCCTCTGCAAACTTTTCCAGCCTGTGCCTGAACTCCTTGACAACGTTGTTTCCGTCGAGCATCAAAATCCCGTGGACTTCGCTGTCATACTTCAGGAGGAGGAGCGCAATCCAGCCGCATATGTTGTTCGTTTCGCATCTCTCTTTGAAAAAGCAGTACTCCAGATTGCTTTCCTCCCTCGGGATGCTGCAGGCTGTTCGTATCAGCTCTTCAAGCTCGTAGAAGTCTTCAGCACTGACGTCAAAATCCTCCATGTGGGCGTTGTGCGCTTCGACGAGCATAACTTCGCCAAAGTATCTCTCTGCGATGCTGTTTATCCCTGTAGGTATATCATCCGTTGCATTTTTGCCGCTGAAAATTAGCAGGCTGACGTCTTCAAATGGGAACACCTTTAAGGAGAAACGCTCTCCCTCAACCTCGAAGGGGCGATAGACTTTATCTATTGTTATGCTTTCGGCTGCATCGCAGCTTATGCTTTTTACTATTCTGTCAACATCTTTCAGAGTTGCGGGATTAAGTTCATGTTTTGTTGCAGAGTGGAGGTACATGGTATCTGGAATTTCGAGAATTCTGCTGACAAGTCTTGCTCCTCCAACGTTTCTCATCGGGCCCGGATGGAACGATGTCGAAATAAGCCTCGCATTTCCAACTTTGAGGCATTTAACCCAACCCTTTCTTTTTTCGCCTGCTTTTTCGAGCCTCTTTTCAAAGTATTCGGGCTTTGACGTCAGCCAGAAGAGTATAAACGACTTCAACAGGTGTTTTGTATTGAAAACGCCGTAATCTCTGTCGAGATACTTTATGTACGCGAGTCCGAGCATCACGCCTGCGAAGCTGGCAATCGTGTAGCTCAGCGTTCTATGGGGAGTGCTGAAGGAGTACATGTAATTTACAGGATACAGGGCGAGGAGCATGAGGATTACACCAGCCACGATTCTTCTCTCTCCCGCTTCAGACGTGAAAAATAGAACTAATGTGAGAAGTGTGGCTATGGAGGCGGGAGCGAGTACTATTAGTTCGAAGAGGCTGAGGTGAATTGCGACGAAGTCGAAGACTTCTATGAATATGAGAAGGAGCAGGGCGAGGAAGAATACCCTTCTGCTGTTGAACGCCAGTCCTATAAATCGGGAGATTGCGAGGAGAAGCACGATCAGAGCAAGCCCTATAAAGAAGTAGCGCTGAGCAAAAAACGCTTTGCTGACAATTCCGTTCAGAATGGAGGCGAGAAGGATTGTTATAACTCCGAGGGAAACGGATATCCGCTTTCTCGGTATTGTGAATATCTTTGAGTAGAACTTCTCCATCAGTTTTTTGTCGATCATCCCTCACACCATCGGCCCGGGAAATTTAAATCCAACGTGTCGATTTCTTTAACTGTTTAATTATCTTGTTCGGCAACCACAGCCTTGCATCAAATTAGTTGGATAGGCAGTCTATAACTTGAGACTTATAAATTTGAGTTTGCCTACTACTCTATGAAAACTCTTCGCTCAGGGCTTTGCATACCTGTTGAAGCGCTGATATCACTTGATTTCCATAGAGTTTCCAAATTCAAACTCACCTTCTCTAATTAAACTTTTAGTGTGATACTCTTTGATAAAGACTTTAGTAAAGCCCGAAATTGAATCGGTAGCGCATATCCTAAATCGTAAAAACGATCGCTTATCATCTTTCCAGATCTCTTCAATGTTTTCATAAGTAACAAACCTAAATGCGTATTCAGCATTTTCGTCATTTGGGTCAAATTTTTCTAAATACATTATTTCACTTCTTCTAAGAGGAATTTCCTTAGATTTTAATAGTATTCCACCTGGTACTGTTATGGGTGTAACTAAATGGAGCTGAGCTTTAATGTTTATTATCGGACGGCGAGTTTTGTTTATTACCTTTATTCTGTAAATAGTATCTCCCGTTGTTAAGGATTTACCTTTTGCAATTTGATTAGATATTTCTATTTCGGGTCTAACTCTGGTCAAGAATAACAGGAATAGAAGAGAAGCTATAACACTGGATATCACTCCAATGATAATCGACAATAATAGATACTCAACCATTTTTCTTGCACCCCCAACATATATTCGGCGGATTTCGGTACTAATTTTTACCATATATTTTTTGGGAAATTCTCTCAGCGGCGGTATCAAGATAAACATCTCCAGTAGGTATAGAATGCCATAAAACTCTCTAACCATCTCTGAACAGAACTAAAAGAGCTTTCTAAATGGAAATCTATTCCAGAATCTCTTCGTCCTTTCCTTGAACCTTGAAAAGAATCCTTCTACGGCATTTCTCTTACCAAAGGTCTCATGTCTGATTCAAGTTCTAACCTCTTCAAAGCCCATAAATACCAGAATCCCCTGTCTACAACAATTTCTGGCTTGTTTCACAGTACTTCAGTACTTCTTTCAAGAAAAAGGCTTCGAAGCTTCCTCTGCTCTTAGAAGCCCATATAGCTAAGCATTCCCTATTATCAACGTCTATAGCAGCCCATACGAAAATATGTTTCTTTTCCAGCTTTTATTTTTGTTTCATCTATTGTATCAACCTTCTTCTCTTCTTTTTTGGTTGTTTTAAGACTTTCTCGAGTCTATGGTAGTAAATTCTATACAGATTTATTGGCTTGTTTTTTTAGCGTAATATTGCGACATCCAAAAACAATGTGAATTGTCTTGTGAATTACCAAAAATCAAACTCAAAAACTTATAGGACAAACATAGCATAGAAGAATTTTTATCCCCTAGTAACAGGTTTTTGCTATGGACAGGTTTACGGCAATGGCTATAGCATTCATTGCAGCAATCGTCGCTGTTGCTGGAGTCATAGCATACTACCTCGGCGTAGTTTTCCTTGTAAGGCTCGTTCTCGGCCTCGGATATGCTGCGTTTGCCGTTTTGCTGGCAATAGTTTTCGGGATTCTCGTGTATGCGAGGTCGAAGTATGCAATCCTTGCCTTAATTGGCCTGATTCCTGCAGCCTATGCAGCGTATCAGTGCTATGTGTGGAGTCAGCCACTCCACGTGGGCTATGTAACGGCCGGTTACATTTTAGCAGCAATTTTCAGTATCTGGTGGCTCGCAGAGCCGGATATGAGCATAACGGAAAGGCTGAGGAGCGCTCAGTCTCTTGAGAAAGCCGGAAAGTTCAGAAGTGCTGCAAGAAAATATGAAAAGAAGAACAATTACGAGAAAGCTGCGGAGTGCTACATAAAAGCAGGCATGCTCGAAAGTGCTGCCTGGTGCTATGAGAAGGCGGAAAGGTACGAAAAAGCTGCTGAACTCTACGAAAAGCTTGCGAGGCAGAAGGACGAGGGTTACTACTGGAAGGAAGCCTACGAGTTCTGGAAGAAGGCTGGAAAGAAAGACAGAGCTGCAGAGTGCCTCGAGATGTATGCAAAGGACGAGCCGTGGTACTGGGAAGACGTTGCGAAGCTGTGGGAGGAAGCGGGAGATGCACAGAAAGCGAAGGCAGCGTGGCAGAAAGCCCTTGAGTACTACATAAAGGAGGCCGAGGAAGAAGGCGTCTTCTGGGAGGACGTTGCTAAGATCTACGAAAAGCTTGGCGAGGAGGAGAAGGCGAAAGCTGCATGGCAGAAATACGCAGAGTACTGCGAAAGAGAAGCGGAGAAGGATGCAGCATGGTGGAAGCATGTGGCCGAAGCTTACGAGAAGCTTGGCGATGAGGAGAAGGTTAAGGAAGCGAGGAAGAAGTACGAAGAGTACAGAAGTAAAAGAGGGTGAGGGGCAATAGGTATGGAGACGATAACAACTGCCGAAATGGCTGCAATCGATGTAAACTGCGAATATCACGGTCTTTCAAGATTGCAACTTATGGAAAACGCCGGAAAAGCCATAGCAGAGGAGATTGAAAAGAGATTCAAAGCTGGACGTATAGCAATCTTCGCCGGTCTGGGGAATAATGGAGGAGATGCGTTCGTTGCGGCAAGACACCTCAAAAACTTCGATGTCGAAGTTTTCCTGCTTGGAAAAGCGTCGGAGATTAAGACGGATATTGCAATGAGGAACTTTGAAGTAATGCGAAAGGCTGGCGTTGCGGTTAAGGAGATAAGAGACTCTACCTATGTCGAAGCCAGTGATTACGACGTCATAATTGATGCAATGCTCGGAACGGGGGTTAGAGGAAGACTCAGGCAGCCCTACGCGAAGGCAGTTGAAGCTATTAACTCGAGCAATGCCTATGTCGTTGCAGTTGATGTCCCCACCGGTTTAAACCCTGATACGGGTGAATACGATCTTGCTGTTAAAGCTGACCTCACCGTAACGTTTCACAAAGCGAAACCCGGACTACTTAATGCGAAGGAACTCGTAGGAGAGCTCGTCGTAAAAAGTATAGGAATACCACCTCTATTTGAAATGCTTGCGGGCCCCGGGGACGTTAGAATGGTTTACAGGAGGCAGAGAGAAGGACACAAAGGCACTCACGGCAGAGTCCTTGTTGTAGGTGGCGGGCCTTACACCGGAGCGCCCGCCCTCGCAGCTCTCGCAGCCTACGCTGCAGGGGCGGACATAGTGACTCTTGCAGTACCCAAAAGCGTTTACAAAATTGTTGCATCATTTTCTCCGGATTTAATTGTCAGAAAGCTCGAAGCTGACGAAATCAGTCTGAAGAACGTTGAGGACATTCAGAAGCTTGCAGCGAAGCACCACGTCGTTGTAATGGGCATGGGCGCTGAAGGAGAAATCAAAGAAGTTGCGGAGGAGGTTCTAAAGCTCAACGAGGTTAAAAAAGCAGTTCTCGACGCGGGAGCAATACTACCAGAGGTTCCTGAAGGTGTCGAGTGCATCCTCACACCCCATCGTGGGGAGTTCAGAAGGGTTTTCGGCTTCGACGCTTCAAGCTGGGAGGACGTGAAAAAAGCGGCAAGGAAAGCAAAGGCAGTTGTACTGCTCAAAGCCCCCGAAGATGTAATCTCTGATGGGGTGAAGGTGAGGATAAACAGGAGTGGCAATGCTGGCATGACTGTTGGCGGAACCGGGGATGTTCTTGCCGGCATCGCTGGGGCGTTCCTCGTCCACGGCAATGCTCTGTGGGCGGCAAGCGCAGCAGCTCTCGTTAATGGATTGGCTGGCGACGTATGCTTTGAGAAGTATGGTTATAACTACAGAGCCATGCATGTCATGGACGAAATACCAGGCGTTATTAAGGAAATGCTTGAATTCGCTTGAGTAGTGTGTGTGCAAGTACAGGAAAACTTATAAGTCTGTTTTTTCATGAGTATAATGATGAAGTTACCGTCCGTCCACCTGCTAGCTCTCGCGCTGATCGTACTCTGCGCTTCACTCAGTCCGGTTGAGGCTGCAACAATTCACGGTGTTATTTATAACTGGGAAAATCTGGAGCCATTACCTAAGGCGGTCGTGATAGTTAATACGACCCCCGAACAGCGACTCGTGACGAAGGACGGAACGTATTCTTTCAATCTTTCTCCTGGGAACTACGTTATAAAAGCCTTTTACTACCGCGACGGCAAGCTCGAGCTATATGCGGAGGAGAACGTTACGATTACGGACGATGGGGATTACATCCACGACATAATTCTGTTTCCGCCCCTCGAGTTCAGCGTTGAGGAGCCGGAAGTGGAGTTTCCTGCGGTAGAGACTTCCGACCATTCTTCAATGGATATGGTTATTGCAGGCATCGCTGCCGCTGCCGGAACTGCCGGAGTCGTCGCTGCAATATGGTTGCTGAAACGGAGTAGAAGGAGAAAAGAAATAGAGATTGAAACGGCAGGCGGGCAGGGCGAGGCGGTGCTGGAGGAAGTCGTGAGGCTTGGCGAGGCCGATGCAGAGATGACAGGAATAGAGAGGGCTGTAGATGAAGTGAAGGGAGTGAAAACAGAAATCAAAGAGGAGTTACCCGACGACTTGGTTGAGGTAATCGAAGTACTCAGGAAGGAGGGTGGGAGGTTAACACAGAAGGAGCTGAGGAAAAGGCTTGGATATTCCGAAGCGAAGATGAGTTTGATTGTTGCAGATCTCGAGAGAAGAGGAATTATTGAAAAGGTCAAAAAAGGGAGAGGGAATATTATTTTTCTTAGGGAATTGTAGTTAAGCTTATGTACCTGCATAACTAACTGTAAAATGTATGGCAAAGGCTCCCTATGTCAGGGAGTACAAGCAGAGTAAGGCGAGGGGGAAGGACTACACCGTCAGGTGCGATGGATGTGGGAGGAACGTCCCCCGTTTCAAGACTTTTGTCAGCTACAGGGGTCTTAGACTTGATTACGACATCGTCAGAATGGTTGGAAAAAAGAATGTTCATGTTTCAAACATTAAAGCATACTACTGCCCCAAGTGCGCTCGTAACCTTGGCATAGTTAAGATAGGAAAGCTGGGCAGAAGGGGCGCCTGAGTCTGAAAGTTCTGCATACTTTATTTTTTCTTTCAGCATGCAGCATGCTCATGTACAGGCCATCAACCAAAACCTTTTATTCTTTCATGCACCCCCTCTGCGGGGGATGGAAAGATGGACATAGACATGAGAGTGGGTGAGGCTCTTATCGGCGAGGGTTATGAGGTTGCTCACGTGGACTTGCTTATCGGGGACAAAAGGGGCCCTGTAGGTACGGCTTTTGCAAACGCCCTCTCACAGCTTTCTGCTGGCCACACACCACTGCTTGCTGTAGTCAGGCCGAACCTGATTACAAAACCGCCCGCAGTCATCGTGCCCAAAGTGACGGTCAGGGATCTGGAGCAGGCGGAGTTAATCTTTGGCCCGGCTCAGGCAGCGGTTGCGAAGGCCATAGCCGATGCTGTAGAGGAGGGTGTAATCCCGAAGGAAGCGGCGGAAGACCTCGTTGTAATAGTCAGCGTCTTCATACACCCTAAGGCGAAGAACAAACACAAAATATACTACTACAACTACGGTGCTACGAAGCTTGCTTTGAGAAGGGCGATGAGAGGATTTCCGGATGTGGATAAGGTGCTCTACGAGAAGGATAGAAGTGCTCATCCGTTCGTTGGCAGGAAGCTGACAAAGCTCTGGGATCCGCCATACTTGCAGATAGCTCTTGATCTGACAAGTCTGGAGGAGGTCATTAGAGTCCTGCAGCAGATTCCGGAGAGCGATCACATAATCTATGAGGTTGGCACTCCACTCGCGAAGCGTTACGGGGCTGAAGTTATACTCAAGCTGAGAGAAGTGAAACCCAATGCATTCTTCGTCCTCGACCTGAAGACCCTTGACACCGGCAACCTCGAAGCGAGGATGGCTGCCGACGCTACCGCGAACGCTGTAGTTATTTCAGGTCTCGCACCTGTTCAGACGATAGTCAAGGCAATCAAGGAGGCGGAGAAGACGGGCATCTACAGCGTTGTTGACATGCTCAATGTGGAAGAGCCGGTTAAGAGGCTTGAGAAGATCAGTGAGGCAGGGGTTATGCCAAACGTAGTTGAGCTGCACAGGGCTATAGATGTCGAAGGCATAGCTCCTCCGCCGTGGACGTACGCTAAGGAAGTCAAGGAGAAGTTCAATGTCCTCGTCGGTGTTGCTGGTGGCCTCAGACCAGAAAACATGGGGGAGGCAATTGCAGCCGGAGCTGACATCCTCGTTGTGGGAAGAGCAATAACGAGAGCAAGGGACATCGAGGGAGCGGCAAGAAGGTTTCTCGTCGCTATGAAGCCTGATACGGACCAATTCCGCATTATGACTGATTTCTAAATTTTATTTAAATTTTGGTGATTTTTATTTTTGCTTTCAGTGGTCTGTAGCTTCTTTCACGGAGATAATCCTAATTGGGGACTCGAAAAGATTAAATTTCCCACGAAAAAAAGAAAAATCATGGGCGTTGTAATAATCAATTTTAAGGCCTATAGAGAGGGCTCGGGAAAGCAGGCCCTCGAGCTTGCGAAGATAGCTGAAAACGTTGCCAGCAGGGTTGACGATTATATAGCAATTGCTCCTCCGACTATTGACCTCGCAGAGATCATAAACGCCGTCTCAATTGACGTTTACGCTCAGCACGTTGACGCTGTGGATTTTGGAAGCCACACGGGCAGGATAACGGCTGAAATGGTGAAGGAAAAAGGAGCTAAGGGGAGCCTGATAAATCATAGCGAGCGCAGGCTCAGGCTTGCAGATATAGACTTCCTCGTTTCGAAGTTTAAGGAGCTCGGCCTCGTCTCCATTGTTTGCACGAACAATGTCGCCACGACGGCTGCTGCTGCAGCCTTGAACCCGGATTACGTTGCCGTCGAGCCACCAGAGCTCATTGGTTCAGGCATACCCGTTTCGAAGGCAGAGCCGGAAACCGTTGAGAACTCGGTGAAGGCTGCCAAGGACGTCAACCCCAACGTCAAAGTGCTGTGTGGTGCTGGTATAGGCAGGCACGAGGACTATGTAACAGCCCTCGATTTAGGGGCTGACGGCGTTCTGCTTGCAAGCGGGATTGTAAAGGCGAAGGATCCCAAGGCCGCCCTTGAAGAGCTCGTTGGACTCAGATAAAAGATGCCATACCGGTGGTGGGATTGACGTTCTTCGACAGAAAGGCGAGGCTCCTCCTGATGCTCGGAATGCTCAACGATGTCTATGCGGACACAGCATCGACAGTCGTGAACCTCAGGGATTTTATGTCCTCTCATCCCGAAATGAGGGAAGAGATTGAGGAGTTTGGGTTGAACGATCTTCTGAGCAGTGCGACAGAATTCGAAAAACGCGTCCTTGAAGTCATGGAGAAGCTGAAGGCGGAACTTTACAGGACTTGATAAGGAGGAAGTATTTTTCCCTTCTTTCCGATGAATCGATGACATCGACAACTTCCAGGCCGTACTCCTCAAACTCTGGGTTCTTCCCCTCTTTCATAACAAAGAGAACCCTCCCACCATCCTTCAGGAGTGGTAGAAATCTACTCAGCGCTTTGAGCGATGCAGAGGGCTCGAGGGTCAGATCGTCGAGTATCACGTCGAGAGGTTCGAGCATAGATGTGTCGAAGGTGAAGGCATCGCCAATAAACACTCTGACGTTTTTCCTATCTGACTCTATTTTCCTTAGTTCTTCCTCGAATTCTCTGCTGAACTCTATTCCATAAACCTTCTTTGCCCTCTCGCTTGCGTACAGCAGGAAACCTCCAGCACTGCTGCCCAAATCGAGAACGATATCGTTTTTGTCGATAATTTTCCACCGTGCATCTATTTCAGCGAGCTTCCAGTATCCCCTCGGCCTCTCTTCGCATCTGACCTCTATTTCAGCGTCTCCGCTTACTCTGGCGGAAGGCTTCGTAACTCTTACGCCATTTACGAAAACGAATCCTCTCTTTATGGCCTCTTTTGCCTTCTGTCTCGTGGTGAAAAAGCCTTTTGAGACGAGGAATTGGTCGAGCCTCATGAACACTTTCGCATTGCTCTCAAGCCGTATAAAGCATTTGGGCAATAGTTGTTTTAGCTGTCGTAACGGCCACACTTAGGAATGCGTTCAGGAGGACATTGACATGCACGACTGGCAGAACAGACTCAGCAAACTCAAGTCCATTCTTGCCATGGAAAGGAACAGAGTAATTGAGAGTATCAGGAGAAGAGGGACCTTCAGGGGCGAGTTTCTTGCATGTAAAAGCAACATCGGAGTTATCAGGACCAGAAAAGTTCTGCCTCTCGGTACGCTCCTTGGAGTGGCTGAGGGTGATGATATCTCGGAACTCGGATACGTTATTGCTTCCGGGAGGTACACGCTCCTTAAGCTCATTTCAAAGCCGGATGAAAAGGAACTGAACCTTGTAGAGCTTGAAAGCCTGATTTCCTACGATTTGCAGATTCAGGCTATAGAAATGGCCATAGAAAACAGCAGCCTGCCGGAAGTTACATCGAAGTCTGTGGATGGAAAAGTAGAGGGTCTGGACGAGTGGCAGAGTTCGGCGGTTCTGACCTCTCTCGAGCTCGAAGACAACGAAGTTTTGCTCGTTGTAGGCCCTCCGGGGACGGGAAAAACCACGTTCATCTCGAAAGCAGCAAAACTCGCCTCCTCTTCTGGGAGTCGGGTTCTAATCACTTCCCACACGAACAGAGCTGTTGATAACGTCATAGAGAGACAAGAAAAGGCTGTGAGAGTAGGAAATCCATCCAAGCTCTCGCCAGCCGTTTTGAAATTCTCCCTTGAGAGGATGGCTTCAAAGGCCGTGGAGGATGAAGAAAATGCGAGCGACGCTGAAGAACTTGCTGAACTCACTGCAAGGAAAGCAAGAAAGATCGAAAGGGAGATGCTCAGGATTGTGAATGACGCTGTTATCGTTGGAGCCACGCTCATAAAGTGTGCTCTCTTCCCCATGGCAGATCAGGACTTCGACATCGTTTTCATAGATGAGGCGAGTCAGGCTCTTATTTCTGCTGCACTCCTCGGGATGGAAAGAGGAAGGAAATACGTCCTCGTTGGTGACCCTTACCAGCTTCCCCCTGTCCTTTCTACGGATGCATCTGCTTACAGTGCGTTTAACTTCTTCCACGATTGGGCGAGAAGGGCTATATGGCTTAGAAACCACTACAGAAGCAACAGCGAGATAATAGGTTTCGTCGCTAAACACGTCTACGGGCACAGGATCAGACCTCATGAAAGCTGCAAGAACGTGAAGCTCGAAATAATACCTGAGGGAAAGTTTGCTGAAATTATCGATCCTGGCAGACCGATAGTTTTCGTCTCTGCTTGCGGAAGAGAAGAGGGAAAGGGCTCGAAGCTTAACGAGGTAGAGGCGAGGGTAGTAGTGGAGATATGTAGGGAACTCGTTTCAAACGGAGTAAATGTAGAGGACATAGGGATTATAACACCGTACGTTAGGCAGAGAAAGTTGATCTCTGAAATGATAAATAGAATCGGGCTGAATACTGTTGAGGTTAACACCGTTGATGCGTTTCAGGGAAGAGAGAAGGATGTCATCATATTTAGCACTACAGCCGTTAAAGACTTGCGCTTTGCTTCTGACTTCAGAAGATTTAACGTCGCTCTTACAAGGGCGAGGAAGAAGTTCATAGTCATTGGCAACGAAAAAGCTTTCAGGGTTTCTTCAAACAGAGCTACACTACTCTACAGTCTGTATATGCATGCGAGGAGCAGGGGGAGCTATTTCAAACTGATGTGAAAGCATTTCTATTTTTGAATATTATCCTCAAAAATATGTTCGGATTTATATCATTCTTATCTTTGCTAATTATTGCTTTTAGGTGTACCTAATTCGTAATTATTATATAATGCCTTCGAACCGCCCTCATTATGAGATGGGCTATAATCCTGACAACGGTTTTGTTTGCCGCCCTCTTGCTGGGCTGCGCAGCGGAAAAGGGTGCAATAGAGCCACTGGAGACTCCTGAGGAGAAGGCGTCCAACATTCATGCGAACCCGATTACTGAGTGGAATGATGAACAAACGATGCCCGACATCGATCCAACAGCTTTCGTCCACCCGTATGCAACTGTAATTGGTGATGTCCATATCGGCAAGTACGTCTGCATCTCACCTCACGCATCCGTGAGAGGAGATGAAGGAATGCCGATATACGTTGGTGATTATTCAAACATACAGGATTGCGTAGTTATCCATGCTCTTGAAACGAGGGATGCTGAAGGTAACCCGATAGAGAAAAACCTCGTCGTTGGAGATGATGGCAAGAAGTATGCTGTTTACATAGCGGATCATGTTTCTCTTGCACACCAGAGCCAGGTGCACGGACCAGCGTACGTTGGTTCCGGCACGTTCATTGGCATGCAAGCGCTCGTATTCAAGGCTAAGGTGGGCAAGAACTGTGTCATCGAGCCTGGAGCCAAGGTCATCGGCGTGACCATTCCAGATGGAAGGTATGTGCCCGCCGGCATGGCTGTCACAAACCAGAGCGTTGCAGACAACCTGCCTGAAATCACTGAGGACTATCCATTCAAGCACACCAACGAAGCAGTAGTGCACGTTAACATCGAGCTTGCCAAGGGCTACAACGCAATGTTTGGCGGCGAATCCACAGAAGGCACAGAAGGTGAAGGAGGACACTAAAACAGGTTGAAAAATTAATTAAAATTTTTATTTTTATCCCAATTTTTCCGTCACGAGTTCCGCAACTTTTCTACCGCTCAGCAGCATTCCACCGAAGATTGGCCCCATTCGTGGCAAACCGTACACAGCAGCGACGCTCATACCCGTTACAAAGAGTCCGGGATAAACCTCCGAAGTGTGTTCAACTATAGCCTTCTCAGCTTTCTCGGCCCACATGTATTTCTCTCCTGCAAGATTCAGCTTTTCCGTCTTTCTGGCGACGATGTGGCAGACCGATGCGTCATGGCCCGTAGCATCAACAACAGCCTTGCAAGCAACAGTCATGGGGTCGATGTGAAGGCCGGACATCTCAACAGCCGTCCAGTTTATCACGAGGCCGGTAATCCTATCCTCCTTTATCATCACGTCTTCAACGTTTATCAGGTTGAAGATAGCTGCCCCAGCTTTAACTGCGCTGTATATTAGGCCGGATGCAAGCTCTATCGCATCGACGACGTAGTGCGTATCGTCGTACTTTTCATATCCAATGCCAACATCGTTTAGAACTTCGAGAGCGTTATTCTGAACGACCACCTTGTTGAACATCATTCCGCCGCCCCAGATTCCACCGCCAAGACTGAGCTTCTTTTCGAACAGTGAGACCTTGAAACCCCTCTTTGCGAGATAGTATGCCGAAACGAGGCCAGAAGGGCCACCACCAACGATACATACGTCGCATTCAAGATTTTCGAGGAATTTTTCCATGTATTTCTCAGCTATCGCTCTTGTTATCGTCGTTTCCTCAATCATGCTCCCGCGTAGGTGAGGCGGTAAAAAAGTTTAACTCTTAATCCATTCCACCTTTGCGGAAAGGTTTTTCAGGACGTCGAAGTAGCCGGGGAAGGAGACTGAAACGACCTCTGCGTTTTTGACGGTGACTCCTTCTTCTGCAACGAGACCGAGGAGTGAGAAAGCGAGGGCCATTCTGTGGTCTCCGAACGAGTCAACTGTGCCACCTCTAATGCTTCCGCCCTTGATGACGAGCCCGTCTCTCCTCTTTTCAACTTCAATGCCGAGGCTCCTCAGGTTCTTGTAACAGCCATCAATTCTGTCTATTTCCTTTATTCTGAGATGTTCTGCGTTGTAAATCGTTGTCTTACCCCTCGCAACAGCAGCAAGAACGGCAATGGTCGGAACGAGATCCGGAATGTCTGAAGCATCAACTTCAATACCTTCAAGCTCCGACTGCTTGGCCGTAATCACGCCATTTTCCTTGTCCCATCTGACGTTTCCACCCATCTGCTTTGCTATGTCAACTATACGCTTATCGCCCTGTCTTGAATCTGACATATTGAGCACTTCGACTCTTCCGGCCAGCAAACCAGCAGCGATGAGGTAGCTTGCCGACGAGAAGTCTGCAGGAACACTGAAAGTCTTTAGCGAGTAAGACTGTTCTCCGGGGATGTAGAAGTTCTTGCCATCTGCTTTTACTTCAATACCGCTTTCCTCGAGGACGTGGAGGGTGATATCTATATATGGTCTCGATTTAACCTCCTCGACTTTGATTTCGGAATCATACTTTGCGAGGGGGAGAGAGAAAAGGAGTGACGAAATGAACTGGGAGCTCTCCGCTCTGATGGACACTTCTCCGCCTGTTACAATTCCACAAACCTTGAGTGGAGCTTTGAAATCGTAATCTCCCCATATTTTTGCACCGAGTTTGTTTAAAGTCAGGGCAAGGCTTCTGTTCGGTCTCTTTCTGAGCGACGAATCGCCGTCGATGACACAGATGCGCTTAGAATGGGACAGGATGCCGAGGAAGAGTCTCAGTGTTGTACCGGAGTTCTCGACGTTGATATAACCCGAAGATTCTACGTCCTCGACTCCTCTGAAAGCTATCAGATCCTTCCACCTCGTAACTTCTGCTCCTATAAACCTGCAGGCCTTCAGCGTTGCGAGGGTATCATCGGAGAAAAGAGGATTCTCCACTAGGGCGGATGGTGAAAGCGAAGCAGCGATAAAGGCTCTATGGGTATAACTCTTCGATGGGGGTGGCGTAGCCTTTCCATCAACTTCGCTTCTGAGTATTCTTACATCCATGCTCTCACCTGAACCAGATAATTCCCGGTTTGCTCGGTGGGAGGGGTTCTGGAGGCTCCGGAGGTTTCGGAGAGGGCTTGAAGCAGATTTCGTAGGTTGCGCCGCACTTCGTGCACTCTGCCCTCATGTCGGAAGTAATTTTGAACGTATCGTTCCCGCATTTTTTGCACGTGAGGTACATTGACACAGTTTCGCAAAGGTGTAATTTATTGCTTTCGCTGCTGGCCACGCTCGGCTCTAAGGCTGCGGAGCAGCTTCATTACGCCCTCGAACGTGTACTCTTCGGGCATCAGAGGAGTAATGTCGTATTCTTTCAGGGCTCTTGCTGTGGGCGGACCTATGGCTATCACGTGCATTTTGCTGAGCCCCCCTATCACGTCTTTAAGCATGCCTGCTTTATCTGCAAGCTTCATAAAGCTGTGCACCATCATTCTGCTCGAGAAAATGGCAGCATCGAGTTCTCCCCTCGCAACTTTCTCAAGAACTTCAAGCTGCTCTTTGCCGTGCTCTTCCTCGATTCTGTACAGAACTATCTCCTCCACCTCAGCGTAGTTCTTCAGGTTCAGCAAGACCGGGTCACCCTTGTCACTTCTGAGTATGGCTACCTTCTTTCCTCTCAGCTTTTCGGCGAACTCTTCCACAATACTCTTTGAATCAAACTTAGAAGGCATTTCGGAATTTACACCAGCGTTGCTCAGAACTGATGCTGTTTTTTTGCCTATTGCAATCACCCTCTTCCCCTGCAGAGGTATGTTTTTTGCTGCGATTTTTGCAGCAGTCTGACTTGTTATAATCGCAACTTCGAACTCTGCTTTCTTCAGCTTCTCGACACCCTCCTCACTGACCACCGTTTTGAGAAATGGAGCCGCTACTACCTCAAAACCCTCCTTTTGCAGAACCTTTGCCGTTTCTTCAATATGCTCTTTTGGTCTGAATACTGCAACCCTCAAGCTTACACCAACCTTTTTATTTTGTGGATTCTCTTTTGCCATATGTTCCGCAGAGGATTAAGACTTTTGGCCCGGAATCCTGTCATACTGCTTTTTCCTCTGGCCAGCATTATCGTATTCTATCTCTTCATGGTGGCTGCCGTGTTTACTGCCATACCTGCTGAAGAGCTTAAAAAAGTTGCAGAAAGCGGTGATGTAGAGAGGATGAGCGAAAAAATAAGAGATCTTATGACGGCGGATTTAACAAAAACTCTGCTTGTTTTTCTCCTATTTGGAACCGTAGCATTTGTAGCCGTTGAATTTTTTAACGCCGCTCTCATTGGCAGTGCTCGGGAACTTGCTGTCAGGGGAAGCTTCACGATCCCTTCTGCCATAGACTATGGCCTCCTGCATACAATGAGGCTAATTGCCGTCGATACGCTGTGCAGCCTCGCGTTACTTGCCGTTGCGATGCCCTTCTCGGCGCTGTCTTACGTTACTCAGAATGAGAATGTTTACACTGTTCTCCTCTTAGTCCTCGTTCTCTCAATGCCCTTCGTTGTAATGCCGAGGTACGTCCTCATTGCAGACAACTGTGGTGTTTTTGAAGCAATAGCGAGGGGTTTCAGCTTTGCAATCAGGAACTACTTTAAGGTCTTTGCGGCAATGTTTATGAGCGCCATCGTAGCTCTTCTGTCTATTATCCCCTTCCTTGCACCGCTTTTCGAACCCCTCGCTGTTTCGCTGCTGAGCGTGTGGCTAATGCTTCTTTACTTGGGGAAGCAAGATGATATCTCGGCTGGAACTTTCGCACCTCTCACCGCTGAATAATGCACAGCCTCGAAAAGATAGAAATGACTAAGCTATAAATATAGCCCCTACAACCGGGATGTGGGTGTCAGGAAATGGAGGAGAATGTGGAGAATAAGTGCATGCTCAAGGCGGGTGTAAGGGCCATAGCAAACGAACTTATTATAAGAAACGAGGATAAGCTTGGAGACGAAGCAGACAGCCTTAGAGCAATTAAGGATCCGGATGAGGCACTTGAAAAGGTTATTGAAAAGCTTGCCGGAGATAACGCCTTCTCAATGCTTAAAGACTTCGCTCTCCTTGGTGAAGCTGATTACGAACTTCTTAAAGATACTTTTTCTGAGAAGTACCCGGTTGACGTTGTAGACAGGCTTATTGAAGCTGGACTTTTGGAGAGGCGGGGTGATATCGTCAGATTTACCATCAAAGCCCTGCGCGACGAGATTGGCGAAGGCGATCACAGCCTCGCAGCAAAGTACTGGAAGAAGAGGATGGATAAGTTCGGCAGGAGGAGCGGTGACGTTTACGAGTTCATCGAGCACGCAATCAAGGCAGGAATGCTTGAAGATGCCGTTGAAGAATTTCTCCAGCAGAAACAGCCGTCTGCCAAGCTGATAGAGCTTGGAGAGACGCTCGTCGAGAAACTCAAGGATGCTAAGCTCGAAGGAGAGAAGGTTGAGGGAGAGAAGAAAGCCTACGTCCTGAGAAACCTCGCAAACCTGTGCTTTGACGCTGGCAGGAAGGATGAAGCGGAGAAGTACTACCGCATGGCAATAGACGAGTACATCGAACTGTCGAAGAAGGATGAATCGAAGATGTCAGACCTCGCAAAGCTCTTCAACAACCTTGGAAACCTCTACCACTTCATGAGGCGTTACGATGAAGCAGAGGAGCACTACGACTGGGCAGTTAAGATAATGAAAGAACTCGGGATGAGGAACGAGCTTGCAATCGTTCTCGACAACCTCGGACTGCTCTGCTTCAACCTCAACAAGCTTGACAAGGCAAAGGAAGCGCTGGAGGAGGCTCTGATCATAAGGAAAGAAATGGTAGAAAAAGACCCCTCCACGGTTCCTGAGCTTGCAAAAACCCTCAACAACCTTGGCGTTCTTTACAAGAGGCTTAACAAACTTGAAGACGTGGAGAAATGTTACATCAACGTCCTCGGAATACTGCGAAAACTCGCTGCTGAGAGTTCAGAATTCGTTCCTCAGCTTGCTGCAGCACTGAACAACCTTGCATCACTGTATCTCGAGGAGAACAGGGATGAGGAGGCTGAGAATCTCGTCGCTGAAGCAATGAGGTATGAGGCTTTCCTTCCACCGGACATAAGAATGAAATGTTACATTAATGTGGCAAAGGTTCTTGAGAAAAGGGGCGACGATGCCGCTGGCGAATACTACTTCAGGGCAGCCTGTCTCGCATTCAACCTCTACAGGCAGTACGGTTACAACTCTCCAAATTTCGTGTTACTGTTCGAAAAAGCCGAGAAACTCTCCAATGGAGAGATGAAAGGAGATGCAGCCATAATGAAGAACGTGATAATGAAGTACTACTACAAGGTTGACACCACTCTGCCAGAAGGCCTGATGTACAGCAGGAGGGGTGAACTCGTCCTCAAGGCCACGAGAGGCGAGGCAATGGAGTTTGAGGTTAAGAGCGAGGAAGACACCACTGCCTATCTGATTGCAAGGGATGTGCTGGCCAAGGTAAGGAAATGAAGAAAAATCCACGCGAAAGATATATTAATACCTTTTTACACTTTTTTATAAAAGGCGGGAAGGGGATTTGAGTAAATGGCGGGAAGGGAGTTCGAACTACCTGGAAGTTTTGACCAACCTTTTGACAGGGATATCCTGCTTGAGAGGCTGGAAAGAAAGCTTGCTGAAAAGGAGAAAGAGCTGGAGGAGATGAAAAGAATGGTTATCAACGACGATAAGATTGCGGAGATAAAGAGTGAAATTTTGAGCGAATTGAGAAGCGAGTTCAGGAAGGTTACGGAACTTGAAGCAAAGGTGGTTGAGCTGTCCAAGACTGTGGAGAGCCTCATGAGTGAGGTTCTCTACCTTAAGGCGGAACTCAGGAAAGAATACTCCATCGACAGGATAGAGAGAAGAGAGAGGCCAGAAGAGGAAACTACGGACACTGAGGAAGAGAGCGAGGACGAGGGAGAGATTATCGTATGCGATTAATGTCATGCACATTAAGAAAATTGTAATAAAAAACTTCAAATCATTCGGTAAGAAAGTCGAGATTCCATTTTACAGGGGATTTACGGTTATCAGTGGACCAAATGGTAGCGGCAAGTCCAACATAGTCGATTCGATTCTCTTCTGTCTGGGGCTCTCAACCTCTACGAAAGCTCTGAGGGCTGAAAGACTAACTGATCTGGTTTTCAACAGCAACGGAAAGCGGAGCGGAGAGGCAGAAGTCTCGATAATCTTCGACAACAGCGATTCGAAGCTACCTTTCGAAGGTGACGTGACGATAACGAGGCGAATAAGGCTGACTGACAGGGGCCATTACAGCTACTACTACATAAACGGGAAGTCCTGCAGCCTTTCAGAAATCCAGCGCCTGCTTTCCGACGCAGGAATACACGGCGATGCGTACAACGTGATAATGCAGGGAGACGTCACCCGAATAACCGAAATGACTCCTTTACAGCGGAGGAAGATAATAGACGACATCGCAGGCATATCTGAGTTCGACGAGAAAAAGGAGAAGGCTATCGAGGAGCTTGAAATAGTCAGGGAAAACATAGAGAGGATAAATGCTGTTCTCGTCGAGGTCAACTCGAGGCTTGAGCAGCTTGAAAAAGACAGAGAAGAGGCGTTGCGCTATAGAGCACTCGTTGAGGAAAAGGATCACTGCAACAGAATCATTCTGACCCATCGCTATCGAGGCTTGCAGGCAAAGAAAAAGAGGCTTGAGAACGAGATAGAGAGACTCGAAGCTGAGAAGGACAGACTAACGGAAAAGATAGTCGAAGTAAATGCAGGAATTCAAACTCTCAACAGCAAAGCACAGGAGATTACGGCCAAGATATCGGAAATAAGCGGGCCTGCATATGCAAGAATTCAGGAGAGGGTCGTGGAGATAAATTCCGAAATAGAGGCTGTGAGAAAGTCAGAGGAGCTTTACAGAAAGGAGATAGCGAGACTTCAGGATGAGAAGACGCAGATTGCTTTATCGATTTCAAAGCTCAGGGAGGAGCTCGAAGGCTGTGAGGAGGAACTTGAGAGACTTGCCGTGGAGAGAATAAGCCTTCAGAGCGTCGTTGATGAAACTGCCGCAAGGCTCGAGCTCGTCAAGATGAGGCTGGAGGAGGTCGATGCAAAATACAGGCAGATGAGGGATGAACTGCTCGCGAGGAAGGAAGAGCTTGAAAAACTGAAGGAAGAAAGAAGCGAGCTTGTGAGGACGAGAGACAGGCTAATGGATTCGATCAGGAGAGTGGAAATAGATATCTCGGAGTTAGAGAAGCAAAAAGAGAGAGCGAAGAGCACGATTGAAGAACTCGAAAGAAAAATTGAAGACAGGAAGAATGAGCTCGAAAGGCTCGAGCTTGAAGCGGGAAGACAGATCAAGCTGAGGAACGAGATAGATTCCAGCCTTTTCTCGTTGAGGAACGAGCTGTCGAAGGTTGAGGAGGACATCAAAGCGAGAGAAGTTGAGCTGGCAAAGGTTAGAGCTGAGCTTGCAGCCCTTGAATCTGGATTTTCGAGGGCTGTCGAGCTGGTACTCGAGGCCAAGGAAAGAAAAGCCCTTCCAGGGGTTTACGGCACGGTAGCACAGCTCTGCCAGGTTGACGAGGCGTATGCCTTAGCCCTCGAGACGGCTGCGGGCAACGCTTTGCAGTACATAGTGGTCGAGAATGAAGACGATGCTGTCAGAGCCATAAACTACCTCAAGCAGATAAGAGGCGGAAGGGCCACATTCCTCCCGCTTAACAGAATGAGGAAGAACTTCGGGAAGATCAACCTCGACAGGAAGGTTCTTTCTGAGAAAGGTGTTGTGGATTATGCTGTTAACCTGATAAATTGCGATAACAAGTTTAGACCGGTTTTCAACTTCGTATTTCGCGATACTCTCGTCGTTGATACAATAGAAACTGCAAGAAGGCTGATGGACGACAGGAGAATTGTAACGCTCGACGGCGATCTCGTTGAAAGAAGCGGCGCAATGAGCGGTGGAAGTGCAGAAAGAAGGCGTGGAATGCTCCTGTCTAAAGAGCTCCTTGAGAAGGAAAGAATGCTGATGGAAGAAGTTACTGTTCTGAACAGCAAAAAGGCTGAGATAATAAGAAGGCTGAGAGTCGAGGAAGACAGACGAAGAGAGGCCCAGAAAGCTGTGGACGAGATAAATAGCAGGATCAGCGCCATCAGGAGTGAAATAGATGTATTATCTCAGAGAATAAACGAGGAGAAGGAGAAGATAGCGGACATCGACGTTCGAATTTCTGAAAGGGATGCGGAGCGGAGAAAGGCATTCGAAGAGCTTTCAGGGCTCGATGCTGAAATAGAAAAGATAAGCAGGCGGATTGCAGAGATAGGCAGCGAGGTTGAAAAAATAGAAAAGCGACTCAAGGGCAGCGAAATTCCAAAGCTGAGCAAGGAGTACGAAGAGCTGAAAGAAGAGCTATCGAGGCACAGAGAATCCCTTATGTCTGTTGAAAAAAGGATAGAGGCAGCAGATTACAGAAGAGAGCAGATAAAGAGGGCAATTGATGAAAAGAATGCAGCTATTCAGAGAATCGACGAGGAAGTTTCATCGCTGAAAGCGAAGATTGAGGATGGGAGGAACAGAATTGAGGAACTAAAGAGAGAGCTTGAAAAGCTGAGAAGTGAGGAAGAGAGGGTTGGCAGGGAGGTTAGAGAGCTGAGAAAGAAGAGAGACGAGCTTCTTGAGCGGATAAAGAGCCTCGAAAAAGAAAAAGCTGCATGCGAGTTCGGCATCACGGCAGCAGATGAAAAAATAAAAGCGAGAAAAGAAGCACTTTCAGGCGTGGAATCTGAAATTGCGGCCATAGACGTAAGCCTTCTCGTTGAAGGCGAAATTCCTTCTCTCGATGAGATTACTGCCAGAATTGAGGAAATAGACAGAGAGCTTGCGAGTTTTGGCGAGGTAAACCTCAAAGCGATACAGGAGTATGAAGAAGTGAGAGCGAGGCGCGACGAGCTGCTGGAAAGAAAGCTCAGACTCGAGAAGGAAAGGCAGGAGATTCTGGACAGAATTGCAAGGTATGAGCAGATGAAGAGAGATGCTTTCTACGAGGCTTTCAACGCGATAAACAGGAACTTCGCCGAAGTCATAGCCAAGCTGACCGATGGTGAGGGCGAACTCTATCTGGACAACGACGACCCCTTCAACAGCGGATTGAATATAAAGGTGAGGCCATACGGAAAGCCTGTTCAGCGCATAGAATCCATGAGCGGTGGTGAAAAGAGCCTCGTAGCTCTCGCCCTGATCTTCGCGATACAGATGTACAAACCTGCTCCGTTCTATGCATTCGACGAGGTGGACATGTTCCTTGATGGTGTTAATGTGAGCAGGGTTGCAAAGCTCATAAAGGAGCGTTCAAGGGATGCACAGTTTATAGTCGTATCTCTGAGAAAGCCCATGCTTGAGATGGCAGACGCGATAGTAGGCGTAACAATGGGGAGGGATAACTCATCCACGGTGACTGGTATAAAGATGAAGGCTTAGACGCGGGAAATCCGGAGCAGGAAAGTTTCGGGATCAGGCTGGAAGACCCAGTTGGAATGCTCGTTGAAATGGCGAGGAGAGGTGAGATAGACCCGTGGAACATAGACGTTGTAGAAATAGCTGATCGCTTTCTCCAGGAGCTTGAGAGAGCTCAAAAGCTCGATTTGAGGATATCCGGCAGAGTTCTACTATATGCAGCAATTCTTGTAAGAATGAAGGCTGAAGTTCTTGCGGATGAAGTGCTCGGGGTTAAGGAAGAAGCGGAGGAAGAATTGATACCCGATGAGGTTGAGTTTGGAGAGTTCTTCGACGATTTCGATTCTACTTTCAGTGATTTTGATAGTCCTGCGTTTGACTACGATTTGGCAGAAATTGAAGAAAACGACGAGCTTATTTCCTTCCTTCTCACACCCCACAGGAAGGTGAGGAGGTTTACGACACTTAAAGACCTGATAGATGAGCTCAAGAGGGCAGAAGAAGTACATAAAAGGAGGAAAAAGAAAAAGAAGAGGGCGGAAAGGAGGGTCGATACAAGTGCGATCCTCGAAACCCCTCACGAGGAGAACATTGAGGAAACCATAGCAATGGTCGAGGAGGAGTTAATGCGGCTTTTCAGACGGAAGCAGATTCTTTACTTCTCTGAACTCGTCAGGGGGAAGGAAAAAGGAGATGTGCTCTCGTACTATCTCTCAGTCCTTCACCTCACCTTCAGAAAGAAACTCGAAATCGAGCAGCAGAGAATATACGAGGACGACATTGAAATCAGGCAGGCGAGGGGATGATGGATGAAGAGAGTAATCGAAGCGATTCTCTTCACGTCCCCCGACCCACTCTCACCTTCCCGGATAGCGAGGATAGCTGGAGCAGATGTTAAGGAGGTGGAGAATGCCCTTGCGGAGCTCGTTGAAGAATACGCAACGAAAGATTCGGCGATAGAGGTTATTGAGGTTGGTGGAAAGTATCTGATGCGCGTAAAGCCAGAGTACCACACGTACGTTGAGAGGTTTGCTGAAAAAGATATGGAAAAGGGTGTTTTGCGAACTCTTGCAGTCATAGCATTGAGGCAGCCAATAATGCTGTCGAAGCTTGCGAAGATAAGGGGAAACAAATGCTACGACCACGTGAAGAAACTTGAGGAAATGGGCCTGATAAAGGCTGAGAAGAGGGGAAGAACAAGGATTCTGAGAACCACTAAAAAGTTTGCTACCTACTTTGGCCTCAAAACTGGCAACCCCGAGGAGATAAGGGAATTTTTAAGAAAAGCAGCTAAGGAGGACTCAGCTCTCGAGAAGTACATAGAAGGGTAATAAGATAGAGAGCTGGGAGATGAACGTGAGATGAGGGAAGTGGTTGTCAGAGTCGTGGAAAAAATCGGGAGGAGCATCGTAACGGAGGAGGAAATCGAAAGAGTTTGCCGGAGAGTTTTGCTCGAGCTGAATCTCTGCCCCCACGAGATTGTGGAGGAAGTAAAGAGGGCTCTGCTCAGAGAGCCTGTTACACTTTCCACCTTCTACTCCGACAGATTTGAGGTGGGAAGCGCAACGTACTACTGCATCCACGGAGTAAAGCCGAAGCCGGAAGAACTCGATAAAGCCTACGAAGAGTTCGTAAAGTCGAGGAAGTTTCTTGACAGTCTTGAGTTAATGGAAAAGCTCGTAGATGAATTCTTTTATGATTATTCGGTTAGAGAAGGTGTTGTTAGGGAGTATGTTGGCAGGAGGAAGTACGGAGTATTTTTCTCTCTGATCGACGATGTTTTTGAAGATGTACGCGTTCATGCGAGGTTTGCATCGTCTTACAGCGGGGAATACGTCATCGTTGTACCAACTGAAGACTCTCCGATTCCATTCATAAAATTCTTCAGGAAGTACTCAGAACTGATAAATTCTGTGGGGCTTAAAATATGGGTGGTGGATGTAGAAAGGGAAGCTATAGACCCCTATATAGGCTACCCCCGTGATTTAAAACTGATTGGGAGGTTTCGTAATCCCAGGCTGGCGACTGAAGTTGCATCTCTCTGGAGGGTCAATGTAAAGGAAGCTGATTGGTATGGGTAGAATTGAATTAACGCCCGAAGAAGTTGAAAGGAAATATGGGAAGGGCCTCTCAAAAAGTTACCTTACAATTGTTGACGAAGAGCAGGGTGTTGTGGAGATATTTGAGAAGTGCAGGGCTAAGGGGTGTGCCGAGTGGAGCCTGATAAACAGGCTTCGCTCCAGCGAACTTATAAAACACGGGTGGATTGAGGGTAAGACGCTGATAATGCGCACTGAACTTGGCAAGGGCGAAGTTAGACTTTACGAGGGCACTCACGGTCTTGAAAAGGTTGAGGTGGGGGAGGATAAAGTCTACACAACGTGGTGCAGCAAGGGGCATTCGGAGATATTATGGTGTCTTCCACAGGCGAGGGGAGTAATAAAATCCATCTACCACCCGGACGAAGGAGGTGTAAGAAGAGTAACTGTCATCACTCCAAAATACACCAAGCTAATTGCTGGTGTTGATGACACGGGCGAGAAAACTGAAACGTGGGAGTGTACTTTAAAGGCCGCGTTCTCCCTTGCAAGTGACATGAAAGGCCTTCTCCTGCTTGCCCACCGCGTATTTCAAGCGAGTAAGGATGTCCCGTGGAAGACATCTCATAACTGCTCTTCGGTTATGGTTTTTGCGGTACCACCGTGGATAAGTACCAGCGATGTGATTAACGGATTTATTGAGAGGTTAAAGAAGTGTGTTTACTCTGAAAACGCGTGTGCAGTATTCTTCAGGGGAGTTTTGATACCAAAGATTCTCAAGAATTTCGGAGATGCTGTAAAAATGGGTGTGGTTGACGAACTTGAAGCATTGAAGCTTGCAAAGAAGCTTGGTCTTGTTGTTGCCGAGATTACCGGAACACGGGGTGTGATTGGAGCAATGGCAGGCATTGGATACGCTGATAGAGGTATAGAGTGCGCGGCCTACTCAAACGACATAGCCATCGAAAAGGTAAGGTTCAGGTGTGTTGAAAAAAAATGTGAGGAATGCTGAACTATTCGACCTCTATCCCTCTGAGCCAGGGCATCATTTTCCTCAGTTCTTTACCTACCTTTTCTATCGGATGGTTCTTCTCCATCTCGAGCAGCTTGTTGAAGACTGGCCTTGCAGCCTGATTTTCGAGTATCCACTCTCTCGCAAACTCGCCGGTCTGAATTTCTTTCAGGATTTTTCTCATTTCCTGCCTCACACTCTCGTTTATTATGCGCTTACCCCTCGTCATCCCACCGTACTTTGCCGTGTCGCTTACGCTGTACCACATTGCGTAGATACCACCCTCGTATATGAGGTCGACTATGAGCTTCAGTTCGTGCAGAGCTTCGAAGTAGGCAACTTCTGGCTGGTAGCCCGCTTCAACGAGCGTTTCGAATGTTGCCTTGATTAGCTCGGCAACACCGCCGCACAGATCAACCTGCTCTCCAAATAGGTCAGTTTCTGTCTCCTCCTTAAACGTTGTCTCTATTACGCCTGCTCTCGTGCATCCGATTCCCTTTGCATAAGCGAGTGCATAGTCAAGAGCCTTACCTGTGTAGTCGCTGTGAACGGCAACCAAAGCCGGAACACCCTTGCCTTCTTCATACATCCTCCTGACGAGGTGTCCCGGGCTCTTGGGAGCGACCATTGTAACATCCACGTAGCTCGGCGGGATAATCTGGTTGTAGTGGATGTTGAAGCCGTGGGCAAAGAGAAGCATGTCGCCCTCCTTCAGATTGTTTTTAATCTCTCTGTAAAAAACAGCAGGCTGAACGATGTCGGGAATGAGCATGGATATTACGTTGCTCTCACTCACGGCTTCATCCACTTCCTTAACAGTAAACCCATCTCTCTCTGCTCTATCCCAGCTTCTGCTTCCCTTATACAGCCCGATGACGACGTCTATTCCGGAATCCTTCAGGTTGAGGGCGTGCGCGTGTCCCTGACTGCCATATCCGATTATGGCGACTTTCTTGTCCTTTAGCAGCTTTAAATCGGCATCTTTATCGTAGTAAATTTTCGCCATACCTCTGCTTTTGCGATGGGAATTTAAATAGGTTTTTCTTCTTTTGGATCTGATAAGGACTGGTGGCTGAGATGGGGACACTCAGGGAAGAAATAATCCGGCTGCTTGCTGAACACAGGGAAGGGCTTACTGCAAAGGAGATATGCCAGCTTCTTGGCATTGAACCAGAGAGGGAGAAGGAGGTTTATTCGCACATCGAGGCAATTGCGAGAATCGTCAGGCGAAAGGGGATGCGATTGCTAATGCTCCCGCCCCGATGCAGGCAGTGCGGCTTTGAGTTTGAGAAACCAAAGGCAAGCAGATGTCCAAAATGCAAAAGCGAAAGAATAGAACCAGCAAGGTTTAAAATTGATTAAGGCTCGGCTTTCTCAGCCTTTGGTAGCATTTTGTTGATTTCTTCGAGCAGTTCGTCGTCGCTCTTACCAGCCGGGTCTATACCCAGATCCCTTGCAATCTTTTCGAGCTTTGAGCGCTTCTCGATTTCCGAGTACTTGCCTTCACGGAGGTTCTTCTCGAATTCCATGAGTTCTATCTCTGCCTCTCTCTGAGCTTTCTTGAACTCTCCCATGCTTCTCCCAAGACTCCTCGCAAGTTCCGGCAGCTTGCTGGCTCCAAACAGGAGAAACGCTATTATCAATATCGCCATAAGCTCATTCGGACCTACTGTGAACATTACTACCTCCTCCTTCCTGATCCTTTAAATCTTCCAACCTCCCAGTATTTAAACCTTCCACCTCAAGCTGGGAAGTCAGGTCTTTTTTCAGCACATCGAGCTTTTTTCTCGACAATTCCTCAAGATAGTCTTTGTTTGGTATTTCGTATCCGTACAGCAGCTCAAGTTCGAGTCTTCGTTTTGCATTTTTGTACTCCGCGTATATCTTACCGGCAGTTCTCGCTACCTCCGGCAGCTTATCCGGGCCGAGCAAAATTATTGCCAGCACGATGATTATACCGAGTTCTCCCCAGCCAAACATCCACTTTTGTTACATCAGCATGTTAATTAACGTTTTCCGTGGGATTTTGCTTGGACATTTTGAGATAGGTAATTGGAGGCAACGAGAACATTGGGCTTTAATCATGTATTCCTTACCAATTTAGAAATCATGGATCAAGAATCTCAAATGCACTATTATCCAATATCAAACCTAAGCAGGGCTGCTATGCCGCCAAGAGCCATGAGTCTTTTCCCAGGCTCGAATTCGGTACTCATAATAACGATCTTGCCCTTCGAGAGTTCTACATCTCTTAAAAATGAATCTATATCCCATTTTTCTCTCTGCTCTCTCAAAAACTCATCGGCGATTAGCAGAACGTCAATTGCTCCGTAGTTGAAAGCCTGCTTTACCTCCTCGAGCCCGTATGCGACCTTCTCTCCCTTTGCAATGTGCTCCAGCAGTAAATCCATATACTCTGCCTCTTCTGCAAGCCTTACGTCGCTGGCAATTCTGGCTAATGCTCCTCTCTTGAGAACTTCTATGAAACCCCTCGTTCCTATCGACGACGTGTCTACGGTTATCGCCTTCTTCGCCATTTCGGGGTTCTTCTCCTTCAAGAACTTCAGAAAGTCCTCCTTTGCAAATCCTGGCCCGGCAACAATCAGATACTTGAAATCGAGCTTTTCGAGGGTGGATAATACCTGGGAAAAGAATTCAACTCTTGCGGAGCTTTCCTTTCCGTAGCTCTGTCTTATGCTTGCGACTTCCTCTACTCCCCACTGCCTGACGACGCCAATTATTGCATCTCCCTCTTCTATCGTCACTATTACGACTTCTGGTTGCTTTGACGCTTCTATTGCATGCTTTAGTCTTCTGAGCTGTTCATCTTTCCAGGTCTTGATTATGCTGAGTTCCTTGCCCGTGGTGATGTTTATCGTATGATAGCCCGAGTCCTCGACTCCTGCCACTATCCTGCCGGTTATGCGAAGCCTGTTGGCAAAGCGGTGAAATTCGACTTTTTCGACCTGAATTCCGAGCCTTACTGTTACCTTCTCCTTGTCGCTTCGCAGCTTGTCAGCACTCTCGCTTATTCTTTTGGTCAGCGCGAAGACGATGTCGCCAGGTTCCACTATGTATTTCAGGTGCCAGAGATCGTCGAGTGTTTCTGGAGTAAGCTTTATCTCGCCCTCGTTTCCCTTCAGTCTCTCCTCCACGACTCTCATTTTTCTCCTCCCTCTTTTTCAGTTTCTTTCGCCGTCTTACCCTTACCCCTCTTCCTTTTTACACACCACTCGTAGTAGGAAATGGGATGCGAAACCTTGCATTCTGCGTAGCAGTTGTGGTACGTTCGCATCGTATCGCATGCCGGGCAATCATATTCCGTTCCTCTGCCTCTTGCCCCCGCGATATGCTCAACCTGATACCTCGTTTTCTCCTCGTCGAAGTCGGGGGCAGAGCTGAACAGAGAGATTATTTCGTCAACACTCAGCCCGATATTAAGCATGAAAGATGTTATGGCAAATCTTGCGGTGTGCGGGACGTTAACTCCACTCTGTAGGTCTGAAAGTATCTTCTTCATGCACGGTGGGAAGCATGAAACATCAACCTCTCCGAGCTCAACCTTTATGTCTTTTTTCACCCTTTCGGTCTTCGCCGAAAGCTGTGCAATGTAGTCTTCGAGCCCTTTCACCTCGTACGCAGCAGACTCTTCAAGCTTTTCTCTCAGCCTCTCTTTGAGGAGCCTCAGAAATTCTTCTCTTTCAAGCTCAACCCAGCCTTTGCTTAGCTTCCTGTTCAGGAGCCTCCATCTTTCGGCCTTTATCCTTGCAGCCCCCCTCAGGTAGGATACAACGTGCACCCTGTATTCGTCTCCAATCTCTGCTCTCACACCAAGTTCTGCGGCCAGAAGCCTGATGACATTGTCTTCCTCACTGTACATGATTTCTGCGTACCTGTCCGCCTCCCTGACCGCATACTTTCTTCTCACCCACGGTTCGAGCTGAGAAACTATTATTTTAGAGGTTATGTACGCTACGGCTGCTCTCTTAGCCTGAAGCTTGTATCTCAGATACGTCTCGTAGCTTACCTCCTGATGGCAATTTCTGTAGCATTCTCCGCACGCGTTGCAGCGGTAGAAATATAGTGTTTTCAGAGCCTCACACTCGACACAATCCCTATCGCAGGCCGAGCATAAAAAAGCAGCTCTTGGATACTCGATATCTATGCTCTTCCCCTCCACGACGGCCTCTACTATCCGCTTCCCAAGCTCTCTCGCTTCAACGTCCGATTTTTTGCTTGACGACAGTATTGCGTCAATGCTTCCGTACTCGTGCTGAATAAATGGGGCAGTAAGGCGAATAAAAGGATACTTGGCTATAAGGGGAAGGATGGGGAGGAATGGCTGGGCCATCTGTTTTATATTATTCCGCCTCTATGCGCGGTGCGAGTATATATTCCACCTTTGCCTTGCCGTCTGCAACCTCGAAAACGAGCCTTACCGGGTAGTTGTTGCCTAAGTATATCGTCAGCACGTCGCCACTTCCTGCAGTCTTGACGAACTCCTTGAGGTACTCGATAGAAAACATACTCCTCGCTACGCCGCGGTTAAACTCTATAAGTTCTGCCTCGCTCATGTGGAACTCTATTCTATCAACGTCACCCTCTGCCTCGATGTAGAATCCCGTTTCGTCGCTTCTGAAGACGACATGGTCGCTTATCTTGTCCGCAGCGTTTATCGCCTTCTTGAACTCGCCGGCATCAAGTACTATCTTTGCAGGCAGTTCCAAGCTCGGGACTTTCGGTTCCTTTCTTATCGCTGACGGGTCTATCAGCGCGACACTGTACTGCACGCTCCCAAACTTAATCATGAGGGATGTCTCGTCTTCGACCTTCATCTCCACGAGTTCTCCGCTTTTGATAGCCTTTGATATGTCAAAAACTCTATTAACGTCCACGCCTATTGTTTTCTCCTCGTCAACCTTGTAAACTTCAAAGCTGTCTTTTGGTACGTCAACTATGACCATTGCAACGTTTGCCGGATCAACGGCCCTCGAATGCAAACCGTCGCTGTTGAAGTGAAAACGCGCCTCGCTTACGAGAGCAACCATAGCCTTTGTAACAGCCTTCAGAACGTCTCCAGTTACTATAACATCTATCATCGCAAACCCCCTGAACAAATCATAATGGCAAAAATATTTATATTTTTTTCCTTTAGCTCGGGTACATTGATGCTCTGGCGTTCTTTATTCATCTCGCTGCCCAGCAGGTCGGCCCATGCAGCTTTCAGCAGGTTTTACGCTCCTCAACCTCCACGATTTCCCCCCTCGGTTCGACTTCCTTGAATATCTGCCCTTCAAACCTGTATACTTCACACCCATCCATAAGCCAGCAGTCAGGAGGCAAACCCGCTTTCATGCAGGTGTGGGACAGGAACTCCTCCGCGTCGAATCCATACTCTACGGCAACTTGAGGGAGTAGCAGTCCGGAGAAGTGGCCCATTTTAATGAGAAGGCCGTGCCTGCCAATTTCAACGTGCTTCGGCAGCTCAATGGCCTTGGCGACAATTCTCTCAGGAGGCGTGAGGACTGTAACTTCTACGACTATCTCGTCCATCTCACCTATCTTTACGGGGGGAAATCTCGGGTCTTCAGTTGCTGCAGCAATAGCAGACTCAATTATTGCCTCGTCGAGCCTCTTAATCGGGTAGGGAAATCCTATACAACCGCGAAGCTCGTGGTTTTTGGTTA
Organism: Archaeoglobus veneficus SNP6; assembly: GCF_000194625.1. Taxonomy (NCBI): domain Archaea; kingdom Methanobacteriati; phylum Methanobacteriota; class Archaeoglobi; order Archaeoglobales; family Archaeoglobaceae; genus Archaeoglobus; species Archaeoglobus veneficus. Next base: position 1,231,445 of record NC_015320.1, on the reverse strand, counting down.
GTGTTGTGAAAACGCCCCTTTGTTTTTCAAAAACTCCCGGGTATCTCTCTTTTATGACTTCTTTCTTTTCGAGGTATGTTTCAATAGCCTTCCTTGCGAGCTTGACGGCTTTGATGCCGTCCTCAATGCTGAGTCTTTCCATGCAGAACATACGCTCATCAGGGTTAAATTTCTTCCTGTTGACACTTTCGCTCCAGTCGAAAAGCTAAACTATTTGTTGGGCAATTTACTTTGATGCGCTACCTCCGGTGGGACGAGACGCTTTTCAGAAATTATGAGGTCTTTGACGAAGATTACCTGCCCGAGGAATACCTGCACAGAGAAACCCAGCTTAACCGCCTTGTTTCAAATCTCAAGCCAGCTTTGAGAGGTGCGAGGCCTGTAAACTGCCTGTGCCTCGGCCCACCGGGAACGGGAAAAACAACGGCTGTAAAACTAATCTTCAAAGACCTCTCGGAGTTTGAAGGTGTAATTCCTGTTTACGTCAACTGTCAGATAATGAACTCGAAGCAGCAGGTTTTCGCCAAGATATTCAGGGCAGTTTATGGATACGAGCCACCCTCTTACGGTGTTCCATTCACAAAGCTCTACTATAGCGTTATGAAAGGTATTGGTGAAAGAGTGCTCGTTGTTGCACTCGATGACTTGAACTTCCTGCTGAGCGAGGAGGTTGCCAACGAAGTGCTCTACGCTCTGCTGAAGGCTCACGAGGAGGTAGAGGGTGTTAAAGTTGGCATCGTCGGGATAGCTACGGACGTAAAGCTTGCAGCGAGACTTGACGAGCGCGTTTCATCAGTATTCCATCCAGACGAGATACACTTCCCTCTCTATGGCTTTGAGGAGATAAGAGATATACTCGCGTCAAGAGCGAGGTTCGGGTTTTATCCGGGGGTTCTGAGCGATGAGGCGCTCGATAAGATTGCCGAACTGTGCTACGAATATGGGGATCTGCGTTTCGGCATATATCTGATGAAGCTCGCTGGCTTGGAGGCAGAGAGGGAAGCGAGCAGGCGAATAGAGCTCAGACACGTCGAGGCTGTTTACGAGGGAAGCAGAAGGGTATTCCTGAAGAAGAGCGTTCAGGCCCTCAGCGACCACGAAAGGGTTCTGCTCGGACTGATATATTCTTCTGACGAGCTTACGACTGGCGAACTTTACAGACGTTTCAAGGAAATGACGGCAGTTGGGTACACAAAGTTCTACGAGATGCTCTCCAAGCTCGAGAGCATAAGGCTCATAGACACGAGGTTCGAGCAAAGGGGTGGCAGAACGAGGGCAATCATAAAGAGATATGAACCGGCCCTCGTGCTCGACGCGCTGGAGGAATTTTAGGAGGTTAGGATTCATTCTTACCAAAAAAGCAAAAAAGTTAATTAGGCCTGCAGCATGGAGATTGCGAGGTGGAGCCATGAAGCACCTGCTGTCGATCTCAGACCTCACTGCAGAAGAACTTGCAGAAATTCTTGAGCTTGCTGAAAAGCTGAAGGCAGAAAGGTACAAGGGCGTTGTCACGGACTACCTGAAGAACAAGAGCCTTGCAATGATATTTGAGCTCCCTTCGACGCGTACAAGGGTCTCATTCGAGGTCGCTATGACCGACCTCGGAGGACATGCACTTTACCTCGGCTGGAACGAGCTGCAGCTTGGCAGAGGTGAGCCTATAAAGGATACAGCCAGAGTACTCTCAAGGTACGTCCACGCAATCATGATGAGGGTCAGAAACCACTCCACACTGGAGGAATTCGCGGCGTATTCATCCGTTCCAGTCATAAACGGCCTGAGCAACCTTGAACATCCCTGTCAGATTATTGCTGACCTTTTAACGATTAAGGAGTACAAGGGCAGCCTTGAGGACGTGAAGGTTGCCTGGGTTGGTGACGGTAACAACGTCTGCAACTCCCTGATTCTTGCTACAGCTCTTGCAGGCATGGAAATCGTGGTTTCGACTCCCTCTGGTTACGAGCCGGACGAGAGCATCATAAAAAAGGCGAAAGAGCTGAAAGCAAATCTGAAGTTCGAGTCGAACCCGGTAAAGGCTGTTAAGGATGCTGATGTCATATACACGGATGTGTGGGTATCAATGGGGCAGGAGTCTGAGAAAAGGAAGAGGCTGAAAGATTTCGGCCCGTACCAAGTAAACAAGAAGCTCGTTGACGTTGCCAAGGAGGACGTCATTGTTATGCACTGCCTGCCAGCGCACAGAGGTGAGGAGATAACCGATGAGGTCATAGAGGGCGCAAGCTCCGTCATTTTCGACCAGGCGGAGAACAGACTGCATGCCCAAAAGGCTATACTTCTCAAGCTCATAGGCGGCGAATATGACTGACTGGGGCAGTGTTGTTGAACGCATAACGACTTTCATAAAAGACTGCGTTAGCAGTGCAGGTGCAAAGGGTGTCGTCGTTGGTGTTAGCGGTGGAGTTGACAGCGCTTGCGTTGCGAAGCTCTGCACGATGGCGCTCGGCAGCGATTCTGTTCTCGCCCTTATCATGCCCGAGGAAGGCGTGACGCCGAAAGAGGATGTGGAAGATGCAGTAAACCTCTGCAAGGAGCTTGGCGTCGAGTACAGGATTATAGAAATAAACCCGTTCGTAAACGCTTTTGTCTCAAAACTCGGAGAAGAGCACAAGATAGCCGTTGCAAACATCAAGCCGAGGATAAGGATGATACTCCTCTACTTCCACGCAAATTCGAGAAGACTCCTCGTTGCTGGCACAGGGAACAAGAGCGAGCTGATGGCGGGCTACTTCACGAAGTACGGCGATGGCGGCGTTGATTTCCTGCCCATCGGAGACCTCTACAAGACCGAAGTTTTCCAGCTCGCCCGTTACCTTGGTATTCCAGAGCGGATAGTCACGAAGAAGCCAAGTGCGAGGCTGTGGAAGGGTCAGACAGACGAGGAAGAGATGGGTATAAGCTACGAGAAGCTCGACGCAATTCTGAAGGCAATGGAGAAAGGAGTGAGCGTGGAGGAGATACCGGCCGTTGCAGGAGTGAGCGAGGAGGAAGTGGCGACTGTTGTTAGGATGGTCGAACTCAGCAGACACAAGCGCGAGCCGCTACCCTTGGCAAGGGTGAGGGATTTACTGGATTGTTAGTCAGTGGTAATTCGGATGAACTTTTTCAGAGTTATATTTAATCTATAATATTTTATTTCTCAAGTACTGCTCTCCAACAGGCACCGAAACGCTTTGGTTTGATGGGTTTGTCGTATTTTCTGATGTCCTTAAGCTCGATATTTATAAACGCATCCCTTCCCTAAAAAGCGATCCATAAACTGTTTGGGGATTGAGTACGTTACACCGGTGATTTCAGACATTAGACCACCTAAACTTCGCCTTTTATTTCCATGACGGCCTTGAGCAGTTCTTTCCCCATAGGTTTTGGTATCTCTCTCCCCTCTTTCTTGGCAGCCTCTATCCATAGCTCAATTGCGATTTTGATTTCCTTTAACGCCTCCTCTTCAGTCTCACCAAAAGCAGAACAGCCAGGTAGCTCGGGAACTACAGCGATGTATCCTTCATCTTCTTCGCTGTAGAAGATTTCAATCGTGTACTTGTGCATCTCAATCCTCCTCAAGCAAATTATATCTCTTAATTACTTTTAAAAGTTGCTTTACTTGATATGGTTTCGCCTTGCCCTTAACATTCTGGAAGTTCAGAATTTCCTTGACCCCTTCTCTGACGTAGACTCTGTGGCTACCTTTTCCACCTCTAAATCTGAAGCCGAAAAGTTCAGCTGCCTTACAGAGTTCTTCGAATCGAACATTCTTTGGGTTGTTCTTCAGCTTCTCGTGAATCTCTCTTCGATCCATGATAACATTGCTGACAAAGATTGATATATTCATATCTGAGATTTTCAAAATCCAAAGGTTGTAAAGCTTCAAAGAAGGGGTATGGATTTTCATCGAATTCTAAATCCTAGGTTGTTCTGGTACAAAAACCATATAATCAAGGCTTAATTAATGTATTTATGCCTATGTCAAGAAAAAAATCGTCCGGTAGGAAGAACCCACCTAGCAAAACGAAAGAAGAGATATTGAGGTTTGCCTTAGTTCATCCATATGGTTTTGATGAAACTGATTTAAGAGTTTATTTAAGAAAGAAATACGATATAACCGATCCGCGGGGCATAAAGAGGCATTTACGCGAGCTTGAAAAAAACAGTATCTAATCAAAATAACTATTCCAGGAAAAGCAAACAAATGGTTAGTGGAATTTAATCCAGCCTTACTAATAGAAATTATGGAGACGTATCCAGATCTAAAATCTGATATTGCAAAATTCGTCAGGCGTATTTTTAACGACGTTTCGTATCTCAGCGAGAAGAGGGTGGAATTAACTATAAAAGATGCAATAATGCTAATGAAAAAGATAGGAGACTCGAGTGATATACATCTGATCTTGTCATCTACTGGGTGGAGAAGTTGGATCTGGAAACTTATTCAAGATTTTGAATCTGATTTCAATAAGAGATATCAATTAAGACTCTCTACCAATTACAAGGCAAAACTAATTCTCATTCTCACGTCTTCACCGGGGGCTGTGTTGGAATTCCTTAAATTTATTACAACACCAATTTTTTTAGATGAATTTGCAATCCTAAGAGACTTTTTGGAAATAAGTGGGGTGATCAGTGGAATTATGGATGGTGTACAAGTATATACAATTCCGACCACAAAGTTATTCGATGAAATTCCGAATTCATTCTACGAAAAAGAGGGGCGGATCTTTAAGGTCAGGTATTTGAAACTGGATAAGCTAATAGAACCTGTTCGGGTAATATCCGAGTTAAATTTTAGACTTTATTATGCGCTAATAAATGACTTGGAAAGAGGCATTCTAAACCAAAATTTCTTTGAGAATGTTGAAAAACTCAAAATGGCTTCGGAAGGAAGTCAGCAATACCAAAAATAAAAACTAAAGATAATATAAAAATATTTAAATTCTGAACTTTTTAGCCTACTCAAAAAACCCCTCGAACATCTCAGCAAACTTCGACGGCTTCACGAGGAACTCCAGCTTCTCTATAGACTTTACGAGCGTGTACATCTCCTCACTCTTCTTCAGTCCAAGTTCCTTGGGTATCTTTGCCTTTACTTCTCTCAGTTCAGGGACTTCGCCATATCTTTCGTTTTTAATCCACCCATCCTCTGTGTAGTAGTAGCATGCACCTCTGTACTTCGCGTAGGGCTCATATATGGACGAAAAATCTCTGCAAACCCAGTTGGCCATCTTGAGCTCTTTGTTCGATGGGTTAATCGTCACGTGCCCGTAGTTTGGTGGTATAACAACCTTGTCGCCCTTCTCAGCTTTCACGGCAATAACGTCGTCTATTTTGCCGTTGATAGCTCGCTGGAGGATGTAGATTGCCTCGCCCTCAAGAACCTCGTATATTTCCGTGTAGCTCAGCCCTTTTTCAGCCTCTGGATGGTAGTGGCCGTAGGTCTTTATGAATTCCTTTCCTATTTTCGCCGGTGGAATTACGGTTATGTCGAACCTGAGCCTGTGCTGGAGTATTCTCTCGTGGTCGGCTTTACTGTAGTAAACGTCCCTGAACATGTAGTATGCGGGAAAATCGTCTTTTAACCCATCGGGATACGCAAGAACAGGAAGCAAATCACTCGCCATTCTAACATCGGCTTTGAAGACTCTTCCTGCAACTTCCAGTTCCATGTTTTCCTGTTGCCCCGTTGGTATTTATTGCTTTGCGTATTTTTGAGTTCGGGCTGGGAGGATATCGCTATAACCGGATATCAGTCATAACTCTTCACGTCCACGCCGCATACAACATCCTGAACGAGCTTAAATTTCACATCCAGCTTTCTGCCATTAACAAAAACTTCTGCACAGCTAGCAGCGGAAAGTCTTGGAATTGTTGGACTCCCGGGAGAGATTACAACTACATCACCAAACCTCTCCACAACAAATCTGTGGACGTGTCCGAAAAATAAAACGTCCACGCCAAGTTCTTTCGCCCTGTAACCCAAGTCATGAAATTCATTCAGGTAATTTCCGGCATGCACAACTCCAAACCTGAGGTCTTCAACTTCGAACGTTACCTCTGCCGGAACTTCCGTCTTTATTCGTTCGTCATCCAAATTTCCACTGACTGCTCTGAGGTTGTACTTTTTGTGCATCGCCCTGTATAGTTCGTAGCCCGTGAAATCTCCCGTGTGAACAACAATGTCCGCTTCATTCATAAGAGTCACAAGCTTTGGTGGCAAATCCTTAAAGCTTTCAACATGCGTGTCGCCAGTGACAATTATCTTTCTCATGGCTCCGGATTTTTTGTTGTATTGTCTTAAAATAGTTCCTCCTTTACCAAGAATGGGGCTGCTGAGTGGCCATGATGGAAAACTGTTTTAGGACGCTATGGCCTTTTGCCTGCTATGGAAGTCCGCATGCGATGCGCGGAAATTGCATGCCACGAGTGCTGCATCGAAACCGAAATGCAGCTCAGTGAGGAAGACGTCAGGAGGATAGAGCGTCTTGGCTACAGCAGGGATGAGTTTAGCGTTGAGATGGATGGTGTAAGGGTTCTCAGAAACGTCGATGGCAAATGCTACTTTCTCAAAGATGGTAAGTGCTCGATATACAAGCACAGGCCAAAGGGTTGCAGGTTTTATCCGGTAATCTACGACGTGGAGCGGAATAGGGCGACTGTCCACGATTTCTGCCCTCTCTGGAAGGAAGTAAAGCCTGCTACTGTTAAGAAGGTGGAAAAGGAGTTAATAAGGCACATAGAGGATGTGTACGGCGTAGGACTGCGGTGAGTGATCGGGTAAGGATGTTGTGGTTAGGAACATCAATAAAAAATCCACACGCTCAGCCGATGCACAACCTTTATAAGCACAATGAAGGGGTATGATGTAGCTATCTGAGATTGGCCTGGCGTCTGGCAGACTTGAGAGCCGGGAGCCTATACGTGCCGCCCTTCAGAATTTAGATTCCTTGAGGACCCGTAGCCTAGCATGGATAAGGCGGCAGCCTCCTAAGCTGCAGATCGCGGGTTCAAATCCCGCCGGGTCCGCTTTATCCTTCTTCTCCTAACTTCTCGACGATATTAAGCTGAAGATTACGTCTTTTAGTTCTCTAATTTACTTTTCCAACTCGCTAACTCGCTCTTTAGTCTCAGCATAAGAACACCTAAAGATGTCAGAAGAATGATGGACGAACTGAAGGACGTGAACTTCAGAAAAACTCTACCCCAATTAAACTAAGAAAATATATAAAAAAGTAGAAAATTACATCTTCATTGCGAGCTTTATGTCTTCTGCCTTGACTGTTGTTCTTCCGGCGTGTCTGGCTATTTCAACAGCCTTTCTCGCAACTTCCAACGCCCTCTCTTCGAGGATTTCAGTCATCTTCTCCACAGCATCGGCACTAACTCTCTCCGCTCCAGCCTTTCTTATCAACCTGTCCACAGGTGCAAAAGGAAGCTCGGACATGCAGACACCACCACACTTTTTCTTTTACTTGTGTATTATACCGATATATACTTTTTGACAAACATTCAGGAGGCATCTGCAATGTGGAAGTGGCTGTCACCTCTTGGCTGCTATGAGTTTTACTTTCATAAACGTGTCTTTTAATCTGATTATACAGTCATCCTGTCTTATCAGGTTCAGTCTCCGTCTGAAGATGTGCAGTCACTCGGTGAAGGCGTACTCAGAAGTTAGCATAGCCACAACCAGTGCTACCACGCTGAAAGAGGTTATCACCGAAATCGGCTGCCCTATTTCGGAAACGTCTCCCTGCATGGCGAGATTCAGGGCAAGAATCGTGGAAGAAATTATTGGAAACACAACTGGAAAGATTATTACTGGCAAAAGAAGCTCCCTCGATCTCGATTTTATGACGAGGATGGCGAGAGATGATGTTGCTATTACGAAGGCCACGTTCCCGAGAGTGATGGCGGCGATAAAGGCGTCTAACCTTGCGATGGAAAGATCAAAGACGCCCATGAAGATGGGCAGGACTATTGCCTCAGTTATGAGCATCAATGTGAGGTTGTAGAGTATCTTACCCACCACTATGCTCGCAGGGTTTACGGGCGAGATTCTCAGGCCATCGAGGGTTTCAAGCTCAACCTCTCGTATAAACGCTCTCGCGTAGCCGAGCATGCCAACGAAGATGAAAATGAGCCAGAGCAGAGCAGGGGCGACATCGTTCGCAACGCTGACGGGCACCGACACACTGAACATCATGGATGCTACGAGGGAAAAGAGCACCATCAGATTCAGGGTATTTTTGCTCCTGAACTCGATGAAAATGTCTTTTTTTGCAATTTCAATTGCCTTCAAGTCCCACCACCCTCATGTACCTCTCTTCAGCTTCACTTGCCCTGCAGTCTTCAACAATTTTCCCATCGAGGAGTATTACTGCTCTGTCGCACAGACTCACAGCCTCGCTTATATCGTGGGTTGTGAGAAGAATCGTTCGTCCTTCGCCGTACCTTTTCAGGTATGCGATTAGCTCTCTCCTCCCCTCAACATCAAGACCGCTCGTTGGTTCGTCGAGAATCAGAATTTCGGGATCGTGGAGCAAAGCCCTTGCAATGGAGAGGCGCTGCTTCATCCCCCTCGAGAAAGTTTTAACTCTCGCGTGCCGCCTTTCGTAGAGCTTCACCTGCTTTAAAATTTCTTCAATTCTTTTTTCGAGGTCTTTTACGTCGTAAAGCCTGCCGTAGAACCTCAGATTTTCGTATGCAGTTAATTCGTCGTAAAGCATGGGATTGTGGGAGACGAAACCAATCTTTCTCCTTAGCTCCGCGTTGAACTTCCAAGCCTTCATGTTCAGAACGAGCACGTCTCCCTTCGTCGGCCTCGTCTGACCGCTTATCAGCTTCACGAGTGTGGTCTTTCCCGCTCCGTTTGGCCCGAGAATCGCAAGCTTCTCTCCAGCATCAACCTCGAGGGATACTCCTTTCAGAGCTGTAAAATAGCCGTACTTCTTTATCACGTCTCTGAGCACGATGACTCTCATAGCTTCACCTGCAACCTCCTATGGCATTTCCTCTATTCTCTTGATTACTCTTTCCACTCCGAGGGCTATACCCTCAACTTCTATATCGTCTCCCTTTGCTCCATCTCCAACAACGTAGAGATTCCTGTACGGCGTTTCGAAGCCTATGTCCTGCCCGGCTTTAACCCGGTTCACGGGCCAGCCATCGCTGTAGCTTTGAATAGCGAGAATTTCATATTCGTGCCCTTTGAGGATCTCCCTCAAGTCTTTCAGACCCTGAGCGATTTCATATCTGATGTTGTTCGTCAGCACGGGCTGATGGGCCATCAATAGATGTCCTTTGCCGAGATTAGGGTCTGCATTGGTAACCTCGTTCATTCCAGAGATTCTCCTCGTATTGAAGGTAAAGAGCACACCAGTATGGCCGATGAAAGGCTCTTTAAGGGATATCGAGTACTTAATACCGCTGCTTGGCTCTACATGCGTTGCGTATTCGTTATTGAGCAGCTTTCCTGTCTCCACATGGCCGATATTTGAAATAACGATGTCATAGTGCTTTATGTCCTTGCCTGCGTAGACGCTGAATCCGTAGTCCTGCGGCTTTATTGCTTTCACTCCAGTTCTCTTCCGAATTCTCCCATCGTTGCTTGTTACGATCTCGGTTAAAGCATCTATAACGCTTTTACAGCCTCCAATGGGAATTCCGGGACCCCCACACTTAACGGTCTGGTGATATATTGGAAGGATTTTGGAAAAAATAGCCTCGTCTGGTGTTATGCTCAGAGACCACCCGAGGAAAGCTCTGAGAAAGCCCCTGCTGAAGTCATCGAGGTCGTTCTCAAACTCCGAAATCTTAACCTCCCGGAACCTGCTTTTCAGGCACCATTTGATAAAATTGAGCCTTGATTTCAGGGGAAACTTCTTCTTTCGTATCTCTGTCCTTCGCCCCTTGTAAAGGGCCTCCCCTGCGGGTTTCGAATCAACAATTTCAACCTTTGCCCCTGCACGCCTGAGGAGCTTTGCGAGCGGCCCCCTGCTTCCGTGGGGGACCATGTGGAGGGCTCCGGTTGACAACTGAAAACCTTTGTACTCTATGTTGGTGAATCTGCCACCGATAAACGGAAGTTTTTCGAAAACATCGATTTCAAAGCCTTTTTCTGATAGAATGGCTGCTGAAAGCATCCCGCCCAGACCCGAGCCAATTACTGCCACCTTCATTCTTCCACTACCTTAATTGCCTCAATGGGGCAGTAGATAACACATTTCTTACACTCCACACACTTTTGGGAGTCTATCTCTGCCCTGCCAAAGACCTCTATAGCTTCTTCCGGGCACACGAGCTTGCAGAAGGCACATCCGACACAACTGCTCGTTGTAACGATCATTTCTCGAAAAAAGAATGGTCAGAATTAAAAGGTTTGTGATGCTATATTATTCCGAGTTCCGTCAGTCTCTCGGGCAGGTAAACGTCGGTAACGTAGTCCAGGCCATACTTTGCCAGAGCCTGCTGCTCCGACTTCTTCCCTAATTCGAGCTGGAGCGTCACTTCTTTCTTCCAGAACTCGGTATTGAAGCGTGGATCCTGCAGTATCGCGTTGAGGGCTTTGATGTCCTGGTCAGTGAGCTTGTCAGACGGCAACTCGTACTTCACGATGTCCGACGGCCTTATCCCAACGAATTTTGCAGCCGGAGTTGCGAGATATTCAGAAAGATGAGCGGACTTTATTGAGCCATAAGCAACTGAAGCGTAGATACGATAGCTCCAGGGGTCGCCATCGGTGAACACCACAACAGGCAGACCAAGCTCGGTATTTAACCTTCGAAGCAGACGCCTCGTGCTCCTCGCAGGCTGCCCCTTGAGGTGGACGATTATGGCATCGAACTTCTCATCAAAGCCGTTCTCCACAAGCCTGTCTCTCATACCACCGGTCTCGATTGCTATGACGAATTTCGCATCATGATCAACAAACTCGATCTTGTCAACATTTACCGGTATCTGGTAGCCCCCCTCTCCAACGTCATCCTGGCAGTGTATCTCCCTCATACCCCTCCTTGTTTCCTCTCTGATTCTCAGAGGGCCGATAACGGTAGCTCCGTCTTCCTCTGGTCTTATGTGGAAGTGCTCACGCTGAAAGGCTGTCAGAATCTCGAGGTCTTCAACCAGTCGATCGCTCTCCTGCTGTTCATTGAACTTGGCCATCCCCCAGTTCTCGGATATGTAGTAAAGTTCTCTGAGCGTCGAAGATTTATTTGCGTTGAGCTGCTCCTTCAGGAATCCGATGACGTATGCCATGCGGAGCAACATGTATGCTCCCTTTACCGTCTTTGCGGATCTAACAGACCTCCTGTCGCCGTAAACCCATACCTCGCTGTCCTCGTTGTATTCTATGTTGTATTTTGTTCGCGTAGCTATTTTTAGTTCCGGTACCCTGCCCTCTTTCATCTGGTTGTACATACTTTCTGCGATTCCGAGAAGGGATGCGAGGCATCTCGCTTCGATGTCCTTCACATAGTAAAATTCGATGTCTGGTAAAAATAGCTTACCGTGCTGCTTGGCAGGCTTACCCAAACCTCATTCGCAGTATCTGGCGGAACATGTACACAATGTCCTTCCAGAACCTCACCTTCGTAGCCCCGCCGTGCCTCCACTCAACGGGGATCTCCTTTATTCTCAATCCCTCCTGTTGTGCGAGAACGAGCACTTCTGTATCCCAGAACCAGTGCGTATCCTTGGCCCTTTTACCCAGACTCAGGACGATGTCTCTCCTGAACGCCTTGAACCCACACTGGTGGTCTTTTATCTTCGAACCGAGCAGAAAACGAACGAGAAAGTTGTAGCCCTTTGAGGCGACGTCTCTTTTTACAGGTCTTTCTGCTCTGCTACCCTTGGCAAGCCTCGAGCCTATTGCAATGTCATAACCCTCAATGGCTATCGCGTCTATCAGTTCCTTCAGGTGCTTCAGGTCTGTTGAGAGGTCAACGTCGAGGTAGGCTACAATACTTCCTCTCGCAGCCTCAAATGCACGCATCAGGGCTTTTCCTCTCCCAAGTCTTTCATCTGAGTGCAGGTGCCTGATTCTGTTACCGTCCGCAAGCTTTGCAGCTATTTCAGCAGTGCCATCAGTGGAGCCGTCTTCGGCAATTATAACCTCGTAATTGTAGCCTGCTGCATCGAGGGCTTTGACGACTTCTCCGACAGCATTTTCGAGCCTTGAAGCCTCGTTGTATGCTGGCAAAACGACAGACACGCTGATTTCATTTCTGCCGCTCATTGTCCCACCACTTCCATTCTGAGTCCACAACTGCCAGCTTTTATGAAATTTGCTTCCTTTGCTTCAACCTTCACAAGCCTGACCCTTCGTTTAGGCTTAATTTCCGGGATGGTCTTACCCTCGTAGTTCCTTACGAGCAGTTCTGCGAGATTAATACTATAAACTCTGCTAAAGAGCGTGGCAGAAGTTGTTATCCTCGGATTGACGTCAACGACGTATGGCTGTTCCGCAAGCACAATATCAACTCCAACGTAGCCAAAAAGGCCATTTATTGCTTCAACGGCCTTTACGGCCTCTTCTATTACTTCTGCAACCACTCCAGCGTTTCCAGCATACGGGACAACGGCTCCTCTGTACGTGAAGTTTTCCACAATCTGCTCGTTCACGCTCAGAACGTTTACCTCATCGCCTACGAGAAGAGAAACGCTCAGGTTTTTCCCTTTTACGTATTCCTGGGCAATATGTCCCTCAGGAATCTTCGAAGCATCGTTCAGGAGTGCGATCCCAGTCCCACCACACGAGACGCGCGGCTTGATAAGGAATGGGGGGTCAAGGGGTTTGAGGGATGTTTTTGGCGTATTAGCTCTCCTCTTTATTGCTTGGTAGGTTAGCCATTTATCCGATGCTATTGCAACTCCTGCTGGTTTGCTGCCCAGATTATATGATTTGAGCTTCTTTGTGAGAGTGTAGAGGAGAAAATCATCTTCGGGAGCTATGATGAGACTGAAATCCGCCTCTCTGGATAGTTCTACGAAGTTCTCCTCCCAGGATCGAGTCGAGGTACTTGAGGGAACCGTAGCAGGAACATCCTGTAGGGCGAACAGGACTTCTGGCTGCAGAGTGGTCAGAACTTCAGAAAAGGAAGAAAAACCATCGTAGAGGGATTTAAACATGCTGAGACCTTCCGCTGCAATGCTGTCGTCGTCGCACCCCACACAAGTAGCAAACTCAAACAGGAACACTTTCATGACTTCTGTTGTATTCCACCTCTTCCTGTTCCTCATCCATCTCATCAACGAAGTCCTCTTCGTTCAGAACTATCGCTATGTCAGCGGAGTTTTTCAGGGCAGCGGAGAAGCCTGGTTCGGCCCCTATTATGATTGTTTCCTTACCCATCTCCATTGCCTTCTTGAGTACTGATTTGAAATCCGCATCTCTGGTAACGAGAGCTATAGCGTCTATCGCATCGTTGTATATCATCTCCATAGCTTCGACAGCCATTCTTACATCCACATCGCCCGATGTGACTATCGGCTCAAAACCCTGGTTTTCTATCGCCTCAACGAGCTTCTCGCTTGCATACTGGTTCAGGAAGACTTTGGCAGCCTTGATATCTCCGTACTCCGAAAGGATCTCCCTTATCTCCTGCAGATTTATGTTAAACTCTTTGCGGAGCATGTTCGGCCCATCGACAAGGACACCTACCTTTCTCCTGTCCTGCTTTCTTGATGAGAGGTAATTCCTTATCTTCTGCAGCTTTGAAAAGCTGAGTTTCTTTTTTATTGCCATGCTAACCAGCCTATCCCGTTAAAGTTTAAAAATTTTTCAATCGTGCTTCTTTTTCTTCTTCATCAGCATGAGGTAGTTCACGGCGTGTATGACTGCCTCTATAGACGCCATTACTATGTCTGCTCCCGCTCCTCTGGCTGTGAACGAGTTGCCCTCGTCATCCTCCACCGTAACATATACTTCTGCGAGTGCATCACTTCCTCCGGTTATGGCATCCATTCTGAACTCCGTGAGTTTAATCCTCATGCTCTCTCCAGCAAGCTCCTTGACAGCGTTGAGTGCAGCATCCACCGGCCCAACACCTATTGCAGACGTAACTTTCTTCTTTCCTTCAACTTCCGCGTTGATTACAGCTGTCGGAGTAATCCTGTTGCCCGTCAGCACCGTAACCTCATCGACGAGTATTGCCTTCTCCTCCTTCTTCAGCTCTCCGAGTACAACTTCCGCTATGGCAAACAGATCGAGGTCGGTCACCTTCTTGCCCTTGTCTCCCAGCTCTTTGACCTTCTCCATTATCTTTGTCAGCCTTTCCTCATCCACCTGGTAGCCAGCATCCTCCAGAATCTTCTTTATCTGGTGCCTACCAGCGTGCTTTCCAATGACGATTCTGCGCTTGTGCCCCACCATTTCTGGCGTTATAACTCCTGGCTCGAAGGTTCTTGCGTCCTTCAGCACACCATGGGCATGGATTCCACTCTCGTGGCTGAATGCGTTCGCTCCGACTATTGGTTTGTTCGGCGGAACCTTTATGCCGGAGAAGCGCTCGATGAGCTTTGAGGTCTCCACAAGATATTCCGTTTTTATGTTGGTCTTTATACCTTCGAGGCCGTGGAGAGTCATGACGACTTCTTCAAGCGCCGCGTTGCCAGCCCTTTCACCTATTCCGTTGACTGTTACCTGAACTTCATCAGCTCCAGCGAGAACTGCAGCATAGGTGTTCGCTACGGCTAAGCCAAAATCGTTGTGGCAGTGAACGTCGATGGGGACATTCAGATGCTCTCTGAGCTCCTTTATCAGGTCGTAAAACTTGAAGGGAGTTGCAACTCCAACGGTATCCGGGACATTGATTATGTCAACGCCTGCATCTTCAACGGCCTTGTAAATCTGCTTGAGATAATCGATTTCTGTTCGTGTAGCATCCATTGCCGAGAACATGCAGATTCTGCCGTGATCTTTAATATATTCGACCGCATCGACGGCAAGCCTTACTATCTCCTCCCGACTTTTCTGGATAGTGTGCTCTATCTGTATCTTTGAGGTTGAGATGAATATGTGAACCATATCAGCTTCGGAATCCAAAGCAGCATCAATATCGTACTTAACGATTCTTGCAAGAGCACAGATCTTGGAACTCAAACCGAGGTTTGCAATCGTCTTAACAGCCTCGAACTCACCCTTCGAGGCCGCGGGAAATCCCGCTTCAATTACGTCAACACCCAGCTTGTCGAGCTGCTTCGCTATCTGTATCTTATAGTTCAGGGGGAACGCAACCCCCGGTGTTTGCTCGCCATCTCTTAGTGTCGTGTCAAACACAGATACTGTCCTCATTGTACCACCTCTTGCTTAGCTTTCACATAGTCGAAGGAATGGATAAAAGATTTTTGTTGAGTGTTGCCCCTATGTCGTTCTACATTTCGTACTGCTCCGGATAATGTCGATTCCTGTAGCACCTCATCCAACCTCTGCCACACCAGCTACCAGCTTTACGGCTTTAAGGCTAACGACTTTATAGAGGGTTGAAGAGTTTCAGGTTGTGCGCTGGCATTCTCTGACACCCGAAGAAGTCATGGAACTTCTTAAAACTTCTCCTGAGGGGCTTAGTGATGAGGAGGCAAGGGCGAGGCTCGAAGAGTATGGCTACAACGTTATAAGCGAGGCAAAACGAGTTACAGCGCTCCGAATATTCATTGCTCAGTTCAAAAACGTCCTGATAGTTCTCCTGATTTTTGCGTCACTTCTCTCCCTCGCAATAGGGGAGTTAATTGATGCTGCGATGATTGTTGCCATCGTCGTTCTTTCAGCCCTTCTCGGCTTCTACCAGGAATACAAGGCGGAGAGGACGCTTGAAGCTCTTAAAGAGCTGTCTGCCCCGAAAGCGAAGGTTTTGAGAGATGGAAGGGTTGTGGAAATAAACGCGAGTGAGGTTGTGCCAGGTGACATCCTTGTAGTCGAAGCGGGGGACAGAATTGCAGCAGATGCGAGAGTAATCGAGTCCGTAAGCCTTACAGTTGATGAAGCGGTTCTAACGGGCGAGAGTGAGCCGGTGGAGAAAACTGCAGAAGTAGTTGAAGTGGGAACGCTGCCCGAGATGAAAAATATCATCTTCGCTGGCACCATCTGCGTTTTTGGAAGAGGTAAGGCCGTTGTCTTTGCAACTGGAAATCAAACGGAGTTTGGAAAAATCGCAGAAATGTTAAAAGGAGTTGAGGAAGAGGAGACACCACTCCAGCGAAATCTGCGTAACGTTGCGAAAGTTCTTGCGTACGCAGCAGTGCTTGTTTGCGTTCTCGTAATTGCACTCGGGCTTTTAAGGGGATACAAAGCGGTTGAAATGGCTATTTGGGGTATAAGCCTTGCAGTTGCTGCTGTTCCCGAGGCGTTGCCTGCCGTGGTAACCATCTGCCTCAGTGCGGGCGTATGGAAGATGGCGAAGAGGAACGTAATAGTCAGGAAACTTCACGCAGTCGAAACACTTTCTTCTGTCAGCGTGATATGTACAGATAAGACCGGGACGCTCACTGAAGGTAAGATGAGGGCTGTTGAAGTCTTCTTCGACGGACGAACACATCCCATATCTCCCAATACGAAATCCAAGACGTTTGAAATGCTGATGCTCGCCATATCCCTCTGCAACAACAATGCAAGTCCCACTGAGAAAGCTTTGCTTGAAGCTGCAAGAACCGTTGTTAAGGCTGAGTACAGAAGAATTTCCGAGATACCCTTCTCCTCTGAAAGAAAGATGATGACAACAATTAACGATGTCGATGGAAGGAGACTTGCGTTCACCAAAGGCGCTCCCGAAGTCGTTCTTAACATCTGCAGCAGAATAATGGTTGACGGCAAAGTCGTTGAGCTTGACGAATCGAGAAGAGAGGAAATAAGAAAAGCTGTTGAATCCATGGCCTCCCTGGCTTTGAGGGTTATAGCTGCAGCATACGGCGAAGAGGCGGAGAAAAATATGATTTTTCTTGGCCTCGTTGGCTTAATAGACCCTCCTCGTCCAGAGGTTAAAGAGGCTATTGAAAATGCAAGCAGAGCAGGAATAAGAACCGTAGTCGTGACGGGGGACAACCCGATTACGGCTAAAGCAATTGCCGAAAAGCTCGGAATAAGTGGTCGGGTTCTGACCGGTGAAGTGCTGAGCAGAATGAGCGACGAAGAGCTTGCTGAGATTGTAGAAGACATAGCGATTTATGCAAGGGTTTCGCCAGGGCACAAGCTGAAAATTGTCAATGCGTGGAAGCAGAGAGGCTACGTTGTTGCAATGACTGGCGATGGAGTGAACGATGCTCCCGCTTTGAAGGCTGCCGATGTTGGCATCGCGATGGGTTCAGGCACGGAAGTTGCAAAGGAGGCGAGCGATATAGTTCTTGTTGACAACAACTACGCGAGCATAATCGCGGCCGTGGAAGAAGGTAGGGGAATATACCTGAACATAAAGAAGTTCCTTACGTCCATTCTCTCATCCAATGCTCCCGAGGTCGGCATAATGCTAATAGCCCTCGCTCTAGCCATGCCCATCCCACTTCTGCCCGTCCAGATTCTGTGGATAAATCTGATAACTGATGGCATTCCTGCGATAGCTCTGAGTATAGATCCAAAGCCATCCGATTTGATGAGGCGAAAACCGAGAAGGATAGGAGAAAGCATCTTTACGCCAGAGGTGAAAGCTCTCATTCTTGGCGTGACGGTCTTCATCACGGCGGTGACACTTGGGGTATTCAGAAGCTTTGAAGACGTTTTGAAGGCACAAACTGTGGCGTTCACACTCCTCGTATTCCTTGAGCTATTCAACACTCTGAATGCCAGAGCTCTCGACAGGAGTCTTTTAGAGGTTGGTCTGCTGAAGAATAAAGTTCTTGCAGCCTCGATTCCTCTTTTAATCCTGCTCCAGTTTGCAGTTGTGCAGGTAGAATCACTGAGAACGGCGTTTCACACAACCGCTCTCAGCGTGCATGAGTGGGCGATACTTCTGCTCATTTCCGCTACCATTGTGCCCGCAGTTGAAGCTGGACGTATTGTTGCAAAATTCATAAAGCTGTCACCCGGCAGCTAACACCGCACTTCATCGCATCGCTACGCGGACTCCAGCAGCTGACCCTGCCGGGATTCAGTTCTGTACCATGTCGGGGTTGCCCCGGGCTCATGGAAAGGCGTTCTCGCCTCTCTCCCCAGGGGACCTATGCGACATGGATGTACCCCCACGCTTGCGGGTTGCATCATCGAACGCAAAGCGTACTCCGCACCCTCCCCGCATGGGGTTAATGTAATTTTGTGCTTGATGATTAATAGCTTTTTCTTAGAGTCATACCTGTCTACCAGGAAAAGGCTTAAATAACGGGAATCTTGCCAGAGGGCATGAGCTTCGACGGGAGGAAGGTTATTCTTGACCCCGAAGAAATGCCGAGGGAGTGGTACAACATTCTGCCAGATCTGCCAAAGCCCTTGCCCCCTCCTCTGCATCCGGTAACAAAGGAGCCCATTAAACCCTCTGATCTGGAGCCGATTTTCCCCAAAGAACTGATAAAGCAGGAGATGAGCGACGAAAGGTGGATAAGGATTCCCGAGGAGGTTCTTGAGGTTTACAGGTTGTGGAGACCAACACCCCTCATAAGGGCTAAGAGGCTCGAGGAAGCTTTGAAGACTCCAGCAAAAATATACTACAAGTACGAGGGTGTAAGCCCACCAGGAAGCCACAAGCCGAATACCGCGGTAGCGCAGGCCTACTACAACATGAAGGAGGGCGTCGAAAGACTAACGACAGAGACGGGAGCAGGACAGTGGGGTTCAGCGCTGTCTTTTGCAACCCGACTCTTCGACATGAAGTGTACAGTTTACATGGTTAAGGTGAGCTACCACCAAAAGCCATACCGCCGCATTCTCATGGAGACGTGGGGTGGAGAGGTCATACCCTCGCCGAGCGACCGCACTGAAAGCGGAAGGCGAATTCTCGAAAAAGACCCGGACAACACCGGAAGTCTTGGAATAGCAATAAGCGAGGCTGTAGAAGATGCAGCAAAGCATGAAAACACGAACTACAGCCTTGGCAGCGTTTTGAACCACGTTTTGCTGCACCAGACTATTATAGGGCTTGAGGCAAAGAAGCAGTTCGAGCTTATAGACGAAAAGCCCGATGTGCTGATTGGGTGTGTAGGTGGTGGAAGCAACTTCGCCGGCTTTTGCTACCCATTCATAAAGGATGCAGAGAAAGAAGGGATTAGAATCGTTGCAGTTGAGCCTGCAGCTTGCCCGACGCTTACAGCTGGCGAATACAGATACGACTACGGTGACACTGTTGGCTTAACACCTCTGCTCATGATGTACACCCTCGGCCACGACTTCATGCCACCACCAATTCATGCCGGAGGGCTGCGCTACCATGGCGATGCACCAACGCTCAGCCTTCTCGTTGCAGAGGGCGTTATTGAGGCCGTTGCGGTAAAGCAGATTCCGACCTTCGAAGCTGGTCTGCTGTTTGCAAGAACCGAAGGTATTGTGCCGGCCCCAGAATCAAACCACGCAATAAGGGTCGCCATAGACGAGGCTCTGAAGGCGAAGGAGGAAGGCGAGGAGAAAGTGATTGCCTTCAACCTCAGCGGGCACGGATACTTCGATCTGGCAGCGTACGACGACTACCTGTACGGCAGGTTGAAGGATACGTAGTTTATTTTCTTTTTTCCTCGAAGTTTTTCTTATCTGAATGCTACCCCCTGCTTTAACCATCAAAAAACCTTAATAGCCTGCATTCAAAGCGGGACATGTGAAAGAGGTAATAATGAAGTACGTGGTTCAGAATGCCGCAAAGTACGGCAAGCCGAACGATAAGGCGGTTATGGGCAAGATAATGGCCGAAGTGCCCGAATTAAGAAGCAAAGCAAAGGAAGTTCTTGAGCTCGTCAGGCAGTGCATCGCCGAATTTGAATCGCTCGATGATGCTGCTAAGGCTAAGCTCTTCGAGAAGTACGCGAAAGAGGAGAAAAAGGAGGCAAAGGAGCGCGGACTGCCGGAGCTTGAAGGAGCTGAGAAGGGCAAGGTTGTAATGCGCTTCGCCCCGAACCCCAACGGCCCTGCAACCATGGGTTCAGCGAGGGGTATTGTAGTCAACAGCGAATACGTGAGGATGTACGATGGTAAGTTCATTCTCCGTTTCGACGATACCGACCCGAGAACAAAAAGGCCGATGCTCGAGGCCTACGACTGGTACCTCGAGGACTGCGAGTGGCTCGACGCGAAGCCCCATGAGGTGTTATACGCATCCAAGCGCATTCCAATCTATTATGAGCACGTTGAAAAGCTCCTCGAGATGGAAAAAGCATATCCGTGCTTTTGCAGCAGAGAGGAGTTCAAGAAGTACCGCGATGCTGGCGTTGAATGTCCCCATCGCAACACTCCAAAGGAAGATGCTTTGGACGTCTGGCAGAAGATGCTCGATGGAGTTTACAAAGAAGGGGAAGTCGTCATCAGGATAAAGACGGATATGCAGCACAAGGATCCAGCGATAAGGGACTGGGTTGCCTTCCGTATAATTTACGAATCGCACCCCCTTGTGGGCGATGCTTACCACGTTTATCCAACCCTCGATTTCGAATCGGCCATAGAGGATCACATCAACGGAATAACCCACATAATAAGGGGCAAAGACCTGATAGACTCGGAGCGCAGGCAGCGGTATGTGTACGAGTACTTCGGCTGGGAGTACCCCATAACAAAGCACTGGGGTAGGGTGAGCATTCACGAATTTGGCAAACTCTCAACGAGTACAATAAGAAAGGCCATCGAAGCAGGCGAGTTCACGGGCTGGGACGATCCGAGGCTGCCAACGCTGAGAGCTTTGAGGAGGAGAGGTTTTCAGCCTGAAGCTATAAGGAAATTCTTCATCTCGCTCGGCGTTGGAGAGAACGACGTTTCTGTGAGCATGAAAAACCTCTATGCTGAGAACCGCAAGATCGTCGATCCGATTGCAAACCGCTACTTCTTCGTCTGGGATCCTGTCAGAATAAGGATTGAGGGCGTTGAACCGGACGAAGTGACAAAGGAGGTAAAGCTTCCGCTGAACCCCAGCAGATCTGAGGCAGGATTCAGAATTCTGAATGGAAGCAGCGAGGTTTATATAAGCAAAGACGACTTCGAAAGATTTAGCGAGGGAGAAATCATAAGATTAAAGGAGTTCTGCAACATCAGGCTTGAGGACAAGGAGAAAGGCATTTTCAGCTTTGTTGGCTGGGGACTCGAAGGCATCAAGAAGGGTAAAAACATCATCCACTGGCTGCCGGATGGTGAGACGATTCCATGCATTGTGCTTGGAATCGAGAGAAACTACAAGGGTCTTGCAGAGAAGAATGCGGTTAAGGATGTTGGTAAGGTTGTCCAGTTCGAGCGCTTTGCTTTCTGCAGGATTGAGTCATTTGATGAGACTCTGAAGGCTGTTTACACACATCCATAGTTTTTGTATTTTTATGCCTCTCTATCCGATCTGAGAAACAGCAGCATTGCATAGATTAAAAGTGCAGTGAAGATGGCTTTTATGGTCGTGTAAATAACATGCAGTAGGATAAAGGTTGATCTGAGATCCATGATTCCTTTTTTCATAAGCTGAAAGACCACCAGCGACACAGTGTTGGTTAGAGCGAAGTTTGTAAGGAAAGCAACTCCCACTATCAGAGGAACTCTATGCTTTGTTTTTCTATAAACGTAAAAACACGCGATTATTATCACCGGCGTAAGCGAGATGTTGATGGCCTGTACCACCAGATTCACGTCCATTTCTCTATGTGTGTAAATCGAATTATATTATATTTTTTCTTGGGGTTGTGAATGTACGAGCAGCAGAATGATATTACAGAGACGAGAGATGACACAATTTCTGGAGAGATTTCAATTCCCAGAGGAGGATTATATCTCAGAGGAAGGAAAAACTGGAGATAGGAAGTTACCGGTTGAGCACGAAAACTATGGGGAGGTGGAGTACTGGGAGTGTGACGTGTTGTAGTAGTATTTAATTCGTGATTTCCCGAAAAATAGTAGAAATTTAGCTGCCCCCAAGTCTGAACTCGTCGTGCAAAATCTTTACGGCCTTCCTTCCATCTGCCTTCGACACTGCAAAGCTCACGTTGTACTCGCTGCAGCTCTGGCTTATCATGATGACGTTTATTCCGTTTTTGCCAAGAGCTGAGAAGATTCGGCCTGCAACTCCTGGAGTTCCGGCCATTCCTGCTCCAACTGCACTCACAACCGCTACATCTTCAAGCTTGGAGATGCTTATGGTTCCGTTGACCATGTGCTTTAGCACTCTCATCGCCCTTCCCACGTCGCTCTCGTCCACAACTATGGACAGGTTGAGCTCGGACGAGCTCTGGCTCACCATAATCACATTTACTCTTTCGTTAGCGAGCCTCCTGAATACATCTGCCATAACTTCAGCGAAGTCAAAACCAGCTCCGCTCACATTGACGATTGCAACTTTCTCTATTAAGCTTAAAGCCTTGACTATGTCCTTCGTGGACTCGCAACCGTCGGATATGACCGTTCCAGGGGCTTCGGGGTTGAATGTGTTCTTTATCCTAACGGGTATCTTCTTTAGCATTACCGGCTCGAGAGCCCTCGGATGAAGAATTTTCGCCCCGAAGTGGGACAGCTCCATTGCCTCTTGGTACGATATTTCGGGAATGACTCTCGCTTCCGGTACTATCTTTGGATCCGTTGTCAGCACGCCATCTACTTCCTTCCACAGCCAAACCTCGTCGGCATCAAGCGCAGCAGCGATGAGCGTTGCAGTTAAGTCGCTGCCACCTCTGCCGAGGGTGGTTATGTTTCCGTCTTCTGTTGCACCTATGAAGCCCGTAACAACAGGAACTGTATGCTTTATCGTGAGCAGGGGCTCGAGTCTACTCTTTATAATTGAGTAAACCCCCGGAATCGGCTTAGCTCTGCCAAAGTTCCTGTTGGTGACTATACCCGCATCTCCTCCCGTCAATGCGAGAGAATCTACGCCTATTGATAGCAGTGCAGCGGAAACTATTGGAGCAGACAGTCTTTCACCAAATGAGAGTATGTAATCTTCACTGCGTCTTGTGAGCTCTCCAAGATAGCTTATACCAAGCAGAACTTTTTCAAGTTCGTCGATAAGGCGGTCTATGTGAGCGATAACCCTCTGTCTGTGGGGTTCAGCAACTGCTGTATTTACGGCATCGTAATGTCTTTTCGCAAGTTCAGCAATAAACATCTTTATGAAGCCCGGCGATTGCTCCGTATAGCATTTCCTGGCTGCATGTACGAGAGAATCGGTAACTCCCGCCATCGCGGAGACGACAACAACTATTTCGTTGTCTGTCGAGAATCTCTTAACGAGCTTTGCACAGTGCAGTATACTGTTTCCATCCTTTACACTCGCACCGCCGAACTTCATTACGATTCTCATGCTTGTCACCTTCTGTTCCCCTTGTATTGGGCGTGTAAATCCCTCCGCTATCAAAAGAGTGGAAATATAAATGTTGCTGATTGACGATCATAATTCGTCAAAACAGTTTCAGCCCAGTTTCATGTCTGAGGCCATTTTACAGACCAGAACATTTTGCGATAGCGTGACAGTTTGACACATAATTATAATATTGTTAATGATTATTCAGATCAAAATAGAAAATTTTAAAATTAATCTCGCAGCCAATCATTCAACCGGAAAGCGAGAGTCGAGTCAAAGGCTCTTCTGTCTTTGGCTTGGCTTTCGCTTTTTGGTGGTATCATGGCTCGTATTCATAGAGGGGCTGGATGCTGGAGTTTGCTCGCTGCTGCATTAGTCGTTTCAATCTTACTCTGTACTGTTGCTGGAGCTAAAGCCGGAATGAATAACAGCACTGATGGTCTCAATGAGAGCAAAACACCGCTCAGCGATGCACTGAAAAATGCTTCTGGAAGTGTTAGCTTAACTGAAAATGTTTCCACCGTAAATGTGGCTCAAAAAGTTTTGCTGGAAAACTGGAACTGGCTGTGTGTGCTCCTTCTGATCTTAGCACCGGCGACTGTGGTATTTTACATCATCCTGAGGATGGGTTACAGAGCGGACAGAAGTCTCAGCAAGGGTGAGATGAGGAGGGCAATGGCCGGAGCATTCGTTGTTGGCATCCATGCTTTGCTTGCGGTATCGATAATTTTCGACATAGCGAGGAACATAGTTGTAGGCGCATACCTTGGAGCCATATCCTCGATCATGGGCTTCTACTTTGGCTCAAGAACTGCTCAGCAACAGCAAGCACAGCAGGCTGGTTTGGAAATAGAGAATGTTGAGTTCAGGGATGATAAGAAGGTGGTTGTGAGCGTCAGGAACAGGGGATTTATGGATGTGGTTGTTGATGCCGTTTATATCGGCAATAAGCATTTCGATTTGAGGCAGGAGATTCCTTCTGGCAGTGTCAGGCATATAGAGTTCGATTTTGACTGGGAGGCTGGAAGTTATGAAATTAAGATTTGCACCTCTGAGGGTTTAAAAGCTGAGGGGAAGTTTGACGCTCCTGAGAAGGAAAAGGAGAGTGGAGAAAAGAAAGAAGTGGGGGAAAAGGAGATAAGAAAAGAGAAGAAAAAAGAAGGAAAAGGTGAAGAGAAATGAGACTCTGGATTTTTGTAATAATTACTCTTAGTTTGGCCCTTGTTGGAAGTTCTATAAGCGCCGAAGCGGCAACGATTTACGTGAACACAAGTGGATGGTGGTATGCCGGCGGAACCTTTAACAATTCTACCACACCTATCCAATCTGCTCTGAATAATGCTTCTGCTGGCGATCTGATTATGATTGTTGAAATTACGGACTATGCAGAGCAACTTACATTTGTGAACAACAGCATAACGCTGGATTTGAATGGGTCAACGCTAAATGGAACTGATTTGGCTGGCAGTGGGATTACGATAAATGGTATTACGATAAATGATAAGAGTGGCATAGTGGTGAAGAATGGTAGCATCATCGGATTTTCAAATGCTATCTCTCTCTCCTCTGTCTCCAACTCAAAATTCAGCCATCTAACAATAACCAACCCAGCATCAAACGGCATCAACATTGCTGGAAGCATAACAAACGTCACAATAGACAACTCCACAATCTCTGGAGGTTCTTATGGCATTTATGATAGCGGAAAGCAGATTGATGGCCTGTTCATAAACGACACAACCATAAGCTCAGCAAGCACCAATGGAATTCATTTGGATGATTACAATCCTATAAAGAACATCGTTCTTGACAACGTAACTGTTTCCAACATTGGATCTGCTGGCAGCACCACCAATCATGGAGTTTTCATAGACATGGGAAGCACTACAAACAGCCAGAACGTCACAATCCTCAACTCCAACTTCTCATCAAACTTTGGTGCTGGAGTTTACCTCTACAACATCAGAGGAACAGTCAGACTTGAGAACAACACTGCTGAAAACAACAACAACTACGGAATGTACATCAAAGGCTACAGCTCCAGCAATCCAACTCTTACATTCAAGAACAACACCGTTGAGAACAATGCGAATGGAGTTTATCTGGAAGCTTTAACAGTCTCCGGAAGTATCGTCTTCTCCCCATCAGATAACAGCGTTGGAGACAACGGTGGAACTCAAATAGATCTCAGGAGTCTATCTGGAGGAAGCATAACAGTCAGAGACCTCTCCTTTGACAACACTGTTAGGAGTTACAGCTATGGAATTTATGCGATGAGTGTTAGCAACCTCTACCTTTACAACCTCACAATATCGAATCCCTCAAGCGATGCAATCTACCTCTCCTCTGTCTCCAACTCAAAATTCAGCCATCTAACAATAACCAACCCAGCATCAAACGGCATCAACATTGCTGGAAGCATAACAAACGTCACAATAGACAACTCCACAATCTCTGGAGGTTCTTATGGCATTTATGATAGCGGAAAGCAGATTGATGGCCTGTTCATAAACGACACAACCATAAGCTCAGCAAGCACCAATGGAATTCATTTGGATGATTACAATCCTATAAAGAACATCGTTCTTGACAACGTAACTGTTTCCAACATTGGATCTGCTGGCAGCACCACCAATCATGGAGTTTTCATAGACATGGGAAGCACTACAAACAGCCAGAACGTCACAATCCTCAACTCCAACTTCTCATCAAACTTTGGTGCTGGAGTTTACCTCTACAACATCAGAGGAACAGTCAGACTTGAGAACAACACTGCTGAAAACAACAACAACTACGGAATGTACATCAAAGGCTACAGCTCCAGCAATCCAACTCTTACATTCAAGAACAACACCGTTGAGAACAATGCGAATGGAGTTTATCTGGAAGCTTTAACAGTCTCCGGAAGTATCGTCTTCTCCCCATCAGATAACAGCGTTGGAGACAACGGTGGAACTCAAATAGATCTCAGGAGTCTATCTGGAGGAAGCATAACAGTCAGAGACCTCTCCTTTGACAACACTGTTAGGAGTTACAGCTATGGAATTTATGCGATGAGTGTTAGCAACCTCTACCTTTACAACCTCACAATATCGAATCCCTCAAGCGATGCAATCTACCTCTCCTCTGTCTCCAACTCAAAATTCAGCCATCTAACAATAACCAACCCAGCATCAAACGGCATCAACATTGCTGGAAGCATAACAAACGTCACAATAGACAACTCCACAATCTCTGGAGGTTCTTATGGCATTTATGATAGCGGAAAGCAGATTGATGGCCTGTTCATAAACGACACAACCATAAGCTCAGCAAGCACCAATGGAATTCATTTGGATGATTACAATCCTATAAAGAACATCGTTCTTGACAACGTAACTGTTTCCAACATTGGATCTGCTGGCAGCACCACCAATCATGGAGTTTTCATAGACATGGGAAGCACTACAAACAGCCAGGACGTCACAATCCTCAACTCCAACTTCTCATCAAACTTTGGTGCTGGAGTTTACCTCTACAACATCAGAGGAACAGTCAGACTTGAGAACAACACTGCTGAAAACAACAACAACTACGGAATGTACATCAAAGGCTACAGCTCCAGCAATCCAACTCTTACATTCAAGAACAACACCGTTGAGAACAATGCGAATGGAGTTTATCTGGAAGCTTTAACAGTCTCCGGAAGTATCGTCTTCTCCCCATCAGATAACAGCGTTGGAGACAACGGTGGAACTCAAATAGATCTCAGGAGTCTATCTGGAGGAAGCATAACAGTCAGAGACCTCTCCTTTGACAACACTGTTAGGAGTTACAGCTATGGAATTTATGCGATGAGTGTTAGCAACCTCTACCTTTACAACCTCACAATATCGAATCCCTCAAGCGATGCAATCTACCTCTCCTCTGTCTCCAACTCAAAATTCAGCCATCTAACAATAACCAACCCAGCATCAAACGGCATCAACATTGCTGGAAGCATAACAAACGTCACAATAGACAACTCCACAATCTCTGGAGGTTCTTATGGCATTTATGATAGCGGAAAGCAGATTGATGGCCTGTTCATAAACGACACAACCATAAGCTCAGCAAGCACCAATGGAATTCATTTGGATGATTACAATCCTATAAAGAACATCGTTCTTGACAACGTAACTGTTTCCAACATTGGATCTGCTGGCAGCACCACCAATCATGGAGTTTTCATAGACATGGGAAGCACTACAAACAGCCAGAACGTCACAATCCTCAACTCCAACTTCTCATCAAACTTTGGTGCTGGAGTTTACCTCTACAACATCAGAGGAACAGTCAGACTTGAGAACAACACTGCTGAAAACAACAACAACTACGGAATGTACATCAAAGGCTACAGCTCCAGCAATCCAACTCTTACATTCAAGAACAACACCGTTGAGAACAATGCGAATGGAGTTTATCTGGAAGCTTTAACAGTCTCCGGAAGTATCGTCATCTCCCCATCAGATAACAGCGTTGGAGACAACGGTGGAACTCAAATAGATCTCAGGAGTCTATCTGGAGGAAGCATAACAGTCAGAGACCTCTCCTTTGACAACACTGTTAGGAGTTACAGCTATGGAATTTATGCGATGAGTGTTAGCAACCTCTACCTTTACAACCTCACAATATCGAATCCCTCAAGCGATGCAATCTACCTCTCCTCTGTCTCCAACTCAAAATTCAGCCATCTAACAATAACCAACCCAGCATCAAACGGCATCAACATTGCTGGAAGCATAACAAACGTCACAATAGACAACTCCACAATCTCTGGAGGTTCTTATGGCATTTATGATAGCGGAAAGCAGATTGATGGCCTGTTCATAAACGACACAACCATAAGCTCAGCAAGCACCAATGGAATTCATTTGGATGATTACAATCCTATAAAGAACATCGTTCTTGACAACGTAACTGTTTCCAACATTGGATCTGCTGGCAGCACCACCAATCATGGAGTTTTCATAGACATGGGAAGCACTACAAACAGCCAGAACGTCACAATCCTCAACTCCAACTTCTCATCAAACTTTGGTGCTGGAGTTTACCTCTACAACATCAGAGGAACAGTCAGACTTGAGAACAACACTGCTGAAAACAACAACAACTACGGAATGTACATCAAAGGCTACAGCTCCAGCAATCCAACTCTTACATTCAAGAACAACACCGTTGAGAACAATGCGAATGGAGTTTATCTGGAAGCTTTAACAGTCTCCGGAAGTATCGTCTTCTCCCCATCAGATAACAGCGTTGGAGACAACGGTGGAACTCAAATAGATCTCAGGAGTCTATCTGGAGGAAGCATAACAGTCAGAGACCTCTCCTTTGACAACACTGTTAGGAGTTACAGCTATGGAATTTATGCGATGAGTGTTAGCAACCTCTACCTTTACAACCTCACAATATCGAATCCCTCAAGCGATGCAATCTACCTCTCCTCTGTCTCCAACTCAAAATTCAGCCATCTAACAATAACCAACCCAGCATCAAACGGCATCAACATTGCTGGAAGCATAACAAACGTCACAATAGACAACTCCACAATCTCTGGAGGTTCTTATGGCATTTATGATAGCGGAAAGCAGATTGATGGCCTGTTCATAAACGACACAACCATAAGCTCAGCAAGCACCAATGGAATTCATTTGGATGATTACAATCCTATAAAGAACATCGTTCTTGACAACGTAACTGTTTCCAACATTGGATCTGCTGGCAGCACCACCAATCATGGAGTTTTCATAGACATGGGAAGCACTACAAACAGCCAGAACGTCACAATCCTCAACTCCAACTTCTCATCAAACTTTGGTGCTGGAGTTTACCTCTACAACATCAGAGGAACAGTCAGACTTGAGAACAACACTGCTGAAAACAACAACAACTACGGAATGTACATCAAAGGCTACAGCTCCAGCAATCCAACTCTTACATTCAAGAACAACACCGTTGAGAACAACTTCAATGGTGGAATTTATTTGCAGAGTATATCAAACGCCGAGATTTCCGGAAATATAATCAGTAACAACGGGGCTGGTAGAAATACATATGGACTGTACCTCTCCTCATCGAACAACAACCTCATTTACAACAACATCTTTAACAACACCAACAATTTCTATATCACCGGAACCACGAATTCTTGGAACACCACGAAAACACCCGGCAGCAACATAATTGGAGGTAATTACCTCGGCGGAAACTACTGGGCTAAGCCAGATGGAACCGGGTTCAGCCAAACATGCAGTAGCGATGCGGATGGTGATGGAATATGCGATTCACCCTATGTATTGGATGCAAGCAACATAGATTACCTGCCGTTAACGTACGATCACTTCCCGCCAAGCGTTGTTATAATCTCTCCGCAAAACACGACCTATGCAACATCAACCGTGACGATAAACGTCTCAGCAACCGATCCTTCTGGAGTTAGCACGGTCATAGCCCAGATCGATGGAACTACAAACATCACGTTAACCTACACCAACGGCTATTACGTTGGAACAACTCCAACTCTGAGCGATGGTCCTCATTATGTAAGAATCTACGCCAACGACACCCTCGGATATACCAACTCAACAGAGACGGTAACGTTCGCTATTGACACAACCCCTCCGGTAATTTATTACACCAGCCCAACAGAGCCTGACCATGCAAATGTAAGCAGAAACTGGGTTTATGTAAATGTGAGCGTTAGCGATGGTGTGAGTGCAGTAGATACCTGTATTTTAGAATTCAATTCAACAAACTACACAATGACCTTTGTAAACACAAGCTCGGACAACAAAACGGGTTACTGCTGGATTAATTTAACGGGATTGAATGAAGGTGGCTATAGCTACAGAGTTTACGTAAACGATACTGCGGGTAATTTAAATCAAACTCCATTAAGGCATATAACTCTCGATACCACACCTCCAGTAATAATCCTAAGCCAGCCAGTAAACAACTCAAACATAGACAGCACAACAGTAACCTTCAACTTTACGGCGTACGACAACATAGACACTTTAATCGATTATACACTGTACATAGACGGAGTAGCCAACACAACCGGGAATGCAACCACTACTTTAACAACAGTAACCGTTACAGGATTGACAGAAGGCACTCACACATGGAATGTAGCAGTAACAGATGACGCTGGCAATTCCAATGCAAGCCAAACCTGGACATTCGCTGTGGACATCACACCACCAGCAATAACATTCATCTCACCTACTCCTACAAACAACTCCATCGTAAACACTTCCGTCACGATCGCCGTAAACGTTACGGATGCAATCTCAAACGTTTCAACCGCCTTGATAAACGTAAACGGAGTAAATTACACAATGTCGAAGCTTGGAAGTGGCAAGGCTGTTGATTTCAACTATACAATTACATCAGAAGGCACGCACACGTACAGGGTGTATGCGAATGACTCCCTGAATCACTGGAACTCAACAGGAACGAGAGTTGTGACGGTAGACAAAACTCCTCCACAAATAACAGTAATCAGCTATCCGCCATCAGTTTACAGAAACACCAAAGCAAACCTGACTGTTGTCATTGCAGATGCGCATCCAAACAAGTATGCGGTTTACAGGAACGGTACATTCGTTGACTCGGGAAGTTATCAAAACGGCACAGCGTTCAACATCTCCATCAACACCACATCCCTCGGTTACTGGAATTATACAATAAAAGCAAACGATACAGCGGGCAACGAAAATTCAAGCAGTGTAATAGTTGAAGTCAGAAACAACCCACCAGTTGCATCATTCACGGCAAGCAAGACGTCTGCAAGGACTGGAGAAGCAATAACATTCAACGCATCCTCAAGCTATGATTCGGATGGAAGCATAGTCAGCTACGCATGGGACTTCGGCGATGGTTCTACAGCATCGGGTGTAGTTGTAAAACACAGCTACTCATCAGCGGGCACGTACACGGTTGAGCTTACGGTTACAGACAGCGACGGGGCAACGGATAACGCAACGGTTCAAATAACAGTTACTTCGCCAAGAAGAGGAGCTGGAGGAGCCGGGGGTG